>NZ_JBQAGZ010000031.1:0-504 GCF_051916605.1 Bacillus cereus group sp. MYBK195-1 | reverse complement strand
TCCTTCATCGACTCCTAGTGTCAAGGCATCCACCGTGCGCCCTTTCTAACTTAACCAAACTAAAATTAAAAAATATGAGCTACACTGTTATCTAGTTTTCAAAGAACATACCATTTGCTATTTAAAATAGCTTTTTGGTGGAGCCTAGCGGGATCGAACCGCTGACCTCCTGCGTGCAAGGCAGGCGCTCTCCCAGCTGAGCTAAGGCCCCAAAATGTATGGTGGGCCTAAATGGACTCGAACCATCGACCTCACGCTTATCAGGCGTGCGCTCTAACCAGCTGAGCTATAGGCCCATACAAATTGCAGGATTTATTTATATCATATCCTCATTTAAGAGTCAATACTGAATTGAACTCTCAAAACTAAACGAAAACGAAACACGGAAACTTATATTGATAAGCAGCGCTTATCAATTCTCCATAGAAAGGAGGTGATCCAGCCGCACCTTCCGATACGGCTACCTTGTTACGACTTCACCCCAATCATCTGTCCCACCTTAGG
>NZ_JBQAGZ010000030.1:0-663 GCF_051916605.1 Bacillus cereus group sp. MYBK195-1 | reverse complement strand
ATGTCATATTGAAAATTGGAGCGGAAGACGGGATTCGAACCCGCGACCCCAACCTTGGCAAGGTTGTATTCTACCACTGAACTACTTCCGCAAGACATGTATGAGTTATTTTATTAAAAGTGCGGGTGAAGGGAGTCGAACCCCCACGCCAAAGGCGCTAGATCCTAAGTCTAGTGCGTCTGCCAATTCCGCCACACCCGCATATTTCATTAAAATGGTGAGCCATGAAGGACTCGAACCTTCGACCCTCTGATTAAAAGTCAGATGCTCTACCAACTGAGCTAATGGCTCTTAATGGCTGGGCTAGCTGGATTCGAACCAGCGCATGACGGAGTCAAAGTCCGTTGCCTTACCGCTTGGCTATAGCCCATTAATTAAGAATGGTGGAGGGGGGCAGATTCGAACTGCCGAACCCGAAGGAGCGGATTTACAGTCCGCCGCGTTTAGCCACTTCGCTACCCCTCCGACATATATGGTGGAGGATGACGGGATCGAACCGCCGACCCCCTGCTTGTAAGGCAGGTGCTCTCCCAGCTGAGCTAATCCTCCATTTTGCCTGGCAACGTCCTACTCTCACAGGGACAAGGTCCCAACTACCATCGGCGCTAGAGAGCTTAACTTCCGTGTTCGGTATGGGAACGGGTGTGACCTCTCTGCCATCAT
>NZ_JBQAGZ010000029.1:0-665 GCF_051916605.1 Bacillus cereus group sp. MYBK195-1 | reverse complement strand
GTATATACAGTTCGTAAAGCAACAAAAGGATTAGTAAGCTTTATCGAAAAGTTAGGTGAGGAAGCGAAAAAACGCGGTGTTGTTGTAGCCTATGATTCTCGTCATAAATCACCTGAGTTTGCAATGGAAGTTGCTGCTACACTTGGTGCACGTGGTATCACAACATATGTGTTTGAAAGCTTACGTCCAACGCCAGTACTTTCTTTCGCAGTTCGTCATTTACATACAGTAAGTGGAATCGTTCTTACGGCAAGCCATAATCCGCCTGAATATAACGGATACAAAGTATACGGTGAAGATGGTGGACAGTTACCTCCAAAAGAGGCAGATGAGTTAATTAGCTACGTAAATGCAGTAGAAGATGAATTAACAGTTGAAGTCGCTGATGTAGAGCAATTAAAAGCTGACGGTTTATTACATATTATTGGACAAGAAGTAGATGATGCATATGCTGCAGAATTGAACAATGTCATCATTAATAAAGAAATGGTGGAAAAGGTCGGTAAAGACTTAAAAATCGTCTTTACACCATTACACGGAACATCAAATATTTCTGTACGCCGTGGTTTAAAAGAAGTTGGATTTACAGATGTAACAGTTGTAAAAGAACAAGAGTTACCAGATCCAAACTTCTCTACAGTAAAATCACCGAACCCAGAGGAGCA
>NZ_JBQAGZ010000028.1:0-838 GCF_051916605.1 Bacillus cereus group sp. MYBK195-1 | reverse complement strand
GTAATGTCATCTTTTGGTTGATAAAGATTATTATAATACCCCTCAACGCTATTTACGAATACATCCCATTGCCCATTATTAATCATGTTAGCAGGGCAGATTTTACCGCTCCATTTTTGATGTTTTACAATGTTATTTAACGGTACACCAGTTTCTTTCATTAAATAAGCTACAAGTTTCTTAGCGTTATCTACCGCTTTACTATAGTTTCCGTCACTGTTAACTGCAATTTCAATTGCAATAGATTCTCTATTACCTGGACCATCACCGTCTCCTGCGTGCCATCCGTTCTCGTTTAATGGTAGATGTTGATAAATCTCTTTATCGTCTACTGTAAAATGCCACGATGCAGCTCGATCTGTGTTCCCTACTGCTTGGTTATATAGGTATTGAGCGTGGTTTCTAGCACCTGCTCCTACACTTGTATTATCAGTCTCATGAATTGTAATATACTTTGGACTCATGTAGTTTTGAGGACGAATATTATCGTTACCTGCTGGAACAATCCATTCAGTGAATGGAACACCGTTTATTGTACTAGAGGTGCTAGGTGATATGGGAGACAGACTACGTTTTGTTCTGTTTGAATTGTTAGGAACAGTTAATGTACCTGTTTCTTCATGAATACCTTCTGAACGTTGAAGACTATCTACTTTCTTATTGTCGACAGTACCTCCACCACGTCCATCTACCTCTTCAAAACTAGCTTCAATACTTTTTAAAGCCTGTTCATCTGTTGTTTGAAGTTGGTCTGTGTTACCTTGCACTTGAAGGCTTGTAGATTGCTTATTGTTTACTGATTGTTGTTCCTCTGCAAACGATACCAATGGTGAAGATA
>NZ_JBQAGZ010000027.1:0-1228 GCF_051916605.1 Bacillus cereus group sp. MYBK195-1 | reverse complement strand
GCGTTCATCCTGAGCCAGGATCAAACTCTCCAATAAAGTTAGTTTGTCTAGCATCTAAAATAAAAATTGACGTTTCACGTTGTTTGTTTCGTTCAGTTTTCAAAGAACTAATGGTGGAGCCTAGCGGGATCGAACCGCTGACCTCCTGCGTGCAAGGCAGGCGCTCTCCCAGCTGAGCTAAGGCCCCAAACAAGTATCGGGAAGACAGGATTTGAACCTGCGACCCCCTGGTCCCAAACCAGGTGCTCTACCAAGCTGAGCCACTTCCCGAAAGAAAACGCGCCCGAGAGGAGTCGAACCCCTAACCTCTTGATCCGTAGTCAAACGCTCTATCCAATTGAGCTACGGGCGCATATGGTGCCGAGGGCGGGGGTCGAACCCGCACGGTGGTCACCCACCGCAGGATTTTAAGTCCTGTGCGTCTGCCTGTTCCGCCACCCCGGCATGTCATATTGAAAATTGGAGCGGAAGACGGGATTCGAACCCGCGACCCCAACCTTGGCAAGGTTGTATTCTACCACTGAACTACTTCCGCAAGACATGTTTGAGATATTTTATTAGAAGTGCGGGTGAAGGGAGTCGAACCCCCACGCCAAAGGCGCTAGATCCTAAGTCTAGTGCGTCTGCCAATTCCGCCACACCCGCATATTAATTAAAATGGTGAGCCATGAAGGACTCGAACCTTCGACCCTCTGATTAAAAGTCAGATGCTCTACCAACTGAGCTAATGGCTCTTACAATAAAAACTGGTGCCGACTAGAGGACTTGAACCCCCAACCTACTGATTACAAGTCAGTTGCTCTACCAATTGAGCTAAGTCGGCTAAATGGTGGAGGATGACGGGATCGAACCGCCGACCCCCTGCTTGTAAGGCAGGTGCTCTCCCAGCTGAGCTAATCCTCCGGATTGCCTGGCAACGTCCTACTCTCACAGGGACAAGGTCCCAACTACCATCGGCGCTAGAGAGCTTAACTTCCGTGTTCGGTATGGGAACGGGTGTGGCCTCTCTGCCATCATTACCAGACTGTATTCATTTAAGACAAGAATCATTGTAACTCATTTAACTTTTAAAGTCAACAAGTTTTTTATATTCTTTCAAAACTAGATAACATTGCTTCATATTATATGGTTAAGTCCTCGATCTATTAGTATTCGTCAGCTCCACATGTCACCATGCTTCCACCTCGAACCTATCAACCTGATCATCTTTCAGGGATCTTACTAGCTT
>NZ_JBQAGZ010000025.1:0-1371 GCF_051916605.1 Bacillus cereus group sp. MYBK195-1 | reverse complement strand
CATATTATATGGTTAAGTCCTCGATCTATTAGTATTCGTCAGCTCCACATGTCACCATGCTTCCACCTCGAACCTATCAACCTGATCATCTTTCAGGGATCTTACTAGCTTACGCTATGGGAAATCTCATCTTGAGGGGGGCTTCATGCTTAGATGCTTTCAGCACTTATCCCTTCCGCACATAGCTACCCAGCTATGCCCTTGGCAGAACAACTGGTACACCAGCGGTGCGTCCATCCCGGTCCTCTCGTACTAAGGACAGCTCCTCTCAAATTTCCTACGCCCACGACGGATAGGGACCGAACTGTCTCACGACGTTCTGAACCCAGCTCGCGTACCGCTTTAATGGGCGAACAGCCCAACCCTTGGGACCGACTACAGCCCCAGGATGCGATGAGCCGACATCGAGGTGCCAAACCTCCCCGTCGATGTGGACTCTTGGGGGAGATAAGCCTGTTATCCCCGGGGTAGCTTTTATCCGTTGAGCGATGGCCCTTCCATGCGGAACCACCGGATCACTAAGCCCGACTTTCGTCCCTGCTCGACTTGTAGGTCTCGCAGTCAAGCTCCCTTATGCCTTTGCACTCTACGAATGATTTCCAACCATTCTGAGGGAACCTTTGGGCGCCTCCGTTACACTT
This sequence comes from Bacillus cereus group sp. MYBK195-1, assembly GCF_051916605.1. Taxonomy (NCBI): domain Bacteria; kingdom Bacillati; phylum Bacillota; class Bacilli; order Caryophanales; family Bacillaceae; genus Bacillus; species Bacillus cereus group sp. MYBK195-1. Next base: position 730 of record NZ_JBQAGZ010000025.1, on the reverse strand, counting down.
TAGGAGGCGACCGCCCCAGTCAAACTGCCCACCTGACACTGTCTCCCGGGTCGATAAGACCCGTAGGTTAGAATTTCAATACAGTCAGGGCGGTATCCCACCAGCGCCTCCACCGAAGCTAGCGCTCCGGTTTCAATGGCTCCCGCCTATCCTGTACAAACTGTACCAAAATTCAATATCAGGCTACAGTAAAGCTCCACGGGGTCTTTCCGTCCTGTCGCGGGTAACCTGCATCTTCACAGGTACTATAATTTCACCGAGTCTCTGGTTGAGACAGTGCCCAAATCGTTACACCTTTCGTGCGGGTCGGAACTTACCCGACAAGGAATTTCGCTACCTTAGGACCGTTATAGTTACGGCCGCCGTTTACTGGGGCTTCAGTTCAGAGCTTCGCTTACGCTAACCCCTCTCCTTAACCTTCCAGCACCGGGCAGGTGTCACCCCCTATACTTCGCCTTACGGCTTCGCAGAGAGCTGTGTTTTTGCTAAACAGTCGCTTGGGCCTATTCACTGCGGCTTTCCGTTAAGAAAGCACCCCTTCTCCCGAAGTTACGGGGTCATTTTGCCGAGTTCCTTAACCAGAGTTCTCTCGCACACCTTAGGATTCTCTCCTCGCCTACCTGTGTCGGTTTGCGGTACAGGCACCTTTTATCTCGCTAGAAGCTTTTCTTGGCAGCGGGGAATCAAAGACTTCGCTCCATAAGGAGCTTCCCCATCACAGCTCAGCCTT
>NZ_JBQAGZ010000024.1:0-1614 GCF_051916605.1 Bacillus cereus group sp. MYBK195-1 | reverse complement strand
ACGATAAGCGGATTTGCCTACTTATCAGCCTAACTGCTTGGACGTGCACAACCAATCGCACGCTTCTTCTATCCTTCTGCGTCCCTCCATTGCTCAAACGATAAAGAGGTGGTACAGGAATATCAACCTGTTGTCCATCGCCTACGCCTGTCGGCCTCGGCTTAGGTCCTGACTAACCCTGAGCGGACGAGCCTTCCTCAGGAAACCTTAGGCATTCGGTGGACGGGATTCTCACCCGTCTTTCGCTACTCATACCGGCATTCTCACTTCTAAGCACTCCACCAGTCCTTACGGTCTGACTTCACTGTCCTTAGAACGCTCCCCTACCACTGATACCATTCGGTATCAATCCGCAGCTTCGGTGGTGTATTTAGCCCCGGTACATTTTCGGCGCAGAGTCACTCGACTAGTGAGCTATTACGCACTCTTTAAATGGTGGCTGCTTCTAAGCCAACATCCTAGTTGTCTAAGCAACTCCACATCCTTTTCCACTTAATACACACTTTGGGACCTTAGCTGGCGGTCTGGGCTGTTTCCCTTTTGACTACGGATCTTATCACTCGCAGTCTGACTCCTAAGGATAAGTCATTGGCATTCGGAGTTTGACTGAATTCGGTAATCCGATGAGGACCCCTAGTCCAATCAGTGCTCTACCTCCAAGACTCTTACACTTAAGGCTAGCCCTAAAGCTATTTCGGGGAGAACCAGCTATCTCCAGGTTCGATTGGAATTTCTCCGCTACCCACACCTCATCCCCGCACTTTTCAACGTGCGTGGGTTCGGGCCTCCATTCAGTGTTACCTGAACTTCACCCTGGACATGGGTAGATCACCTGGTTTCGGGTCTACGACCACGTACTAAACGCCCTATTCAGACTCGCTTTCGCTGCGGCTCCGCCTCTTCAGCTTAACCTCGCACGGGATCGTAACTCGCCGGTTCATTCTACAAAAGGCACGCCATCACCCGTTAACGGGCTCTGACTATTTGTAGGCACACGGTTTCAGGATCTCTTTCACTCCCCTTCCGGGGTGCTTTTCACCTTTCCCTCACGGTACTGGTTCACTATCGATCACTAGGGAGTATTTAGCCTTGGGAGATGGTCCTCCCAGATTCCGACGGAATTTCACGTGTTCCGCCGTACTCAGGATACATTCAAGAGAGAACGAAGTTTCGACTACGGGGTTGTTACCCTCTACGACGGACCTTTCCAGGTCGCTTCGTCTACCTCGTTCCTTTGTAACTCCGTATAGAATGTCCTACAACCCCAAGAGGCAAGCCTCTTGGTTTGGGCTATGTTCCGTTTCGCTCGCCGCTACTCAGGAAATCGCATTTGCTTTCTCTTCCTCCAGGTACTTAGATGTTTCAGTTCCCTGGGTCTGTCTTCCTTACCCTATGTATTCAGATAAGGATACCATACCATTACGTATGGTGGGTTTCCCCATTCGGAAATCTTCGGATCAAAGCTTACTTACAGCTCCCCGAAGCATATCGGCGTTAGTCCCGTCCTTCATCGACTCCTAGTGTCAAGGCATCCACCGTGCGCCCTTTCTAACTTAACCAAACTAAAATTAAAAAATATGAGCTACACTGTTATCTAGTTTTCAAAGAACATAC
>NZ_JBQAGZ010000023.1:0-1854 GCF_051916605.1 Bacillus cereus group sp. MYBK195-1 | reverse complement strand
AGGTATCATTCAAGGTAGAGGAGATGGTTATTTTGACCCAAACACACCTATTACAAGAGAAGAATCAGCAATTATTGTAAACAAGGCTTTACAGTATAAAGGTATATGGGGGCCAGTTGTAAACCTACCATTCTCAGACACAGACCAAATTATTTATAAAGAAGACGTACAAAGACTGTATGGCCTAGGTATTGTAAGAGGTAAGGGTGACAATCAATATGACCCCAAAGGAACAACAACTCGTGGTGAAACAGCAACATTTATTCTAAATATGCTACAAGTAATTGAAAATGGTAGTGTTGAAAAGGTAATTGGAACAGCTCAAATTAATGGTATTGGGGTAAATGTTCGAAGCGGATCAGGTACAAACTATTCTATTGTTAGAAAAACAAGTAAAGGCGAAAAAGTTACAGTATATGAAGAAAAGAATGGTTGGCTAAGAATTGGAAAAGGTCAGTGGATTTATTATGACTCTAGTTATATCGACTATAACAGATTATAAAAGACTAAATAGTTAAAAGAACAGGTCATATTTGGATATATAACCTAATCTCAGGTTGTGAAGAAGAATGTCTCCACAACCTGTTTTTGTGTCTGACCCCCTCTTTACCTACCAATACTGATAAAAAGAGGAGAAGCAGAGATTTATTATGATGCTGGTATCGGAAAATCATGGTAATTACTGTGTATACAATTATAGGCTAATGTTTTTCTGATAATTAAGTAGAGGTCACTGTACATACCCATCCAGTTAACATTTTGAAATACTCCAAAACGAAAGAATGAGCTGTATTGTTACTAGCCATAACACCCATCGTGTTAATCATAAATAGCTTGTATCAGTTCTTTTACCTCCGCATTTGGATTAGGATGATTGAGCTGTTTCATCCAATAATAGTACGTACTACGAGTAATATTAACGAGTTGAAGTAACTCCTTGACAGGAAATTCTTGCCTTAATCCATAAAAGAATAGTTATTTTACGCAGTATTGCAAAAAGAGGAAGAAGGACGTATTTCCTTTCAGCAAAGATTTAAAGAATTTCTGGTTATGATCGTTAGTTTTGGGATTATTATTTTTCTCATATATGGAGAAATCCTGTTACAATAGTAAAGAATAAATTGGGTATAAATTGATAATGAAATGGGGAAATGTGCTGGATGAAAGCAACCGGAGTAACTAGAAAAGTGGATGAATTAGGGCGTATAGTAATTCCAAAGGAACTTAGAAATACGCTTGGAATTAAAGAAAAATCACCATTAGAGATTTTTGTAGAAGGGGAAGACATCATTTTACAGAAGTATCAGCCTGGTCATGTTTGTGCATTAACAGGAGAAGTGTCAAATCGTAACATAGCATTAGCAAAAGGTAAGATCTCATTAAGTCCAGAAGGTGCAGAACTATTAATAAAAGAAATAGAACAGTACCTTGTCAAATAAGTCCTCCTTTCAAGGGACTTATTTTTGGTTAACAAAATAATTTCACGTACCGTAATAAATAAAAAAACAAAATACAAAAATAATAGTATGCATTTAATTCCTAATTGGTGTCCCGCCAGCATTTCGGAAAAACCCCACGCTAAGAGTATGCAAGAATTTATGCAAAAAATAGGGAGACATCGGGAACTATAGGGAGGCCAAAAGGCGCCCCAGAATAGGAATGTATATAAAGATGCATAGAGTTATAGAAAAAGAAAAAGACAAATCCCTTGTGAGAGTAAGGGTCGTCTTTCTCTTTGCTACTGATAATAGGACGTTATGTTAACTGATCATGTATAGGATATTCATATAGAAATTGTTTCTATCAATGCTGAATTATACAAAGAAGGAGGCATGATAATGAAAAAAGAACAAT
>NZ_JBQAGZ010000022.1:0-2505 GCF_051916605.1 Bacillus cereus group sp. MYBK195-1 | reverse complement strand
TCATCCTGAGCCAGGATCAAACTCTCCAATAAAGTTAGTTTGTCTAGCATCTAAAATAAAAATTGACGTTTCACGTTGTTTGTTTCGTTCAGTTTTCAAAGAACTACTTGGTCGCTCATTTGCGACTTCCTTATGTTAACATCTTCGTTAGTTAATGTCAACTAAGTTTTTTTATTTCATTTGTCGCTTGCGACGTTATTGTCATCGGCGACTTGTTCTATATTACACCTCTATATAATAATAGTCAATATTAATCTTTCATTTTTTTTAAAAGATGAAAAAGACTCTCATACCCACCTTTTATTTCTCATACATATCAATAAGATAACTGAAAGGAGTGTAGAACTTGTTCGATCCTTCTTTATTACACATCATAAGCTCCCATTCAAGAAGCCCACACTATCATAGGAAGTTTCCAATCATTCTATTTTGGAGTCAAAAAAGCGGTTGTACTTCTCTTGCTAAGTGGTTCTTTTACCAGATTGATTTATTACAAACCGCTCTAAGCTATAGTCCTTTCATTCATAATTATGAATATGATATATACAAAAGTACACCTGCCTATAGTGTACGACTAGGAGTAGCTTTACGAGAAAAACAAAAAGAAACTTTTAAACTTGTTCGTAACCCTTATAGGAGAGCAGTCAGTTCTTTCGTATCCTTAATTGGACCTCCTTATATGGAACATCCCGAATGGAAACCCATCCGAAAGTTTTTATATCAAGATGAAAATTCCTCCAAAGGGATCTCATTTAAACAATTTCTATACTATCTATTTATGAAAGGGGCTCACGCAAGTGATATTAACCCACATTTCACACAACAATATATAGCTGGTGAAGAAGAATATGTGACCAATTATATATACTTAGAAAACTTCGATCAGGAAATGAAAGAATTAGAAAAGCGTTTTGAATTAAAAACCGCACCAATAAATGAGTTCTCAACATCATGGCATCATCAAACTCCCGCCATGATTTATAAAGGGAATTTTAGCGAAGGCGATATTACTGATCCTTTATTTCCCCGTCATCCGACTTTTGAAAGCTTTTATGATACTGAATGTATACAACTTGTCCAAACAATATTTCAAAATGATTTCGACACATATAAATACAGCAAAGAATATCCTTACTAATTTTAGTCTATTATCTTTGCTAAATAAAAAAGATACCTCATATATAAGGTATCTTTTTAACATTTCAATTATATAAATCATACTGTTTAACAGTCTCTATTCTCCACCTTGTTACCTTTTAATAGATTACACAACTTTTGCTTATCCGCCCATCCTACTCCGATTAAAACTAAACTTGCTCCCATTATTACTCTCCATGTCAGAGATTCATTTAATAGAATAATTGAAGTAACAATACTTATTAATGGTAATGCATTTAAATATAATCCGCTTACTGATGCTGAAACTCTCTCTAGCGCTTTATTCCAAAACCAATATGCTAAAATTGTTGCTCCAATAACAAGGTATATTACACTAAGTCCCGTTTTCCAAGTTTCAACCTTTGGGAGACCGTAATAAAAAATTTCTACCAGTGCAAACGGTAAGAGAATAACAGCTCCAATAATTAAAGTTAATGTTGTAAAAACCTCGTTTGATAAATACTGTTCTTGTTTTGGTCGTTTTAGCAAAACTGTGTAGAAAGCAAATAGAAAAGTACTTAATAATATCAGTATATCTCCTATTAAAGATACTTCTTGATTAGCACTTTTAGATGGAATCGTAATAAAGAGTACTCCTATAGCACCCAATATAATTCCTATCCAATAATTCAATCGAATTTTCTCTTTCAAAAAGAGTGCTGAAAAAAGAATTGTAACTAATGGTAACGCAGCATCTATAATACTCACATGTAATCCACTTGTTAAAGAAATGCCGTAGGATGTAAACATAAAATAACCAGCTACACCGGTAAAAGCTAACAAACTCATTCTTTTCCATGGAACTTTTTTATGTACAACTGATTTTTGTAGTTCCTTAAATGAGAATAGCATACAAATTCCACCTGCAAAGAAAAGACGAATAAATAACAAAGTAAACGGCTGAATAGATTCTAACGCCCATTTTGTTGGCGCAATGGCTGTGCCCCATAATATAACAGCCACTAATAACATGCATATTTCTTTCATAATCCCCACACCCATCAAAAATATATGTTAACTACCTTAATTATAGATTTTTTCTAATATAAAATCCTTTAAAAGCACAAAAGGTTATGTAAAAATAACAATCTAGCTCTTTTTACATAACCTTTTTATATAAGATCACAAACATTCTTGTTACATCTGGACTATATTCTTATAAAGGTAATTATTACCTTTATATTTTAAATAATAAAAATAAGCACAAAAAAACCTAAGTCAAAACGACTTAGGTTTTTGCTTGGCGACGTCCTACTCTCACAGGGACAAGGTCCCAACTACCATCGGCGCTAGAGAGCTTAACTTCCGTGTTCGGTATGGGAACGGGTGTGACCTCTCTGCCATCAT
>NZ_JBQAGZ010000021.1:0-2508 GCF_051916605.1 Bacillus cereus group sp. MYBK195-1 | reverse complement strand
GTTTGTTTCGTTCAGTTTTCAAAGAACTACTCGGTCGCTCATTTGCGACTTCCTTATGTTAACATTTTCATCTTTCAATGTCAACTAAGTTTTTCATTTCGTTTGTCGCTTTCGACGTTATTGTCATCGGCGACTTGTTCTATATTACACCTCTAAAGCATAATCGTCAATACGTTTTTTAAAAAACTTTATATTTTATAGATTTCACTTATGTATTTCTTCTATAGTTATATACAAGCACCCCACAGAACTATCTATGGGGTACTACTCTACTATAAAAACTATTGCTCTTTCTACGGCGCCGAACAACTTCCATCAGTACAAGAAAGATCGCTTCCACCATCTGAAGAAAGTTCTTGTAACTTAGGTGCAGGATTCTCTTCTTCCCACACTTGCTGAAGTGCACCAACAAAAGTTTCAAGTGGTTGTGCACCTGAAATAGCATACTTTTGATTAATAATAAAATAAGGTACTCCCGAAATTTGATATTGCTGAGCAATCGCTTCATCAATTCTAACATCATTTGCATACGCATTTTTATCATTAATAACATTTAAAGCCTCTTGCTTATCTAAACCTGAAACTTCAGCGATAGTAGCAAGTGTATCCACATCACTTAAATTTCTTGATTCAGTGAAGTATGCGAAAAGTAGATTTTCCGTAATCTCTTTTTCTTTTCCTTGATCCTTTGCAAACTTCGCAAGACGATGCGCATCAAACGTGTTCGTCGGCTTCATCTCATCAAAATTAAAACTTAAACCCATACTAGCTGCATGATTTCCTAGCTGTACGTTATTACGCTTAGCTTCTTCAATACTAATTCCATACTTTGATGCAAGTACTTCATTAATACTTGTCCCAGAATAGATTGGAGCATTTTGGTCTAATTCAAAACTTTTAAACTCAACTTCAACATCCTTCTTATGCGGAAATTGCTCTAAAGCCATCTCTAATCTGCGTTTCCCAATATAGCAAAATGGGCATACAAAATCTGACCAAACTTCAATTTTCATAGAAACACCTCATTAACTTTTAGTTTTCAATCATTGTAGCACTGAGATTAAGGAATTCAAAAGTTTTCGCTCTACCTCCTTCATATAGTACATACAAAAATACACTTATAGCAGAATACCTAATTAACAAAAAAAACGATAATCAAAAGGATTAACTATTATCCCTCCGATTATCGTCTATATAAATGCAACAACTTTAATTATGCCGGAATATACTTCCCTACGAACTTCCATACAGTATTCCAATATTTATTCGAATCTACTTTCTCCGCTTCCCCATGTCCAGCACCTGGAACAATTAATTTCTCTTTTTCTACTTTTGCAGCATTATATACTTCATCTAACATTTCAAAAGGAACGAATGTATCAGCATCCCCATGAATGAACAGCATAGGTGTTTTACTTTTCGCTACTTGTTTTACAGCTGAGGCCTCTTCTAAATCATACCCAGCTCTTAATTTAGTAACCGTATTTGCCGCATTCATAACAGGAAACTTCGGTAAGTGGAATAAATCTTTTAGTTGATAAGTAAATTCATCAATAACAGTTGAGTATCCACAATCTTCAATAATAACTTTAACATTAGAAGGTAAATCTTCTCCTGAAGTCATCATTACAGTTGCCCCGCCCATTGAAACACCAAATAGAGCTATTTCAGCATTAGGGTCTTTCTTTAAGATTTGTTGAATCCAAATTAACACATCTTTACGATCATGCCAGCCCATACCAACATAATCCCCTTCACTATTTCCGTGTCCACGAAGGTCTGGTGCTATGACATTATAGCCTTGTTCATAAAAGTTACGAATATATTTCGTCATTTCCGATGCTCTACCACTATATCCATGAACTACAATTGCCCATTTATGACTAGATGGTTCATTCATATATTCATAACCTTTTAAATTTAATTTATCGAAAGAACGTATAGTTAATGTGTTAGGTTTATACTTCGATACGAAGTTCGCATTCTTTTCTTCATTTGCAGCCAATACATCTCCCGACGCATTTACCGTTTCCACTAAATGAGGATTATCTTGCAAAAATTCCTTTTCTTGTTTCGCATTTAATGCATAGTTATAAAAATAATTCCCAACTAACATATACACGATTACTAGCAGGACTAAGACTACTATAGTAATTATACTTATCTTTTTCATATTATCTCCTTTTCTAACTTAAATCTTCTTATATTAAAGTACATCAAAAACAACTGTACTATTTTAACACACTGATAAATCCTATCTTTAAGAAATAAAATAGAAAATCTTAAATTACATATAAAAAATCACGAAAGAAATTGAATAAAACTTATATAGCTACGTATTCAAAAATCTTTTTGAAAAGCGAGAAGCACTTCAAAATATTTAGCTTTGAAAAGAAGTTATAAAACACAAAAAAGACGAGTCATTCTGACTCGTCTTAAAGTTGCTTGGCGACGTCCTACTCTCACAGGGACAAGGTCCCAACTACCATCGGCGCTAGAGAGCTTAAC
>NZ_JBQAGZ010000020.1:0-5772 GCF_051916605.1 Bacillus cereus group sp. MYBK195-1 | reverse complement strand
GTTCATCCTGAGCCAGGATCAAACTCTCCAATAAAGTTAGTTTGTCTAGCATCTAAAAATAAAAATTGACGTTTCACGTTGTTTGTTTCGTTCAGTTTTCAAAGAACTACTCGGTCGCTCATTTGCGACTTCCTTATGTTAACATTTTCATCTTTCAATGTCAACTAAGTTTTTCATTTCGTTTGTCGCTTGCGACGTTATTGTCATCGGCGACTTGTTCTATATTACACCTCTAAAGTATAATCGTCAACACCTTTTTATAAAGAACTTCAATTTAATATTTTTATGCTCTTTTAGCTAGATACGTCTCTATAGGATTTCATTATCGGAGCACACCTTCTGCTTCTCTTTAATTTATTTTTCCAAATATATTCAAGTTAATTTTAACTCTAGACTTAACTTGTGTGGACGTTTTCCTCCAACAAAACTAGTAACCTTATTTTAACAAATACTAGTATATAATTAGAGAGTTGTTGTACTATCAATAAAACTCTATTAGAAGCAGGTGAAGATATGAAAGATATACGTATCCTTATAGCAGACGACGATAAAGAAATCCGAAATTTATTAAAAATATATTTAGAACGAGAATTATACATGGTAGACACTGCAATCAACGGCGAAGAAGCCTTGCATTTATTTAATCAAAATAAATATAACCTCGTTATATTAGATCTTATGATGCCCAAAATAGATGGAATCGAGGTATGTAAAAAACTTAGAGATAAAACTAACATACCTATATTAATGCTCACAGCTAAAGATCACGAAGTTGATAAAATTTTAGGTTTAAGCATTGGTGCTGATGATTATATTACGAAACCTTTCAGCATTCACGAAGTAATTGCACGAGTAAAAGCTCTTATGCGACGTTTTTTAGTTCTCGGAAGTAACAATACTGTTCAAGAAAAAACTACTTTATCTTTTAAAGGACTAACTATCAATTTAAATACATACACAGTTCATACAAACAAAGAAGAAATCAGCTTAACCGGAAAAGAATTGGAACTGTTAAAATTCTTCACTTCAAACCCAGGGCAAGTATTTACAAAAACACAGCTCTTCCGAAATGTGTGGGACGATAATTATATAGAAGATGACAATACCGTTATGGTACATATTCGAAAACTTAGAAAGAAAATAGAAATTGACCCTTCCAATCCAAAATTCATTCAGACTATATGGGGAATTGGTTATAAGTTTGTAGGTGAAAAGCTTGAAGACTGATAAAACCCTCTTCCTTATTTCATTACAACTTATCATTTGTGGGATTTTAAACATACAAATGGGCCCAAGAGTAAAAATGTCTTTATTTATTATCCTTATCTTAATTACAATTTATCTCTTCTTTTCAAGAATACAATTCATTCAACATCGCAAAGCAATGGATACTAAATTAAGTCGTGTACTAAAAGGAAACTTACAAACGAGATTATTCACAAGCAATGACCACTCATTACATAATATCGTTTTTTCAATAAACGAGCTAATAGCTAAATTAGAGCAGGTTCAGATTGAAGCCAAAAGATCCGAGGAATCCAGAAAACAACTTTTGTCTAGTATCTCCCACGATATACGAACACCACTCACCTCCATTATCGGATATATAGATGCTTTGAAAGACGGAGTTGCTGCTTCTGAAATAGAAAAACAAGAATATCTTAAAATACTCTATATGAAATCAAATAACTTAAAGCACCTAGTTGATGAAATATTCAATATGGCGAAGCTAGACGCTAATGAATTTCCACTAAAAGAAGAAGAACTCGACTTTTCTGAAGTTACTAGAGAAGTTTTGATTGAATTTTTACCTGAGCTCTCAAAACATAACATCGAACTGCAAATTCTCATACCAGAGTCTACTTGTCCTATCATCGCAGATCATCTAAGCATTATGCGGATTATCGGTAATTTAATGAAAAATGCAATTTATTACGGAAAGGATGGGAAAACAATAGGAGTCGAACTGCTAGAAGCTGATGCAGAATACAAACTTCATATTTGGGATCAAGGCCCTGGTATTCCAAAACATGATTTACAAAACATATTTGAGCGAATGTACCGAAGCGAACAATCAAGAAACTCTTCATGTGGTGGTAGCGGTCTCGGACTCTCTATTTCTAAAGCACTCGTTGAAAAAAATGGTGGGCATATATGGGTTGAAAGTACTCCATGGAAACGAACTACTTTTGGCTTTTCTATTCCAAAACACAATACTTTTAAGAAATAGTTAAGAAATGATTAATATGCAGTTAAGCCTTCCTTTTTATGATGTAAGTAAGAACTTATAGAAAGCAGGTGTCTCCTATAAATACAATTATAAAAACGACTAACCTTACTAAAGTATATGGCAATCAAAAATCAGTAGATAATTTAAATATTAATGTTCAACAAGGGGAGATTTATGGCTTCATAGGCCGCAACGGTGCTGGTAAAACAACAACCATTCGTATGCTGCTTAGTCTTATAAAGCCTACAAGTGGAACGATTGAAATATTCGGAGAGAACTTATTCCAAAATCAAAAAGATATTTTAAGCAGAATTGGTTCTATAGTTGAAGTTCCAGGATTTTATGAAAACTTAACTGCAAAAGAAAACCTACTAATTAATGCAAAGATAATTGGGGTTCACAAAAAGAATGCTATCGAAGAAGCATTAGAAATAGTAGGCTTGCAGCATGAGACAAAAAAGTTAGTAGGAAAGTATTCTTTAGGAATGAAGCAACGCTTAGGAATTGCACGCGCTCTTCTCCATTATCCTGAGCTACTCATATTAGATGAACCAACTAACGGACTAGACCCTATTGGTATTAAAGAAATACGAAAACTTATTCATTCTTTAGCTCAAGAAAGAAATATAACAATACTCATTTCTAGTCACATATTAGCCGAGATAGAACAGTTGGTCGATCGTATCGGAATTATTCATGAAGGAAAGTTACTAGAAGAATTTTCTCTTGATACGCTGCGCAAAGCAAACCGTAAGTACATAGAGTTTCAAGTGAATAATGACGATAAAGCTGTGATGTTATTAGAAAATCATCTTCAAATTTTTGATTATGAAGTACATGATGAAGGAAATATTCGTATTTACTCTCATTTTGGACAACAAGGATACATAAACAGAACGTTTGTTCTTAACGATATTGAAGTATTAAAAATGATGATAAGCGAAGATAGACTAGAAGATTATTTCACCAAACTAGTTGGAGGTGGAACAATTGGTTAATCTACTCTATACAGAACTCTTAAAACTAAAACGCTCTAATATGTTTTTAATTAGCATTATTGGTGCTGGTGTCGCACCTTTCTTAGTTGTAGTAGCCTCTTATATACATATAAAAACAAAACAGCCTACTCCAACTATTTGGTTCCATCAATTATTCACTGACGTTAACTTATATACTACTTTAGTTATAGGATTCCCCTTATATGGAGTAGTGGTTGCATATTTGCTTACCCGTGAATATGCAGAAGATACACTGAAAAATTTACTAACTATCCCCGTGTCGCGCATTAGCTTTATTATAAGTAAATTCATCATTCTCTTTCTTTGGATTATGATGCTAACTTTAGTCGCTTGGGCACTTACTTTAATATTAGGGCTATTGGGGAACTTCCCTGGCTTTAACATTTCTTTACTTTTAGGTTCTTTCCTAGAATTTTTAATATGTGGTGGACTTCTCTTTCTATTGTCTTCACCTATTGTGCTACTAACTCTTGTAATGAAGAGCTATGTACCGCCCATTATATTAACAGTCATTATTACAATGACTAATCTTATGCTCGTAAACTCCAAGCATAAAGATTTATTCCCGTGGACCGCTACTCTAGATATCGCAAATAACGAATTACAACCGACATATCCACCAGAGTATTCTTATATCATCATTGCAGTAACGACAATTTCCGGATTTATTGCAACACTATTCTATTTTAAAAAAGTAGACATTCATTAATTTGTAGGAGTGAAACTATGAGCGATATCATTATTGCCTTCATACTCGGTATTGTAGAAGGATTAGCTGAATTTTTACCTATATCCTCTACTGGCCATCTTATATTAGTCGGGCATTTATTAGGCTTTGAGGGAGAAAGAGCGAAAACGTTTGAAATTGTTATTCAGCTAGGCGCAATTTTAGCCATTGCAATTTTATATCATAAACGTCTCGTTTCTTTATGTAATATTAAGCCTCTTCTACAGAAAGAAAAAAAATTCAACGCGTTCCATGTATTTCTTGGCGTATTTCCGGCAGTGGTTGCTGGTTTGCTACTACATGATATTATTAAAACATACTTATTCCAGCCATACACTGTTGTGATTGGACTTGTAGCAGGTGCAATTCTTATGCTCTTTGCAGAAGTAAAAAAGAAAGAGGCAGCAGCCTATTCACTGGACGATTTAACATACCGCCAAGCTTTAACAATCGGATTATTTCAGTGCTTAGCAGTATACCCTGGCTTCTCTAGAGCTGGCTCTACTATCTCTGGAGGTCTATTAGCAAAAGTAAATTATAAGACTGCATCTGAATTCTCTTTTCTAATAGCTCTTCCTGTAATGATTGGGCTACAGGCTTAGACTTACTAAAAAGTTGGAAGTATTTAAGTGTCGATGACATCCCTATGTTTGCGGTAGGATTCATTACCTCTTTTATAGTAGCGATGCTAGCGGTAGTAACTTTTCTAAAGCTTTTAGAGAAGATAGGTTTAAAACCTTTTGCGTACTATCGTATTTTGTTGGCTATCTTATTTACGCTTTTCGTATTGCTATAGATTCATATAAGTCACATATTATTAAACTGATATTCAATTTAGAATATCAGTTTTTTCATCTATTTTAACTCTAGTATTACTCACTTCAATATGGCATAGTGATAATAAACTACCATTCATAATCTGAACGTTCTTTAAGTAACTACATCCTTTATCATAAAATGCAATTGGAAAATTAAAGATTCCATATATGTACAGAACATATTTACAAACTATATTCACTCCACATAGTATCTTTTTAATTTGCAACACACCGCTACAACTTTTAAATGAGTACAAAGACATACTAAATAAGTAAGTAAATTTCCTAGGAATTATAAAGAGACTAAATATGAATTAGAGTGAGGTAACGATAAAAATGAATCAATTAGCACAGACATATTGGGATACTTATTGGGGAAACAACAAAAAACCAGAATCTGTTACAGCTTGGCAATTTGGGGATGCCCCTAATTATCTTGCACAACTAGTAATTGACGGTATTAAAACCGCTACATGCTCCGGTCACATTTTTTATGAATTAGAACATGAATCACTACCGACTACTATTGATTATAGTATTATACTCAATAGTAATGATGAACCTGTAGCTATTATTAAGACAATAGAAGTAACTGTAACACCAATGAATGAAGTAAGCGAAGAATTCGCTATCGCTGAAGGCGAAGGAGATCGTACTTATAATTACTGGAGAGACACCCATGTTCGTTTTTTTACAAAGGAACTAAATGAGCTTGGTCTTAATTTCTCTGAAGATATGTTACTCGTCTGTGAGCGTTTTGAACTTGTTGATGTGAACAATAAAGTGAAATTTTAATAAACTGAGATTTACCAGCCATTCTTATTTTTATAAAACACAAAAAAGACGAGTCATTCTGACTCGTCTTAAAGTTGCTTGGCGACGTCCTACTCTCACAGGGACAAGGTCCCAACTACCATCGGCGCTAGAGAGCTTAACTTCCGTGTTCGGTATGGGAACGGGTGTGACCTCTCTGCCATC
>NZ_JBQAGZ010000019.1:0-7497 GCF_051916605.1 Bacillus cereus group sp. MYBK195-1 | reverse complement strand
TGATGGCAGAGAGGTCACACCCGTTCCCATACCGAACACGGAAGTTAAGCTCTCTAGCGCCGATGGTAGTTGGGACCTTGTCCCTGTGAGAGTAGGACGTCGCCAAGCAAGCTTAAGACGAGTCAGAATGACTCGTCTTTTTTGTATGCTTTCATACCTCTATCAATTGCATTTTTAACCCCTTCTAAATAAGAAAATCCATATTTTTTATCTGGTTCTAAGTAAGTTCCTTCCGCCCACTCGTTCCATGCGTTAATAAATAAAAACTCGCTGTTATAAAAAGAGTAAGTCCGATGAATTTGCTTGCTTAAATATATGGTGAACTTTTCAGGGGTAGAACCTACAAAGATGCTACTATTCGCGTTTTTACGTCGTGCAGTATTATCCCAATCAACAAAAGCACCAGGAAATGTTTTTTTCTTTGGGAGCGATCGTTGTAATATATACATCCATACTTTATCGTAGTCCCAAACATTTAATTGCATATCAGAATCATATATTACCTTATTTATGTCTGAAGAGCTATCATGGGCAATTGTATAGAAAGGTTCAAACTGAATGCTAGCATCAAATCCATTTATATTAGGTAGTGGAAAACTGTTTAATGTTTCAGCAAAGTATATACCTTTTAAACCATTTTCTCGCGCTAATGCATTCCAGTAATTAAGCATTTTTTCACAATCAGGAATATGTCCTGGACGATAAATAATGAATAGAGGTTTATCATCTATATAAATATATCTCTCATCTTGGAAAGCCTGTAATAAATAATCAAAGTGTTCCTTCCAATCAGATATATCTCCGTAGTCTTGAGGCATTAATATATGTTTATCGAGACCATCCCAAGATTTTGTCCATGGTTCATTTGCCCAAGAAAGACAAAAAGGGAAGTCAGGTTCCTTCATCTTTAATACCTCATTAAAGGGTGTTTCTAATAGTCTTTTTCCCTTAAACCAGTAATGATAATAACAAAAACCATATATCCCGTATGCTTTAGCGATTTTTGCTTGCCACTTTCTTACGGAGGGGGTAGTTAAGTCGTAATAAAAATCTTGATAAGGTTCCCTAGGTTGATAATGTCCTGAAAATAAAGGTCGTGCACTTTTAGTATTTGTCCATTCAGTAAATCCTTCCCCCCACCATCGATCATTTTCTTTTATTTGATGGAATTGTGGTAAGTAAAAAGCGATTATTTTCAAGTTATATCCCCCTTATATTATTCGTAGTTCAAGTAGTGGGAAGTTACTATTGATTTATTAAATCACTGAATTATATAGTATTTAGAAATTTTTTACATATTTTTTACTAATAAAAACATGTAAAAATTCAGCATCTAGCCCTAGTGATCTATCCTTTGGTAAATAAACAATTGTATACATATTTGCGTGTGTATAAATATATTCAATCATATCCTGCCCCCAATCGAACGTTACTAAAGATCCATTCTCATCAATAGGGTTTCCATGATAAATGGGCTCTTCAATATATTCAATCACCTCTTTATTCATTTTTGCTCTTTGCACAGTTTTTGTGAGTGTATGATACCAAGGGACAGTAAATACATGAGCACCGCCAGGTTTTAATACTCGTTCTATTTCTTTAAAGGCTTTGTTTGGTGTCATTACATGCTCAAAAACGTCTTGAGTAATGAATAAATCAAAAGATTCATTTTCAAAAGTCATGTCTTCTAAGTTTTCACATCTAATACCTTGAAAGTATTGGCCAAGAGGATAATTTTTAAAGTATTGAGAATAAGTATAGTTTTTACAGTTTTTTAATAGTAGCTGAGTCGTAATTCCTCCAGGAGAGGATTCGTGAATATTATAGGAATCCCATTTTGGAAAAAATGTATGTAAAGCATGGATTAAAGCTCGCTGCCTTGGTATAGAGTTACATGTAGAACATAAATAATGATCTCTAAGCCAATCATTATGCTCTATAAATGTAGCTTTCTTTTCGCAAATAACGCAGTACCCATTATTGTGTTTCAAATTGATTTCCACACAATATCCCTCCTATGTTAATAAATGCAATTTATGTATGGAAAATATGATACACGTCAACAATCAGCGAAATCAAAGGAAATGGGTGAAAGTTAGGTATCTCTTAAAATTACGATTAGGGAAAGAGAATAATTAACTCCCACTCGAATTAAAGTTTCACTTTATGCTATGCGATGTATCAGCTTTTATTCGTGGAAAAATGTATAGACTTAAAACATCCCTTTCGTGTATGGGTACATTTCAAAATCCTGTGCGTATATTTCTGTAACTAAGTCCATAGTTTCTTTATCATAAAAGCTTTCGTATGTTGGAAATCGGGGAAAGCCTGGATCTGTAATGCTAAGTTCTGCATAGCTTCCTGCATAAATCATCTTGTGAGCGCGATGATGATCTGAATTTGTAAGAAGTGCTAAATTAGATTTTGTTAAATCGTACATGTGTTCTATTTTGGTGATTTGTGTATTAAAATCTTCTAAAGGAATATAGCATTGAATGAAGTTTTCTTCACCAGGGACGTATTGTTGACTAAAATGTATATCTAATGCTAGGGAATTGGAACCGAATGCCTGAACGTAATATAAAAATTGTTTAAATGATATTCCTTGATTACTATATTTATCATTATAAAAATAATGACGGATGCTCTCCCATTGTGGGCTAGCATATGGATTGTCAGCAAGTAATAAAAATGAGCTGACAGCCCTTGTATAAGGATTTCGTACAAGTTTACAAACATTTTTTTTAGCCTCTAGAAGACTATTTTGTAATTGTTGAATGTAATTTGTACTGTTTTTATACACCCAGAACTCATAGTAATGAATAAAGTCATTGTATTTCTTTGCTTCAGTAAATAATCCAATTTGAAAAAAGAACCAATTAGCTAATGAGGTGCATCCGCTTCTATGACTCCAAAATAGTATAAGGGGAAAGTCTTTATGGTAATGGGGAATTCGATCTTTATGTAGGATTACATGATTTAAAAGTTCTTGATTTATATTTTTCATGAGTTTCGCACTCCTTTTTTGAGAACCTTGTGTATTTAGAAGTTTTTTTATGGGTTAAACAAGTGAGGATTGTTTATTAAATATATTCATGGGGATGAGTAAATATTATGATTGTTTTTGCAGTCAACCTTAATAAGGAAGCTATTCTAAAATGAAAATAGAAAATAAAGATAATGAAAATTTATAACAAACATACAATGATAAGAGGATGAATAATCAAAATGATCCAGTTTATTTGTGTATATTTTTAAGTTTGACGATAGGAAAAATTTATTACTAGAGAGATGATATTATGAGGAAGAATAATTATTTAATAGTAGGTGGAAATAGTTTCATTGGTATCAACCTCGCATTGGGTTTATTGAAACAGGGACAAAATGTAAAAGTATTTTCCAGACATATAAATAATTTTCCTCAAAATATTATAAGTGAAGTTGAATTTATTAAAGGTGATTTAGAAAATGTTAAGGATATATATAAGGCTTTAGTGAATATAGATATTATTATTTATTTAGCTGCGACGTCTAACGTAGCAACTTCAATTGAAGACGTTTTTGGCGATATTAATAGCAGTCTATTTTTTCTTAATTTCATGGAAAGTGTTAAAGAATTTTGTATTAAAAAAATTATATTAGCTTCTTCGGGAGGCACAGTTTATGGTGAACCTGAATATTTGCCTATTGATGAGAAACATCCATTAAGACCACTTTCCCCGTATGGAATAACAAAAGTTTCGCTGGAGAATTATTTGTATTTTTATAAGAAAAAATATGGAATAGATTATGTTGTATGTAGATATTCTAATCCGTATGGAAAATACCAAAACCCTTTAAAAAAAGTTGGGGCGATAAATTGTTTTTTGTACCAGCATCTCAGTAATGAAAGGATTCATATATATGGGAATCCAGAGGAGATTATTAGAGATTATATTTATATCGATGATTTAGTTGAAATTACTATACAACTAGCACAATTAAATCAATTGAAATCTTGCGTATACAACATAGGGAGTGGCAAAGGTCTTTCTTTAAAACGAATTATAGTGGAATTAGAGAAAATAACAGAAAGAAAAGTGGATTTTATCTGTTACAAACAAAAACAAGAGAACGTTCAAAAAATCATTTTAAATATTGATAAGGTAAAACAAGAATTGAATTGGGAACCTAAAATAGATTTTAAACATGGGATTAGATTAAATAAGCTATGGATTGAAGAGTTCTTATGTAGTAAAAAATAATAACCCACGCTCTACTTGTATATAAGCAGAGCGTGGGTTATTATTTTATTTCTTTTTCTATAACCCAAAGGTCTTGATGTTCCCACCAAAATCCTTCAGTATACTTTTTGATAATTGGGTTATGGGGTAATAATTTAATTTTGTCACACACGTAAGAGGGACTAACTATCGTTTGTCCGTATTGATTCACATCTAAATCAAATTGTTCACTAGAAGAGAGAAACCAATAGCCCTTTTCATTTAAATTTGGAAACCCAAAGTATTTTTTGCTTTGATAGCCATGGGTTGTGAAAATGAATAAACCACCAGGTGAAACAGCGTTATACAATGTTTGTAGCCAACGAAACCAAGTTGTATCAGGCATATGAGAGAAAAAGGATAGACAAAAAACGATATCGTACGTAGAGGAGTCCAATTTTAACTGTTCAGGCTCAGGATGAGATAATATAGAAGAATTATTTAATTTGTTTTCAATAAAGGAAATGGCCTCTTCGTGTATATCGCAAGCGGTTATACTCAAATCCGTTTGTAGATTTAATAAATGACGTGTTACGCAGCCGTATCCGGATGCAAATTCTAACAATTGATTTGGATTGCCTGTAGGAGGATAAAGGGAAGTAATTAAGTTTAAGAGTATTTTTGCTGAGTTTTGCCCATCTTTAAAGTAGTAATCTATCGCTTCTTTTTTTGATGGGAAGACGGGATTAGTGACAATGAACTGAAAGATATGATCCTCAGGATGGATACTTGCATTTACATTATAGCTGTGTGCGATTTGAGAAATTAAATCTTTATGTTCCTCTATAAAGTCTTTCAAAGAGTATTCCTCCCTTGAGTAATAGTAGCAACTTAAAAGAGATATTGATGGCATAGAAAGCACATGTTTAAATTTTTAAGTATGCTTTAAGATACTTTCTATATGTATACATTTTCATTTTAGAAATGTCGTCGATAGTAAATCTTTCTTTAATGAAATTTTGCATTTGCACAACTTCATTGTAATGGGAGTATGAATCTTCTGTTCTCGTTACGCTATTTAAATGTCGTCTATGATAGTTTAAGGGGGCTGGATTGAAGTGAATATCTCCCTCTGTAAGAAGAGAAACATAGAAGAACCAGTCACCAGCTATTTTGAACTTCTCTAACTGTTTTTCTGTTTTCTTCATATCTATATTTTTAAAAACTACACTTGAAACATTAGGTATAGTATTTTTGATAAGTAACGTATCTTGTATTTCTTCGACTCCTTTTCGAAAATAGGGGGCTTTCCATTTTTCTTTATCGATATCATTTGTGTAATTTAAATAATGATTAGCCAATACATTTCCTTGTTCATCTATTTGTTTTGATTGTGTGTAACTTAAGGTAATATTGTTATTTATATAAAACCCCTGTATCACCTCTTGTAAAAATGTCTTATCGCATAAGTCATCGGCCTCTGCGATCCAAATATAATCACCAGTTGCTGCAGAGACTCCTTTTATCCATTGTTTAAATACAGAACCAGAGTTTTTATCATTAATAATCTGTTGAACCTTCAGGTGGGTCTTATTTTCTTTTGAGAGCAGCTTTTTAAAAGTTGATACGCTATGATCAGTGGAGGCATCGTCTAAGAAAATTAGTTCGTAAAGAGGGTAGGTTTGGTTTAATATCGATTCGATTCGATCAGGTAAGTATTTTTCATAATTATAGTTCGGTATGATTACACTTACCTTTTTGTAATTATGTTCGAGAAGATCTAGTAATTGATAAATGTAATTAAGAAAATTGAAGTTTTTTTCGATAAGTTCTTGGCCAAAGCTTCCCTTTTGTAATCGTAATCCCTCATCATGAATAAATTCATATATTTTTTCTAGCATTTTGGGTAAATTTAAAAAGTCTACTAAGGCACCAGTTTTTTCTGTAACAACATCTTCAAAACCTCCAGCATTTTTAAAACCTATAACAGGAAGTTTTGCATCCAATGCTTCTAAAACAACATTTGGAAAAGGATCTTCCCTTGAAGTTAATAAGTATAAGTCAGCCCCGGCGTTATATAATCCGATATCGAGAGTAGGATCGACTAATGTGAAATGTGCTTTATATTTAGGGGGCAGTGTATTCAGGAATTGAACGTCTGTTCTCCCTACCCAAATGAAATGAATATCCTTGTGAGTCTTTCTTACTGAGTAAGAGATAAGTGAGAATAAATCTATCCCTTTCCGATAATCTGCGAAGCCTACACCCAAGATGATTTTGCTATCTAGAGGCAGGTTAAGCTTCTTACGTAACTCATTTCTGGCTTTTGCAATATTGTTCTTATAAGGATTGTGGTTAAACAAACCTTGAGGGAGAATGTGACATTTTTGAGGATCCAATTCAGTGATTGTACGAAATTTTTCATATACGTATTGTGAAGGGAAGACAACTTTGTAAGCAAATTCAGCGATGTTTTTAGCTTTCCCTTCAGCAGAGTACTGTTGTATTAAATGCGGTAATTCATGTATTAATGAAACAACTTTTATATTGTGTCTAGCTAGTAATGCGACGATATCGCCACTTATGACAGTGCTACATATGGCGAGGGTAAAATTCTGTGATAATAAATCCTTTATTAATAATTCGACCTTTTCTTCTGTTTGATAACCTTGCTCGAGACAATAAACAGGACCGTACTTTTGAAAATCGGGAATTAAAATACCGGATCCAATAGAAATAATTGCAACAGAGTAATCAAAGTTTTCTTTAAGAGCCTTAATAGTATGTAAAGAAAGTAGCTGTGCTCCGTGGAAATGGGCATCATGGGATACATAAATTATCTTTTTATTAACATGCATTTCATAACGCCTCCTAAGGGTATTAGATTTCTTTCCCTTTTTTAAAGGTAAAGAAGAGAAGTGTTTTATTTATAATCCCCCTAGAGATGAGCAGGAGGGAGAACGTACTAAAAGAAAAAATACTATCCTTAATATATATTTACTTGGTCTCACATTCATTCTTTAGAAAAGTATTAGTATTAAGTTAGAGAGTGTAGGCTGCAGATTGTTAATTTGAATACATAAGTTTAAGAAGTTCTAAGGATGTGTTAGAAATTAAGAGGGGGCAAAGCTTTTATGATTTATAAAATAAAAAAGATAAAAGGTATTGACGATTGATCTACAGGGGTGTAATATAGAACAAGTCGCCGATGACAATAACGTCGAAAGCGACAAACGAAATAAAAAACTTAGTTGACATTGAAAGATGAAAATGTTAACATAAGGAAGTCGCAAAT
>NZ_JBQAGZ010000018.1:0-14847 GCF_051916605.1 Bacillus cereus group sp. MYBK195-1 | reverse complement strand
CTCTCCAATAAAGTTAGTTTGTCTAGCATCTAAAATAAAAATTGACGTTTCACGTTGTTTGTTTCGTTTAGTTTTCAAAGTTCAATATCGCGTTTCAGCGACTTTTATAATTTAACATTTCTCGTTAAATTTGTCAACAGCTTTTTTCTTTCGTTGCTGACGACGCTTATTAATTTACCACATTAATAATTTAATAGTCAACACTTTTTTAAAAAAATGCCAAAATAATTTTATCTTGGCATGATATAAAGCTTAATAATCACTAATGCTGCTACACCCGGTAGGCCTAATAAACTCGTTATTGCTGCTGTACCCATGTTAATCGGGATATGAAAATCAAAATATGTCCCTACAACATTTACGATAAAAAGCAATGCTATCCCTAAAGTAATATGAAAAATCACCTTACCTATAAAACGTAATGGCTTAGAGGCAACACCAAAAACAAGAAAAATAAATACTAAAGTAAGAATGCCAACAATAATAATTGTAGAATTCATTTTTTCCTCCTTATGAATGACCTATACATCTATTTGTATGGGACAAGACAATAAAAAAGAACAGTTATCATAAGCGACATCTCTTTTATATAAACTAAATAAAACAATACCTCAGCATTTAACAAATAAAATAAAAAGGCCTGCTTAGAAAGCAGAACCCTTTACCATTGTTCCATTTTTACAGGACGACGCTTTGCTTCTTTCAACAAAAAGAAATATTTCGCCTCTGCTATTTTCAAAGAACAAATGACATCTTGAGACGGTTCTACACTTTGTTCGACCATTCTCTTCTGACGTAACCACTCATTCTTCACTTTTTCCAAAAGTACAATTAACTTATCGTCATACTCTTTACGCAATTTACCCTTTTTTTGAAAGAACATTTTTGTTTCTCCTCTTATACTTCTCTGCGACCTTCTAACGCTTTGGATAGTGTCACTTCATCTGCATATTCTAAATCTCCACCAACTGGCAGACCATGTGCAATACGAGTTACTTTAATGCCTGTAGGTTTTAAGAGGCGGGAGATATACATCGCTGTAGCTTCCCCTTCAATATTAGGGTTTGTTGCTAATATCACTTCTTGTACCGTTTCATCATGTAGTCGCTTTAAGAGTTGCGGGATATTAATGTCTTCCGGTCCAATTCCCTCCATAGGAGAAATCGCACCACGTAACACATGATATACACCTTGATACTCTTTCATTTTTTCCATCGCGATTACATCTTTCGGTTCTTGCACGACACAAACAACTGATTGATCTCGATGTGAATCATTACAAATATAACAAGGATCACGATCAGTAATATGTCCGCATACAGAACAGTACGCTAAATCTCGCTTCGCATTTACAAGTGCTTTCGCGAAACCTAACACGTCATCTTCTTTCATATCTAATACGAAAAATGCCAATCGAACCGCTGTTTTCGGTCCGATACCTGGCAACTTCATAAAACTATCGATTAGTTTTGATATTGGTTCTGGATAATGCATGTATCAATATCCTCCTAGAACATTCCACCTGGTAAGTTTAAGCCTTTTGTAAATTTACCCATTGTAGAGTTTGAAAGCTCATCAGCCTTTTTAAGTGCATCATTTGTTGCAGCTAACACTAAGTCTTGTAACATTTCGATATCTTCTGGATCTACAACTTCTTCTTTAATCTTCACTTCAAGAATTTGCTTGTGACCATTTGCGATAACTGTAATCATTCCGCCGCCAGCTGTACCTTCAACTGTTTTTTCACCAAGCTCTTCTTGTGCTTTCGCCATGTCCTTTTGCATCTTTTGCATTTGTTTCATCATGTTATTCATATTTCCCATTCCGCCACGCATCATAATTAATTCCTCCTAATTATTATTACTCTTTTATTTCAATGAGTTCTTGCCCTACTAATTTCACTGCCTCTTCTATAAGAGGGTCTTCCCTTTTCTCTGGGCTTTCTTCAGACTCTCCACCTTCACGTTGTAAAAAGTCTTCACGGATTTTACCCCATTCACTTTTTGGAATGGCAATCATATTTAACCTTTTACTTAGCAATTCAAATAAAGCTTGTTCTACTGTATCCATAGCTTCTCGATTTTCGCTCGCCATCTTACAATGAATCTCATATTGAAATGCTAAAACGTAAGTGTCATCTGAAGCTGCCACTGGTTCGCTATTTTCTAGTAAAACAGCAAACGCTACTTTGTTATATGATTTGAGTCTTCCTAACAACTCACCCCATACAGCTTTTAATTGTTCTAAATCTTGACGCTTCGCTTGTTTTAATACTTCATTTACACGTCCGACAGGAATCTTCATACTTCCTGTTCTTACCGGCTTTGGTGTTGCACGTGTCTCTCTTACTTCCTGTTGTACACCAGCTGGCACACCGTTCTTTTTAACTTGCTCTAACTCTTTCTCCAGTTGCTGCATCCTGTTCATAATTGCTTGCAAACGATCTGTACCATTTGCTTGCATCATAAACTGTTGACACAATTGCACCATAACAACTTCTAAGAAAATACGCGGATGATTTGTCCACTTCATTTCCTGTTGTCCCTTACTAAGGGTATGAATAATCTCATAGATCACTTCCGGTTGCATTTCTTCACTCAACTTACGGAATTGATCATCTACAATTACTCGTTCCAACATATGTTCTAGTTGCGGTGAAGTTTGATATAAAAGCATATCACGATAATAGTAAATGAAATCCTCCATAAAACGAACTGGATCCTTCCCTTTACTCATCATTTCATCTATGATTTGCAATGCTCTTGATACATCATTTTCACGTATGCATTCTACTAAATTGCCTAAGTATTGCTGAGAAACAGATCCTGTTACGGCCAATACATCTTCTGTCGTAACGGTCTCATCACTATAAGATATAGCCTGATCAATAAGACTAAGTGCGTCACGCATACCACCTTCAGCAGCACGCGCAACAATTTGTAATGCCTCATCTTCCACTTGCGTACCTTCATTTGTCACGACCGTTGATAATCTCTCAACAATATCATTCACTGATATTTTTCGGAATTCAAAACGCTGACAACGTGAAATAATTGTAGGCGGGATCTTATGAGGTTCTGTTGTCGCCAAAATAAAGATAACATGTCCTGGCGGCTCTTCTAAGGTTTTTAAAAGCGCATTGAATGCACCCATAGAAAGCATGTGAACTTCATCAATAATGTATACTTTATATTCTACAGCACTTGGAGCATATTTTACTTTATCTCTAATATCTCGAATTTCATCTACACCGTTATTTGAAGCCGCATCAATTTCTAATACATCTGAAATGGATCCTTGTGTAATTCCTAAACAAGAAGGACATTCATTACAAGGTTCAGCTACCGGAGCATGTTCACAGTTAATTGCTTTTGCAAATACTTTTGCAATTGTCGTTTTTCCCGTTCCCCTCGGGCCAGAAAATAAATAAGCATGTGAAACTTTCTCTTGAAGAAGGGCATTTTGCAACGTTTTTGTTACGTGCTTTTGACCGACTACATCTTCGAACTTTTGCGGTCTCCATGTTCGGTATAACGCTTGGTATGACACGAAAATACGGCCTCCCTCAAAGGTTATTATCTCATTTATTATAACCCATTCTGTTTATAGATTCCAAAAGTTATTTTCTATACAAAAAACTCACCTTTGTATTAAGGTGAGTTTTGTATACATATATAACTGCCGTGCACCCTCCGTCGATTACGTACCATAAGCGTTACTCAAGCAGTTAGCTCGGT
Organism: Bacillus cereus group sp. MYBK195-1; assembly: GCF_051916605.1. Classification (NCBI taxonomy): domain Bacteria; kingdom Bacillati; phylum Bacillota; class Bacilli; order Caryophanales; family Bacillaceae; genus Bacillus; species Bacillus cereus group sp. MYBK195-1. The sequence continues at coordinate 11,110 of NZ_JBQAGZ010000018.1, read as the reverse complement.
TCAGGCACTCCTGCGGCACACGAGAAGACCCGCTTATTGCTGCTTCCTTCCGGACCTGACAAGGTTCACGGGGTCCCGTTGCGCAGGACCCAAACGTCAACACCACTTACTTAAGGCAGACCTTACAGCAACATAACCTCGAGAGGGGATTCGGCCTCGCTAGAGCGGATTGCGAGTATAGGGCACCGCTACCTCCCCGCTTAGCACGGCAAAGTTAAAACCAATATTCGGTTGCCTTCATTAAAGGCATTATCAGTATAACTTGTTTCTTTATAAAATGCAAATACGTTAGTTCCCAATATTCTTCTCTAATTTTTTTATTGCTTTTCTTTTTTTACGAAGTTCTCTAAAAAAGCTTGTTAACAACGTACCGCATTCTTCCTCTAGTACACCAGATACTACTTCACATTGATGATTGAAGCGTTCATCCGTTAAAAGATTCATCAATGTCCCTGCACATCCGCCCTTAGGATCACTTGCACCATATACAACTCGCTTCACTCGTGATAAAACAATTCCACCCGCACACATTGGACAAGGTTCTAATGTTACATACAATGTTGCATCTTCTAAACGCCATGTCCCTAATTTTTTACATGCCTCATCTATCGCTAGCAACTCAGCATGAGCTATTGATCTCTGCTCAGTTTCCCTTAAATTATGGGCAACACTAATTACCTCACCATCTAACACTATAACTGCTCCAATTGGTACTTCCTGTATTTCCTCTGCCTTTTTAGCTTCTTCTATCGCTAATTGCATAAAATAAATATCTTGATCTTGTTCCATAACATAGTCCTTTCATTACAAATAAAGTACACTTATTTCCATTTACTACACAGGGGATAACTTTTACAAATTCAATCCACCCTAAAAGAAAAAAGAGAGGGGATTACATATGAAAAATACCGCCTTGCTCATTATCGATATGATTAATGACTTTCAATTTTCCCACGGACCCATTCTAGCTAAAAAATGTGAAATTATAACAAACCCTATTTTACAATTAAAGAAAAAAATGAAATCCTTCGGCTGTCCTATAATTTACGTTAATGACCATTATCAACTTTGGAGATCTGATATCGACCAACTTATTACTCATTGTACAAATGAATATAGCGAAAACATAATCCATAAGATTGCTCCAAGTTCTGATGATTACATTTTTATTAAACCACATTATTCCGCTTTTTATGAAACACCTTTAAATTCATTACTAGGTTATTTAAAAATAGAAAATCTAATATTAACAGGGGTTGCCGGAAATATATGTATCCTATTTACAGCTAATGATGCTCATATGAGAAATTATACATTGTATGTACCACAGGATTGTATCGCCTCTAACAACGACCAAGATAATATACATGCTTTAAAAATAATGGAAACTACATTGAAAGCAACTATAACATCATCAACCAAAATAAAATTTAATTAATACATATATCTATTTTCTAACTTTTTATATCAAATTAACCCGCTCGCTTCCCTCTTGTGCTACAATAATTCTGTTTTGTGTTTTTAGTAGTCACGGTAAATCACTGATTGAAAGGAGGAAACAGCGTGACCGGAGTACCATTTATCACGGTTGAAGGACCAATTGGTGTTGGAAAAACTTCACTTGCGAAGGAAATTTCAACTCACATGCAACTCCACTTACTAAAAGAGATTGTTGATGAAAATCCCTTTTTAGGAAAGTTCTATGAAGACATCGACGAATGGAGTTTTCAAACAGAGATGTTCTTTCTTTGTAATAGATACAAACAATTAGAAGACATTAACATAAAGTATTTGAATCAAAGGAAACCAGTAGTAGCGGATTACCATATCTTTAAAAATTTAATTTTTGCATCCCGCACATTAAAAGACTCTCAATATGACAAATACATGCAAATTTATCGTATCCTTACACAAGATATGCCTGTGCCAAATGTCATTGTTTATTTAACAGCTAGCCTAGAAACATTGCAAAAACGAATCGCCATGCGCGGAAGAGAATTTGAAAAAAACATGAATCCAAATTACTTACTACAGCTCACAAAAGATTATGAAACAGCAATGGATGCTTTTAAAAAAGATCATCCGGAAATACCAGTATTGAAATTTAATGGAGACGATATGGATTTTGTAAAAAATCCTGATGATTTAAACGTCATCCTATCTGCCCTTCAAAATACTCTCTTAAAGGAGTCGAAATAATAATGAATTTAAGGCAAAAATATGATATACCTAATGACGCAGTAATCACTATCGCCGGAACGGTAGGTGTGGGTAAATCAACTATGACAACTGCATTAGCTAATGCTTTAGGTTATCGCACATCATTTGAAAAAGTAGATTCCAATCCATACTTGGACAAGTTCTATGCGGACTTCACTCGCTGGAGCTTCCACCTACAAGTGTACTTTTTAGCAGAACGATTTAAGGAACAAAAAAGAATTTTTGAATATGGTGGCGGTTTTGTTCAAGATCGTTCCATTTACGAAGACACTGGAATTTTCGCAAAGATGCATCATGAAAAAGGAACAATGACGGAAACTGATTATGAAACATACAAAGGTTTATTTGACGCTATGGTCATGACTCCTTACTTCCCTCATCCAGACTTATTAATTTACTTAGAAGGTTCTTTCGATGATATTGTCGATCGTATTCAAGAACGCGGGCGCCCAATGGAACAGCAAACACCAATTGAGTACTGGAAAGAAATGCATGGACGTTATGAAAACTGGATTAACAACTTTAATTCATGCCCTGTATTACGCTTAAATATTAATGAGTACGATATTTTAAAAGATGGTGATTCAATCGAACCAATCATTAAAAAAATTGGCCATTTTTTAAAACAAACACGTAAACTTGTAAAATAAAAAACCCGTGCATATGCACGGGTTTTCCTATTAAATTACTTCTTCTTTGTTGGAGCAATAATTTCACTCTCAGGTTTTCCTGCGTTAATGCGCTGACGAACAGTACTTGTACTAATATCGTATGCTTCAGCAATCTCTTTAACAGTCATTTCTTTCCCGTTAATTACTGCCGTTAATACTTTACCTGTACGTTTTGGAGCTGCTTCTTTCTTTACAGCTGCTTTTTTAACTTGTTTTGGCGCCTCTACTTTACTCGTAGCTTGTTTTACATCACAAGTACAACCACAAAGTTTACGGAATGTATCATCACTAATAATGCGTGATACGTTTGCACCACTGTTTAAAATTCTATTGTTCTTACAGACAGGACATTGTACATAATATAAAGTTTTTCCATCTAAAGGAAACGTTTGTATAATAAGATCCATGTTGACTCCTTTCATATCTATGAAGATAATCATCGGAATATGAGTGTGTAATAAGGACAAAATTACCTTACACCATACTTTATGATTGGTTTTAAAATAAAAACTCGTTACGTGTTGGTAACGAGTTCTCCAATCTCCACTTATATGCGCTGTTGTCAATTATATCTGGAGGAGGTAGAGGGATTCGAACCCCCGCGCGACTCTCGCCGCCTGTCGGTTTTCAAGACCGATCCCTTCAGCCAGACTTGGGTATACCTCCATATTGACATCAAATATAATATCAAAAGAAAAACAGTTAGTCAACCCTACTAAAATAAATTATGAGGAAAGGAAAATTTTACTTTCCCCTTCCTACATTACAGTACTGACAACGCTCATAATTACCAATCACTCATACCGATGAATGTTTAAATTTACTTAATAACTGTTTTTCCTCCCATATAAGGGCGAAGAACTTCTGGAATTATAATTGTACCATCTTCTTGTTGGTAGTTCTCTAAAATAGCTGCAACCGTACGTCCAATTGCAAGACCAGATCCATTTAATGTATGAACATGTTCTGGTTTTCCATTTGGCTCACGACGGAAACGGATATTTGCACGTCTCGCTTGGAAAGCTTCAAAATTACTACAAGAAGAAATTTCACGATATGTGCCATAGCTTGGAATCCATACTTCAATATCGTATTTCTTCGCTGCTGTAAATCCTAAATCGCCTGTGCACATGCTCATAACGCGATATGGCAACTCTAATAATTGTAACACGCGTTCCGCATCATTTGTTAATTTTTCTAACTCTTCATAAGAATCTTCTGGTTTTACGAACTTCACAAGCTCTACTTTATTGAACTGATGCTGGCGAATTAAACCACGTGTATCACGACCAGCTGAACCTGCTTCAGAACGGAAGCAAGAGCTAAATGCAGCATATCTTATAGGCAATTGCTCTTTATTTAAAATCTCATCACGATGCATATTCGTTACAGGGACTTCAGCCGTTGGAATTAAGAAGTAATCTTCACTTTCAATACGGAATGCATCTTCTTCAAACTTTGGAAGTTGTCCTGTTCCTGTCATACTTGCACGGTTTACCATATATGGAGGTAATACTTCTTCATATCCATGCTCATCAGTATGAAGATCAAGCATAAAGCTAATTAAAGCACGCTCTAATCTTGCACCAGCACCTTTGTAAAATACGAAGCGGCTTCCTGTTACTTTCCCAGCGCGTTCAAAATCTAAAATTCCTAAATCAGTAGCAAGATCCCAATGTGGTTTTGGCTCAAAAGTAAATTCTTTCACTTCTCCCCAAGTACGTGCTACTACATTATCATCCTCTGTTTCACCAACTGGAGCAGATTCATGAGGGATATTTGGAATAGATAACATTAATCTTTCTAAGTCTTCTTCAACTGTACGAAGTTCGTTATCAAGATCCTTTACTTTTTCTCCAACCTCACGCATTTCTAAAATTAGAGCTTCTGCATCTTTCTTTTCGCGCTTTAATACAGAAATTTGTTGAGATACTTCGTTACGTTTACTTTTTAATTCTTCTGTCTGAACAAGTAGTTCTCTTCTTCTCGTATCAAGTTCTTCAAAACGTCCGAAATCAGTTAAATCTTCGCCTCTATGCTGTAATTTCGCTTTTACTTCTTCAAAGTTTGTACGTAAAAATTTAATATCAAGCATTATATACTCCTCCTTTTATTTTATAAAACACAAAAAACTCCCGTCCCTATATAAAGGGACGGGAGTTAACCCGCGTTGCCACCCTAGTTGAAAGCATTACCGCTTTCCTCTCAAGTAGAAATAACGGCTCTTCACCGGGAATGCTTACTAATCCAAAAGATATTCCACATTCCATTCCAGGATGGATTCACAAACTGTTTCTATCGATTTCCACCAACCATCGACTCTCTATAAGAAACGACATTTGTTACTATTTCCTATCAACACGCTTATTTTATAAAATTGTTACCATCAATTTACTATAATCTTATACAAGTTGCAAGTTACTTATACAACTTTTTTCATTTTCGCTTCTTTTACCATTTCAACAAAGTATGCTGTCACACGATGATCATCTGTTAATTCCGGATGGAATGAAGCGGCTAAAAACTGATCTTGTCTTACCGCTACCATTCGGTCACCATGCTTAGAAAGCACTTCAACATTATCAGCTACTTCTACAACATACGGCGCACGGATAAATACACCAATGAAGTCTTCACCCACGCCTTCAATTGAAAGCGCAGCTTCAAAACTATCCTTTTGGCGTCCGAACGCATTGCGCTCAACTGTAATATCCATAGCACCAATATGTGCTTCTTCATAGCCAATAAGTGTTTTTGCAAGAAGAATCATCCCTGCACATGTACCAAACATTGGTTTACCAGACTTTGCAAATGTACGAAGTGGTTCCATGAAAGCATACTTATCAATAAGGCGGCGCATTGTTGTACTTTCACCGCCTGGTAAAATAAGACCATCAATCTCTTCAAGTTGCTCTATACGCTTTACAACAACAGCTTCTGCACCACTTGCTTCAACTGATTTTATATGCTCACGAACTGCACCTTGAAGACCTAGTACACCTATTTTCACCATTTTAAAGTTCTCCTTTAATTACCATCCACGCTCTTGCATGCGTTGTTCTGGTAATAACGTTGAAATTTCGACACCCTTCATTGCATTACCTAATCCTTTAGAAAGGCTTGCAATTAGTTCGTAATCTTCATAATGAGTCGTTGCTTCAACGATTGCACGTGCAAATTTCTCTGGGTTTTCTGATTTGAAGATACCAGATCCAACAAATACCCCATCAGCACCAAGTTGCATCATTAACGCTGCATCTGCTGGTGTTGCTACACCACCTGCCGCAAAGTTTACAACTGGTAAGCGACCAAGACGTTTAATTTCAAGTAATACTTCGTAAGGAGCGCCAGTATTTTTTGCATATGTCATTAACTCATCTTCACGTAGACTCGCAACTTGACGGATTTCTGCATTGACTTGGCGCATATGACGCACTGCCTCTACAATGTTTCCTGTTCCCGGTTCACCTTTTGTACGAAGCATAGATGCACCTTCTGCAATACGACGTGCAGCTTCTCCGATATCACGGCAACCACATACAAATGGAACTGTGTAATCACGTTTATTTAAATGGTATACTTCATCAGCAGGAGTTAATACTTCACTCTCATCGATATAGTCTACCCCTAATGATTCTAATACACGTGCTTCTACAAGGTGACCGATACGGCATTTTGCCATAACCGGAATTGACACCGCACCCATAACTTCTTCAACAATTGTTGGGTCTGCCATACGAGAAACGCCACCTGCTGCACGAATATCTGCCGGTACACGCTCTAATGCCATAACGGCAACTGCGCCTGCCTCTTCTGCAATTTTTGCTTGTTCAGCGTTAACTACGTCCATAATAACGCCGCCTTTTTGCATTTCTGCCATTCCACGTTTTACACGTTCTGTCCCTGTTACATTTGTCATGTACAAAAACCCCCCTAGGTGAATTGCTTTCCCCCGTTAAAGGCGAAAATTAAGAATACTCTTACATTCTACCACTAACTATCAGATGCTTGTCTACTACTTTTTCATAAAGTCGGTATGAAAAATAGGAATAAAAAAAAGCTCCTATCATGAGGAGCTTTTAAAACCAACCTTTTACTGTATCAACAGCACTATTCCACATGCCACTAAAGAATGAACCAATTCCGCGCATAGCACGAGTAAACCAGTTTGCTTCTTCTACTTCAGATGTTGTTACAAGATCAACTTGCAGTGACTTACCAGTTAAAAATCCAGGGTCGTTTGTATCTTTTGGCGTAATTACCATTTGACCAAGCGCAGCCCCCTTTTTAATAGGTGCTTCTTGTCCCTTACTTGATTCTTTTAATTCCGTTTTATAAACATCTTTACTTCCTTTTGGCACTGGAAGTGAAATAGCTTGTTTCGTTTGAACTGCTACATCTTTATCTTTCGCATTTTCTACTCGTACTGTTTCTTGTCCTTTTACTGAAGAACCTTTTTTATACATTTGTTTTACTTCAAAGTTAGCAAACCCATAATCATATAGCTTCTTTGTTTCATCAAAACGTGCTGTATGAGAACTTGTTTTAATAACTACAGAAATAAAACGCATTCCGTTTCTTTCAACCGTACCAGTGAAGCAATCTCCTGCTTCTGGAGTTGAGCCTGTTTTTAGGCCGTCTACGCCATCATATTCTTTAACTAAGCCCTTTAACATCCAGTTCCAGTTCGACATTGCAAACTTCTCTTTTTCTGGACGGAATTCTTTTTTAGGGATTTTTGCTGTATCTAACACTTTTGGATAATCTTTAATTAAATGTTGTGCTAAAGTTGCAACATCCTTTGCAGACATTTTATTTTCTTCATCCGCTGTTGTTCCTTCAGGATGCATTCCCTTTAAATCTTTATTCGTTAAACCTGTAGAATTGACAAATTTATAATTTTTCAACCCTAGTTCTTTCGATTTATCATTCATCATTTTTACGAAGTCTACTTCTTTACCTGCAATTGCTTCTGCTAATGCAATTGTTGCACCATTTGCAGAAAAGATTGCCATTGCCTCGTATAACTCTTTTACTGTATAAGAGCCACCATTTTCTAATGCAACATTTGATAATGAAGCATCTTGTGAAACCTTATATGCATATTCAGAAACCTTAATTTTCTGGTCCCACTTAAGTTTTCCTTTATCCACTGCTTCGTGAACTAAATATTCACTCATCATCTTTGTCATACTAGCAATGGATAATAATTCATCTGCATTCTTTTGATATAAAATTTTCCCAGAATTCGCTTCTACTAAAATTGCCGCACCTGCTTCAATGTTTAAAGCGGCTCCTGTTTCAGCTGATGCATTGCTATATGGCATAAAAATGCTACAAGCTAGTGTAAGCACTGTTACCAAAGCAATGAATCTTTTGCAAAACATACCTTTCACTTTTGCTACCCCCAATATCTATGTACTCACATAACCGTTATTCTAACATAATCAAAAAAAAATAGACAGAGATATCAAATCTCTGTCTATTTGTATATAAGACATTATAATGAGTAGTTTGGAGCCTCTTTTGTAATTTGTACGTGATGAGGATGACTTTCACGTAAGCCAGCACCTGACATACGAATGAATTGTGCATTTTCGCGTAAGAATTCTAAATCCTGTGCTCCGCAATATCCCATACCTGCACGTAAGCCACCAACTAATTGGTGAACTGTATCTGCTAAAGGTCCTTTATATGGTACTCGTCCTTCAATACCTTCTGGGACAAGTTTTTTATTACCTTCTTGGAAGTAACGATCTTTACTTCCTTTTTCCATTGCACCGACAGAACCCATACCACGATACACTTTAAATTGACGACCTTGGTAAATTTCAGTTTCTCCAGGGCTTTCTGCAACACCTGCAAACATGCTACCTAGCATAACAACATGTGCTCCTGCCGCTAAAGCTTTCACCATATCACCAGAGTACTTAATACCGCCATCAGCAATAACTGGAATACCGTGTTTACGAGCTTCTGTTGCACAATCATAAACCGCAGTTAATTGTGGTACACCAACACCGGCTACAACGCGTGTTGTACAAATAGAACCTGGTCCAATACCAACTTTAACTACGTTTGCACCAGCTTCAATTAGTGCTTTCGTTGCTTCAGCAGTAGCAACATTTCCAGCGATAATATTTAGTGATGGATATTTAGCACGAACTTCTTTTACCTTATCAATAACACCTTTAGAATGCCCATGTGCTGTATCAAGTACAATTGCATCTACACTAGCTTTTACTAATGCATCGATGCGAAGCATAGCATCCGCTGTTACACCAACTGCTGCTCCAACTAATAAGCGTCCTTGCTTATCTTTAGCAGAGTTTGGGAATTCAATTACTTTTTCAATATCTTTTATTGTAATAAGCCCTTGTAATACACCGTTATTATCAACAAGAGGGAGTTTTTCAATTTTATACTTTTGTAGGATCTTTTCAGCTTCTTCCAGTGTAGTACCAACTGGAGCTGTAATTAATTGTTCTTTTGTCATTACGTCAGAAATTTTGATTGAGTAGTCTTGGATGAAGCGCATATCACGGTTTGTAATAATACCAACTAATTTTCGCTCATCTAAATTATTTACAACCGGTACACCTGAGATACGATATTTTCCCATAAGATGTTCTGCATCATATACTTGATGTTCTGGAGTTAAGAAGAAAGGATCTGAAATAACGCCGCTTTCAGAGCGCTTTACTTTATCAACTTGCTCTGCTTGTTGCTCAATAGACATATTCTTATGAATAATTCCTAAACCACCCTGGCGAGCCATTGCAATAGCCATGTCAGCTTCTGTTACTGTATCCATTCCTGCACTAATTAACGGGATGTTTAGCTGTAAGCTTTCAGATAAAACTGTTTTAACACTTACTTCTCTTGGTAATATATCTGACCTAGCTGGTACAAGTAATACATCATCAAAAGTCAAACCTTCTTTAACAAATTTAGATTCCCACATAATTGTTCCCCCTATGATACCAGAAATTATTATTAGTAGCTTATCAATTGGTTAAAATACTGTCAAGGACGTATATATATGTTAGAATTTTTAGATAATAAAAGGAGCGTAATATATGCATCAAACATCTTGTACTTGGCAGCAGTTAAGTTTCTTTTTTTCATCTCAAAACGTACAACGTTATCTTGCCCGTTGTTACGAAAAATCCTCTATTCAGGATGCCGAAAAAAAAAGTTTTGAAAATTGTTATCCCTTTATTTATTACTTAGAACACGGGAAAAATTATTATGAATTATATAAGACAGCTCCATTTTCCATCCAACCAATGTTGTTATTTTATGGAATTAGTCAACTTTTTAAAGCATGCCTACTAACTATTGACCCTAACTATCCTGAATCCACTACTGTTTTAGCTCATGGCGTTACAACTCGCAAACGAAAAAAACAAGGGTATCAATTTTTAGAAGATGAGGTGAAGATACAAAAAAACGGATTGTTTACTCATGTTGCAGAACAACTGTTTCACATGAAACACTTAGAAGCAGAAAAATTTAACATGTTAGAACTAATGGGAAATATTCCAGAATTACAAAATTTATTTCGTTATAGTCAAAAAGAATCAACTTTATATAAAATCGATTCAACAATTAAAAATGAGCTCTCCTTTTCAGTCAACCTACTAGATCGATTACATATGACTAAAGAGAGATTTTCTCGTTACATTGAAACATCTTGTAAGCATTTATCAATACAGCACGTACCTGAGAAGACTAATGAATCGAATTTACTTTTTACGGCGCCCATTCAATCATGGAATCCTATGTACAGTACTCCTTTATACTATGAACATCTTACTAATACTTATTATTTGCCACTTACGACTGATCCTAGAAATTCTAAGCCAATATTACCTGAACTCCTCATTCATTATTTATTGCTCTATAATTTAAGCATGATTTCTAGGTATGAAACAGATTGGTGGTATGACTTACTTGGCAGTTATGGTTCTGAAGATTATCCATTTATTTATCAATTTCTAAGTATTTCTGCTCAAAAAATCCCTTACTATATTTCAAATTTTTTATTAATGGAACCAAATCTATTTCATGGGAAATAAAAAAACACAAGTCAAATGACTTGTGTTTTTAGTTGCTTGGCGACGTCCTACTCTCACAGGGACAAGGTCCCAACTACCATCGGCGCTAGAGAGCTTAACTTCCGTGTTCGGTATGGGAACGGGTGTGACCTCTCTGCC
>NZ_JBQAGZ010000017.1:0-15818 GCF_051916605.1 Bacillus cereus group sp. MYBK195-1 | reverse complement strand
AGCAAGCTCTTAATCCATTCGCTCGACTTGCATGTATTAGGCACGCCGCCAGCGTTCATCCTGAGCCAGGATCAAACTCTCCAATAAAGTTAGTTTGTCTAGCATCTAAAAATAAAAATTGACGTTTCACGTTGTTTGTTTCGTTCAGTTTTCAAAGAACTACTTGGTCGCTCATTTGCGACTTCCTTATGTTAACATTTTCATCTTTCAATGTCAACTAAGTTTTTTATTTCGTTTGTCGCTTTCGACGTTATTGTCATCGGCGACTTGTTCTATATTACACCTCTAAGCTCTAATCGTCAATATGTTTTTATAAAAAATATAAAAAGGCTTATTTATTTTAAAATAAGCCTTTTTATCACATATCATTCTATTCATTTATTATTTTTCTATAATTGGTAACGAAACGATAAATTGAATAATACCATCCCTATATTCCGCTCGAATACTACCACCTTGTAACTCAACAATACTTTTCGCAATCGCTAAACCGAGTCCCGAGCCTTCCGTTACTCTACTTCGAGATTGATCCTTCTTATAGAAACGTTCAAACAAATTCGCTAACTCTTCTCTCGTAAACTCTTCACTATGATTCGCAATTACAATTTGTATATCCCTACGCTGCCTCTGAAGAGAAACTTTTATCTCTCCATCATCTTTACTATACTTAATCGCATTCATTAGTAAATTATCAAATACACGAACCATCTTTTCCGAATCAATCGATGCATAAGCACGTTCCTCAGGAAACTTCTTAACAAACGTAAGTCCATGTTCTTCCGCCTGCGGTACTAACTCTTCTATTAATTGCTCGAGTAGCTCATTCATACAAACTTCCTGTTTTTCTAATACAACTTGTTCATTTGTTAACTTCGTATACTCAAATAAATCTTCTATTAAATTTTTTAACTGCTCCGACTTTGCAAAAGCAATTCTCGTATACTCATCGTGTTGTTCTTTATTTTCATATTTAGAATCTCGAAGTAATCGTAAGTAGCCCATAATAGAAGTCAGCGGTGTGCGTAAATCGTGAGATACATTCGTAATAAGCTCATTCTTTTGCTTCTCTAATTTACGTTCCTTTTCTATATTATTCATAAGCTCTTCTGCCATATTATTAATATTCTCAGTTAAAGCTGCAATCTCATCTTCACCTTTTTTCTCAATGCGGTACGCTAAGTTGCCTCTTTCTATTTCCTTTACACCTTGCGCCATTGCTTCAATCTGCTTCATCTTTCTCTTTGTTATATAGAAGAAAGAGAAAATGAATACAAGAACACCAATTAAAAATGGGAATGGTCCTTCTTTCGTGTCATACATTACCTCTCCCTCTGGAATTCCGCTAACAAACATGTACAAATTCTTTCCTTCAATAGTAATAGGTGAAAAAGATATAAACTCTTTTCTTGTACTTTCAAATACATTTCTACCATCTGTATAATTAATCGCAAATGATGCTGCATTACGAATCGTATTATGCAAATCGATTTGCTCTTCTTGCGCTTGCTTTGTTTTATATAAAACTTTACCACTTTCATCAGTAACCAATATCTTTAAAGCTCTAGACCCTTGCTCTAAATTTTGGTTCTCCATTTCGATCATATTTGATATAGCTTCTAATTTATTTTCATGAACCGAACTATTTGCCGCTCCTTGAGCTTGGTGATTAATTTGTTCCATACCAGCCCGATAATCGATAGTTGCTTGACGATTCGCATTCTCAAAAAATGGCGCAGCTCCCTTCGCTGACAAAACTCCTAATAACGCACAAGCAGCAAAAGTAGTAATCAATTGAATCCTTATACTCTTTCGTACGCTCTTTACTAATTTCTCAATTAATTCTCTTATTTTCCTTATATAAGTAAACGGATTAAATATCTTTTTCAATCTTATACCCCACTCCCCATACTGTTTTTATATATCTAGGTTTCCTTGGATTCTCCTCAATCTTTTCACGTACTTTTCGAATATGCACCATTACCGTATTATCAGACTGGAAAGATCTTTCGTTCCAAACCTTTTCATAAATTTGTTCCGCGCTAAAGACCATACCCGGATTACGAGCTAGTAATTCTAGAATTGAAAATTCCCTTGGGGTCAGTTTCACTTCTTCTCCGTCCACAATAACTTTATGGGTCGAGATGTTTATTTTCATCTCTCCAATTTCTAGCTCGTCCTCATTTTGTATAGCGAAACCATTCATTTTCATATAACGGCGTAACTGAGATTTAATTCTTGCGATTAACTCTAACGGATTAAATGGTTTCGTTACATAATCATCTGCACCCGTTGTTAACCCTAAAATCTTATCCATATCTTGCGTTTTCGCAGAAAGCATAATAATAGGCATTTCTTTCGCTTCCCTTACCTTCATACACATATGAATACCATCCACTTTCGGCATCATAATATCTAATACGACTAGATGTACTTCATTTTCTTCCAATAGACGTAATCCTTCTTCTCCGTCTCCTGCTTGTAATACTTTATATCCTTCATTCTTTAAATAGATTGTAATTAAATTCCGAATTTCTTTTTCATCATCTACGACAAGTATTGTTTCGTGTGCCACAATATCTCCCCCATCACTTTTTTAATCCCTAACTTCTATTATAGGAAAACTTCTGAAGAAAAACGCTCGGAAATCCTTAAGATTTTCTGAAGACGCAAAAAAGGTCTAGACTCCCCTTAAGTCTAGACCTTTAAAAAACCCCTTTTATTTACGAACATAGATGAAATATAGTACGAATAAAACTCCCATAACATACATAATCGGATGAACCTCTTTACGACGACCACTCACAACCATTGTAATTGGATAGAAGATAAATCCAATCGCAATCCCAGTTGCGATACTATACGTAAGTGGCATAGAGATAATTGTAAAGAATGCTGGTACTGCAATCTCGAATTTCTTCCAATCAATTTCCCCTAAGGAAGAAACCATCAAGATTCCTACAATAATTAAAGCCGGTGCCGTTACAGCTGGCGTTACAACACTTAGTAATGGCGAGAAGAATAGTGCCAGTAAGAAGAATCCTGCTGTTACAACTGCTGTAAATCCAGAACGTCCTCCTGCTGCTACCCCTGCAGACGATTCAATGTAAGACGTTGTTGTTGATGTACCTAAAATCGCACCAATTACAGTTGCAATCGCATCTGCAAATAACGCTTTTCCTGCACGTGGTAATTTATTGTTCTTCATTAATCCTGCTTGATTTGCAACCGCTACAAGCGTACCTGCTGTATCAAAGAAATCGATAAAGAAGAACGTTATAATAACAATCCCCATTTGAACTGTGAAAATATCTCCGAAGTGCGTTAACGCCGCGCCGAACGTTGGTTCTAGACTCGGTATTGCTCCCACCACAGCTTTCGGAGTATCAATTAATCCTGTTGCAACTCCTAAGATCGCTGTAAGAATCATACCGTAGAATACTGCACCATTAACTTTCTTAATCATGAAGATGATCGTAGTAACAACCCCGAAGATTGCTAGTAACGTTGTGCCCTTTGTTAAGTCCCCCAACCCAACAAGAACCGCATCGTTTTTCACGATAATTCCGGCATTTTGGAATCCAAGGAAAGCAATGAATAATCCAATACCTGCTGCTACTGCAAACTTTAACTCCGATGGAATTGCATTAATGATTTTTTCACGAATACCTGAAGCAGTAAGAATAATAAAGATAATACCTGACATTAATGTTCCGGCAATGGCCGTTTGCCACGGAATACCCATCGTTAACACTGCTGTATAAGCAAAGAACGCGTTAATTCCCATACCTGGCGCTAAAGCAATTGGATACTTCGCGAAAATACCCATAATTAACGAACCGATCGCTGCCGCTAATGCCGTAGCAACGAATACTGCACCTGGATCCATCCCTGTACCTGCTGGTAACCCTTTAACATTTCCAAGCGACAGCGTAGCAGGATTGACAAATAGTACGTAAGCCATAGATAGAAATGTCGTTAACCCTGCTATGAACTCAGTCTTATAATTCGTACCGAGCTCATCAAACTGAAAATAGCGTTTCATCCTATGTTTCCCCCGTTATATGATTACTCGCCGTATTTCACCCTAGCCCTCTTTTATCCCGAGAAATAAAAAAGGCTTCCATTGCATATATACATGGAAGCGTTCTATAAACAAAGACAAGTTTCCCCTCATCTTTATACAAACGCCTCGTAGTCAAGCCATTTACGGTAGCTAGGTAGAAACTTTCGGGCCATATCCCCGATATTATACGACGGCTATAATATTCACTTTTCGTTTGAATTACATAATCATATTAACTCGACGAAGTAGTTTTGTCAATTTAAAAACGAACATTTTCATAAACTTTTATAGTTTCGTTCGTATTAATGCCGAAATAAAAAAGATCCATCTATGCATAAGCAATAGATGGACCTTTTTATAAATACTATTCCCACTCAATAGTTGCTGGTGGCTTACTCGTTACATCATACACGATACGGTTAACGTGTTTTACTTCGTTTACGATACGTACAGAGATTTTCTCTAATACGTCCCAAGGGATACGTGCCCAGTCAGCTGTCATACCGTCGATAGATGTTACCGCGCGGATACCTACTGTGTAATCGTAAGTACGCTCGTCACCCATAACACCTACGCTACGCATACCAGGAAGCGCAGTGAAGTATTGCCAGATTTCGCGGTCTAAGCCCGCTTTAATAATTTCTTCGCGTAAAATCGCATCAGATTCACGAACGATTTCTAATTTCTCTTCTGTGATTTCACCTAATACACGAATACCAAGACCAGGTCCTGGGAATGGTTGACGCCATACGATTTCATCAGGAATTC
Organism: Bacillus cereus group sp. MYBK195-1; assembly: GCF_051916605.1. Classification (NCBI taxonomy): domain Bacteria; kingdom Bacillati; phylum Bacillota; class Bacilli; order Caryophanales; family Bacillaceae; genus Bacillus; species Bacillus cereus group sp. MYBK195-1. The sequence continues at coordinate 10,987 of NZ_JBQAGZ010000017.1, read as the reverse complement.
CTAATTCTGATCCTAATACACGTACTTCATCTTTAAATAAAGTGTTTAAAGGCTCAATTAATTTGAACTGCATGTCTTCTGGAAGTCCACCAACGTTATGGTGAGATTTAATTGTTTGTGCAGTTGCTGTACCACTTTCAACGATATCTGTATAAAGTGTACCTTGCGCCAAGAAGTCCATACCTTGCAATTTAGAAGCTTCATCATCAAATACGTAAATGAATTCGTTACCGATGATTTTACGTTTTTGTTCTGGATCTTCTACACCTTTTAACTTGTTCATGAAGCGTTCTTTTGCATCCACTTTAATAACGTTCATGTGGAAGCCTTCGCTAAATGTTTTCATAACGCCTTCTGCTTCGCCTTTACGCAGTAAGCCGTGGTCAACGAAAATACAAGTTAATTGATCGCCGATTGCTTTATGAATTAATACTGCTACAACAGAAGAGTCTACACCGCCGCTAAGTGCGCATAGTACTTTTTTGTCTCCAACAGTTTCACGAATTTTTTCTAATTCTACTTCGATAAAGTTCTCCATGTTCCATCCTTCAGAACAACCACATGCGCCGAATACGAAGTTTTTAATTAAATCGTTACCGTGCTCAGAGTGACGTACTTCTGGGTGGAATTGTACACCGTATAAGTTTTTCGCTTCATTGCTCATACCAGCAATTGGGCAAGACTCACTTGTTGCGTCTACTACGAATCCTTCAGGTAAACCAGTTACTAAGTCACCATGGCTCATCCATACAACTTGCTCTTCTGGAAGGTTCGCATATAATTTTGATTCGTTCTCTACTTTAAGAACAGCTTTTCCGTACTCACGGTGATTTGCACGCTCTACTTTACCACCGAAGTGTTGCGTCATAAGCTGCATACCGTAACAAATACCGAAGATTGGTAAACCCAGTTCAAAGATTTTTTCATCACAATGTAATGCACCTTCACCGTATACGCTATTTGGTCCACCAGAGAAAATAATCCCTTTTGGATTCATTGCTTTAATTTCTTCTGCAGTAATTGTATGTGGATGAAGTTCACTGTATACACCGAACTCACGAATTCGACGTGCTATTAACTGATTGTATTGACTTCCAAAATCTAAAACGATAATTGTATCGTGTTGTTTCTTCAAAATAATCACCCCAACGTTAGTTCTCGTATATAAATATTTTCACCAATTTGGCGAAAAGCATTACCAATATAATAAAAAAAGCCAGTCCTCCGCCTCTAGTCTCATAACAAAGAAAAGGCAGGGGTCTGGCTTTATAAAGAAAGATAGTCTCCGCTCTTTATAAATATAAGACACACTGCCTTCATAGTCAGGTTGTTTACGGTAACCCGGTAGAGACTCTCAAACCATATCATTGAGGATATATGAAGGATCGTTTTATATTATCTTCCTAGATTCTAACAATGAAGTATCAATATGGTCAAGAGAGAAAGCGACAAAATTCTACAGAAATTCATTTCCTTTTCTAAAAAACATAAAAAAACATCCATTTCTATATAGAAATGGATGTTTTTTAGGACAAACGGAATTACATCATTCCGCCCATACCGCCCATGCCCATGCCGCCCATGTCAGGCATTGCTGGTGCATTTGGTTCTGGCTTGTCAGCTACTACAGCTTCAGTTGTTAAGAACATAGCTGCAACAGATGCTGCGTTTTGAAGTGCAGAACGAGTTACTTTAGCTGGATCTACGATACCAGACTCAAGCATGTTAACCCATTCGCCAGTAGCTGCGTTGAAACCAACGCCTACTTTTTCGCCTTTTAGACGCTCTACAACTACAGATCCTTCTAGACCAGCGTTGATTGCGATTTGACGAACTGGCTCTTCTAGTGCGCGAAGTACGATGTTGATACCTGTTGCTTCGTCGCCTTCAGCTACGATAGAAGCTACTTTTGTGTATACGTTCATAAGTGAAGTACCACCACCTGCAACGATACCTTCTTCTACTGCTGCACGAGTTGAGTTAAGTGCATCTTCAATGCGAAGTTTGCGTTCTTTCAACTCAGTTTCAGTTGCTGCACCTACTTTAATTACCGCTACGCCACCTGCAAGTTTTGCAAGACGCTCTTGTAATTTTTCACGATCGAATTCAGAAGTTGTTTCTTCTAATTGCGCACGGATTTGACCGATGCGAGCTTCGATTTGTTCTGTGCTTCCTACACCTTCAACTACAGTTGTGTTTTCTTTCGTTACAACAACTTTACCAGCGCGTCCTAAAGATTCAACTGTAGCAGATTTTAAGTCACGGCCTAATTCTTCAGTGATTACTTCGCCACCAGTTAAGATCGCGATATCTTCTAGCATTGCTTTACGACGGTCACCAAATCCAGGAGCTTTAACAGCTACTACATTGAATGTACCACGAAGTTTGTTCACTACTAATGTAGCTAACGCTTCGCCTTCTACATCTTCAGCAATGATAAGAAGTGGTTTACCTTGTTGTACCACTTGCTCTAATACTGGTAAGATTTCTTGAATGTTAGAAATCTTTTTGTCAGTGATTAAGATGTATGGGTTATCAAGAACTGCTTCCATTTTGTCAGAATCAGTAATCATGTAAGGAGATGCATATCCACGATCAAATTGCATACCTTCTACTACGTCTAATTCTGTTGTGAAGCCTTTAGATTCTTCTAAAGTAATAACGCCGTCGTTACCAACGCGCTCCATTGCTTCAGCGATTAATTGACCTACTTCTTCGTCAGCAGCAGAAATAGCAGCTACTTGTGCGATAGAAGATTTACCTTCGATTGGTTTAGAAATCGTTTTTAATTCTTCAATTGCAGCAGTAACAGCTTTTTCGATACCTTTACGAAGACCCATTGGGTTCGCACCAGCTGTTACGTTTTTAAGACCTTCACGAATCATAGCTTGCGCTAATACAGTTGCAGTTGTTGTTCCGTCACCAGCTACGTCATTTGTTTTGCTAGCAACTTCTGCTACTAATTTCGCACCCATGTTTTCGAATGCATCTTCTAATTCGATTTCTTTTGCGATTGTTACACCATCATTTGTAATAAGTGGTGAACCAAATTTTTTCTCAAGTACAACGTTACGACCTTTTGGTCCAAGCGTTACTTTTACTGCATTTGCAAGAGTGTCGACACCGCGAAGCATCGAACGACGTGCTTCTTCACTAAATTTAATATCTTTTGCCATAATAATTGACCCCCTTGGATTTTTTAAGATTTATATAATTAACCGATAACTGCTAAAATGTCACTTTCACGTAAAATCAAGTAGTCTGTACCTTCATATTTCACTTCAGTACCTGCATATTTTGAGAAGATGATAAGATCACCTGCTGCTACCTCTAAAGCAACACGCTCACCATTCTCAAGCACTCGACCAGTACCTACTGCAACAACTTTACCCTCTTGTGGTTTTTCTTTTGCAGTATCTGGTAATACGATACCACTTGCTGTTTTTTCTTCTGCTTGAACAAGCTCAATTACAACGCGATCACCTAATGGCTTTAGCATGAACAATAACCTCCTCATTTTGTTATGTAAATTTCTTTTATTAGCACTCAAGTCATCCGAGTGCTAACACACTTATAATAATAAATAATCTCAATTTCTTTTGCAAGTAAAAAAATCATAATTTTTTCGCAAATCACTATATAAACTTTCTATATAGAATACTGCCTTTACTATATGAATCGTTGTTTCCACTGCTCGTATGTTACAATATGAAAGGACACCCTAAGTTGTTTTCGCTACACACACAACTTTCTCCTGTCTTCTATTATAATTTCAAATAAGGATTTACGAAAAAAACATAATTCAAGTGAGGTTTATATCGTAGGTAGCATATTTACATGTTATCCTAACTTATCTCATACACTATAGTTAGAAAGGATGGTTAAACCATTTGAAGAAACAATACTGGTGGATTATCGTTACATACATTTTAATGCAGTTATCCGGCGTTGTTGGATTACCACTTCTCCTAAAAACAGGACTCTACGATAATAGAGGATTTACCATTGAGGAAAAAGGACAAATCATAACGGGACACTGGGCAATTATTAGCTTCTTTGTTGCATTATGTATCGTACTTTGGTTACTTAGAACAGATATTCGTGACAGGCATTTAGATCCAATGCGCTCTTCTGTCCCAGCTACTATTGGATGGATTTTCATCGGGTTCTTCTTAGCAATCATCTCACAATCCATTGCAGGTATGATTGAAATGTATGTATTTGGGGTTCCACGTGGATCTGAGAATACAGACAGACTGATGGACATCGCAAGAACGATACCTTGGTTCCTTATTGTTGTATCTATAATTGGACCTATCTTAGAAGAAATCGTATTTAGAAAAATTCTATTCGGCACGCTTTATAAGAAGTTTAACTTCTTTATCGCAGCTATCATTAGTTCGCTTGTATTTGCAGCAATTCATTTTGATTTTACTCATTTATTGGTATACACTGCTATGGGGCTCGTATTCGCCTTCTTATATGTGAAGACGAAACGTATTATCGTTCCGATTGCAGCTCATGTTGCGATGAATACATTAGTCGCTATTGGGCAAATTTTTATGAGCAATGAACAAATTCAAGAAATGATTAAAGAAGCTGAAAAAATGCAAGGCTTTATCGGAGGATTTTTTGTATGAGAAACTCACCATTGTTCATGGCTGCACTATACTTCCTTCTTGGATGTATCTTTACACGCTTCGCCATTACGAACGTGACAGATACAATCTGGAATATGTGGACAATACTATTTGCAGTTATGGCAACAATTGATTTTAATTTGGCACTTCGCCTTATATTAATTAAATTCACAAAGAAGAAACAATAATAAAACGCAGAGGTCGCTTCCTCTGCGTTTTATTGTGGATAGTTTTTCAAAAAGTAAACTAATGTTTGTAACTCTACAGCTAAGTCAATATGATGAATTCTAATATTCTCTGATACGTTTAATCGCGCTGGTGTGAAATTCAAAATACCGTGCACGCTTGTTTCAGCTAATCTATCTGCTACAGCTTGTGCTACTGTAGCCGGTACTGTTAATATTGCCACTTGTATATCATTTGATAATCTCTCTTCTAATTCATCTAAATGATATACAGGAATGCCCCCGATTTCTGTTCCAACTTTCTCTTCACTAACATCAAATGCCATTTCAATTTTTGTATTATTGTTTTTCGTGAAATTATAATGTAAGAAAGCGGTCCCTAAATTACCTACTCCAATAAGTGCTACACGTGTTATATCATCTTGATCAAGTGTTTCACGGAAAAATGATAATAAATAATTTACGTTATATCCATATCCCTTTTTCCCTAACGCTCCAAAATACGAAAAATCTCTTCGTATTGTTGCGGAATCTACTTTTACTGCCTCACTCAATTCGGCCGATGAAACACGCTGCTTACCAGAAAGAGATAAGTTTTGGATAAATCGATAGTATAGAGGCAATCTTTTAGCAGTGGCTTGTGGAATCTTTTGCTGATCCATATGACCTCTCCTCTCTTCCTATCTTTATTCATATACTTTAATCAAATACAGAAGTTTAGCACTCATTAAATTCCTTGTATAATAAAGAGAAGAAGTATTCTCTCTTTATTTTAAACTATACACTATTTTTAGTATGATTGAGAAATATAAACATGGCAAAGTTAAGAAATTATTTGAGGTGAAAACATTGATTTTATTACAAGTAAACGCGCTTTCGAAATTATACGGTGCAGAAACGATTCTTGCAAACATAAAATTGGAAGTACAAACAAAAGATCGTATCGCATTAGTTGGAAGGAATGGAGCAGGCAAATCTACATTATTAAAAATTATCGCTGGTGAATTATCTCATGATGGTGGCGAAATTATAAAACCGAAAGATGTCTCAATCGGATATTTAGCTCAAAATACTGGACTAGAAACGTCTTTAACAATTTGGGATGAAATGCTAACCGTCTTTACCCACTTACAGCAAATGGAGACAAAACTTCGAAGGCTTGAGCAAGAAATGGGAAAAGAAGAAAACTTTTCAAACGAAGCTACATATGAAAGATTGTTAGCTGATTATGACCAATTGCAACTCAATTATAAAGATCAAGGTGGATATCAATATGAAGCGGATATTCGCTCCATTTTAAGCGGCCTTGGCTTCCCAGTTGAAACGCACCAGACGACGATCTCTACTTTAAGCGGCGGGCAAAAAACAAGATTAGCTCTCGGGAAATTATTATTAACAAAACCAGACTTACTTATTTTGGACGAGCCTACAAACCATTTAGACATCGAAACATTAACGTGGCTTGAGCAATATTTACAAGGTTATCCTGGCGCAATATTAATCGTTTCACATGACCGTTATTTCTTAGACAAACTCGTTACACAAGTATATGAAATTTCGAATAAAGAAAGCAGACGATTTGTTGGTAACTACAGTAAATATTTAGACTTAAAATCAGCATTATATGAGCAAGAAATGAAACGTTACGAAAAACAACAAGATGAAATCGCAAAACTTGAGGACTTCGTTCAAAAGAATATAGCTCGCGCTTCTACAACGAAACGTGCTCAAAGTCGTCGTAAACAACTAGACAGAATGGAATTATTAACGAGACCATTAGGGGATTCTAAGTCAGCATCATTCCACTTCGATATTGAAAAGCAAAGTGGAAATGATGTTTTACAAGTAAATGATGCAACCATCGGCTATGATGAGAACCCTATAATTGAACATGTAACTATGCGCTTAACTCGCGGAGATAGTGTTGCTTTAGTTGGTCCAAACGGAATTGGGAAATCCACATTGTTAAAGTCTATTGTGAATAAGTTACCACTATTAAATGGTGATGTTTCTTTCGGATCAAATGTATCTGTTGGTTATTATGATCAAGAACAAGCAAACTTAACATCTTCTAAACGGGTTTTAAATGAATTATGGGATGAATATCCACTGCAACCTGAAAAAGAAATCCGTACTATACTCGGGAATTTTTTATTCACAGGAGATGATGTACTGAAACCAGTATCTTCTCTTAGTGGTGGACAAAAAGCTCGATTAGCTCTTGCAAAACTTATGATGCAAAAGTCAAATTTGTTAATTCTAGATGAGCCTACGAACCACCTTGATTTAAATAGTAAAGAGATTTTGGAGAATGCTTTAATTGATTACCCAGGGACTCTTCTATTCGTCTCACATGACCGCTACTTTATTAACCGTGTAACAACGACTGTGGTTGAGTTATCAACAGAAGGTGCACAGGAATATTTAGGGGATTACGATTACTACGTTGAAAAGAAAAATGAAATGATTGAACGTGCAGAACTTGAACAGCAAGAAAGTGACATTCCTGTTCAAAAGGTGGTTGCACAAGAGAAATTAAATTATTTAGAAGAAAAAGAGCGTAAAAAACTAGAGCGTCAACGCACTAGAAAAATTGAAGAGCTAGAACAAAGTATATTAGAATTAGAAGAAGAAATTGCTACGTTAGAAGATCAACTTTGCTTACCAGAAATATATGCAGATTATGAAAAAGCTAGTGAAATTACAACTAAAAAGCAAACGCTACAAGAACAACTTGAAACTTGTATGGCAGAATGGGAAGAGCTGCATGTATAAGCATATTTAAATATGGAAGATGTCTCATAAGTCAGGATTTTTGACTATGCGACATCTTTTTTTCTTTTAATACAGAAACAATTTTTTGAGTATATCAATCGTAACTTAGAATATACCAACGATTTTTCAAATATACCTATTGTAACCCTATATATATTAACAATTCGACACGAAATATCGATTTAACGACAAAGATTGACAATATTAGCATCTTCTATAATAGAGGGATGTTTCAAAATGTTTTTCGGGGATATCTTCTTACTTTTTATTTCCCGAAAAACAACAAATTCAAAGGTCTGACATCATCCTATTTATCCACAAGTTTATACACATATCCACCTTTATAAAATAAACCTTAAAATAACTTTTCCACATTATCCACAATCAACAAAAAAGTTATCAACATTTTATATACACAATAAAACCCACATTATCAACAGACAATATGGGTTTTATCCACAACCTGTGGTTAATTATGTGCATAACTATGCTTCAATATCTAATCCTGGATTTGCATTTAAGGCTAATGTTGCACGCTTACCTTGTTCATAAGCAATTGTCCCTGCCGCTGCAATCATCGCTGCATTATCTGTGCATAAAGATAGCGGTGGAATAATTAATTCAATGTTTTCTTTTTGTGCAAATTCCTCTTCTAATCGCGCACGAAGTCCTTTATTAGCAGCTACTCCACCAGCAAGAAGTAATTGCTTTACATTGTAAGCTTCTGCTGCACGAGCTGCTTTCGTTACAAGTACATCTATTACACTTTCTTGGAAACTTGCCGCTAAATCTTCTGGCGCAATTTCTATACCGCGTTGTTTTGCGTTATGCACAGTGTTGATAACTGCTGATTTCAATCCACTAAAGCTAAAATCATATGAATCCGGTTCTAGCCATGCACGAGGCAAATCAATTGTCGGTTCTCCTTCATGTGCCAGGCGATCAATATGAGGACCACCTGGATATGGCATAGATAACGTACGAGCTACTTTATCATATGCTTCTCCAGCTGCATCGTCTCGTGTTTCACCAATTACTTCGAATGAACCATGTTCTTTCATATAAACAAGTTCCGTATGCCCACCAGATACAACAAGTGATAATAACGGGAATTGAACTTCTTTTACTAAACGGTTCGCATAAATATGACCAGCAATATGATGAACACCGACTAACGGAATATCATGTGCAAACGCTACTGCCTTCGCTGCATTTACTCCAATTAGAAGTGCTCCTACTAAACCAGGACCTTCTGTTACAGCAATTGCATCAATATCATCAAATGTGATGTTTGCTTCCTTTAAAGCTTCTTCTAACACAACTGTAATTTCTTCTACATGATGACGGGATGCAATCTCTGGTACAACGCCGCCAAAACGTTTATGACTTTCAATTTGTGATGCAACGACATTCGCAATAATTTCCGTTCCATTTTTAACAACTGCTACTGCTGTTTCATCACAACTTGTTTCAATACCAAGTATAATCGTATTTTTTTCCATTATATATTCACCCACATTACGAGACCATCTTCCTGATTGTCTGCATAGTATCGTTTACGAATCCCACCATTTTGAAATCCGTATTTTCTGTATAACTGCTTTGCTACTTCATTTGATACACGTACTTCAAGTGTCATTGTTTTTACCCCTAGTTCTTTCGCTTCAGAAATAACTGCTTTCAATAGGGCATCTCCTAACTTTTGACCTCGGTATTCTGGCAAAATAGCTATATTTGTTATATGTGATTCATCAATAATTATCCACAATCCACAATACCCGACTACACGACCATCTTTTTCTAACACAATATAATGTGCATGTTCATTCATCGTTAATTCACGATGAAAGGCATCTGCAGTCCAAGGAGTTGAAAAAGACGCTTCTTCAATAGCTACAATTTGAGCAATATCATCAAGCTCCATCTTTCTAAATATCATATCCATCTTCTGCAAGCTCCTACTTGTTTTGACTTTCTAACCACTTTGTTTCAGCTTCAGCTAAACGAAGATAGCTCGGAACAAACGTATGCACATCTTGTTCTTCTTTTTGTAATCCTAAGAATGCTAGCTCACTTGGTCTTGGATTATTTTTAGTAAATGGAGCGAATACAGCTTGATCACCTAAATGTTCTATAATTGTTTCTTTATGCAATTTAACATCGTTACCGATAAATAAAACAGGCTGTCCTTTATCTTTTAACATTTGCAACCAGTCCACAATAAGAATAATTCGGTCTTCTTCTATTGAAGTTAACTGCTCTCCATCATATGTATATAACCCTGTATAAATTTGCCCACGTCTTCCATCAAATAAAGGACAAATTAACCCGTTAAAGTTAGCACCGTTTGCAGCTACTACCTCTAAACTTGATACACCTACAATTGGTATTTGAAGTGACCAAGCTAATGTTTTTGCCGCTGTCACGCCTATGCGAACACCTGTATAGGATCCAGGTCCAGCAGCTACAACGATTTTAGTTAATTCCTTCGGTTTTACGCCACACTCTTTTAACAGTTTCTCTACAGCTGGCATAAGACGTACAGAATGGTTTTTCGTTAAATTTGTAATGATTTCCCCAATTACGTTTCCTTCCTCAATAAGGGATACACCCATTACGTAATTTGAAGTATCAATTGCTAGTACTTTCATCTTGTAATAGCTCCTCACATAATCTAATATAGCGATCTCCAATTGGCTCGAGTATAATTCTTCTTGTGTCATCTCCAGCATGGAATAAACTAATTTGTAACTTTTCATTTGGTAAATATGCCTCTATTAAATGAGCCCATTCTACTACCGTAATTCCTTCACCGTAGAAATATTCATCAAAGCCTAAGTCCTCTTCACTTTCTGCTAAGCGATACACGTCCATATGATATAGCGGTAATCTTCCTTTATATTCTTTAATGATATTAAAGGTAGGACTATTTACAACTCTTTTCACTCCAAGACCTTTTGCTAGTCCCTTTGTAAAAGTCGTCTTACCAGCTCCAAGATCTCCTTCTAAAATAATTACATCTTGTGCCTCTACGAGCTCACCTAGTTTTTCTGATAACCTTTGTGTCTCCTCAGAAGATTTTGTTGTTACTTCATATTTACTCACAGACTTCACCTACTTTACTCACAATGTTCTCTGCTCTTTATTATACAGGTTTTGAATATATAAAAAAGTCCTTAGGAGTTGTCCTAAGGATAGTTTGACTGTCTTTATTAGTTTTTTGTTAAAACAAATAAAAAAATACGAAACAACTTGTTTCGTTCTTTTCTTTATATGAAATGGCGGTCCCGACCGGGGTCGAACCGGCGATCTCCTGCGTGACAGGCAGGCATGTTAACCACTACACCACGGGACCATTTGGTTGCGGGGACAGGATTTGAACCTGCG
>NZ_JBQAGZ010000016.1:0-21081 GCF_051916605.1 Bacillus cereus group sp. MYBK195-1 | reverse complement strand
ATGACGGTCTATTAGAAGTATTTGAGAAGTACGGCTTCTTCCGTGAAGACCTTGTATCGTTAACGTTAAAAGGAAAAGATGGAGCGGAAAAAATCCAAGAGATGATGGCAACGTTCCGTGAGAATCCTCCGAAAGAAGTGGCGGGCTTAACAGTCGTAGCAGTTGAAGACTATAAAGCAAGCGTTGTTACATCTTTACAAGATGGACATAAAGAAGAGATTCACTTACCGAAATCAAATGTGTTAAAATATCAATTAGAGGATGGTTCATGGTTCTGCCTACGTCCATCTGGAACTGAGCCGAAGATTAAGTTTTACTTTGGTGTGAAAGATAGTTCTTTACAAAATAGTGAACAAAAGTTACTTACTATTAAAGAAGACATTATGAATCGTTTATAATACAAAGTAATTTTAAGTAGTAAGGAACAAAAGGGAGCGAAATCTCCCTTTTGTTTTATGTAGGAAATGCTTGCTATTGATTCCGACAGGAGAGAGGGTATTTTGTGATGAAAAAAGTAAGAAAAGCGATAATCCCAGCAGCTGGATTAGGAACACGTTTTTTACCAGCAACGAAAGCAATGCCGAAAGAAATGTTACCGATAGTAGATAAACCAACGATCCAATACATTGTAGAAGAAGCAGTGAAATCGGGTATCGAAGATATTATTATCGTTACTGGTAAAACAAAGCGTTCTATTGAAGATCATTTTGATAATGCATTTGAACTAGAACAAAACTTATTAGAGAAGAAAAAATATGAGTTGCTTGAAAAAGTACAAGCTTCTTCAAAAATGGTAGATATTCATTACATCCGTCAAAAAGAGCCGAAGGGACTAGGACATGCTGTTTGGTGTGCGCGTAAATTCATTGGTGATGAGCCGTTTGCAGTGTTACTAGGTGATGATATTGTCCAAGCTGAGAAACCATGTTTACGTCAATTAATGGATGAGTATGAAAAAACACTTTCTTCTGTTATTGGTGTACAAACTGTTCCAGAGTCGGAAACACATCGCTATGGAATTATCGATCCATTAGAACAAGAAGGTCGTCGTTACCAAGTTCGCAATTTCGTTGAGAAACCAGCACAAGGTACAGCTCCTTCAAACTTAGCGATTATGGGGCGCTACATTTTAACGCCTGAAATCTTTATGTTCTTAGAACAGCAACATGTCGGTGCTGGTGGTGAAATTCAGTTAACAGATGCAATCCAAAGCTTAAATGAAATCCAACGTGTATTTGCCTACGATTTCGAAGGAAAGCGCTACGACGTAGGTGAAAAGCTAGGATTCGTTCAAACGACAATCGAAATGGCTCTGCAACACCCAGAATTACGTGATGACATGGTTGCGATGATGAAGAAAATTTTAGAAGAACAAGCGAATCAAGAGTCTTAATAAAAAATGAGTTATTTCAGTATACTGAAATAACTCATTTTTTTATTATGAAATCGTCGAATGAGAATGCTGATAAGCAGAACGACGCACAGCATAATATATGCGAGGTGCGATAATAGCACCGATAATTGTAAATGCAATATCTTTTACTGCGAACCACATCATAATCATCCAAGCAGCTTTATAGCTCATATTACCGCCCATAAAGAGATTGACTGCCCCGTACATGTAAGTAGTACCGATTATATAAGTTAAAATAATTCCTGTGAAAGAGGCAATTGCAAATGTAATGAATGTTGGTCTTTCTTTTTGTTCTACTAGTTTTCCGGATACGTAAGCAACGATAATAAATGCGATAATAAAACCACCAGTAGGATCTAACAGTGCTCCAAATCCAGCTTTGAAGTTAGCGAAGATTGGTGCGCCGGCTACGCCAACGAGCATATATACAGTCATGGATAAGGCACCAAGTCTACTTCCAAGAAGAAGACCTGCTAAAATTGCGAAAAATGGTTGCATAGATAATGGGATGCCTGCTACTTGAAGGAATGGTGCCCAAGATACAATATTTGCACCGATTGCCATAAGAGCAACGAACATGGCAGCTAATGCTAAATCTAAAACATGAAATCTTCTCATAATGTTAACCTCCTGTTGTTTTTAGGTTAACATTATCGTAGCGAAAATATTTACTTGTTGTCAATCAAAATATTTTGATAAGAAGGCTTTAAATAGTCTCTTAGCAACGTATATGGAATACGAAATTGCGGAATTCCACTTGAATAGGGAGCAATCTCATATAAAGGGAAATAAATGACGAGATTGTCTGGCTCTAAAAAGAAGTGAAATTTTTTCATACTCATTACTTTTTCAGTTGCATCAGGAAAATAAATGCTTTCATTTTGTTTAATTTGTCGTACAATCTCCGCACGGATTACATCTTTATATTTATCCTTTTGTTGAAATAAATCGTCTAAGTGCAGTACCTTTTTTACGTTTAAATCGAATGTATTTGCCTTCCACGTATAAAGACCGTGTGCTCCGCCAGTATATTGATAGTAATTCACATATAGGCTAAGAAAAGGTGGTTTGTTTAAAGAGACTTTATAATCAACATTTGCTACGTACGGATGAAATGGTGTACTAGATCCTTCTGTCTCTTTATAATATTTTTTTGCTTCTTTTTCTAATTTGTTTTTAAATTTGTCAGTGGATTTTTTGTAGTATAAATTGAGTTTATTTTGAAATTTAGAGTCAGAAAAGTTGTGAAAAGAAGGCCTATTTATTTGATATTCTATATAAGGTTTCTTACCTTTTTGTGTTACAGTCTTAACATCGATTGTCAGGTTAGATGCTTTGGCTGTTATTGCACAATTTGGTACAATAGTCAGCAAGGAGAACATAAGCAGTAATATACAAAATTTCTGTTTCATTTAGGTGAAGCCTCCTTATATATGTGTTATAAGTAGTTTGAAAATAAATAGGTAAAATTATACATTTAATTAAAGTAAGAGAAGGGGGAAGCGATATGGCAAAAACTTTAATGGATTCACTTGGAATTGAGTTGTTAGAGATGACAGAAGACAAGGTGGTTGCTACGATGCCCGTTGATGAGCGTACGCATCAGCCATTTGGATTTTTACATGGTGGTGCATCGGTTGCATTAGCAGAAACAGTGGCAAGTGTTGGTTCATATAATTTAATTGATCAAGAAAAATGTATTTGTTTCGGATTAGAAATTAATGCGAACCACATTCGCTCAAAGAAAGATGGAATTGTAACAGCGATTGGAACACCAATACATAGAGGACAATCGACAATGGTTTGGGATGTTCGCATTATTGATGAAAATGATGATTTACTATGTATATCAAGATGTACAGTAGCAATTAAAGAAAAACGTGAAAAATAAAAAAGAGGCGCTCTTATGAGCAGCCTCTTTTTCTTATAATTAGAACTGGATTTTCTTCTCTAAGAAACCTTTTAGTTCGCTAATTGGCATACGAACTTGTTCCATTGTGTCACGGTCACGTACTGTAACAGCTTTGTCTTCAACTGAGTCGAAGTCGTATGTGATACAGAATGGTGTACCGATTTCGTCTTGACGACGGTAACGTTTACCGATAGAACCAGTTTCATCAAAGTCTACCATGAAGTCTTTAGCTAATTCTGCGAATACTTCAGTAGCACCTTCAGATAGCTTTTTAGATAATGGTAAGATAGCTGCTTTGTATGGTGCTAAAGCAGGGTGGAAACGAAGAACTGTACGAGAATCGTTTTCTAATTGCTCTTCTTCATATGCATCACATAAGAATGCTAATGTTACGCGGTCTGCGCCTAAAGATGGCTCGATGCAGTATGGTACGTAACGCTCATTCGTTTGTGGATCGATATAGTTAAAGTCTTCGTTTGAGTGTTCCATGTGACGTTTTAAGTCGAAGTCTGTACGAGATGCAACGCCCCAAAGTTCGCCCCAACCGAATGGGAATTTGAATTCAATGTCAGTTGTTGCATTACTGTAGTGAGATAACTCTTCTTCACCGTGGTCACGAAGACGCATGCTCTCTTCAGACATACCAAGTGAAAGTAACCAGTTTTTACAAGTTTCACGCCAGAATGCGAACCACTCTAAATCTTCACCAGGCTTACAGAAGAATTCAAGTTCCATTTGTTCGAATTCACGTGTACGGAATGTGAAGTTACCAGGCGTGATTTCGTTACGGAAACTCTTACCGATTTGGCCGATACCAAATGGAAGCTTTTTACGCATAGAGCGTTGAACGTTTTTGAAGTTTACGAAAATACCTTGTGCTGTTTCAGGACGAAGGAAGATTTCGTTTGTGCTAGACTCTGTAACACCTTGGAATGTTTTAAACATTAAGTTGAACTGACGGATTTCAGTAAATTCTTCACTACCGCAATCAGGACATTTTACTTCATGTTCTTTCATTAAGTCAGCCATTTGGTCGAAAGTAAGACCGTCAACAACCATTTCGATGCCTTTTGCATCTAAAGCATCCTCAATTAATTTGTCAGCACGGTGACGAGCTTTACATTTTTTACAGTCGATCATTGGATCGTTGAAGTTACCAACGTGACCAGAAGCGATCCAAGTTTTAGGGTTCATTAAAATAGCTGCGTCTAAACCAACGTTGTGTGGAGATTCTTGAATGAATTTTTTCCACCAAGCTTTTTTAACATTATTTTTTAATTCGATTCCAAGTGGACCGTAATCCCAAGTGTTTGCAAGACCACCGTAAATTTCAGAACCAGGGAAAACAAAACCGCGATGTTTCGCTAAGTTTACAACTTGTTCCATTGAATACATAAGAAAATCCTCCTTTTGAAAGTTAACGTATTGGCGATGACATACTCTGATACTTTGGAAACGAGCAGTATATGCTAAAAAGAACATAAAAAAACGCTCATCCCAAGGCTTATTTGCCTAGGGACGAGCGTTTGCCCGCGGTTCCACCCTAGTTGATACACAAAAGGTGCATCCACTTTATCATGTATTGCTCAGGACTGCCGTTTCCTTGCGGCTTCAGGCTTTCACTATCCCTGAATCGCTTTTTATGCAAGTACTTATAAGTCCGTCATCGCTACTTATATTAATAATAATGAACATATTCTAACACGTTCTTTTTTAAATCTCAATAGAGGAACGCGTCTATCTATGATAGAGTCTCGCCTATTTTTTCGTTATTTATTCGGTAATTTTGTTTAATATGCTTAATTGCTTCGCGCTTACTTAATGGAGCGAGCTCATTGTTTTGCACGTATTCCCAAACTACATCCTGATTTGTTTTTGCATATTCACGAAGGACCCAGCCAATTGCTTTTTGAATGAAAAATTCTTTTGAAGAATGTAGTTGTCCAATAATCCAGAAAAGAAGTTCTTCATCCATCTTTTGTTTATATTTGAGTTGGAATAAAATAGTGGCACGTTGTAACCAAATGTTATCTGATGCAATCCATTTTGGGATATAGGCAGAAATCAATTCTGGATGTTGTAAAAAGATATTACCTAAAAATGTAGGTACGATGCTATCGACAGTGTCCCACCAAGATTTTGTTACAATCAATTCTTCTAAGAAGGGGATATGTGTTTCGTTTATATGCTTTTTATATTTTTGCATAATATCAAGTGCAGCCGCTTGGAATTCACGTTCTGGTAAGTCCCAAAGTTCACGTACGATAATTTGGAAGTCTCTTTTATCTGGAAGAGTATGTATTTGAATGATGTCTTTTAATAATTGGCGTCTTTCCGGTGTTTGAATACCTAGAAATGGGAAGTGATTTTTCATATAACGAGCCATAGGTTCTGCTTTTTCAAGATTTTGATGAGCTGTAAAATGCTCTTGTAATGCTTTTACAAATGGATGCATACGTGTTTCTCCTCTCTTATTCTCTTTCTTCTCTTATTATACAAAGAGTTTGGATAAATTTTAAAACATAACTTGCAATGTAATGAAATATGTTGAAAGTAGAGAGGAGAGGATAAGATGGAGGATCAAGGCGTACTAGCAGGTTTCTTTGCTCTTAGTTTTGCGTTTATTCTTGTTATATTGATTTGGGCAATTATTTCATATTTGTTAACGGCTTTTGCACTTTATTCGATGGCGAAAAATGATGGTGCAACGGACGGGGTGCTTGCGTTTATTCCGTTTTTGAATAGTAAGACGTGGGGGGACTTAGCGAAAGATAAATTACCAGATTTTTTGAAAGAAGAAGCAGGGTGGAAAGTATTCGGCATATATGTTGCATGTTTCATTTTTAATTTCGTACCAATTATAAGTTTACTAGCAACAGCTGTATCGATTGTATTGTCCATTTATCTTATCTACGCTATTTTAGACAGATACGGAACGAACTCTATATTATTTACGATTATTCATGTAATCACATTTTCGGTGTTCTTACCGATTCACTTATTTATTATTCGAAATGAACCGGTGAGATATAAAGAGTAGATTTTTCATTTTTGTTGATAAGTAGCTATAAGTAAAAAAGCGCCCTGATTATCAGAGCGCTTTTTCTACTACATAAGGTAGCGTAAATAAATATAAATGTGAGAAATGATTAATGAAACGATCATAATTGGGAAACCGACTTTTAGGAAGTCCATGTAACTAAATTTATGTCCTTCGCGGCTCGCGATACCTGCAACGATTACGTTAGCAGAAGCTCCGATTAATGTTCCGTTTCCGCCCAGACAAGCACCTAGTGCTAATGCCCACCATAATACATCGATTTGTGCGTCAGATGGTGATAAGCCTAGCCCAACTGCCATATCGTTAATAAGTGGAATCATTGTTGCGACGAATGGGATGTTATCAATTGTTGCAGAGGCGATACCAGATACCCATAAAATAAGGATGGATGCGTAAGAAATATCTCCACCTGTTATACCAATTACTTTTTGAGCTAACATTTTGATAAGACCGATATCGATAAGTCCTCCAACAAGTACGAATAACCCTGCGAAGAAGAAGATTGTTACCCACTCTACGCTTGCAAATACTTCTTCAATTTCATGCTCTTTCACACCAATTAACATAAGTACAGTAGCACCAGTTAAGGCGATAATAGCGGCATCGATATGGAAAATAGAATGAGTCATGAAACCTACAATCGTAAGTCCAAGTACAGTTAAAGATTTTTTCATTAATACTGGGTCTTTAATGTATTGTTTTTCATCTAAGCTCATTAATTTTTTAACTTGTACAGGATCGGCAATTAATTGTTTGCGATACATGAAGTAAAGTATTATCGCTGTAACTGCAATAATAATAATTACAATTGGTGCTAGATTCAATAGGAAAGCATTGAAGTCTAAATGCTTATTTGCAGAACCAATCATAATGTTAGGTGGATCACCAATTAATGTTGCTGTTCCTCCAATGTTTGAAAAAATAATTTCAGAAAGTAAATAAGGAACAGGATTTACTTGCAGTATGCGCGTAATAGATAAAGTAACTGGAACAACAAGAAGTACAGTTGTAACGTTATCTAAAAATGCGGAGCCAAGCGCGGTAAGTAAGGAAAGTGAAATTAAAATTTTAATTGGATTTCCTTGCGCTCCTTTTGCCGCTTTAATGGCAACGTATTGGAAGACACCTGATTTACTCGTAATGTTCACCAAAATCATCATACCGATGAGTAGCGTAATCGTTCCCCATTCAATATGTTTCGTAAAGGCGTTATGTAAATCGACGACCCCCACAATTACCATGAGTGCTGCACCAAGAAGTGCGATGACAGCGCGATTAATTTTTTCAGAAATAATAATGGCATATGTAATTAAAAAGACTGCGATAGCAAAATAATACTGCCAGTTAGCGAGTTCTTGCGTTGTTTCGTGCAAAAATCTCATCTCCTTTCATTCACTTTTTCTTAGTGTGTCAAAAATGCTCTAGAAGAAACACACATAACGTCATTATAAAGTAGGAAAATGGCGGATGTAAATGAAAGGAGAGATTTTGTCATATTTTCTGCATAGGTCATTTTTTCTTATTTTTTAAAATATTTGTGGGCATTTGACATATATATAAGATACATCCAATCTGAATATTTAAAATGGAATTAGCATTCGAGCTTGTTCGTGTAGGAGTGTCAAATAGAAAGGAATGACAAAAATGATAAGGAAGGGATCGTATGGATGAACAACGATTTTTATTTTTAGACTTTGAGTTTACGATGCCCCAGCATAGAAAGAAACCGAAAGGATTTTTTCCAGAGATTATTGAGGTAGGACTCGTTTCAGTTGCTGGCTGTAAGGTAGAAGATACGTATTCATCACATGTCAGGCCGAAAACATTTCCCTCTTTAACGGATCGATGTAAGAAGTTTTTAGGAATAAAACAAGAAGTCGTGGATAAAGGGATTTCATTTCCTGAACTCGTTAAGAAGCTTTCAGAATACGAAACGAAATGTAAACCGACAATTGTAACGTGGGGAAATATGGATATGAAAGTGCTGAAGCATAATTGTGAAATGGCAGGGATAGCTTTTCCATTCTTCGGACAGTGTCGTGATTTATCGCTTGAGTATAAGAAGTTTTTTGGAGAAAGAAATCAAACAGGATTATGGAAAGCAATTGAGGCGTATGGAAAAGTAGGGACAGGGAAGCATCATTGTGCGCTTGATGATGCAATGACGACGTACAATATTTTTAAACTAGTAGAAAAAGATAAAGAGTATTTAGTAAAACCAGCACCTCCAACATTAGGAGAACTTGTTGATTTTTCAAAAGTGTTAAAGAAAGTGAGCACACAGTAACGACCAAATTGCACATTATGTAATTTGGTCGTTTTGTTTTTTAGAGTTTGTAGTCTTTCTTTAACTGCTCTAATGTGTCTAGACTACGAACCGCAAAAGGTGAATCATCTTCAGAAAATGAATTCATTTGAGTTTCTAATGCTAATTTTAGTGAATCTGTATAATCCGGAATTTCTCCTTCATATTTCTTCACCATTTGTTCTGGAATATTCGTTTGCTCACGAAAAGCTAAAGCACGTCTTTCGTGGAAAAATGGTACGTCAGCTTGTTTTACGTTATGTAAGTCACCTTGCACCGGATGTTTTAAAACAGCTAATACTTTTACGACGTAACTGCCAGGGCGGCTATTTGTAACCTCGCCAATGTATTTTCCTGTTTTATAAATACCAGTAACGATTTCACCAATTTCAAATGTTTCTCTCATATTTTTCACCTCAAGTTTATAGTAAGGAAAGTGAGGGAAGGAGTCAAAGAAATCCTTCGTTTTCAGAACGCCCCTTGAGAATATGGGGAGGTTGCACTATAATTTAAAATGATATAACAGAAAATTCTGATGTTTTATAAATCCTATAATAAGGAGTGTTCTATATGATGCCTTTATATTTTCCGGAAGATAAAACAGAATATATTATTCCAGGGATTGTTTGTGTTCTATTTATTATCGGTGCTATTGCTACGTGGCGCATGTTTATTCGTATATCAAAAAGAGAAGCAGACCGATTACAGAAAGTTGAAGAAAAACTATTAGCTGAAAAGAAACAGTAACGCATTTTTGTATGTTTCCCTCTATGCTCGGACAATCTAAGGGCAGAATATATTTTGGAGGGAATAAAATGAAAAAACGGCTTTTTTTCAGTTGTTGTTTATTATTTCTGATGGCAGGTTGTGACCAAGGAAAGCCGAAAGAAATTGAAGTGAAATTACATAATGCTTCAGGAGATGAAGTAGGGACTGCGAAAGTAGTTCAGCAAACAAGTGGAGTGAAAATTACGATTAAAGGGGAAGGTTTCACGCCAGGACCACACGGACTACATGTACATGAAATCGGAGAGTGTAAGGCACCTCGTTTTGAATCATCTGGGAATCATTTTAATCCTGATGATAAAAAACATGGTCTTCTTAATCCGAAGGGCGCAGAAAACGGTGATTTACCGAACGTAGTTGCAGATGGTTCTGGAAAGATTAAAGCGGAAATCGATGCACCCCACATTACACTTGAAGAAGGGAAAACGACGATTCATAGAAAAGATGGAGCGTCTATTATTATTACAGAAAACCCTGATGATGGTATGACACAACCGACAGGTAAATCAGGGGATCGAATTGCTTGTGGCGTAATTGTAAAAAAAGCATCGGATATGAAGAAAAAGTAAAAGCTACCGTGAATGGTAGCTTTATTTGTGAAATGTAATTGAAAATATATCAGCGATTATTGGAATATATCGACTGTAACTCAAATTATATCGGCGATTATTGGAATATATCGACCGTAACTTGAAATATATCAGCGATTATTGAAATATATCGACTTACCGACAAAATATGACAAAGGAGTCTGCCCAAGAATGATTCGGGACAGACTCCTTTCTTATTATGAAAACGTATGACGCAGTCTGTTTAAAATTTCTTCTAAAACAGATCGTGGACAGCCGATGTTAATTCGAATATGTTCTTCGCCACCTAACCCGTATTTCTCACCAGGTTCAACGATGATTTTTCCTTTTTCCTCAAGTAGTGCGGTACGCTCGTTTTGAGAAAGCTTTAGACGTGAACAATCAATCCATAATAAAAAGCTACCTTCTGGCTTCGTTACGGAAAGAGCAGGTATGTGAGTTTTAATATATTCACAAGCAAATTGAGCATTATCTTCTATATATAATCGAATTTCGTTTAGCCAATCATTACATTCTGTATAGGCGCTTTGCATCGCTGTATAAGCGAAGATATTTAACCCGTGGAAGCCTTGTCTATACTGGATAGCTGTAAAGGCATGACGGAGCTTTTCGTTTGGAATGATAATGATCGACGCCTGTAATCCAGCGATATTAAATGTTTTACTTGGAGCCATGCAAGTGATAGTGCGCTCTGCTAATTCTTCAGATAAGGAAGCGAACGGTGTATGTGTATGGTCTGCATAAATGATATCGGAATGAATTTCATCCGCCACAACGATTACGTCATATTTAGTACATAATGATCCGAGCTGCACAAGTTCCTCTTTCGTCCAAACGCGTCCGATTGGGTTATGAGGGCTACAAAGAAGCATGAGTTTGATGCCTTGCTGAAACTGCTTTTCTAAATGCTTGAAGTCTATCACATATGTATCATTTTGTTTCTGTAATGGACTCACGCATAACTGCCTGTTGTTTGTTGTGACCATTTCGAAAAATGGAGGATAAATAGGTGGTTGTACGAGAACAGATTCGTTTTCTTTGGTGAAAGCCTGTATGCTCGTACTAAGAGCTGGAACGATTCCGGCGCTAAAGACAATCCATTCTTTTTGAATATCCCAGTTGTATTGTTGTTTTGTCCAGTTACAAATAATATTTCCAATATTTTCGGGAGGAAGTGTATAGCCAAAAATCGGATGTTCGATTCGTTGTTTTAAGGCAGTTTGAATTGGTTTTGGTACTTCAAAATCCATATCAGCAATCCAAGCATGGATAAGTTCTTCGTTTTTATATGTATCCCATTTTATACTATGCGTTCCACGTCGATTGATTGCTTTATGAAATAGTTGCATAAGTTTGCTCCCTTCTTCTGTAAAACCAATAAGTTATGAAAGTTCTCTCTCTTCTTATAGAATAGCTGATGTGATAGGATAAAGAAAAGTATTAAAAAGTGAAAAGGCGGGAAGCGAATGGGTACATATGAAAAGATGATAGAGGTTGTGAAGAATTGGGATCCGTTTCAAATGGGACCGGAGTTTTATGAAACAGAGGCGAGCGATGTTGTGAGCGTCATAAGTGTGTTTGACGATCCAAAATACATCGCAAAGAAGATTCAACATATATACTTTATGTCTTTCGAGGAAGTACCTGCGCTTGAAAAATGTGAGAAATTAGCTGTGGAATTACTTGTAATAAAAGAAGGTGGAAGCTGTTCATTATAGGCTGTCGGGATTTCCGACAGCCTTTTTTATATTATCCCGCTATTTGCTGGGTAGTAAGACCCTCACCTCAAAATTCAGCGGAAGCAAAGAAGTTAGGTGGGGGCTCATTAAAGTTTCATTTTATTGCGCGGAAAAAGCGATAATTTCTTCATAAACATGTTCAGGCTTTTCTTCAGGTAGTAAATGTCCTGTATTTTCGTAAGAAATAAATTTTGAATTCGGTAAATCTTTGTGTAGACGATGACCTACATGTACAGGGACGACGCGGTCTTTTTCACCCCAAATGAGTAGGATAGGTGTTTCGATTTTTTGTAATTCAGTTGAAGATAAGTCACCTTCACGGTCTCGTATCATGCGAGTTAAAGCGGGAAATATACGGTCGTCATAAAAAGGAGCGGAGTAACCTTTTTTCATTTCATCGTCAATTAATGAGTGATCATGAACGACATTCATTAAGTTATGAACAATGCCGCGCCTTATAATCCAGTTCTTTACGTATAAATGAAAGAACGGTAAATAAGAAGAGTATAGTAAAGGTAAGGTTGCGCGAGCTAAATAGCTCGAGCTACATAGTAAAATCGTCTTTGAAATGAGTTCAGGACGTATACGGTTTACATAGAGAGAAATTTGCCCACCCATAGAATGCCCAACTAATACAATGTTTGAGAGAGATAAATGTTCAATTAAATCAATAATAATCGTTGCTAAATTGTGATAAGAATACTTAAACAGATGAGATTTATCACTTTTTCCGAACGGTGGCAAATCAAGAGCAATGACTGTTCCTTCCTTCGATAGTAAAGGAATGAGACGGCGGTAACTGAATGAGGAAGATAAAAAGCCGTGAACGAGTATGAAAGTAGGACGTTCTGTTTTATTATCATGTTCATACAATTCGTAATGAACGGTAGTGCCGCGAGTGGAAAAAGTGAAATAAGGACAAGTATATTTATGATTCATTTTTTGTCACTCCATTGATTTTTGTTCATATCATCTCCAAGGAAGAAGAAAATATGTTAACAAAAAAAGGCAAGATGACGATGTCATCTTGCCTTTCGTTTATTCAGTATTACCCGCGAACAATATTAGGCGGTGTTTTTCCTTGTAACCCTGCAACTAAATTTTCAGCGGCGGTCATGGCCATTTGCTGACGAGTTTTTAATGTTGCAGATCCGATATGTGGTAAAGTCACAACATTTTGTAATGATAAGAGTGGATTATCTTTTCGAATCGGCTCTTGTGTAAATGTATCGATACCTGCTGCAAAGATTTTCTTTTCTGTTAAAGCATGGATTAACGCTTCTTCATCTACTGTTTTCCCGCGAGAAGCATTAATGAAGATTGCTGTGTCTTTCATTAATGAAAATTCCTTTTCTCCGATAAGGTGATATGTTTCATCTGTTAATGGAGTAAGAAGAACAATAAAGTCAGACTGCTTCAGTAGCGTCTGTAAATCACAATATGTAGCATCGAATTTTTGTTCAGCTTCTTCTTTACGACGGCGGTTATAGTAAAGAACATTCATATCAAATCCGAATTTTGCTCGTTTTGCGACGGCTTCTCCAATTCGGCCCATACCGATAATACCAATTGTGCTATGGTGTACATCTAGTCCGAAGTGTTCTTTTCCGATTTCAGCGTTCCATTCACCATTTTTCACGTAAGAATCGAGTTCGCAAACGCGGCGCCCAGCTGATAGCATAAGGGCGAAAACGAGATCAGCTACTGTATCATCTAATACGTATGGTGTATTCGTTCCGATAACATTTCGGTTTTTCATCGCTTGTAAATCAAAATTATCGTAACCAACAGAAATGTTGCTCACTACTTTTAAGTTAGGAGCTACTGTCAGTAATTCTTCATTAATAGCAGATCCGAAATTTAATAACCCATCTTTATCTTGTATTTTCTCTAATAGAATATCACGAGGTACTTTCTCATTTTGATCCCATTTTTCATAATCACAGTGTTCTGATAAATAGTTTTCTACAAATGTTGGAACTGGTTCAGCAATATAAACTTTTGGTTTCACGGTTCCATCCCCTTTCGCTTTATCACGTATTTTTCCGCTGATTAAAGTTTCACTTTACCCCACATTAACGGACAGTAAGTCTCCCACCTCAAAAAGCAGCTCAAGTAAAGAGGTTAGGTGGGAGAGCAACTGTCCGTAAAAGCCCGATTGGTGCGGGCTAATAGTCAGCGGGGTGAAGCATTTCGCTGATTAAAGTTTCACTTTATTTTGACATAATTCAATAGAAAAATCTTCTTTTCAAACTGGAAAGGGTATTTGTATAATTTAGACACAAACGAAAAGGAAGGATGATTTATATGGTGACAGAAAAAGAATTAGAATTATTAGCTTGTCTTGAAAAGAGTAGTCGATTATCTGTAGATACATTAGCGAAGCTGTTAAATATAGAAGTAGAAGAAGTAAAGAAGATGGTTGCGAGATTAGAAAATGAAAAGATTATTGTGGATTATGTAACACATATCGATTGGACGAAAGTGAAAGAACATACAGGTTTAACGGCAATGATCGATGTGAAAGTTACGCCAAAGCACGGTGTGGGGTTTGATGCGGTTGCTGAACAAATTTATCGTTATTCAGAAGTGAAATCCGTTTATTTAATGTCAGGGACATATGATCTTTCTATTACATTAGAAGGGAAAACGATGGGGGAAGTAGCGATGTTTGTTTCTGAGAAATTAGCAACAATTGAATCTGTCGTTTCTACAACTACTCATTTCATTTTGAAGAAGTATAAACATGAGGGCGTTATTTATGAAAAAGACGATGATGATAAGCGAATTGTGGTGACACCATGAAGCAATTTGAACTATCTAGATCAGCAGAATCTTTAAAACCATCTGGTATTCGAAAATTTTTTGATTTAGCAGCAAATATGAAAGGTGTTATTTCCCTCGGGGTAGGAGAGCCAGATTTTGTTACCCCTTGGAATGTAAGGCAAGCATGTATTCGTTCTTTGGAACAAGGGTATACGTCATATACAGCAAATGCAGGATTATTGGAGCTCCGTCAAGAAATAGCAAAGTATCTAAAAAAACAATTTGCAGTATCTTATGACCCAAGTGATGAAATCATTGTTACAGTTGGAGCGAGCCAGGCGTTAGATGTAGCGATGCGCGCCATTATAAATCCTGATGATGAAGTGCTCATTATTGAACCAAGCTTCGTTTCTTATGCACCACTTGTGACATTAGCTGGAGGAGTTCCGGTTCCTGTGGCGACTACTTTAGAAAATGAGTTTAAAGTACTACCAGAACAAATTGAAGCAGCCATTACAGCGAAAACAAAGGCGATTTTGCTTTGTTCACCAAATAACCCGACAGGTGCAATGCTAAATAAATCCGAGCTTGAAGAAATAGCAGTGATTGTTGAGAAGTACAATCTAATTGTATTATCTGATGAAATTTATGCAGAGCTTGTATACGACGAAGTATATACAAGTTTCGCGAGTATTAAAAATATGCGTGAGCATACGATTTTAATTTCGGGATTTTCAAAAGGGTTTGCGATGACAGGATGGCGTCTCGGTATGATTGCAGCTCCTGTTCAATTTTCAGAATTAATGCTCAGAATCCATCAGTATTCAATGATGTGTGCACCGACGATGTCTCAGTTTGCAGCACTTGAGGCGTTACGGGCAGGGAACGATGAAGTGATTCGAATGAGAGATAGTTATAAGAAGCGTCGTAACTTCATGACGAAATCTTTCAATGAAATGGGCTTAACGTGTCATGTGCCAGGCGGAGCATTTTATGTTTTCCCTTCTATATCTTCAACAGGATTATCTTCAGCGGAATTTGCAGAACAGTTATTGCTGGAAGAAAAAGTGGCTGTTGTCCCTGGTAGCGTATTTGGCGAAAGTGGTGAAGGTTTTATTCGTTGTTCTTATGCAACGTCGCTTGAACAACTTATGGAAGCAATGAAGAGAATGGAACGGTTTGTAGAGAATAAAAAAAGGACAAAACGTAATACGTTTTGTCCATAAAAGGGGGGGAATACTAGAAAGCCATGTGTTAGTAGTCTATCCCAATATTGGATAATTATACTTCTTTAAGGGAAATTTTTTATGAATTTTGAATGAGTTCTGTCATAGTGGTATAATTTACTAATATAAGGTATACGCATTCTAGATAACGTTATCTAGAATGCGTACTAACCAATCGGATATTTAAAATAAATATATCTGCTTTGCTCTCTATAATTGTAGAGAGAATGGTAAACGTATGGGAGTGTTTCATATGTCAGAACAATATACAACAGGAGTGGTTGTAACAGGGAAAGTGACTGGAATTCAAGATTACGGTGCGTTTGTAGCGTTAGATGCAGAAACACAAGGGCTTGTGCATATATCTGAAATTACAAATGGATATGTAAAGGATATTCATGACTTTTTAAAGGTCGGCGATACAGTAGAAGTAAAGGTACTTTCAATTGATGAAGAGCACAGAAAAATGAGTTTATCGTTAAAAGCGGCGAAAAGAAAACAAGGAAGGATTCTTATACCGAACCCATCTGAAAACGGATTTAATACGCTGCGAGAAAAGTTGGCAGAATGGATTGAAGAGTCCGAGTTAACAAAGTAAAAGAGGAACGCATATGAGCGTTCCTCTTTTACTTTATCTTATGATATATATTTGCAAATATGATTGCATGCAATCATATTCGTATGTCGGAGGTGAAAGGACATACTGATTATCGAATTTCGTTTGTTTCTGGGTGCGTACCAAGATTTTCAGATGGTTTAAACAGTAAACCAAGGTTGATAAGCCCAGATATACCAACGATGCCGTAAATAATACGTGCAAGAGCTGAATTTTGTCCACCGAAAATGGCTGCTACTAAGTCAAACTGGAAAAAACCGATTAGTCCCCAGTTCACAGCGCCAATTACAGTAAAGACTAATGCGATACGTTGTAAAGTACTCATGAAAAAGCCCCCCTTAATTGTGAAGCATGAGCAAGCGATGAGTTAATTAACTCTTTTATAGAATGGGGTAGTTATGTTGTTTTTATACATAAAAAATGTTTGAAAGAAGATGTATATACATCTATACCGAAAAATACGAATTTTTATGCAAAAAATGAACTTTTTCTAAAAAATATATATTGGTTACGTTTACAATGTTTGAATCGCTTGATTTACAACTTCAGTTTCGCTAAAGTGAATACAGAAATACATATCCATAATTGGAGGGAAAAAGATGAGTACACATGTAACGTTCGACTATTCTAAAGCGTTATCCTTCATCGGTGAACATGAAATCACTTATTTACGTGATGCAGTGAAAGTAACACATCACGCAATCCACGAAAAAACTGGAGCTGGGAACGATTTCCTTGGGTGGGTAGACCTTCCGCTTCAATATGACAAAGAAGAATTTGCTCGCATTCAAAAATGCGCAGAAAAAATTAAAAATGACTCTGACATTTTACTTGTTGTAGGTATCGGTGGTTCTTACTTAGGAGCACGTGCAGCAATCGAAATGTTAAACCATTCTTTCTACAACACGCTTTCTAAAGAACAACGTAAAACTCCACAAGTGCTATTTGTTGGACAAAACATTAGCTCCACTTACATGAAAGATTTAATGGACGTATTAGAAGGTAAAGACTTCTCTATTAACGTTATTTCCAAATCAGGTACAACAACAGAGCCAGCACTAGCATTCCGTATCTTCCGTAAGTTATTAGAAGAAAAGTATGGAAAAGAAGAAGCTCGCAAACGTATTTATGCAACTACAGATAAAGCGCGTGGTGCATTAAAAACATTAGCTGATAACGAAGGTTACGAAACATTTGTTATTCCAGATGATGTTGGAGGTCGTTTCTCTGTATTAACGCCAGTTGGTTTATTACCAATCGCAGTAAGTGGCTTAAATATTGAAGAGATGATGAAAGGTGCAGCTGCTGGTCGTGATGACTTCGGAACATCAGAACTAGAAGAAAATCCAGCTTACCAATATGCAGTAGTTCGTAACGCTTTATACAATAAAGGAAAAACAATTGAAATGCTTGTTAACTATGAACCAGCACTTCAATACTTCGCTGAGTGGTGGAAACAGTTATTTGGTGAAAGTGAAGGAAAAGATCAAAAAGGTATTTTCCCATCTTCAGCAAACTTCTCAACTGATTTACACTCATTAGGTCAATACGTTCAAGAAGGTCGTCGTGACTTATTTGAAACAGTTCTTAAAGTAGGTAAATCTACACATGAACTAACAATCGAATCAGAAGAAAACGATTTAGACGGATTAAACTACCTTGCTGGTGAAACTGTAGACTTCGTAAACACAAAAGCATACGAAGGTACATTACTTGCACATAGCGACGGGGGAGTACCAAACTTAATCGTCAATATTCCTGAATTAAATGAGTACACATTCGGTTACCTTGTATACTTCTTCGAAAAAGCATGTGCGATGAGCGGCTACTTATTAGGCGTGAATCCATTTGACCAACCTGGAGTAGAAGCATATAAGAAAAACATGTTTGCTTTACTTGGTAAACCAGGATTTGAAGAATTAAAAGCAGAATTAGAAGAGCGTTTAAAATAATAAAAAGCGACCGGATTCCGGTCGCTTTTTATTATTTTATCGAAAAGTCCATCAGTATATTCAAACTAAAGTGGGTATGCTAAAGGAAAAGTCTAGGAGGGATGGGCTTGATTCCGATTCAATCAAATTTAGAAGGACGTACATATGCGTTATATAAGTTAGAAGAGATTATGAAACCACTTGGATATAGCATTGGTGGTAATTGGGATTATGATAAAGGATGCTTTGATTACAAAATCGATGAAGAAGATGGGTATCAATTTTTACGAGTTCCATTTACAGCCATTGATGGAGAACTAGATGTACCAGGCGTAATAGTTCGTCTTGGAACGCCGTATATTCTTTCGCACGTATATCAAGACGAACTAGATGATAATGTGAATACTTTAACAGCTGGAACAAGTGGAATGGATCAATTTGCTGAGCCGAAAGATCCAGATGGAGATGTGAAAAGAAAATATATCAATATTGGGAAAGTGCTCATGCAAGAATTAGAGCGTCATTTTACTAATGGTGAATAACAATGAGTATGTCGCTTTCAATGAGAACAAAGGAATGAACTGGATTAATCATATATTGTTCGTCGCGCTTTATACCTAGTAAGAGAATGTTTTGCTTTAAAAGAGTATAGCTACAATTGGCAAAAGTTTGTCCGGTGCAGGACGATGGAAGCTCCATCAGTTGTAATTTATTATCAGAGATTTCGTCGTAAAGTGAAAATAGTACACCTGAAATGGAAGGGAATAAAAGAGAAGCGGTAAATACATAGCTCGTTAATTTATTTCCTTCTATAATTTCTGACACGCCAGCTCTCGTTGCATTTTGTATTTGTTCAGAAGTAAGAAGTTCAGCGATGCAGTGAATGTTTGGGTTGAGCCCTTTTGCAGTTAAAATATTTAAAATGGACTGTGTATCCGCTAAGCTTTCGTTTTTTTCTTTATCAGCTGTTATTAATATGGTGTGTGCCGTTGCAATATTAGCCTTTAATAAAGTTTGATCGTGATGCGGACAACCTTTTATAAATTCTAAATGATGAAATGGTTTTGGGAGTAAAGAAAGTGTTTCATCAATTAAAACGATATCAAGGTTTGGTTGTAATACGTGCATTTGCTTTACAACATGTTTTGCGCGCTCATTCCAGCCAACGATAATCATATGACCGTTAGAAGTAGCGGCTTCTTCACCTTTAATTTTCATATATTGTTTATTAATCATTTCAGTAGCAAACAGCACCATATAATAAGAACAAAAGCCAGTTCCTAATAAAATAATACTTATACCTATTAGTTTTCCTAGCGTCGTATGGGGAGCAAAGTCGCCATATCCAACTGTAAAAATGGTAACGATTGACCACCAAATTCCGTCAAACCATGTAGTGAAATGAAAAGGTTCTAATCTATGTATAAGAAAACCGGAAAAAGCAGTCAGTACAATAATAAAACAAATTAAACGAAAAATAATGGAATCACGAAATGTATCTACTAAATTCGGACGGGATTTCAATTGCCTATTCCTCCTTACTTTGTAGGACTACATTCATTGTTGCCATTATAGAAAAAAGAAAAACTCTCTAATTAAAGAGAGTTTGTTTTACGTTACATACTTTCCACTTCAGTTTGTTGGACACTTTCAAGATGCTGGAGAGCATAGTAAACATCAGCGGTATGTCTTTTTTGATCAATGGACAGTTTAAGATGTAAATAGTGAGAACCGTTTTCTAATGTTTTAAGCTTCATATTCTTAACTTTTATATCCATTTCTTTTATTTCTTCAATTACGATTGGGATATTGTCCATATTTCGTACAACAAGTTTCACAGCGATATCACGTTGACGAAATGATCTAGGACCTACATATTTCATCGCGAGTGGTATAAGTTCGACACTAATCATAAGGAAACACATTCCGAATATCGCTTCAATATAGAATCCGGCCCCAACAGCAATACCAATACCAGAAGCACCCCAGATCATAGCGGCAGTCGTGAGCCCTGCAATGCTATCGTTGCCTCTTCTTAAAATTACGCCAGCACCTAAAAAACCAATTCCTGATACAATTTGAGCGGCAAGTCGAAGTGGATCCATATTCATATGATCGGTATGTGGTAAGTTATAAGCTGCTTTAATAGAAACAATCGTTAGGAGGCAACTAATAATAGAAATAACTAAACATGTTTTTAAACCAAGTGGTTTCCGTTTTAATTCGCGTTCTAAACCAATGGCAAATCCTAAAATAGCCGAGAGACCTAGTTTGATTAATAAATCGGTATAGTCCATATATATTCCTCCTTGTATGATATGCTATATGAATAAAACGCTTATTATAGAAAGAAATGTCTTTTGATAGAGTAACTTTATATAAAATATATGTAGGAATTGCTCATACATGAAAGAGATATTTCGTTTAAGTATATGATATAAAAAAAGAAATGTGGGCAGTTTAAAAAAAACTTTATAAAAGGTGTTGCATTTCATTTTTCACCATGATATATTAATAACCGTCGCTGATGCGGAAACGCAGAAAACGACAAAAAAGAAATTGAAAAACTTAGTTGACATCGAAAAACGAAGATGTTAACATAAGGAAGTCGCAAATGAGCGGCCAAGTAGTTCTTTGAAAACTGAACGAAACAAACAACGTGAAACGTCAATTTTTATTTTAGATGCTAGACAAACTAACTTTATTGGAGAGTTTGATCCTGGCTCAGGATGAAC
>NZ_JBQAGZ010000015.1:0-48572 GCF_051916605.1 Bacillus cereus group sp. MYBK195-1 | reverse complement strand
GTAAGATCCCTGAAAGATGATCAGGTTGATAGGTTCGAGGTGGAAGCATGGTGACATGTGGAGCTGACGAATACTAATAGATCGAGGACTTAACCATATAATATGTAGCAAATGTTATCTAGTTTTGAAGGAATATGCCTTCAATAGTTTGGTGATGATGGCAGAGAGGTCACACCCGTTCCCATACCGAACACGGAAGTTAAGCTCTCTAGCGCCGATGGTAGTCGGGACCTTGTCCCTGTGAGAGTAGGACGTCGCCAAGCAACTAAAAACACAAGTCATTTGACTTGTGTTTTTTTGTATTGTTAAAAAGAATAGGAAAGAAGTAAGGGTAATACAAACACGTTGCCCAAGAGTTAATCATATTATATAAAAGATGGGTGTATATTTTTCTGTAAATTGTTAAGGATTAGAAGTATAAAATAGGTTCACTTAAATAGGGAGGGAAGGTTATGAAATTACAAAGTGAAGTTTGTATTGTTTGTGAGACGAAAAGAAAAGAAGGTATATATGTTTATAATAATTTAATATGCTATGAATGTGAAAAGGATATGGTGAATACAGAGACAGATGATCCGAAATATATACATTATTTAAAGCAGCTTCGAAAACTAGAAGTATCATATTTTTAAATAGGCATATGCCTATTATTTTTTTTGTTCTGTATAATAGATAGAGAATGAATAATAAGGAAGAGATGTAGATGAATCAAAATCGTATGCCTTTATATGAGGCGTTAATAGAGTTTAAAGAAAGAGGGCCGTTATCCTTTCATGTTCCAGGTCATAAGAATGGTTTAAACTTCCCTCAGGAGGCAATAAGAGAGTTTAAAGATATTCTATCTATTGATGTAACTGAGTTAGCAGGACTAGATGATTTGCATAGTCCGTTTGAATGTATAGATGAGGCACAACAATTATTGGCTGAAGTTTATAATACAAAGAGGAGCTATTTTTTAATTAATGGTTCAACAGTCGGGAACTTAGCAATGATTTTGTCTTGTTGCGGGGAACATGATATTGTTCTTGTACAAAGAAATTGTCATAAATCAATTATTAATGCTTTAAAACTTGCGGGAGCAAATCCCATTTTTTTAGATCCATGGATTGACGAAGCTTATAATGTACCAGTGGGAGTTCGTAACGAAATTATTAAGAAAGCAATTGGAAAGTATCCAAATGCGAAAGCACTCATTTTAACGCATCCTAATTATTATGGTATGGGGATGGATCTAGAGGCAAGCATCGCTTTTGCACATGCACATAAAATACCTGTTTTGGTAGATGAGGCACATGGGGCACATCTGTGTTTGGGAGAACCATTCCCGAAGTCAGCATTAACATATGGTGCAGATATTGTAGTTCATTCTGCACATAAAACATTACCCGCAATGACAATGGGTTCCTATTTACATATAAATAGTCACTTAGTAGATGAAGAGAAGGTTACTACTTATTTAAGTATGCTACAATCTAGTAGTCCATCGTATCCAATTATGGCTTCCTTGGATATAGCACGCTTTACAATGGCACGTATAAAAGAAGAAGGTCACAGTGAAATTGTTGAGTTTTTACGAAGATTTAAGGAACAACTACGTTCTATTCCTCAAATCGCCATTTTAGAATATCCGTTGCAAGATGAGTTAAAGGTCACCGTACAAACTCGTTGTCAGTTATCAGGGTACGAATTACAGTCTGTATTTGAAAAGGTCGGTATATATACAGAGATGGCTGATCCGTACAATGTCCTATTTATTTTACCACTACAAGCAAATGAGGGGTATATGAAGGTTATAGAGATGATCCGAGTAGCATTGCAACATTATGAGGTGAAAGACAAGAGAGAATCTATTCGTTATACTTATAAAGGTGAGTTCTCTCTTTTACCGTATACGTATAAACAACTAGAAGGATATAAAACAAAGATAGTATCTATAGAAGAGGCTGTTGGAATGATAGCGGCGGAAATGGTGATTCCGTATCCACCTGGAATTCCATTGATTATGTATGGAGAGAGAATTACTTCAGGGCATAAAGAGCAAATTATGTATTTAGAGAGAGCAGGAGCTCGTTTTCAAGGGAATACGAAATATATGAAAGTGTATGATATAGAAAGTAGGTTTTAGGATGAAGGGATTATTTGTAACAATTGAGGGCCCAGAAGGTTCAGGTAAAACAACGTTAATTAAAAGCTTATTGCCATATTTTGAAAAAAAAGCACAAAAGGTAATGGCGACAAGGGAACCAGGCGGTATTGCAATTTCTGAGGACATTAGGACGATTTTACATAAACAAGAATATACGATGATGGAAGCACGTACAGAAGCGCTTCTTTATGCTGCTGCGCGCAGACAACATTTAGTAGAAAAAGTTATGCCAGCACTTAATGAGAACTACCTCGTGTTATGTGATCGTTTTATAGATAGCTCTTTAGCATACCAAGGCTATGCAAGAGGATTGGGTATGGATAAGGTATTTGAAATAAATCGTTTCGCAACAGAGGACTGTATGCCTAGTTTAACAATTTATCTAGACATTGAGCCTGAGGTTGGTTTGGCTCGGATTGAAAAAGATGCAGGACGTGAAGTAAATCGACTAGATATGGAAGATATCTCTTTCCATAAACGTGTGCGCGAAGGGTATTTACAAGTTGTAGAACGTTTCTCGGATCGTATTGTATTGGTAAATGCTGATCAGCCGATGGAAAAACTTATAGAAGAAGTTGTTCAGATTATAGAAGATAAATTGTTATAATAGAAGGAAAGAATGAAATAAGTGAGGTATGCATTATGACGAAGACGTGGGAGCAGCTTTCTGCTATACAACCCATCGGTGTAAAAATGTTGATGAATAGCATTGCAAAAGAGCGTATATCCCACGCTTACTTGTTAGAGGGAGGGAAAGGGACAGGAAAGTTTGCGACATCAATTCAAATGGCAAAGAGTTTCCTCTGTTCTGAGCGGAATGGGGTAGAGCCCTGCCATGTATGTACAAACTGTAAGCGAATTGATTCAGGTAACCACCCTAACTTACATATTGTAAAACCAGACGGATTATCTATTAAAAAGCAGCAAATTCATGATTTACAAGAAGAGTTTTCAAAAACAGGATTAGAGGCAAATAAAAAATTATATATTATTGAGCACGCAGATCGTATGACAGCAAATGCGGCAAATACACTTTTGAAATTTTTAGAAGAACCAAGTAGTGATACAACTGCTATTTTACTTACTGAACAAAGTCATCAAATTTTAAATACGATTTTATCTCGTTGCCAAGTTGTTACGTTTAGACCGTTACCTACGGAATCTTTAATTAGAAGATTACAGGATGAAGGGATTACAGCATCTTTATCGACACTTGCTGCTCAACTTACAAATAGTTTTGATGAAGCTTTAGCTTTATGTAGTGATGAATGGTTTGCACAAGCACGAGCTTTAGTGATAAAATTATGTGAAGCGCTCGAAAAAGATAAAACCTCTATTTTTTTTGTACAAGAAAAATGGGGAAAACACTTTGGAGAGAAAGAACAATTACAGCAAGGTTTAGATATGTTACTCCTTATTTATAAGGATTTATTATATGTTCAACTTGGAGAAGAAGATCGTCTTGTTTTTCATGATCAGAAAGAGATGTTTGAATCGTTTTCCTATGCTCAGAAGCGCATTGTATCAGCTCTCTTTAATATATTAGAGGCAAAAAATAGAATCAACGCTAATGTAAATGCGCAGCTTGTGTTCGAACAGTTAGTGTTGCGGTTGCAGGAGGGATGACCGTTTTGTATGATGTAGTAGGTGTTCGCTTTAAGAAGGCCGGAAAGGTATATTACTTTGATCCAAATCAGTTCGATATCTCTGAAAATGAGTTTGTCATTGTAGAAACGGTAAGAGGTATTGAATACGGAAAAGTAGTTATTACCAAAAAACAAGTTGATGAAAACGACGTTGTATTACCGCTAAAAAAGGTTATTCGTATTGCAAATGAAAATGATCGTACCATTGTTGAAGAGAACAAACATGCTGCAAAAGAAGCATATCAAGTCTGTCAACAAAAGGTAGTAGAGCATAATCTTGATATGAAACTTGTAGATGTAGAGTATACATTCGATCGTAATAAGATTATTTTCTATTTTACTGCGGATGGTCGGATCGATTTCCGCGAACTAGTGAAGGACTTAGCCGCAATTTTTAGAACAAGAATTGAACTAAGACAAATTGGTGTTCGTGATGAAGCGAAGATGCTAGGTGGTATTGGTCCATGTGGTCGTATGCTTTGTTGTTCTACTTTTTTAGGGGATTTTGAACCTGTATCCATTAAAATGGCAAAGGATCAAAATTTATCATTAAATCCTGCAAAAATCTCTGGTTTATGTGGTCGCTTAATGTGTTGCTTAAAATATGAGAATGATGAATATGAGGCAGCAAAGGAACAACTTCCTGATTTAGATCAACGTATACAAACCCCGCATGGTACTGGCCGTGTTATCGGATTAAATATTTTAGAAAGATTAATTCAAGTGGAACTAGTAGACAAGGAACGGATAGTAGAATATACGTTAGATGAGTTAGTGAATAAAGGGGTCGTTTCGAGTCAAACCACAGATTAATGAGGTGGGTGCTTGTGGAGAAAAAAGATATTTTTGAATCGGTTTCTAGTATGGAAGAGCAAATTGGACATTTATATAAACAGTTGGGAGAGTTAAAACAGCATCTTGCAGAGTTGTTGGAAGAAAACCAGCATATAAAAATGGAAAATAACAATTTGCGACACCGTTTTGAAGAAGTGCAGAATAAAGAAAAACAAAAAACTCAAAAACGTAAAGAAGTGAAGCCGAAAACAGATATTGGTGAAGGCTATGACAATTTAGCGAGACTGTATCAAGAAGGTTTTCATATTTGCAATCTACATTATGGAAGTGTACGTAAAGAGGGAGATTGTTTGTTCTGTCTGTCATTCTTAAATAAAAAGTGAAATTACCTTTCCAATTATAATTGGAAAGGTAATTTTTTATACATGAAATAGGGTAGGTTAAGGGTAAGAAAAGGAGCAGTATATGAATTTATATGAAGATGAACGTTTAGATTACTTATTAGCACAAGACATGAAGATTATACAAAGCCCATCAGTATTTAATTTTTCTTTAGATGCCGTTTTACTTGCAGATTTTGTATGGGTACCAATTCAAAAGGGGAATTTACTTGATTTGTGTACAGGTAACGCGGTTGTTCCCCTTCTATTAAGTACAAGAACAAAAGGAAATATTACTGGTGTGGAAATTCAAGAACGCTTATATGATATGGGAGTAAGAAGTGTTCAATACAATGGGTTGGAAGAAAGAATTCACCTCATACATGGAGATTTGAAAGATATGCCAGAGAAACTTGGGCGTCATCAATATGATGTTGTTACATGTAATCCACCATATTTTCAAACACCTCAAACTTCAGAGAAAAATATGAATGAACATTTAGCGATAGCTCGTCATGAAATTATGTGTACATTAGAAGATGTTGTATCTGCAAGTAGTCAGTTAGTAAAACAAGGTGGGAAAGTAGCGTTTGTACATCGTCCAGGGCGATTACTAGACATTGTCACATTAATGCGTAAATATAAAATTGAACCAAAGCGTGTGCAATTTGTTTATCCTAAGGTTGGAAAAGAAGCAAATACATTGTTAATTGAAGGAATTAAGGATGGAAATGCAGATTTGAAAATCTTACCGCCTCTCGTTGTATATGAGAACAATAACGAATATACAAAGGAGCTACGTTCAATTTTATATGGAGAAGAATAAGCACTTTTTTTATGTGGTAGAGTGCTCTGATGGAAGTTATTATGCTGGATATACAAACCATATAGAAAAGAGAATTCAGACTCATAATAGCGGCAAAGGGGCTAAGTATACACGCGTCAGGCTTCCTGTCGTTTTAAAATATGTAGAGACCCATGATGATAAGCGTACAGCTATGCAAGCGGAGTATTACTTTAAGAAATTAACGAGAAAACAAAAAGAGGCATATATGCAAAAAGGAGAACGCTATGTGGCAACAAAAAAGCTTTCAACAAAATGAAAAGGGAGTTTTATATTTAGTACCAACTCCTATTGGAAATCTAGAAGATATGACATTTCGTGCAATCCGAATTTTAAAAGAAGTTGATTTAATTGCTGCTGAAGATACGAGACAAACGAAAAAACTTTGTAATTATTTTGAAATTGAAACACCTGTCACGAGTTATCATGAGCACAATAAAGAAGTAAGTGGGAAGAAACTATTAGAGAAATTAGAGGATGGAAAGAATGTAGCACTTGTTAGTGACGCTGGTATGCCATGTATTTCTGATCCAGGTTACGATATTGTCGTTGAGGCAGTAGCTGAGCAATATCATGTAATTCCGCTTCCTGGAGCAAATGCAGCCCTTACAGCATTAATTGCATCTGGTCTTGAAACAAAGCAGTTTTATTTCTATGGTTTCTTGCAGAGAAACAAAAAGGAACGGAAGATGGAGTTAGAAAAGCTTCGTTATGTACAAACTACAATGATGTTTTATGAAGCACCTCATCGTTTAGATGATACTTTAATTTCGATGCAGGAAGTGTTGGGAAATAGAGAGATTGTATTATGTCGAGAGTTAACGAAAAAATTTGAGGAATTTATTCGAGGAACAATCGAAGAAGCAATTGAGTGGACGAAGCAAAATGAAGTACGTGGTGAGTTTTGTATTTTAGTAGCTGG
This sequence comes from Bacillus cereus group sp. MYBK195-1, assembly GCF_051916605.1. Classification (NCBI taxonomy): domain Bacteria; kingdom Bacillati; phylum Bacillota; class Bacilli; order Caryophanales; family Bacillaceae; genus Bacillus; species Bacillus cereus group sp. MYBK195-1. The sequence goes on along the minus strand of NZ_JBQAGZ010000015.1, from coordinate 41,839 downwards.
TTCAACAGAAGAACCTGCTCCAGAAGAACAATGGTGGGAATCTCTTTCGGTATATGATCATATTGAATATTATATAAATGAAAAAAGTATGAATTCAAAAGAAGCGATTAAAACAGTCGCTAAAGATCGAGATTTGTCGAAAAGAGATGTATATCAAATCTATCATGTCGATAAAAAATAAGCTTCTCATAATTGAGAAGCTTATTTTGCTGTTTCGATATAATCTTGAAGTTCGTTTAAGATTTGCTCAGCGCCTTCTTTGCTTAAGATGATTTTACCTTCAGCTAAAGAAAGGTTACCGTCAGATACTTCACCAGTTACTTGGCAAGTCATGTTTGGTTTATATTTCTTTAAGATGATTTTTTCGTCATCAACATAGATTTCAAGAGCGTCCTTTTCTGCAATACCTAAAGTACGGCGTAATTCGATTGGAATTACTACACGACCTAATTCATCAACTTTACGAACAATACCAGTAGATTTCATAATTTTTTTCCTCCTAAATAAATAGTTTATAAGTTTCGAGTCTATTTTTAGATTCGTCATTTTTCGACAAAATACCCTATGGACATATGATACCAATCATTTACATTTCCGTCAATTCTTAAATTCTATATTTTTTAAAAAGATTTATAGATTTCTTATTTCTTATATATAATAGATTGAGAGGAAATTCCACAATTATTTACATTATTTTCTGAAAAAAATAATAAATTTAAAGTAGATATTGTATATTTTTTTGAAATATGAGCAATAGATGATAAAGATATCGAGCATTAAGACCTAAATTTAAAATTAGGTTGGCGTAAAGAAGATAAGTTAGATTTGGGCTGCTCGTAAAAGCCCAATTAACGTGGGCTAATAATTAGTGGGGAGGAACAAAACCCTACTGATTAAAGTTTCACTTTATATATGAGTTTTTGATATACTGTTTATAAATACATATGAGGTTATTCGGGAGGTCCAAAACAATGACAGAGGAAAATAAGTCCTTTTATATTACTACCCCAATTTATTATCCAAGTGGAAAATTACACATTGGACATGCTTATACGACAGTAGCAGGAGATGCGATGGCACGATATAAGCGTATGCAAGGTTATAATGTGCATTATTTAACAGGAACTGATGAGCATGGACAGAAGATCCAAAAGAAAGCAGAAGAGTTAAATATTACGCCACAGGCATATGTTGATAACATTGTTGCAGGAATCAAAGAGCTTTGGGAGAAGATGGATATTTCTTATGATGATTTTATTCGTACAACTGAAGATCGTCATAAAGATGTTGTCGAAAAAATCTTTAAGCAATTAGTAGATCAAGGTGACATTTATCTTGATGAATATGAAGGTTGGTATTCTGTACAAGATGAGACGTTCTATACAGAGCATCAATTAGTAGATCCAATTATGGAAGGCGACAAAGTAGTTGGAGGAAAAAGCCCAGATAGTGGTCATGATGTAGAACTTGTTCGTGAAGAATCTTATTTCTTTAGAATGGGTAAATATGTCGACAGACTATTAAAGTTCTATGAAGATAATCCACATTTCATTCAGCCGGAGTCTCGTAAAAATGAAATGATTAATAATTTTATTAAACCAGGATTAGAAGATTTAGCGGTTTCTCGTACTTCATTTGACTGGGGAGTTCGTGTTCCTGGTAACCCAAAACACGTTATTTACGTATGGGTTGACGCATTATCTAACTATATTACGGCGTTAGGTTATGGAACAGCAAATGAAGAGAAATATAAAAAATTCTGGCCTGCAGATGTGCATTTAGTTGGGAAAGAAATTGTTCGTTTCCATACAATTTATTGGCCGATAATTTTAATGGCATTAGATTTACCTCTTCCGAAGAAAGTCTTTGCTCATGGCTGGATTTTAATGAAGGATGGAAAGATGAGTAAGTCAAAAGGAAACGTAGTAGATCCAGTTACATTAATCGATCGTTACGGATTAGATGCATTACGTTATTACCTACTTCGTGAAGTTCCATTTGGATCTGATGGCGTATTCACACCAGAAGGATTTGTGGAGCGTATTAATTTCGACTTAGCAAATGACTTAGGTAATTTATTAAATCGTACAGTAGCTATGATTGATAAGTATTTTAACGGAGAAATCCCTGCATTTAAAGAAAATGTGACGGAATTTGATGAAACGTTAGTAGCGTTTGCACAAGATACTTTGAAAAAAGTAGAAGAAGCAATGGAGAATATGGAGTTCTCTGTAGCGTTAGGATCTATTTGGCAACTAGTTAGTCGTACGAATAAATATATTGATGAAACACAACCATGGGTATTAGCAAAAGATGAGAATGATCGTGAAAAGTTAGCCTCTGTAATGGCTCATTTAGCAGAAGTACTTCGTCAAACAGGTATTATGCTTATGCCATTCTTAACAGTAGCACCAAGCAAGATGTTTGCTCAGCTTGGCCTTACTGATGAAGCTCATAAATCTTGGGAAAGTCTATCTACAATTGGCTGCATTCCAGCTGGAACAAAAGTAGAAAAAGGAAACCCAATTTTCCCTCGTTTAGAAATGGAAGTGGAAGTAGAGTACATTAAAGAACAAATGAAAAGCTCTGCTCCTAAAGTAGAAGAGAAAAAAGAAGAAGAACCGAAGGCAGAAGAAATTACAATTGATGATTTCTTTAAAGTAGAATTACGCGTAGCTGAAGTACTATCTGCTGAACCTGTGAAAAAAGCAGACAAGTTGTTAAAAATTCAACTAGACTTAGGCACAGAAAAGCGTCAAGTTGTTTCTGGAATTGCAAAATTCTATTCGCCGGAAGACTTAAAAGGTAAAAAGGTTATTTGTGTAACAAACTTAAAACCAGTAAAATTACGCGGTGAATTATCGCAAGGTATGATTTTAGCGGGCGAAGAGAATGGCGTATTGTCATTAGCATCAATCGACCAAAATCTACCAAATGGTACGAAAATCAAGTAATTAAGACAAGAAAAGAGATGTTTCACGTGTAACATGTGTGAAGCGTCTTTTTTCTTTTTACACTCTCTATTTTTGCATTAAGATTGTAGTATTGTTATCGTTAAGTTATTAAAGAACTTATTTTTGTAGAATAAACTTGATTTCAATATAAAAGGAGTTATGTATTATGTTGTTTGATACACATTCACATTTGAATGCAGAGCAATTCGAAGAAGATTTGCAAGAGGTTATTTCCCGAATGAAAGAAGCGGGAGTTACTTATACAGTTGTTGTTGGTTTTGATGAAGTAACGATAAAAAAGGCGATGGAATTAGCTGAAGCCTATGATTTTATTTACGCTGCGGTTGGCTGGCATCCAGTTGATGCAATCGACATGACAGAAGAACATTTAGCTTGGTTAGAAGAACTTGCTTCTCATCCTAAAGTCGTTGCACTTGGAGAAATGGGCTTAGATTATCACTGGGATAAGTCTCCAAAAGAAATACAGAAAGAAGTATTTCGTAAACAAATTGCATTAGCGAAAAAAGTGCAATTGCCGATTATTATACATAACCGCGATGCAACTCAAGATATTGTTGATATTCTAGAAGAAGAGAATGCAGCTGAAGTAGGGGGCATTATGCATTGCTTTAGCGGTAGCGTAGAAGTAGCAGAGCGATGTGTTGATATGAACTTTTTAATTTCGTTAGGTGGACCAGTTACATTTAAAAACGCTAAGAAACCGAAAGAAGTTGCTACGGAGATTCCATTAGAGAAATTGTTAATAGAGACGGATTGTCCCTATTTAACGCCGCATCCATTTCGCGGGAAACGAAATGAACCGAGTTATGTAAAACTCGTAGCAGAAGAAATTGCGAATTTAAAAGGAATTTCTTATGAGGAAGTAGCAGAAATGACAACTAAAAATGCAAAAGTTTTATTTGGTGTTGAATAAAAAGAACGGGGGAAACCTGTTCTTTTTTATTTTGAGAAAAACTAGTAGAAGTAATCAAGAAAATAAATGTGAATGATGAAGTGTTACAATAAGGACAGAGAACAAAGATTTTTCTATTCTATTTTTTAAAATATAAGAATGGGGAAAATAATAATGGAAAAGTCGTCATTTTTTTGTTTTACTAAGTAGAGACGAAATGAGTGTGGAGGCAAGCATGAAAATAAAAGAGATTATCGTTGTAGAAGGTAAAGATGATACAGTTGCGATTAAGCGTGCTGTTGATGCGGATACAATTGAAACGAACGGTTCAGCAATCGGTGATCATGTTATTGAGCAAGTTAAATTAGCGCAGCAAAAAAGGGGCGTTATTATTTTCACAGATCCGGATTATCCTGGAGAGCGTATTCGAAAAATTATTTCTGACAAGGTTCCTGGCTGTAAGCATGCTTTTTTACCGAAGGAAGAAGCGCTTGCTAAAAGGAAAAAGGGTGTTGGGATTGAACATGCTTCTAATGAGTCGATTCGCCGTGCTCTAGAGAATATACATGAAGAAATGGAAGCTTACACAAGTGAAATTAGTTGGAGTGATTTAGTCGATGCAGGCTTAGTGGGCGGAGAAATGGCAAAGAGCCGCAGAGAAAGAATGGGTAAGCTATTAAAGATTGGTTATACAAATGCAAAACAGTTACATAAACGATTACAGATGTTTCAAGTTTCAAAGGAATCATTTGCAGAAGCTTATAAGCAAGTAATACAGGAGGAAAAAAAATGAAGGATATCGCAACGCCAAATCGTACAAAAGACATTGTTGAAAAATATGGATTTTCATTCAAAAAAAGTTTAGGGCAAAACTTTTTAATTGATACAAATGTATTAAATCGTATTGTCGATCATGCAGAAATTGGTTCAGAAAGTGGTGCAATTGAAATTGGACCAGGTATTGGTGCATTAACAGAGCAATTAGCGAAGCGTGCTAAAAAAGTAGTGGCTTTTGAAATTGATCAAAGACTATTACCAATTTTAGATGAGACGTTAGCGCCATATGGTAATGTTACAGTTATTAATAAAGACGTACTAAAAGCAGATGTACATGAAGTATTTAATGAGCAATTTGAAGAAGGGCAAGATGTAATGGTAGTAGCTAACTTACCATACTATATTACAACGCCAATTTTATTTAAATTGCTTGAAGAAAAGTTACCAGTTCGTGGATTTGTTGTTATGATGCAAAAAGAAGTTGGAGATCGTTTAGCTGCTAAACCTGGAACGAAAGAGTATGGTTCTTTATCGATTGCCATTCAGTACTATACAGAGGTTGAAACAGTTATGACTGTACCGCGTACAGTGTTTGTACCACAGCCAAACGTTGATTCTGCAATTATCCGCCTTCTAAAGCGTCCTAAACCGGTTGTAGAGGTGACAGATGAAACGTTCTTCTTTGAAGTAGTACGAGCAAGTTTCGCACAGCGCCGTAAAACTTTAATGAATAATTTATCAAATAATTTAAATGGTTTCCCGAAAGATAAGGAGTTATTGGATCGAATTTTAACAGAAGTAGGAATTGATCCAAAGCGAAGAGGCGAAACGCTATCTATTGAAGAGTTTGCAACATTAAGTAATGCATTAGTTCTTCATAAATTATCATAAGAATATGAAAGGGACAGTTCAAGTTGAACTGTCCCTTTTGTCACCTTTCTCTCTCTAAATTCATACTTTAAAAACAGGTAAGATGGCCTAATGAGTTTGGAGGTAGGAGAATGGTTTTACATGTTGGAGAATTAGTGGAACGATATTCTCATAAGAGGGATATTCTTTTTCGTATTATAGAAATAAAAGGCGAGATAGCTATATTGTTTGGAGAGGAAATTAGACTGGTGGCGGATGCGCCACTGGAAGATTTAATTAGTATAGATCAAAGAGAACATAAAAAAAGGGTGAAGCGTGAGAAAGAAACAATGGAGCGCACGTATCGTTTGTTTCAACAAGATTATGTACTGATGAAACAAAGGCATGAACATACTTCAACTGGTGGATACACAAGTGAGGTAAATTATTTTCAAATGCCGGGACGTGTATTGCATATAGATGGAGACCCTTTATATTTGCGCAAGTGCTTAGATTTATATAATAAAATTGGCGTTCCTGTTCAAGGTATTCATTGTAAAGAAACGGAGATGCATGAAAAAGTAGTAGACTTAATAGATCACTTTCGCCCAGACATTCTCGTTATTACAGGGCATGATGCATATACAAAATCAAAAGGAGTGAAGGGAGATTTAGCGGCATATAGGCATTCAAGGCATTTTGTACAGGCTGTTCGTGAAGTGCGAAAAAAATATCCATCATTGGATCAACTTGTTATTTTTGCTGGGGCATGTCAATCACATTTTGAGGCACTAATTCGTGCAGGGGCCAATTTCGCTAGTTCACCATCTAGAATTAATATTCATGCACTAGATCCTGTATATGTAGTTGGTAAAATTAGTTTTACTTCATTTATGGAGAGAGTCAATGTATGGGATGTCGTACGTAATACAATTACTGGTGAAAAGGGACTAGGTGGAATTGAAACGAGAGGGATTTTACGAACGGGATTACCTTTTCAACATTACGAAGAGTAAGCAGGATACATATGTATCTTGCTTTTTTGTATGGAGGATTTAAATGAATTTGGATAAAAAGAGGTAAGAACGTAAAGACTACGTAATGATACTTTTACAATATAGTATTTCTTCTATCTATTCAAACGCAGGATGATATTAGCTGTGAATCGCGGTTAATAATTAGGATAGATATATCGTGCTTTAAGTGTTCAATCTAAATTACAGCGAGGTGTAGCGAAGTATATGTCAAAACGTTTAGATGAAATTAAAAGCGAATTAGATCACCATCTTGGACAGCGACTTATGTTAAAAGCAAATAGTGGAAGAAGAAAAACTGTGGAGCAATCAGGTGTACTAGCAGAAACATACCGCTCCGTTTTTGTTGTACAATTGGATCAACAAGAAGATGCGTTGCAACGTGTATCTTATAGTTATGCAGATGTTTTAACAGAGACAGTAGAGTTAACATTTTATGGAGACCCTCATAATGAGGTCATTTTATAATCTGTATATCATTACATATATTCCCATAAATGAAAAGCTATATTATTTTGCATACTAACTATACCGTAGCAAAATAAGGAGGGACTCTGCATTGAGTAGACGAAGAGGTGTCATGTCAAACCAATTTAAAGAAGAGCTAGCAAAAGAGCTTGGCTTTTATGATGTTGTTCAGAAAGAAGGATGGGGCGGAATTCGTGCGAAAGATGCTGGTAACATGGTGAAACGTGCTATAGAAATTGCAGAACAGCAATTAACGAAACGAAACCAGTAGTTGTAAGATACTTTCTATGCTACGGTAGCCGAGGAGACATTCCTCGGCTTTTTGTACTCTAAAAGGTGCCATCATTTTACATAAGTAGTTTCATTCTGAATGCTTTTCGTTATAATTAGGGAAGTGTCATCGTCTTACTATAAATTTATGGTAAAATAAACGATAAAAGATTGAGTACATAGAGTGGGTGAATAGATTGAAGCTACTAGTGAAAGCACCAGCAAAGATTAATCTGTCGTTAGATGTACTGGGGAAAAGACAAGACGGATATCATGAAGTGAAAATGATTATGACAACCATTGATTTAGCAGATCGTCTAGAACTAACGGAATTAGCAGAAGACCGTATTGAAATTTTATCCCATAATCGGTATGTCCCAGACGACCAACGAAATTTAGCTTATCAGGCAGCGAAATTATTAAAAGAGAAGTTTAATGTAAAAAAAGGTGTATCTATTACTATTGAAAAAACGATTCCAGTAGCAGCTGGATTAGCAGGTGGAAGTAGTGATGCAGCAGCGACATTACGTGGTCTTAATAAATTATGGAATTTAGGGCTTACAATTGATGAGTTAGCAGAGCTTGGCGCAGAAATTGGATCAGATGTATCGTTCTGTGTATACGGAGGCACAGCAATTGCCACTGGAAGAGGAGAGAAAATTGAGCATATAAAGACTCCGCCTTCTTGTTGGGTTATTTTAGCGAAACCACATATAGGTGTATCTACTGCTGATGTGTATGGAAATTTAAAGTTAAATCGAGTTACACATCCAAATGTAGATAAAATGGTTGATGTCATAAATTCTGGTGATTATAAAGGAATTTGTGATACTGTTGGTAACGTTTTAGAAGATGTAACATTTGGAATGCATCCTGAAGTTGCCCGTATTAAATCACAGATGAAGCGATTTGGAGCGGATGCTGTATTAATGAGTGGAAGTGGTCCAACTGTATTTGGACTTGTACACCATGATTCACGAATGCATCGCATTTATAACGGATTAAAAGGATTTTGTGAACAAGTCTATGCGGTACGTTTATTAGGAGAGCGAGAAACGCTTGAATAAAGACGTATAATACGTTATGATTTGTTTAGAATATTCGTGATTTGAGGTGAGAGTATGAAAATTAGAAGAAGTACAAGATTAGTCGATATGACTTATTACTTGCTACAAAACCCTCGTCAGCTAGTATCTCTCACTTTTTTTGCTGAAAGGTATCAATCGGCTAAGTCTTCCATTAGTGAAGATTTAGTTATTATTAAGCAAACGTTTGAACAACAAGGGGTCGGCACATTGCAAACGATACCAGGAGCAGCAGGAGGAGTGAAATATATACCGTATATAAGTGAAGAAGAGGCAGGTCTAATTATTGATGAGCTTTGTGGCTTATTTGAAAACCGAGATCGTATTTTGCCTGGCGGTTACTTATACATGACAGATTTATTGAGTAATCCTCGCCATATTAATGGCGCAGGTCGTTTGTTTGCTTCTGTTTTTGCTAGGCAACCAATTGATGCAGTTATGACGGTGGCAACGAAGGGGATTCCACTTGCTTATGCAGTGGCAAATTACTTAGATGTACCAGTTGTAATTGCAAGGAAAGATAATAAGGTAACAGAAGGTCCGACTGTTAGTATTAACTATGTGTCGGGTTCTTCTAAACGAATTCAAACAATGACGTTAGCGAAACGCAGTCTTCCAGAAGGGTCGAATGTTTTAATCATTGATGACTTCATGAAAGCTGGCGGAACAATTCAAGGTATGATGAGTATGTTAGAAGAGTTCAAGGCTAATGTTGTTGGTATTGGTGTATTAGTAGAATCCACAGATATTGAAGAACGACTAATTAATAATTTTGTATCATTAATTCGTCTATCGGAAGTTGATGTGAAAGAAAAAACGATTCAAGTGGAAAAAGGGAATTATTCTCTTGCGCCATTTGATGAAGGGCTTGTAGAGGCGGAATAAAAGATAGAGCAGATAGCTCTATCTTTTTTTATTTTATTTATAGATTATAAAATAGATGGACAAACTGCCTTTCGTACACTATTTTTAAAGAGTAAAATAAATAATAAAAGGGTGAAAAGTATGAAAGTTGTTCAAACAAGCAAGGCACCACAAGTAATTGGACCTTATTCACAGGGGATTATTGTAAATAACATGTTCTATAGCTCAGGACAAATTCCATTGATGGCAAATGGGGAGCTTGTAACAGGAGATGTAACAGTACAAACAGAACAAGTATTTCAAAATTTACAAGCGGTATTAGAGGAAGCAGGTGCTTCATTTGATACAGTCGTAAAAACAACAGTATTTTTAAAGGACATGGATGATTTTAATGCTGTGAATGAAGTGTATAGCTCTTATTTCACTACTCATAAACCAGCTCGATCTTGTGTGCAAGTAGCAAAATTACCGAAAGATGTTTCCGTTGAAATTGAAGTAATCGCCCTAGTTAAGTAACCTTTTGTAAGCGATAACCTCCACTAATCTCTATATTCAACTACTTTAAAAATTTTTATCTTAAAAATTTTTAAAAAATTAAAGGGAAAATAGAAAATTTGTGGAATTTATACAAATATATCGCTTATTTAGAAAAGGGTGGTGAACACAAGATGGAAGTGACTGACGTAAGATTACGCCGCGTAAACACAGAAGGCCGCATGAGAGCAATTGCCTCTATTACTCTAGACCATGAATTTGTTGTTCATGATATTCGTGTAATTGATGGTAATAATGGATTATTTGTAGCAATGCCAAGTAAACGTACTCCAGATGGAGAGTTCCGTGACATTGCACATCCAATTAATTCTGGTACACGCTCTAAAATTCAAGATGCGGTTTTAACAGAGTATCATCGTTTAGGCGAGTTAGAAGAGGTTGAGTTTGAAGAAGCAGGTGCTTCGTAAAATTCGAATGAAAAGGGCTTTTGACAAAAAGCCTTATAATTTTGTAGCAAACTCCTGTAAGCATTTACAGGGGTTTGTTTTTTTGCTTTATATTTGGAAACTTCATAATTTATTAACATAAAAAGAAGAAACTACTAATTTTTTCAAAATCATTTTAAATAGTATAGCTTATTTCTTAAAAAAGATACTAAAGAGTAAAACATCTTATAAGAATTATGGTAAAATTTAATAGTTAAAATGTGTTTCTTGAAATATATGATGATTTAGGATAATATCTTTAATGGATAAATAGGTTGCGATGGAGGGTCTATATGTCAAACAGATTTGCAGTGATTCTAGCTGCAGGTAAAGGCACACGTATGAAGTCAAAGCTATACAAAGTGCTGCATCCTGTATGTGGAAAACCTATGGTACAACACGTAGTCGATCAAGTATCTCAATTAGGATTGCAGAAACTTGTAACGGTTGTTGGACATGGTGCTGAAATGGTACAAGAACAGCTAGGGAACGTAAGTGAGTTTGCATTACAAGCAGAACAACTTGGTACAGCACATGCTGTAGATCAAGCTGCAAATGTACTTGCAAATGAAGAAGGAACAACTTTAGTTATTTGTGGTGATACGCCTCTAATAACTGCTGAAACAATGGAAGCATTACTTCAGCAACATAAAGAAGCAGGAGCAATGGCGACGGTGCTAACAGCATACATAGAAGAGCCTGCTGGATATGGCCGTATTGTTCGTAATGAGAATGGTCATGTTGAAAAGATTGTTGAGCATAAAGATGCAAATGAGAAAGAATTAGCTATTAAAGAAATCAATACAGGTACGTATTGTTTTGATAATAAGGCTTTATTTGCTTCACTTTCTAAAGTTTCAAATGATAACGTGCAAGGTGAATATTACCTTCCAGATGTTATTGAGATTTTAAAAAATGAAGGTCATATCGTATCAGCTTATCAAACAGAGCAGTTCGATGAAACGTTAGGTGTTAACGACAGAGTCGCTCTATCGCAAGCGGAAATTATTATGAAAAACCGTATCAATCGAAAGAACATGGTAAATGGTGTTACAATTATTGATCCAAGTAACACTTATATTTCTGCTGATGCAATTATCGGTAGCGATACAGTTCTTCATCCAGGAACAATTATTGAGGGGAACACTGTAATTGGTTCTGATTGTGAAATTGGACCGCATACAGTAATTCGCGATAGTGAAATTGGAGATCGTACGACAATTCGACAATCTACTGTACATGATAGTAAGCTTGGTACAGAAGTATCGGTTGGTCCATTTGCACATATTCGCCCAGATTCAGTTATTGGAGACGAAGTACGCGTTGGAAACTTCGTGGAAATCAAAAAAACTGTCTTTGGTAATAGAAGTAAAGCTTCACACTTGAGTTATATCGGGGATGCACAAGTTGGAGAAGACGTGAATCTTGGTTGTGGTTCAATTACGGTGAACTATGACGGTAAGAATAAATTCAAAACTGTGATTGGTAATGGGGTATTTATTGGATGTAATTCAAACCTTGTTGCTCCAGTAACAGTTGAAGATGGTGCTTATGTGGCGGCAGGCTCTACAATTACAGAGAATGTTCCATCAAAAGCATTATCGGTAGCACGTGCACGTCAAGTTAACAAAGAAGACTATGTTGATCAATTGCTGAATAAGAAAAAATCATAATAATGTGGAGGGTTAATCTAGATGTCGACTCAATATCTAAATTCTAATTTGAAAGTATTCTCTTTAAACTCTAATAAGGAACTTGCTGAGCAGATTGCAAAGCATATTGGAGTAGGACTAGGAAAATGTTCTGTTGATCGTTTTAGTGATGGAGAAGTTCAAATTAACATTGAAGAAAGTATCCGTGGTTGCGATGTATTCATTATTCAATCTACAAGCTTCCCAGTAAACGAACATATCATGGAATTACTTATTATGATCGATGCATTAAAACGTGCATCTGCGAAAACAATTAATATTGTTATTCCTTACTATGGTTATGCGCGTCAAGACCGTAAAGCGCGTTCTCGTGAACCAATTACATCGAAACTTGTAGCAAACTTGCTTGAAACAGCAGGTGCAACTCGTGTAATCACTCTAGATTTACATGCTCCACAAATTCAAGGGTTCTTTGATATCCCAATCGACCACTTAATGGGTGTACCGATTCTTTCTGATTACTTTGAAACAAAAGGTCTTAAAGATATCGTAATCGTGTCTCCTGATCATGGTGGTGTAACTCGTGCGAGAAAAATGGCAGATCGTCTAAAAGCGCCAATCGCTATTATTGATAAGCGTCGTCCTCGCCCGAACGTTTCAGAGGTAATGAACATTATCGGTAATATTGAAGGCAAAACAGCGATTTTAATTGATGACATCATTGATACAGCTGGTACAATTACATTAGCAGCAAACGCTCTTGTTGAGAACGGTGCTTCTGAAGTATATGCTTGCTGTACACACCCAGTATTATCTGGTCCAGCAATTGAGCGTATTCAAAATTCAAATATTAAAGAGTTAGTTGTAACGAACTCTATCGTATTACCGGAAGAGAAGAAAATCGACAAAGTACATGAACTTTCAGTTGCTCCATTAATCGGAGAAGCAATCATTCGTGTATACGAAGAAGAATCTGTGAGTGTATTATTCAATTAATTGGATAGAATGAGACGTAACCAAAATTGGTTACGTCTTTTCGTATCGAAAAAAGAAAGTAGTGGTACAAGAATGAAATTGATAGTAGGACTTGGGAACCCAGGTAGAGAATATGAATTAACAAGGCATAATATTGGATTTATGGCCATTGATGAACTTGCGAAGCGTTGGAACATTTCTTTGAATGAACAAAAATTTAAAGGTGTATTTGGTGCAGGGTTTGTTAATGGAGAAAAGGTAATCTTATTAAAGCCGCTAACATACATGAATTTATCTGGGGAAAGTATTCGTCCACTCATGGATTATTATAAAATTGATGTTGAGGACTTCGTTGTTATGTACGACGATTTAGACATTCCTGTAGGTAAATTGCGTCTTCGCATGAAAGGTAGTGCTGGTGGACATAATGGTGTAAAGTCAACGATTTCGCACCTAGGAACACAAGAATTTCAACGTATCCGTATGGGAATTGATCGCCCGAAAAATGGAATGAAGGTAGTCGATTATGTATTAGGACGCTTTACATCTGAAGAGATTCCGGATGTTAACCATTCTATTGAAAAAGCAGCGGATGCATGTGAAGAGTGGCTAAATAAGCCTTTTCTTCAAATCATGAATACTTTCAATAGTTAAAAATAAGATTGGGAATATTTCTCTTTTGTTTTACCCATACTAGTAGTAATTGAATTTTTAGGAGGCTAGTATGGAAGGGTATTATTATTGCAGACACTGCGGAGGTAATGTAGGCTCCATTAACGCAGAAAAAGTATATAGCGACGTTTTATTTCAACTAACGGAGCAAGAAGTAGTAGAAATGATTCATTTTCATGAGAATGGAAATATATATATAAAAACGATTTGTGAATCGTGTCAAGAAACGCTCGCATCTTATCCTGAGTATTATGAGTATGAAAAATTTCTGCAATAAAATGTTGTCGCTTTGGCATGTCCAAAGCATTTTTCTGTTTTCCTTTTCCAAAATATTTGCATAAAATAGAATGACTTGCTCTTTATGTTGAGAGGAGTTTTAAAAATGATAGGTTTATTAGAGCAATTTTATAAAAATGAAGAGATACAATCGGTTATTAATGGGTTAGAAGATGGGTTAAAAGAACAACTTATATCAGGGATGGCAACGTCTTCTCGTTCATTATTAATGGCGGCTTTATATAAAAAAACAAAAAAATCACAATTAATCGTGACACATAACTTATACCAAGCACAAAAAGTACATGAAGATTTAGTGGCGTTACTTGGTGAAAAAGATGTGTGGTTATATCCAGTGAATGAACTGATAGCATCGGAAATTGGAGTTGCAAGTCCAGAATTGAAGGCGCAACGTATAGAAGTGTTAAATCGCTTGGCTGCGGGAGAGAATGGAATCATTGTAGCGCCAGTGGCAGGATTGCGTAGATTTTTACCAATAAAAGAATTGTGGAAGCAAAAGCAAGTTGAAATCAATCTAGGGCAAGAGATTGATTTAGATGCGCTCTTGCATACTTTACATCATATTGGCTATGAACGTAAGTCGATGGTAGAAGCTCCAGGGGAGTTCAGTTTGCGTGGGGGAATATTAGATATATATCCTTTAACTGAAGAACTACCATTTCGTATTGAATTCTTTGATACAGAAGTCGATTCTATTCGATTATTTGATGTGGATGAACAGCGTTCTCAAGGTAAAAAAGAAAGCGTTAGGTTTGGTCCGGCAACAGAGTTTTTATTTTCACAGGAAGAATTAAAATCAGGAATTCAGCATCTTGAAGAAGGCTTGACTAAGACGATGCAAAAACTTTCTGATGATAAACTAAAGACTAAAGTGCTTGAGACGGTAAGTCATGAAATTGAGATGTTGAAAAACGGGCAAAGTATAGAACAGATGTTTAAATACTTATCTATTTTCTATAAAGAACCTGCTAGTCTGATAGATTATTTACCAGAAGATGGTGTTGTAATTTTAGATGAGATTTCCCGTATTCAAGAAACAGCATCACATCTTGAAACAGAAGAGGCGGAATGGTATATATCACTTCTTGGTGAAGGAACAATTATTCAAGATTTATCTTTCTCTCACCCATTCGAGGGGTTTCTTCATCATAAAAAAAGAAGTTTTGTATATTTAACGTTATTCTTGCGTCATATCGCACACACACATCCGCAAAATATTGTTAATGTAACATGTAAAACAATGCAAGATTTCCATGGACAGATGAATTTGTTAAAAACAGAAATTGATAGATGGAATGAAGGGCATTTTACGACTGTTGTACTCGGAACAGATGATGAACGTGTGAAAAAATTACAACATATTTTAAGTGATTATGATATTGAGGCAGATATTGTAGAAGGTACAGATATTTTATTGCCTGGAAGATTACAAATTGCTGTAGGTGATTTACATGCAGGATTTGAAATGCCGATGCAAAAGCTTGTTGTCATTACTGAAAAGGAGCTTTTTCATAAGAAAGTTAAAAAATCACAACGTAAACAAAAGTTATCGAATGCTGAACGTATTAAAAGTTATTCGGAATTAAAAGTTGGAGATTATGTAGTTCATGTAAATCATGGTATAGGTAAATTTTTAGGTATTGAGACATTAGAGATTAATGGTGTTCATAAAGATTATTTAAATATTAAATATCAAGGTAATGATAAGCTATACGTTCCAATTGAACAAATTGATCAAGTTCAAAAATATGTAGGATCTGAAGGTAAGGATCCGAAAGTTTACAAATTAGGTGGGAATGATTGGAAAAAGGTTAAAACGAAAGTTGAAAAATCTGTACAAGACATTGCGGATGACCTAATTAAACTATATGCTGAGCGCGAAGCTTCAAAAGGCTATGCATATACGCCAGATACGGCAGAACAACAAGAGTTCGAATCATCTTTCCCGTATCAAGAGACAGAGGATCAGTTACGTTCTATTGACGAGATTAAAAAAGATATGGAACGCGGACGCCCGATGGATAGGCTCCTTTGTGGTGACGTAGGGTATGGAAAGACTGAAGTGGCTATTCGTGCGGCATTTAAAGCAATTATGGATGAAAAACAAGTTGCAATTTTAGTACCGACAACGATTCTTGCGCAGCAACACTATGAAACAATTCGAGAGCGTTTTCAAGATTATCCGATCAATATAGGCTTATTAAGTAGATTCCGTACGAGAAAACAACAAAATGAAACAATTAAGGGCTTAAAGGATGGAACAGTAGATATTGTAATCGGAACACATCGTATTTTATCTAAAGATGTTACGTATAAAGATTTAGGGCTTCTTATTATTGATGAAGAACAAAGATTTGGTGTGACACATAAAGAAAAAATTAAACAATTGAAGGCGAATGTTGACGTATTAACATTAACGGCAACTCCGATTCCGCGGACGCTTCATATGTCTATGCTTGGTGTGCGCGACTTATCTGTTATTGAGACACCACCAGAAAATCGTTTCCCAGTCCAAACGTATGTAGTCGAGTATAATCCAGCGTTAATGCGAGAGGCGATAGAGCGAGAGCTTGCAAGAGGTGGTCAAGTTTACTTCCTATATAATCGTGTAGAGGATATTGAAAGAAAAGCAGATGAAATTTCGATGTTAGTTCCAGATGCCCGCGTAACGTACGCACATGGGAAAATGAACGAAAGCGAATTAGAGTCTGTTATGCTATCATTTTTAGAAGGACAGCATGATGTTCTTGTAAGTACAACAATTATTGAGACGGGTGTAGATATCCCGAATGTAAATACGTTAATTGTATTTGATGCAGATCGTATGGGATTATCACAGTTGTATCAGCTTCGTGGGCGTGTTGGACGTTCTAATCGTGTTGCATATGCATACTTTGCATATAAACGTGACAAAGTGCTGTCAGAGGTTGCAGAGAAGCGTCTACAAGCAATTAAAGAGTTCACGGAACTTGGATCTGGTTTCAAAATTGCGATGAGAGATTTATCTATTCGTGGAGCAGGTAATTTGTTAGGGGCAGAACAGCATGGATTTATTGATTCTGTCGGATTTGATCTATATTCTCAAATGTTAAAAGATGCAATTGAACAGCGTAGAGGAACAGATGGGGCTGAAAATATAGTTAATGTTGAAATTGACTTAGAGGTAGATGCATACTTACCAGATGCTTATATTTCAGATAGTAAGCAAAAAATTATGATGTATAAACAATTTAGAGGTGTTTCTGCAATTGAGGATATTGAAGAATTGCAGGAAGAAATGATCGATAGATTTGGCGATTATCCACAAGAAGTTGGTTATTTATTACAAATTGCAAATATTAAAGTGTTGGCAATGAAAGAAAAAATTGAATTAATTAAGCAGAATAAATTTGAAGTAACATTCCTGTTTTCTGAACAAGCAAGTCAAAATATTGATGGTGGAAAATTATTCATGCTCGGAAATAGTTTTGGACGTATGATCGGTTTAGGAATGGAAGGATCACAATTGAAAATTGTTATGAAAACAAATGGCTTAGAGACATCGAAGTGGTTAACGATTGCTGAAAATTTATTAAAAGGCTTGCCAGATGTAAAAAAAGAAGTAATAAATGCCTAAAATAAGATAAAAAAATACAATTCGACGTGCATAGAAGAACTAATGTGTAAAATACTATATCTAACAGTTGGTGATTTTTACATGAACAGGTAAATTCACCACTTTGATCATCAGTAGAAAGTGAGGCAGCATTAGAATGAAAGCAACTGGAATCGTACGTCGAATTGATGATTTAGGCAGGGTCGTAATCCCGAAGGAAATTCGTAGAACTTTACGTATTCGAGAAGGAGACCCACTAGAAATATTTGTTGATCGCGATGGAGAGGTAATTTTAAAGAAGTATTCTCCAATTAGTGAGCTAGGTGATTTTGCAAAAGAATATGCTGATGCTTTATATGACAGCTTAGGACATAATGTGCTTGTGTGTGATCGAGATTCTATCATCGCAGTATCAGGCGTATCGAAAAAAGAATACTTAAATAAAAGTGTTGGCGATTTAATTGAAAAAACGATGGAAGAACGAAAGTCTGTTATTATGACGGATGAAAGTGATATTTCCATTATTGATGGTGTAACAGAAAAGGTTCATTCTTATACAGTTGGACCGATTGTTGCAAACGGAGATCCGATTGGAGCCGTCATTATTTTTTCAAAAGAAGCTATTATAAGCGAGATCGAGCATAAAGCGGTTAATACTGCTGCCAGTTTCTTAGCGAAACAAATGGAACAGTAAGGGTATATTGATTTTAGAAGTAGCAATCTTTCCTAATTATGATCTTTCTTTTTGAGAAATCAATTATTTGGAGATATATGTATATTGAATGAAGGTAGCACTTTGCTACCTTTTTTCGTTGAATATTTTTAACGTGTAGGAACTCATTATTACCCGTGTTGGGAAGGGAGTTTGTTCTTTTCTTTATGATATAATACGAGAGGTGAGAATAGAAAAAGGAGTTTTCTTGTATGGAAGCGAAGAAGTATCAAGCCTTTTGGCGTGGGGCTATTATATTAACGATTGCAAGTTTCGTTACAAAAGTATTAAGCGCTTTTTACCGTATTCCATATCAAAATATAGCGGGGGATATTGGGTTTTATATTTACCAACAAATTTACCCGTTTTATGGATTTTGTTTAATTTTAGCTACTTATGGATTTCCTGTTATCATTTCGAAAATGGTTGCAGAACGACTAGAGCGGGGAAAACAAAAAGAAGCAGAAGAAATTATTTGTGTATCTTTTTGGTTCTTATTAGGAATTGGTTTTATAGGCTTCTTTACATTGTTTTTTGGGGCCGAAACAATTGCGGTAGCTATGGGCGATATACACTTAGATAAGTTACTACGTGTTATTTCATTTTCATTCTTATTGATGCCATTTTTGTCTGTAGCAAGAGGGTATTTTCAAGGATTCAACAATATGATGCCAACGGCTGTTTCGCAAGTAATAGAACAAACAATTCGAGTTTCTATTATTGTATTTTTATCGCTATTCCTAATTGCTCACGGATTTGATTTATATACAGTTGGTGCAGGGGCTATGTTAGGCTCAATTGCGGGTGGACTTATTGGGATTATTGTACTTATATTGTATATGCGTCAAGATTTTCGTTCTATATTCTTCAAAAGTGCAGCGAGAATTAAGGGTAAAAGGAAGATAGTTAAAATCCTTTTTTGGCAGGGGTTAGCGATTTGTGTTAGTAATTTAGTGCTTATTTTTATACAGATGGCTGATTCAGTGTCCTTTTACAGCTTACTTATTGGTGCGGGAGAACAGGCTGAAAATGCAAAGGTATTAAAGGGTGTTTATGATAGAAGTATTCCGCTAATGCAATTAGGTACTGTTGTGACGACTTCTTTCTCGTTGTCACTTATTCCGATTATTACAGCGGCGAAGGAAAGAGGAGATCTTTCCTTTATTCAAGAAAAGGTAAAGTTAGCAGTGAAAATAACATGTGTTATTGGACTTGCAGCAGCTATTGGACTAACTTGTATTATTCAACCTACGAATATTATGTTGTTTGAAAACAGTGATGGATCAGATGTTTTATCTATTTTATCGTTATCTATTTTATTTAGTTCATTGTCAATTACGACAGCTTCTATTTTACAAGGATTGGGGCAAACGTTTAAGCCAGCATTATTTGTTGTATTTGGAGGTTGCTTAAAGTTAGCGTTAAATTATATATTCATGCCTTATTTTGGTGTGAAAGGTGCAGCCTGTGCGACTTTATGTGCGTTAATTATAATCTCTGGACTAAATACTTTGTTGCTTACGAGAGCTGTATCAGGGTCACTTATCAATAAGCGAAATATGTTAGGGATAGTAATTAGTGGTATCTGTATGGGATTTGTATTAATGATGTTCACACGTGTGTTACAGATGTCTGGATTAGTAATTGATACGGAACATAGAGGAAGCGCGACACTTGAAGCGTTGTTAGGTGTAGCCATTGGCGGATTGACATATATGTTTTTTATTTTGAAATTACGTGTATTTACAAAAAAAGAATTAGGAACCGTTATGAAACAAGAGAAAAAAGAAGGTTCATTGAAGAAGAGTGGATAGAGGTGACTGGTTGTGAGTGGAATCATTACTGTTTTAGGTTTAGGAGCTGGTGAATTAGATCAGCTAACGATGGGTGTATATCGAAAAATAAAAGAAGCAGACCATCTGTTTGTTAGAACGAAGGAACATCCAGTTATAGAAGAATTGGAGAAAGAAGGCGTACAATATACGTCTTTTGATGCTGTATATGAAGCACATGATACGTTTGAAATTGTATATGAAACAATTGCGAATAAATTGCTAGAACAAGCTGAAGGTACAGAAATTATCTATGCTGTTCCCGGGCATCCACTTGTAGCAGAAAGAACAGTTCAGCTACTGTTGGAAAAAGGAGAGGTTTCAAATGTTGAAGTGCGAATTGAGGGTGGACAAAGTTTCCTTGATCCTATGTTTGCAAGTCTAAAGATTGATCCGATTGAAGGATTCCAATTACTTGATGCTACATCATTTGAAAGAGGGCAATTAGAACTGCGTCAACATTTAATCTTTTGCCAAGTATATGATGCATTCGTTGCATCTGATGTGAAATTAACATTAATGGAGATGTTACCAGATGATTATGAAGTGTATATCGTAACAGCTGCAGGAACTTCATTTGAACAAGTAAAGAAGGTACCGTTGTACATGTTAGATCATGAAACGGAATTGAATAATTTAACGAGTGTGTACGTGCCGCCAGTTCAGGAGCGTGCGTCCTTGTATCAACAGTTTGATGTTCTTAGAGAAATTATTGCGGAACTTCGTGGTCCAAATGGTTGTCCGTGGGATAAAAAGCAAACACATCAATCATTAAAGAAATATTTAATTGAGGAAGCTTATGAAGTGTTGGAAGCAATCGATGAAGAGGATGATGATCACTTAGTAGAAGAATTAGGTGATATATTATTACAAGTTATGCTTCATGCTCAAATCGGAGAAGATGAAGGTTGGTTCTCTATAGATGATATCATTCGAACTCTATCTGAGAAAATGGTTCGTCGCCATCCGCATGTGTTTGGAAATACGGATGTAAACAACGCTGATGAAGTGATTGCAAATTGGGAAGAAATTAAAAAACAAGAAAAAGGATTCGTGAAAGAATCTGTTTTAAATGGCGTTCCCAAAAGTTTGCCGCAGTTACTACGCGCCTATGAAATCCAGAAGAAAGCTGGTAAGGTTGGATTTGATTGGGTTGATGTGCAACCGATGATAGAAAAAGCTTTGGAAGAATGGCAAGAGTTCCAACAAGAGGTTACAAATATGGATGAGAAAAAGATGCTAGGTGAGTTTGGTGATTTACTATTTGCATTTGTTAATATAGCTCGTCATTACAAAATAGATCCAGAAGAGGCGTTACGTTCAACTAATGAGAAATTTACTGGTCGTTTTTTATACATGGAGGCAAAAGTAGCTGAAATGAATAAAGAGATGAAAGATTTATCATTAGAACAGTTAGATGTTTTATGGGAAGAAGCGAAACAAACAGAGCGTTAATAGGGGGATTTGATATGCGTCTAGATAAGTTTTTAAAAGTATCACGTTTAATTAAAAGAAGAACATTAGCGAAAGAAGTAGCTGATCAAGGAAGAATATCTATTAATGGTCAAGTGGCAAAAGCGAGTTCTGATGTGAAAGTAGCTGATGAATTAACAATTCGTTTTGGTCAAAAAATAGTGACTGTGAAAATAAATGAATTAAAAGAAACAACTAAAAAAGAAGATGCAGCAAATATGTATAGCTTAGTTCGTGAAGAAAAAGTAAAAGCGGAAGAAGGCTTGTTCTAAAATCATTTATCCCCTCATACATTACTATTAGCTAGTAAAAACCTATGGGGGGATTTACGTGAATAATGGTTACTCACCTACGTCTTCTAATCAACAAAATGTTTCTGTAGAGCATGACATTATTATGCGTGGCAGGCGTATAATTGATATTACCGGTGTGAAGCAGGTAGAGAGTTTTGATAGCGAAGAGTTTTTACTAGAGACCGTAATGGGTTTTTTAACAATTCGTGGTCAAAATTTACAAATGAAAAATTTAGATGTGGAAAAAGGTATTGTGTCGATTAAAGGGAAAGTTAATGAGATGCTGTATATTGATGAAAATCAAGGGGAAAAAACTAAAGGTTTCTTTAGTAAGTTGTTTAAATGAGCTTAACAATTCAGTTGTATACAATGCTTTCAATGATTGGAATGGGTGCTTGGATTGGAGCGTCTTTAGATACATATCAACGTTTTTTAAAGCGCCAAGAACGTAAACGTTGGCTTGTATTTATACATGATATATTATTTTGGATTGTCCAAGCATTATCCGTCTTTTATGTATTGCTTCTCGTAAATGAAGCTGAGCTACGTATATATGTGTTTTTGGCATTATTATGTGGTTTTGCGGCATATCAAAGCTTACTGAAGGCACTATACATGAAGCTGTTAAATTTTCTCATCTATATTTTTATGCAAACAACATATTTTTTTGTTCGAATTATACAGCTACTCATGATAAAACCTGTTATTATTATAGCGCAGCTATTTATTGCATTTATATTATTCTTATTTCGTATACTGCTTTCAATTGGACATGTGTTATGGAAAATGGTGATTTGGATATTACTTTTCATATGGAAAGTTTTTTTCTGGCCTGTTCGATTTATTGCTTCGCTCATATGGAAACTTCTCCCTAATCGTGTTAAACTTTTTATAGTGAAACATATAGGGTTCCTGCAATATATAGCAAAATTGAAGGGACATATCTTCCAACTATGGGAGCATATAAAAAAGAAGTTAGGGGGACCTCGGAAATGAGGGAACTGAGACAAAGAACAATCGAAAAACAGAGTCCAAATCCTGTTAAAGAGCATATAATACAAACGGATGAGAACAGGAAGCGACTTTATCGCCGTTTAGCGGTTTTTCTTGTCTTTACTTTTACAATTATTGCGAGTATTAGTGTAACGTTTTATCAACAAAACAGTTCCATTAAAGCAAAAGAAGCAAAAGTTAAGGACATGAAAAAAGAACTGGATTCATTAACGAATAAAGAAAAAAGTCTAAAAGACGAAGTTCAAAAGTTAAATGATGAAGAGTACGTATTAAAGATTGCTAGAAGGGATTATTTCTTCTCTGGTAAAGGGGAGATAATTTTTCCTGTTTCTAAGTAGAGTATGTCTTATTGACACTATATTTTAGGATTATATATAATAAAGTAAAATTTGACTTTTTAACCACTAAGGAGGAGCATTTTTTTTATGTCAATCGAGGTAGGCAGCAAGTTACAGGGTAAAGTAACAGGTATTACAAATTTTGGGGCTTTTGTGGAGCTGCCAGAGGGCTTAACGGGTCTTGTTCATATTAGTGAAGTTGCTGATAACTATGTAAAAGATATTAACGATCACTTAAAAGTGGGCGACCAAGTAGAAGTAAAAGTTATTAATGTTGAAAAAGATGGAAAGATTGGTTTATCTATCAAAAAAGCGAAAGAACGTGAAAAAACAGAAGGAGATCGTCCACGCGGTGAATACCAACGCGGTGGTGATCAACAACGTTCTGGACGTCCACAACGTAATAATCGCTCTTTCAACAGAGATAATCGCGGTGGCGGTAACGACCGAGCTCCGAAAGAAACATTTGAGCAAAAGATGGCACGCTTCTTAAAAGATAGCGAAGATCGTTTAACTTCTTTAAAGCGTAACACAGAGTCTAAACGTGGTGGCCGTGGCGCGCGTCGCGGATAATAAGGACGTTTAGTTTTTAACATATAGAGAGGTACCCAGAGTGATGGCTCAGGGTGCTTTTTTATATGTTAAAAATATTTTTAAAAAACTTTTTGAGATGTGTTGACTTTAATTAGTATCTGATGTAAGATACTAATTGTCCGTTAAATAAGACGACATGGCGGTGTAGCTCAGCTGGCTAGAGCGTACGGTTCATACCCGTGAGGTCGGGGGTTCGATCCCCTCCGCCGCTATATTTAATTTAACGGCCCGTTGGTCAAGTGGTTAAGACACCGCCCTTTCACGGCGGTAACACGGGTTCGAATCCCGTACGGGTCATCTAAAAAGATCATGCAAATTTGCATGATCTTTTTTTGTTAAATAAATTAAGATATACAACACTTCTACAAAATCACCCTATATTTTCTGAATATTTAATTAAAATCTCAAAAATAACTTACATACCGTGTATATCTGTAGAGTTATTTCGAATAAAAAGTCGAACGATTATAAAAGTGAAAACTGTTGTTTTGACAAAAAAACCAACAATCATCTTTTATAATGACAGTAATTAAACTATGCAGGTGGTGTTAAAAATATGCCTAAAGCAGGAAGGAATACTATGAATACAAGTGCATTGGCAATGAATGAGAGTCAGCTTGGAGGAATAAAGTGGACGAGTAAGTTGCGAATGAAATTTGAGCAAGTTTTCTTTAGATGGGGATTTATTATTGTTGTTATTGGTTTTCTTTTGGGACGAGCATATATATTAACAAATATTTTACCGTTTGCACTCCCATTTTTTGCTGCTGTTTATGTTATGAAGCGGGATAAGATGCCGCTAGCATTTTTAGCTCTAATGGGAGGAGCTCTTTCGGTATCGATAGATAATTTGTTTTTTACCTTTGCATCTATCTTTACCTTCTTCATTTATAATATCTTCTTTAGTCGATTTACACGTAAAACTGTTGGACTTGTTCCATTTCAAGTATTTATCTCCGCATTAACCGCACACTTAGTTGTTGTATATTTTGCGCAACAAACTGTCACCATGTACGATTTACTCGTTAGTACCATTGAGGCTGGGCTTAGTTTCGTATTAACTATGATATTTTTACAAAGCGTCCCGCTTTTAGTGGAAAGGAAAGGAAAACAACAGGCATTAGAGACGGAAGAAATTGTTTGTTTGATTATATTACTAGCATCTGTTTTAACGGGTACAACAGATTGGTTTGTATATGATGCTTCTATTCAACATATTTTTACAAGGTATTTAGTGCTAGTATTTGCATTTATTGCGGGTGCTGCCACAGGATCCACAGTAGGGGTTGTAACAGGACTAATATTAAGTTTAGCAAATGTGTCTAGCTTGTCTCAGCTTAGCCTTCTTGCTTTCTCTGGATTGCTTGGTGGATTGTTAAAAGAAGGGAAGCGTTTAGGTGTTAGTTTAGGTTTATTAATTGGGACAAGCTTAATTACATTATATGTGGACAAACAGACAAATATTGTAACAACTTTAATTGAGTCAGGTGTAGCGATTGTTATCTTCTTATTAACACCGAAGCTTGTTTTGGATCGTATTGCTAAATTTATGCCAGGTACACAAGAGCATTCGCAAGATCAACAACAATATTTAAGAAGGATGCGTGATGTTACAGCAAATAAAATCAACCAATTTGCAAATGTATTTGCTGCTTTATCTAATAGCTTTTCTGTATATGGGTATGTAGAGGAAGAAGATAAAGAGACAGAAGCAGATTTGTTTTTGAGTACAATTACTGCGAAAACATGTCAAACATGCTTTAAAAAGGATCAATGCTGGGTAGTGAATTTTGATAAAACGTACGATTATATGAAACAAATAATGAATGAAACGGAAGAAGGAACCCTGCAACATAATCGTAAATTAGTTCGTGAGTGGGACAAGCATTGTGTGAGAGGGAAAAAAGTGACGGATTTAGTAGCGGGTGAATTAGATCACTTCTATGAGGGACAAAAATTACGAAAACAAATGAAGGAAAATCGTAGAATAGTAGCGGAGCAATTATTAGGTGTATCAAAGGTTATGGAGGATTTTGCTAAGGAGATACAACGAGAGCGTGAAAATCATCAAGTGCAGGAAGAACAGATTATGCAAGCATTCCGTGATTTTGGTGTCGAAGTAGAGCATGTTGATATTTATTGTTTAGATAGAGGAAGTATTGATATTGAAATGTTAATTCCAGTTGCATCTAATGAACATGGTGAATGTGAAAAGTTAGTTGCACCGATGCTTTCGGATATCCTTAAAGAAAATATTGTCGTTAAACATGAAGAAAAGTCTTCTTATCCAAATGGCCATAGTTTAATATCATTTGGTTCGGCGAAGACGTATTCTCTTGATACAGGATTGGCTACAGCTGCAAAAGGCGGTGGATTTGTTTCGGGTGACTCTTATGCGATGATGGATTTAAGTGTTGGTAAATATGCACTTGCAATTAGTGATGGTATGGGGAATGGGCAAAGGGCTCATATGGAAAGTAAGGAAACGGTGAAATTATTACAAAAAATACTCCAATCGGGCATTGATGAAGAAATAGCAATTAAGTCTATCAATTCAATTCTTTCTTTGAGAACGACAGAAGAGATGTTTACGACGTTAGATTTAGCTATGGTAGATTTGCGGGATGCGAGTGCAAGGTTTTTAAAGATTGGATCGACGCCGAGTTTTGTTAAACGCGCAAATAATATTTTGAAAATTGAAGCAAGTAATTTGCCGATGGGAATCATTGAAGATGTTGAAGTTGATGTGGTGGGTGAACAATTAAAAACGGGCGATATTCTTATTATGATGAGCGATGGGATTTTTGAAGGAGCACAGCATGTGGAGAATCATGAATTGTGGATGAAACGAAAAATTAAAGAATTGCAAACCGAAGACCCGCAAGAAATTGCTGATATCATTATGGAAGAAGTGATTCGCTCTTGTGATGGTTATATAAATGATGATATGACTATTGTAGTGGCAAAAGTGAAGAAAAATATGCCGAAGTGGGCTACGATTCCGATTGTAGGAATGCAGGCGCAGTAAAATGTAAGTGGAATGTTTATCTATAATTTGATTTTAAAAACCTAGGTGAATACCTAGGTTTTTTTGTGGAAAAAGGTAATGTTATTAATTTTGTGAATATACACGGAGGATGTAAGATAAAAATGTAATTTTTGTATATCTTTTTTTTGCACAATGTTTGTAAAAGTTGTACCATTGTAGACAAGGCAACTAACGTTGCTGTTCTTGTTTAATGAAAGGTGATTACGAAGTTGAAAGATACATTTGTTGAAAAAGTAGATGACTTTGTAAAGCAGCATGATGTATTAAAGAATGATTCAACAATTGTTGTGGGAGTTTCTGGTGGTCCTGACTCGTTAGCGCTTTTATATTATTTATTAGAAAAAAGAGCGGAAAAACAGTTGGAAATTGTAGTAGCTCATGTGGATCATATGTTTAGAGGTGATGAATCTCATGAGGATTTACGGTTTGTGCAGGGCCTTTGTGAAGAACTGGGAATTATTTGTGAAACGATAAGGATTAATGTATCACAATATCAACAGCAATACGGAATGAATGCACAGGTTGCTGCTAGAGAATGCAGATATGCATTTTTGGAAAGAATAATGAAGAAATATGATGCAAGATATGTTGCTCTTGGACATCATGGAGATGATCAAGTCGAGACAATTTTAATGCGTCTTGTAAGAGGGAGTACTCCGAAAGGATATGCAGGAATTGCAGTGAAGCGTCCTTTTCATAATGGGTATTTAATTAGGCCGTTACTTGGGGTAACGAAGGAAGAAATTGTTGATTACTGTAATAAGCTAAATTTAATGCCACGTATAGATCCGAGTAATAAAAAGGAAGTATATACAAGGAATCGATTACGTAAATATGTCCTTCCTCATTTGAAAGAAGAAAATCCACAAGTGCATGAGAAATTCCAAAAATTTAGCGTGCAGATGCAAGAGGATGAGGCTTATTTGCAGGAATTAGCTTTTGAGAAAATGAATAAAGTAATTACAAAAAAAAGTGATAAACAAATTAGCTTATCAATTCCTGCCTTTGAATCCATGTCTATGCCTTTACAAAGAAGAGGGATTCAACTAATATTAAACTATCTTTATGAATATAAGATTCCATCTTCTCTTTCTTCCATACATATTGACAAGGTGATTGAGTTTTTTAAGCGGACACAACCTTCAGGTTCACTTGATTTTCCAGGTGATTTGAAAATTGTTCGTACATACGAGGAGTGTAGCTTTAGATTTAAACAAGAAATTGTTTCTCCTTTTTTACAAGATTTATCAGTACCCGGGACCATTACGCTATTGAACGGGGATGAATTTGTAACAGAGGTGAGCGAAGATATACCAAGTAACATGAATGAAACAGTATTTGTTGCTAAGTATAATGATATATCATATCCACTTCGTATTCGTTCTAGGGAAAATGGAGATCGCATGTCAATACAAGGTATGAATGGCACGAAAAAGATAAAAGCTATTTTTATCGAAGCAAAAGTACCGAAAGAAAAAAGAGAAGAATGGCCGGTCGTTTGTGATGCAAGTGGGACCATTATTTGGGTACCCTTGTTGAAGCGATCTGCATTTGCAATTTCGAAAGAGATGGCAAAGAAGGATAAATATATGATTATTCACTACAAAAGCAAGGAGTCTTCCGGGAGGATAATGAAATGATGAATCAAGATATTGAAAAAGTATTAATTTCTGAAGAGCAAATACAAGAAAAGGTGCGCGAACTAGGTGCAATTGTTGCAGAGGATTATAAAAACACAGTACCTCTTGCAATTGGTGTATTAAAAGGCGCAATGCCATTCATGGCAGATTTATTAAAGAGAACAGATACATATCTTGAAATGGATTTTATGGCTGTATCTAGTTACGGTCACTCTACAGTTTCAACAGGCGAAGTGAAAATTTTAAAAGATCTTGATACTTCTGTAGAAGGTCGCGATATTTTAATCGTCGAAGATATTATTGATAGTGGTCTTACACTAAGCTACTTAGTAGACTTATTCAAATATCGTAAAGCGAAGTCTGTAAAAATTGTTACATTATTAGATAAGCCAACAGGCCGTAAGGTTGATCTGAAAGCGGATTATGTTGGATTTACTGTTCCACATGAATTTGTAGTAGGATATGGATTAGATTATAAAGAGCAGTACCGTAATCTTCCTTATGTAGGCGTATTAAAACCAAGCGTTTACTCAAATTAATTAAATATAGGCTTCACAATTGTATAGGAAAGTTTTTCTATGTTACGATTTACTATAGTGTTTATGCCGTGAGAGGAGGTTAGGAATGAATCGTATCTTCCGTAATACCATCTTTTATTTACTGATATTCTTAGTAGTAATTGGAATCGTGAGCTATTTTAATGGTTCGACACAAAAAACGACATCAGTTAGCTACGACAAATTCATTACTAAACTAGAAAGCGGTGAAGTGCGTAATGTGCAACTTCAACCGAAAAATGGTGTATTTGAGGTAAAAGGACAATTTAATAACTCTAGCCAAGGAGAACAATTTGTTACTTATGCACCAAATACTGAGGAATTACAAAAGAAAATTAATGATAAAGCGAAAGGTGCCGAAGTTAAGTATCAACCAGCAGAAGAAACAAGTGCTTGGGTAACATTCTTTACTTCAATCATTCCATTTGTCATCATCTTCATTTTATTCTTCTTCTTATTAAACCAAGCTCAAGGCGGCGGTAGCCGTGTTATGAACTTCGGGAAAAGTAAGGCGAAGTTATATAATGATGAAAAGAAAAAAGTTCGTTTCAGAGATGTTGCTGGTGCGGATGAAGAGAAACAAGAACTTGTTGAGGTAGTTGAATTCTTGAAAGACCCTCGTAAGTTCTCTGAAGTTGGTGCTCGTATTCCAAAGGGTGTCCTATTAGTTGGACCTCCAGGTACAGGTAAAACTTTATTAGCACGTGCTGTTGCAGGTGAGGCTGGCGTTCCATTCTTCTCTATCAGTGGTTCTGACTTCGTAGAGATGTTTGTCGGTGTCGGTGCATCACGTGTACGTGATTTATTTGAAAATGCAAAGAAAAATGCTCCTTGTATCATTTTCATTGATGAAATTGATGCAGTAGGGCGTCAACGTGGCGCAGGTCTTGGTGGTGGCCATGATGAGCGTGAGCAAACGTTGAACCAATTACTTGTTGAAATGGATGGATTCGGTGCAAACGAAGGTATTATTATCATCGCTGCGACAAACCGTCCTGATATTCTTGATCCAGCATTATTACGTCCAGGTCGTTTTGACCGTCAAATTACAGTAGATCGTCCAGATGTAAATGGCCGTGAAGCTGTACTGAAGGTGCATGCTCGTAATAAACCGCTTGATGAGAATATCAACTTAAGAGCAATTGCAACTCGTACGCCAGGATTCTCTGGTGCTGATCTTGAAAACTTATTAAACGAAGCTGCTTTAGTAGCTGCGCGTCAAGATAAGAAGAAAATTGATATGAGTGACATTGATGAAGCAACGGATCGCGTTATTGCAGGTCCGGCTAAGAAAAGTCGTGTTATCTCTGAAAAAGAACGTAATATCGTTGCTTTCCATGAAGCGGGTCATACTGTAATTGGTGTTGTTCTTGATGAAGCTGATGTCGTTCATAAAGTAACAATTGTCCCTCGTGGTCAAGCTGGTGGATATGCAGTAATGCTTCCGAAAGAAGATCGTTACTTCATGACAAAGCCAGAGTTACTTGATAAAATCACTGGTTTACTTGGTGGTCGAGTAGCTGAGGAGATTGTATTTGGTGAAGTGAGTACAGGTGCTCACAACGACTTCCAACGTGCGACGGGCATTGCGAGACGTATGGTTACAGAATTCGGTATGAGTGATAAGCTTGGACCAATGCAATTTGGTAGTTCGCAAGGTGGTCAAGTGTTCTTAGGAAGAGACTTCCATTCAGAGCAAAACTACAGTGATGCAATTGCACACGATATCGATGTAGAAATGCAAACGATTATGAAAGAATGTTATGCTCGTGCAAAAGACATTCTTACTGAAAATCGTGATAAGCTAGATCTTATTGCAAAAACGTTACTTGAAGTAGAAACGTTAGATGCTGAGCAAATCAATCATTTATGTGATTACGGCAGATTGCCAGAACGTCCAACATCTTCAGATGATGTGAAAGTAAACATCAACATGAAGAAAGACGATGAAGATAAAGAAGATAAGTAAGAAACGAAGGAGTGACTATCGTCACTCCTTTTTTGTTTGTTAAAACCTTTGTTAATTACTATTGAGAACTTAGTGGATAAAGTAATTTAAGTAAAACTAGTATTAAAAATTGAAATAGAGAGCGATCTTTTTGTAAAATGATGAGGATAGGAAAGCTGATTATATAAGTATGTGTGATATGATGTTTTTATAAGTTTTATACATACTGCACAAATATAGATTAAATAAGATAAGTGGTGAGAATATGATTTTTGTATTGGATGTAGGGAACACAAATGCTGTACTAGGTGTGTTTGAAGAGGGGGAACTTCGTCAGCATTGGCGCATGGAAACAGATCGTCATAAGACAGAAGATGAATATGGAATGCTTGTAAAGCAATTGCTTGAGCATGAAGGTCTTTCGTTTGAAGATGTGAAAGGTATTATTGTGTCTTCAGTCGTACCACCAATTATGTTTGCTTTAGAGCGCATGTGTGAAAAATATTTTAAAATTAAACCGCTTGTAGTAGGGCCTGGGATAAAAACAGGGCTAAATATTAAATATGAAAATCCGCGTGAAGTAGGCGCAGACCGAATTGTAAATGCAGTAGCAGGAATCCACTTATATGGAAGTCCGCTTATTATTGTTGATTTTGGTACGGCTACTACATATTGTTATATTAACGAAGAAAAGCATTATATGGGTGGAGTTATTACGCCAGGAATTATGATTTCAGCAGAGGCTTTATATAGCAGAGCAGCAAAACTTCCTCGTATCGAAATTACAAAACCAAGCAGTGTAGTTGGGAAAAATACAGTAAGTGCGATGCAATCGGGTATTCTTTATGGTTATGTTGGACAAGTGGAAGGTATTGTTAAGCGTATGAAAGAAGAAGCTAGACAAGAACCTAAAGTTATTGCAACAGGTGGATTAGCAAAATTAATTTCCGAAGAATCGAATGTAATTGATATTGTAGATCCATTTTTAACGTTAAAAGGTTTGTACATGTTATATGAACGTAATGCAAATTTACAGCATGAGAAAGGTGAATAAATACGTATGAAAGATTATTTAGTAAAAGCGTTAGCGTTTGATGGAGAAGTGCGTGCGTATAGTGTACGTACAACAAATACAGTAAGTGAGGCGCAAAGACGTCATGATACATGGAGAACAGCTTCAGCGGCACTAGGGCGTTCTTTAACTGCGGGTACAATGATGGGCGCAATGTTAAAAGGTGAGCAAAAGTTAACGATTAAGGTAGAAGGTAACGGTCCGATTGGTCCTATCTTAGTAGATGCTCATGCAAATGGAGATGTACGTGGTTATGTAACGAATCCGCATGTTGATTTTGAAGGAACAGAACAAGGGAAGTTACGTGTATATCAAGCGGTAGGTACAGAGGGGTTTGTAACTGTAATTAAAGATATTGGAATGCGTGAGCCGTTTATTGGTCAATCTCCAATCGTTTCAGGAGAATTAGGAGAAGACTTTACGTATTATTTTGCAGTTTCTGAACAAACGCCTTCTTCTGTAGGTGTTGGTGTTCTTGTAAATGGAGATGATAGCATATTAGCGGCAGGTGGATTTATCCTTCAAATTATGCCGGGTGCGCAAGATGAAACGATTTCATTTATTGAAGACCGTTTACAAAAAATTCCCCCTGTATCAACGTTGATTGAACAAGGCCTTTCTCCGGAAGAGCTACTATATGCAGTTCTTGGAGAAGATAAAGTAAAAGTATTAGAAACGATGGATGTTCAATTTAATTGCACATGCTCACGCGAGCGTATTGAGAGTGTATTAATTAGTTTAGGTAAAACAGAGTTAGAGCAAGTTCGTGAAGAAGAGGAAGAGACAGAAGTGCACTGTCATTTCTGTAATGAACGATACAAGTTCTCTAAAGAAGATATTACAAATTTAATCGAGAATTTGTAATAAGGGAATTAAGAGGAGCAATCCTCCAAATGAATTGACAAACAGGGAATTTTCTGACAAAATCTAAATATAGATAAAACCAATAAAAATACTCGGTGTTAGGAGTGACAGGAATGCGAGTGGCACAATCAGTTTCAGAATTAATCGGGAAAACGCCGATCGTCAAGTTGAACCGCATCGTAGAATCAGACAGCGCAGATATATACTTAAAATTAGAATTTATGAATCCGGGGAGTAGCGTTAAAGATCGTATCGCATTAGCTATGATTGAAGATGCTGAAAAAAATGGATTATTAAAAGAAGGCGATACAATCATTGAGCCGACAAGTGGTAACACAGGAATTGGTTTAGCGATGGTAGCGGCTGCTAAAGGATATAATGCAATCTTAGTAATGCCAGAAACAATGAGTATTGAGCGTCGTAATTTATTACGTGCTTACGGTGCGGAATTAGTATTGACTCCAGGGCCTGAAGGAATGGGTGGAGCAATTCGTAAAGCGACTGAATTAGCAAAAGAGCATGGCTACTTTATACCACAACAGTTCAAAAACCAATCGAATCCAGAAATTCACCGTTTAACAACAGGTCCAGAAATTATTGAACAAATGGGCGACCAATTAGATGCGTTTATTGCAGGTATTGGTACAGGTGGAACGATTACTGGTGCGGGTGAAGTACTGAAGGAAGCGTATAAAGATATTAAAATTTATGCAGTAGAACCTGCAGATTCACCAGTATTATCTGGTGGGAAACCAGGTCCCCATAAAATCCAAGGAATTGGGGCGGGATTTATTCCGGAGACGTTGGATGTAGAAGTATATGATGAAATTATTCAAGTGAAAACAGAGCAAGCATTTGAATATGCGAGAAGAGTGGCTAAAGAGGAAGGTATTTTAGTTGGTATCTCTTCAGGTGCAGTTATTTATGCAGCAACAGAAGTTGCGAAAAAGTTAGGTAAAGGGAAAAAGGTACTTGTTATTATCCCGAGTAACGGTGAACGTTATTTAAGTACACCACTTTATCAATTTGAATCATAATTAAACGCGATTGAAAAAGCATCCTTGAAAAAGGGTGCTTTTTCTTTTGGGATTGGAAATAGGAAAAGAGTGAATGACTAGAAAACTTCATGTAAAATAAGAGGTAGTATAATTAAATTATTTTCACTAACCTTCGAGTATAATCAATCTCTATATAAATAACTTATGTAGTTTGAGCTGGTTAATCTAAGAGGGTGGGATAAAAGAAGACGGGGTGTTGATATGCAACGAAGAAAATCTTTAGCGCTTTCTATTCCATATCAGTTAGATTTCTTTAAGCAATATAAATTTCTTTCTCAGGGTAAATCGCAACATATTTTGTTAGAAAGCGGCCGTGGCGGTCGTTATAACATTGTAGGGCTGAACCCAGTAGCGGTAATCCGAGGGAAGGATGAAACGTTACATATAAGTGAAAGTGGTAAGGAAACAATAAAACGAGGGAATCCGTTAGATTTAATGCAAGAATATATGGAACAATGGAAGACGGACTATAACCCAGAGTATCCGCCTTTTCAAGGTGGTGCAATTGGCTATTTCAGTTATGACTGTATCCGTTATATTGAAAAGCTACCTTCTCTTGCGGAAGATGATATTAATATACCTGACATCTTCTTTTTATTATTTGATGACGTATTTGTCTATGATCAAAAAGAAAAAGTGTTATGGGTTATTACGCATTATGTAGATAAATATGAAGAGGCAAAAGAACGGCTAAATGAGTGGAAGAGTCTTTGGATGACAGAAGCGCCTGAAGTGACCGTGCCCTTTGAAAGTCCTGAAAAGAAAAGTGAAGCAGTTGCTTTTACTGAAGCCAGCTTTATGAAGGCAGTTGAATGTATTCAAGAATATATTGGGGCGGGTGATGTGTTCCAAGTAAACTTGTCGACGAGACAAGAAAGAACGTTACAGACACACCCACTAGAAATTTATACAAGTCTTCGTGAAATTAATCCATCTCCATATATGGGTTACCTGGAGCTTGGGGATTTTCAAATTGTTAGTGGATCGCCAGAGTTGTTAATTAAGAAACAAGGAACTGAAGTAAGTACAAGACCAATTGCTGGAACGAGATCTAGAGGCGCGGATGAGCAAGAGGATGAAGAATTAGCAAGAGAATTAATTGAGAACGAAAAAGAAAGAGCAGAGCATGTAATGCTTGTGGATTTAGAAAGAAATGATTTAGGACGTGTTTGTAAATATGGCACTGTAGAAGTAGATGAATTTATGGTGATTGAGAAATACTCACATGTTATGCATATTGTTTCTAATGTACGTGGTGAGGTGGAAGAAGATAAAGATGCTTTTGATTTAGTGAAGGCTGTATTCCCTGGGGGAACAATTACTGGTGCCCCGAAAATACGTACGATGGAAATTATTGAGGAATTAGAACCTGTTCGGAGAGGGATTTATACAGGTTCAATCGGTTGGATTGGTTATTCTGGAGATACAGAATTGAATATTGTAATTAGAACACTTCTTGCTAAAGATGGAAAAGCTCATGTGCAAGCAGGGGCGGGAATTGTAATTGATTCAAATCCAGAAAATGAATATAAAGAGTCGTTAAAAAAGGCGATTGCTTTATGGCGTGCAAAAGAACGTAGCGAAGAAACGGTTAGGTGAGAGAAATGATATTAATGATTGATAATTATGATTCTTTTACATTTAATTTAGTGCAGTTTCTTGGAGAACTTGGACAAGAGCTCGTTGTTAAACGTAACGATGAAGTGACCATTTCAGATATTGAGAATATGAAACCAGATTTTCTAATGATTTCTCCAGGTCCATGTAGTCCTAATGAAGCGGGGATTAGTATGGAAGTTATTAAATACTTTGCTGGAAAGATTCCGATTTTTGGAGTTTGTCTTGGGCATCAATCCATTGCACAAGTGTTTGGTGGAGAGGTTGTCCGTGCAGAACGATTAATGCATGGGAAAACGTCGCTTATGCATCATGATGGAAAGACGATTTTTTCGGATATTCCTAATCCGTTTACTGCGACGCGCTATCATTCCCTTATTGTTAAGAAAGAGACGTTACCCGATTGCTTAGAGGTAACATCTTGGACAGAGGAAGGAGAAATTATGGCACTTCGTCATAAGACATTGCCGATAGAGGGTGTGCAATTCCATCCGGAATCTATTATGACTTCTCATGGGAAAGAGTTGTTACAGAATTTCATTCGTAAATACAGTCCAAGTGCAACATTATGTTAATTTACGTAAATGGTCAGTATGTAGAAGCAAGTGAAGCGAAAATTTCTCCTTATGATCATGGTTATTTATATGGTCTTGGAGTTTTTGAAACGTTTCGTATTTATAATGGTCATCCTTTCTTATTGGATGATCATTATGACCGTTTAATAGAAGCGCTGGATACATTGCAAATTAAATGGACAATGACAAAAAATGACGTGATGCTTATTTTAAAAAATTTACTCGCTAAGAATGAATTGGAGCATGCATATGTACGTTTTAATGTATCAGCGGGTATAGATGAAATAGGATTACAAACGGAAATGTATGAAGAGCCTTCGGTTATTGTTTTTATAAAACCTTTAACAGCTCCAGGAGATGTAGTGGAAAAAGAAGGTGTTATTCTAAAACAAGTGCGAAATACACCGGAAGGAACATTTCGCCTGAAGTCTCATCATTATTTAAATAATATTTTAGGGAAGCGTGAAATTGGAAATGTTGTGAGTAAGGAAGGTATTTTTCTTACTGAAGCAGGTTATGTTGCAGAGGGTATTGTTTCCAATCTATTTTTTGTGAAAGGTGATGTTTTATATACACCTTCGTTAGAGACAGGGATTTTAAATGGTATCACTCGTGCGTTTATTATAAAGAGTGCTGAAGAATTAAATATAGAAGTAAAGGAAGGTTTCTTTACAAAAGATGAGCTACTTTCAGCGGATGAAGTCTTCGTAACAAACTCCATTCAAGAAATTGTTCCGCTTTATCGTATAGAAGCGCAGGATTTCCCGGGTAAAGTAGGAGTGGTTACAAAAAGTTTAATGTACCTTTATGGAATGCAAAGAGAGAAATTATGGAGCAGAAATGAATTACGAAGAGGAGATGTGTAGTTTGAAGTGGGATTATGATTTACGCTGCGGCGAATATACATTGAATTTAAATGAAAAGACATTAATTATGGGGATTTTAAATGTAACACCAGATTCGTTTTCTGATGGTGGGAGTTACAACGAGGTAGATGCTGCGGTACGTCACGCAAAAAAAATGCAAGGTGAAGGTGCTCATATTATTGATATTGGTGGCGAATCTACTCGCCCAGGTTTTGCTAAAGTATCAGTAGAAGAAGAAATAAAGCGAGTTGTCCCGATGATTCAAGCAGTTTCAAAAGAAGTAAAGTTGCCTATATCTATCGATACATATAAAGCTGAAGTTGCAAAGCAAGCAATTGAGGCTGGTGCTCATATTATTAATGATATTTGGGGAGCGAAGGCGGAGCCGAAAATTGCTGAAGTCGCAGCTCATTACGATGTACCTATCATTTTAATGCATAACCGCGATAACATGAATTATCGTAATTTAATGGCGGATATGATTGCTGATTTGTATGACAGTATTAAAATTGCTAAAAATGCTGGTGTGCGAGATGAGAATATTATTTTAGATCCAGGTATCGGTTTTGCTAAAACACCTGAGCAGAACTTAGAGGCGATGCGTAATTTAGAACAGTTAAATGTGCTAGGTTATCCGGTTCTCTTAGGTACTTCGAGAAAGTCCTTTATTGGGCACGTATTAGATTTGCCAGTAGAGGAACGCCTTGAGGGAACGGGAGCTACTGTTTGTCTTGGTATTGAAAAGGGCTGTGAGTTTGTTCGTGTCCATGATGTGAAAGAAATGGCGCGTATGGCTAAAATGATGGATGCGATGATTGGTAAGGAGGTAAGGTAATTGGATAAAATTTATATCCATGATATGGAGTTTTATGGTTATCATGGCGTGTTCCCAGAGGAGAATAAATTAGGTCAGAGATTTAAAGTTGACTTAACGGTGGAGTTGGATTTAAAGCGTGCAGGGGAAAGTGATGACTTAGAGCATTCGGTCAATTATGGAGAGCTTTTCGAATTATGTAGAAAAGTTGTTGAGGATAGAAAGTATAAGCTTGTGGAGAGTATCGCTGAAAATATTGCTGCAGATATATTAAAACAATATGAAAGTATTTCGCGCTGTACAATTAAGGTAATTAAGCCGGATCCACCGATACCGGGTCATTATCGTGCTGTAGCAGTAGAAATTACGAGAGAACGTCCATGAACAATATAGCTTACATTGCATTAGGGTCAAATATTGGAGAGCGTTATACGTATCTAACCGAAGCGATTCAGTTTTTAAATAAAAATCCTTATATTCAGGTTGATGATATTTCATCTGTATATGAAACTGAGCCAGTTGGCTATACTGACC
Organism: Bacillus cereus group sp. MYBK195-1; assembly: GCF_051916605.1. Taxonomy (NCBI): domain Bacteria; kingdom Bacillati; phylum Bacillota; class Bacilli; order Caryophanales; family Bacillaceae; genus Bacillus; species Bacillus cereus group sp. MYBK195-1. Next base: position 3,604 of record NZ_JBQAGZ010000015.1, on the reverse strand, counting down.
AAAGTTGCTTTTTAAATTTAGTTATAAAAATTTCTACCAATTTATCACCACAAGAATTATTGAAAGTAACACAAAAAGTAGAAAATGACCTAGGAAGAAAAAGGGAAATTAGGTGGGGGCCGAGGACTATCGACCTTGACATTTTACTTTATAATCAAGAGAATATTGAAGCAGAGAATCTTATTGTTCCGCATCCGCGGATGTTTGAAAGAGCTTTTGTTATCGTTCCGTTGTTAGAAATTAATCAAGACATAAAACAAAACATTTCATGTTCACAAGTAGAAGAAATGAAAAGGCGAGAGGGAGTAACGGTATGGAAGCAGAAAAATGGGGAAGACGCATTCGTGCTTTTCGAAAGCTAAAAGGTTACACACAAGAAGGTTTTGCTAAAGCACTAGGGGTATCTGTATCTGTTTTAGGTGAGGTTGAGAGAGGGAATAGATCGCCTTCTCAAGATTTTGTAGTAGAAGTTGCTAAGGCATTAAATGTTTCGATAGAGGAATTAATGCCAAAGTGATTGTACAGGAAGGAGTAGATTGATTGTTAAAGATTGCAAATATCGAGATGAAAAATCCGGTTGTACTAGCACCGATGGCGGGAGTGTGTAACTCTGCATTCCGTTTAACAGTAAAAGAATTTGGTGCCGGCTTAGTTTGTGCTGAAATGGTAAGTGATAAGGCAATATTACTTAATAATAAAAGAACATTAGATATGTTATATATCGACGAGAGAGAAAAGCCATTAAGTTTACAAATTTTTGGTGGAGAGAAAGAAACTCTTGTAGATGCTGCGAAATATGTAGATAAATATACGACAGCAGACATAATTGATATTAATATGGGTTGTCCAGTGCCGAAAATCGTTAAATGTGATGCGGGGGCAAGGTGGCTTTTAGACCCGAATAAAATATATGAAATGGTAGCAGCGGTTGTAGATGCTGTTGAAAAGCCGGTTACAGTTAAAATGCGTATCGGTTGGGATGAAGAACATATTTTCGCAATAGAAAATGCTAGGGCTGTTGAGCGTGCTGGTGGCCAAGCTGTGGCGGTTCACGGACGTACACGAGTGCAAATGTATGAAGGAAAAGCGGATTGGGATATTATTAAACAAGTAAAACAAGCTGTAAATATCCCGGTTATCGGAAATGGTGATGTCGCAACGCCGCAAGATGCAAAGCGTATGCTTGATGAAATTGGTGTAGATGGTGTTATGATTGGTCGTGCTGCTCTTGGAGATCCGTGGATGATTTATCGTACGGTAAAGTATTTGGAGACAGGTGAATTAATGCCGGAACCAACAGTGCGCGAGAAAATTGATGTATGTATGTTGCATCTAGATCGTCTTATCAACTTAAAGAATGAAAGTGTCGCTGTAAGAGAGATGAGAAAACATGCAGCTTGGTATTTAAAAGGTGTTCGTGGTAATGCGAGTGTACGTAATGGTATTAATGCTTGTAACACACGGGAAGACCTTGCGAATGTGTTAGGTACATTTGTAGAAGAAGTGGAAGCGAAACAACAAACAATTTACGTTGGTTAATAATGGACATAGGAGATTGACATTCTTCTATACACTTCCTATAATTACGTGAAAGAAAGAAGAGCTGCCAGTTAGTTGCTGGCAGTTTTTCTAGTTGAGTAGAAAATGCTATACTGTATATATTGTAAAATTAAATAGAGCTGGAGTGATATCAATATCATGGATAACATGAACCACGAAGAATTAAACGACCAATTGATTGTTCGTCGTGAAAAGCTACATAATTTACGTGAACAAGGAATTGACCCGTTCGGTAAAAGATTTGAACGCACAAATTCAACAACTGACTTAGTGAGTCTATATGGAGAGTTCTCTAAAGAGGAATTAGAGGAGAAGGAAATCGCTGTTTCTATCGCTGGTCGTATTATGACAAAACGCGGAAAAGGGAAAGCTGGATTTGCACATGTTCAAGATTTACATGGACAAGTTCAAATTTATGTTCGTAAAGATGCTGTTGGAGATGACGAGTACGAATTATTTAAAACAGCAGATTTAGGTGATTTAGTAGGTATTGAAGGTAAAGTGTTCAAAACAAACGTTGGAGAACTTTCAGTAAAAGCAACAGGCTTTACGCTATTAACGAAATCTCTTCGTCCATTACCAGATAAATACCATGGATTAAAAGATGTTGAACAACGCTACCGTCAACGTTACTTAGACTTAATTACAAGTATGGAAAGTCGTGAAACGTTCGTTACTCGTAGTAAAATCATTCGTGAGATGAGAAGATACCTAGATGACAACGGTTATCTTGAAGTGGAAACACCTATGATGCATGCAATTGCAGGTGGAGCTTCTGCGCGTCCTTTCACTACACACCATAATGCGTTAGATATGGAATTATATATGCGTATCGCAATTGAACTACATTTAAAGCGTCTTATTGTGGGTGGTTTAGAAAAAGTATATGAGATCGGCCGTGTATTCCGTAATGAGGGTGTATCAACTCGTCATAACCCTGAGTTTACGATGATTGAATTATATGAAGCATACGCTGATTATAAAGATATTATGAAGTTAACAGAAGATATGGTTGCTCATATCGCGAAAAAAGTACTGGGTACAACAACAATCCAGTATGGTGATTATGAAATTAATCTAGAACCAGAATGGACACGTCTTCATATGGTAGATGCGATTAAGCAATACTCTGGAGCTGATTTCTGGAATCCGATGAGTGTAGAAGAAGCGCGTGAACTTGCAAAAGAACATAATGTAGAAATTAAAGATACAATGGAAGTTGGTCATATTATAAATGAATTCTTCGAACAAAAAGTAGAAGATAAATTAATCCAACCAACATTTATTTACGGTCATCCGGTAGAAATCTCGCCGCTTGCGAAAAAGAATGATGAAGATCCAAGATTTACAGATCGTTTCGAATTATTTATCGTTGCGCGTGAACATGCAAATGCATTCACTGAGTTAAATGATCCAATCGATCAAAAAGAACGTTTTGAAGCGCAATTAAAAGAGCGCGAACAAGGTAATGACGAAGCTCACATGATGGATGACGATTATATTGAAGCTCTTGAGTACGGTATGCCTCCTACGGGTGGATTAGGAATCGGTATTGATCGTCTAGTTATGTTATTAACAAATGCACCATCTATTCGTGATGTATTATTATTCCCTGCTATGCGCCATAAACAAGACTAAGCTTTGGAGATTTCTCCAAAGCTTTTTTTATTTGAGCATGAGTTGCGTGGGTATAGTAAATCTTGATAGTGCGAGAAATTATATTTATATAGAAGAAATGTGCTGTTTTTATACTTTTTTACTAAGTTAAAAATTTTATTAGAAAAACTATTGCATTTTAATAATCAAACTGGTATATTTATATTCGTTGCCACGAAAGGTAACAAACAAAACAAACGAAAAACAACTTATTGAAAAAAGTTGTTGACAAAAATGTAACGAAATGTTATATTGATAAAGTCGCTTCTGAGCGACAAAGTAGTTCTTTGAAAACTGAACGAAACAAACAACGTGAAACGTCAATTTTTATTTTAGATGCTAGACAAACTAACTTTATTGGAGAGTTTGATCCTGGCTCAGGATGAAC
>NZ_JBQAGZ010000014.1:0-58568 GCF_051916605.1 Bacillus cereus group sp. MYBK195-1 | reverse complement strand
ATGATGGCAGAGAGGTCACACCCGTTCCCATACCGAACACGGAAGTTAAGCTCTCTAGCGCCGATGGTAGTTGGGACCTTGTCCCTGTGAGAGTAGGACGTCGCCAAGCAACTAAACACGAGTCAAATGACTCGTGTTTTTTCGTGTTTTCTTTTATAATCCATAGTAATTAAAAAAATGTGCTTAAATAATTACCATGTTGATTAAATACAGGGGAATGTGGCTAGGATAGTGAATAAGCAAAAGAGTTGCAAATTTTATTAATACGTATATAATTAAAGTCAAAGATAGTCAAAGTCAATAAAGGTGGCGGATAAATGAGAAATATATCTGATATCATTGAGCAATATCTAAAGCAAGTTATTGACTTAAGTAATAATAATGTGATTGAAATCAAAAGAAATGAGATTGCGGATCGATTCGAGTGCGTACCATCTCAAATCAATTATGTAATCAATACCCGTTTTACATTAGAAAGAGGATTTATAGTAGAAAGTAAACGTGGTGGTGGAGGTTACATTCGCATTATAAAAGTCAAACTGCATGATGATATAGACATTATTGATCAAATGCTTCATATGATTGATCATAGCGTTGCACAAGGGAATGCAGAGAGTATGATTATACGTTTATTAGAAGAGGGAATTATAACAGGCCGTGAAGCAAAACTAATGTTAAGTGTACTAGATCGTTCTGTATTATCAATGGATATTCCTTCTCGAGATGAACTTAGGGCTCGAATATTATGCGCAATGTTAAGAACACTGAAATATAAATAAATACAGCTTTTGTAAAAGAATGATAATTAAGATAGGGCAGTTAAATATTGTAGAAGTTTTGAAAAAGAGCATGTACTTTTATCTAAATGGATTAAGGAAAGAGGACAATCTAGTAATGTATGAAAAGTATCATGAGGTAGATCGTTCCTATTGTAAAGGTGGGGATATTGATGACTTGTCAAAACTGTAATATAAGACCAGCAACTTTACATTATACAAAAGTAATCAACGAGAAGAAGGCGGAAGTTCATCTTTGTGAGCAATGTGCGGAGCAAAGTGGCTATACGTCTTTCTTTCAATCATCACAGTCTAACTTTTCATTTCATGATGTATTTGCTGGTTTATTACACGGTGAATCAACAATGTTTGGAGAAGAAAAAAACGGGTTTTCAAATACAAATACAGTAAGATGTCCAGATTGTAAGATGACATATGAACATTTTACAAAAGTGGGACGCTTTGGTTGTGCTTCTTGTTACGATACATTTAAAGGACACTTAAACCCATTGTTAAAGCGACTTCATGGTGGACATACAGAACATTGTGGAAAATTTCCGGAACGAATGGAAGGAAATATCCACTTAAAGAAAGAATTAGATGAACTAAAACTTATTCTGAAACAATATGTACAGAATGAGGAGTTTGAGAAAGCTGCTGAGGTAAGAGATGAAATTCGAGGGCTTGAAACTCAGCTTAGTGAGCATAGAGAGGGGGAGTAGTTCTATGTCACTGGACAAAATTATGAATGAAGCGATTAGTCCATGGATGAAGGGGGATGGCCCTGATTCTGATATTGTTTTAAGTAGTCGAATTCGTTTGGCTCGTAATTTTAAGCAATATCAATTTTCTACTATGCAAAACGAAGAGGAAGCTCAACAGGTTCAAGAATTATTTAAAAAGAAATTTATAAATAAATCGGTAGAGCCCTTTGGGAAGTTTGGATTATTAAAAATGAATGAATTAACGCCTCTTCAAAGGAGAGTTTTAGTCGAAAAGCATTTAATTAGTCCAAATCTCGCAGGGACCGAATATGGAGCATGTCTGTTATCAGAAAGCGAACACATTAGTGTGATGCTTAATGAGGAAGACCACATTAGGATTCAGTGCCTATTTCCAGGGCTACAGTTATCAAAGGCGCTTCAAAGCGCTAATCAAATAGATAATTGGATTGAGAAAGAGGTTGAATATGCTTTTGATGAATCACTTGGATATATTACGAGTTGTCCTACTAACGTTGGTACAGGATTAAGAGCTTCTGTAATGATTCATTTACCAGGGCTGGTTTTAACAAAAAGAATTAGCCGTATTATACAAGTAATTCAAAAATTAGGGTTAGTAGTAAGAGGAATATACGGTGAAGGTAGCGAAGCGTTAGGTAATATATTTCAAGTGTCAAATCAAATGACGCTAGGGAAATCCGAAGTAGATATTATTGCAGATTTAAAGAGTGTCATGCAGCAAATTATACAACAAGAAAAATTGGCCAGAGAATTAATTGTACAAAATTCGAGTATTGAGCTTGAAGATAAGGTTTATCGTTCTTACGGTATACTAGCAAACAGTCGTTTAATTCAATCTGCAGAAGCGGCAACTTGCTTATCGGATGTACGACTTGGTATTGATCTAGGATATATAAAAGGTATATCGAGAAATATTTTGACTGAGCTAATGGTTCTTACGCAACCAGGTATTTTACAACAATACGCAGGAGGACCTTTAGGACCAGAAGAAAGAGATTATCGAAGAGCAACCTTAATCCGTGAGCGATTACGTATTGAAAAAAACTAAGCGCAAGTAGGAGGCGATTTCTATGATGTTTGGAAGATTTACAGAAAGAGCACAGAAAGTATTAGCTTTATCTCAAGAGGAAGCAATTCGCATTGGGCATAATAATATTGGAACAGAACATATTTTACTTGGGCTTGTACGCGAAGGTGAAGGAATTGCAGCAAAAGCGTTAATTGCTCTTGGATTGAGCCCGGAAAAAGTGCAAAAAGAGGTAGAAGCGTTAATTGGACGTGGAACAGAAGCTTCTCAAACTGTACATTATACACCTCGTGCTAAAAAAGTTATTGAATTGTCTATGGATGAAGCGCGTAAGCTAGGACATTCTTACGTTGGAACAGAACATATTTTACTTGGCTTAATCCGTGAAGGTGAAGGTGTAGCGGCACGTGTTTTAAATAATTTAGGCGTAAGCCTCAACAAAGCAAGACAACAAGTGTTACAACTTCTTGGAAGTAACGAAGCAAGTTCAGGTCACCAAGGTGGTTCATCGACAAATGCCAATACACCGACACTAGACAGTTTAGCGCGCGACTTAACAGTTGTTGCACGTGAGAATCGTTTGGATCCTGTTATTGGACGTAGTAAAGAAATTCAACGTGTAATTGAAGTGTTAAGCCGTAGAACAAAAAACAATCCAGTGTTAATTGGAGAGCCTGGTGTAGGTAAAACAGCAATTGCTGAAGGGTTAGCACAGCAAATCGTAAATAATGAAGTTCCTGAAACGTTAAGAGATAAGCGTGTTATGACACTAGATATGGGAACAGTGGTAGCTGGGACGAAATATCGTGGTGAGTTTGAAGATCGTTTAAAGAAAGTAATGGATGAAATACGTCAAGCAGGGAATATTATTCTATTTATTGATGAACTTCATACATTAATCGGTGCAGGTGGAGCAGAAGGTGCAATCGATGCATCAAATATTTTAAAACCATCTTTAGCACGCGGAGAATTACAATGTATTGGTGCGACAACTTTAGATGAGTATCGTAAATATATTGAAAAGGATGCAGCTTTAGAGAGACGTTTCCAGCCAATTCATGTTGATGAGCCGAGTCTAGAAGAATCAACTCAAATCTTGAAAGGTTTACGCGATCGTTATGAGGCGCATCACCGTGTGTCTATTACAGATGATGCAATTGATGCAGCTGTAAAACTTTCTGATCGTTATATTACGGATCGTTTCTTACCGGATAAAGCAATTGATTTAATTGATGAAGCTGCTTCAAAGGTTCGCTTACGCTCTTATACAACACCACCAAACTTAAAAGAGCTTGAAGTGAAGCTTGAGGAAATTCGAAAAGAAAAAGATGCGGCTGTACAAAGTCAAGAGTTTGAAAAGGCTGCTTCCTTACGTGATATGGAACAACGCTTACGTGAAAAATTGGAAGATACAAAGCGTCAGTGGAAAGAGCAACAAGGAAAAGAAAATTCAGAGGTTACGGTAGAAGATATTGCAAATGTCGTTTCTACATGGACACGTATCCCTGTTTCTAAACTTGCACAAACAGAGACTGATAAATTATTAAACTTAGAATCCATTCTTCATGATCGTGTCATCGGCCAGGATGAAGCGGTAGTGGCTGTAGCGAAAGCTGTTCGTCGTGCAAGAGCAGGACTAAAAGATCCGAAACGTCCAATTGGTTCATTTATTTTCTTAGGACCAACAGGTGTAGGTAAAACAGAATTAGCAAGAGCATTGGCAGAATCTATGTTCGGTGATGAGGATGCAATGATTCGCATTGATATGTCTGAGTATATGGAGAAACATTCAACTTCTCGCTTAGTTGGTTCTCCTCCAGGATATGTTGGGTATGAAGAAGGCGGACAATTAACAGAGAAGGTTCGTCGTAAGCCGTATTCAGTTGTCCTATTAGATGAAGTAGAGAAGGCGCATCCCGATGTATTTAATATTTTACTACAGGTATTGGAAGATGGTCGTTTAACTGATTCTAAAGGACGTACAGTTGACTTCCGTAATACGATTGTTATTATGACGTCTAACGTTGGTGCTGAGGCGTTAAAACGTAACAAACATCTTGGATTTAACGTACAAGATGAAAGCCGTGATTATTCGGATATGAAAGGTAAAGTAATGGATGAGCTGAAAAAGGCATTTCGTCCAGAATTCTTAAACCGTATTGATGAAATTATCGTATTCCATATGCTTGAGAAAAAACATATTCAAGAAATTGTGACTCTTATGGTAAATCAGTTAGTGAATCGCTTAAAAGAACAAGAAATTGAATTGCAATTAACAGAAGGGGCGATTGCAGCTATTGCTGATAAAGGGTTTGATCGTGAATATGGTGCTCGTCCACTACGTAGAGCAATTCAGAAGCATGTAGAAGATAGACTATCGGAAGAACTTTTAAAAGGTGCTATTGAGAAAGGGCAAAAAGTTATCTTTGATGTAGAAGGGGAAACATTTGTCATTCATAGTGCTGAAAAGGTAAAATAAGTATAGACAAACTAAGAGGGCTACGAGATAGCCCTCTTTCTTGTACGAGAAGGTCAAATGTTTATAGATGAAAGCGAAGTGAAATATAAAAAGATATGGCTAAAAAGAAAACAAAATTCACATGTCAAGAGTGTGGTTATCAATCACCAAAATATATGGGTAAATGTCCAGGGTGTGGTCAATGGAATTCGCTTGTTGAAGAGATGGAACCCGTTGTATCATCCAGACGCCTAAATTATGCAAATGCAATTCAAACAGAAGTAACAAAACCAAGACGTCTTACAGAAGTAGAAACAAAGTCTGAGGCACGTATTGAAACAAAATTTCAGGAGTTTAACCGTGTACTAGGTGGCGGAATTGTAGATGGATCTTTAGTACTTATTGGTGGGGACCCTGGGATTGGAAAATCAACGTTATTATTACAGATTTCCTCGCAATTAGCAGATGCTTCATATGATGTATTGTATATATCAGGTGAGGAGTCAGCAAAGCAGATTAAACTTCGTGCAGATCGTTTACATGTAAATGGTAGTAATCTATTTGTTGTATCAGAGACAGATTTACAGCGTATTGCAGCACATATTGAAGAGATGAATCCTGCTTTTGTTGTTATTGATTCTATTCAAACAATACATTTACCTGAAGTGACATCAGCTCCTGGTAGTGTGGCGCAAGTACGTGAATGTACAGCAGAATTAATGAAACTTGCAAAAACAAAGGGAATCCCAATTTTTATCGTAGGGCATGTGACAAAAGAAGGTGCAATTGCGGGACCGCGTATGCTAGAACATATGGTCGATGCAGTTCTTTACTTTGAAGGAGATCGACACCATACATATCGTATTTTACGAGCTGTAAAGAATCGTTTTGGTTCTACGAATGAAATGGGTATCTTTGAAATGAAAGAACTTGGCCTTGCAGAAGTCTTAAATCCTTCTGAAATTTTCCTTGAGGAAAGACCAGTTGGAGTTGCAGGTTCAACAGTAGTTGCCTCGATGGAAGGAACAAGACCAGTTTTAGTAGAAATACAGGCATTAATTTCCCCTACTAGTTTTGGAAATCCTCGAAGAATGGCGACAGGAATTGATCATAATCGTGTCTCGCTTATTATGGCGGTACTAGAGAAAAGAACAGGTTTACTATTACAAAATCAAGATGCGTATTTAAAAGTAGCTGGTGGTTTGAAATTAGATGAACCGGCAATTGATTTAGCTGTTGCCTTAAGTATAGCTTCAAGTTTTAGAGATAAATCTACGGCACCAACTGATGCGGTAATAGGAGAAGTTGGATTAACTGGAGAAATAAGAAGAGTATCAAGAATCGAACAACGTGTACAAGAAGCAGCTAAATTAGGATTTCAACGTGCTATCATTCCTAGAAAAAATTTAGGGGGGTGGACAATTCCAGAGGGGATTGAGGTTGTAGGTGTTTCTAATTTAGGAGAAGCGCTTCGTTTGACATTAGGAGGCTAGGCTATGGAAGAAAATAAGCAACGTGTCAAAAGTATAATTAATATTTTACAGCTCGTGGCCCCGGGAACACCACTGCGCGAAGGGATAGATAATGTACTTCGCGCACAAACAGGGGGACTAATTGTTCTTGGGTATAATGAGCAGATTAAAAGCATTGTTGATGGTGGTTTTCATATTAATTGCGCATTCTCTCCTGCTAGTTTATATGAATTAGCAAAAATGGATGGAGCACTTATTTTAAATGAAACTGGAAGTAAAATTTTAATTGCAAACGCACAGTTAGTTCCGGATTCATCTATTGATTCTATTGAAACAGGTATGCGTCACCGAACAGCAGAGCGTGTAGCAAAGCAGACGGGCAGCCTTGTTGTGGCCATTTCACAAAGACGTAATGTAATTACGCTATATCAAGGGAACTTACGTTATACACTAAAAGATATAGGTGTCATTTTAACGAAGGCAAATCAAGCAATTCAAACGCTAGAAAAATATAAGGCTGTATGGAATGACGGCATTACGAATTTGGGTATTCTAGAATTTGAAGAGGTCGTTACAATGTCCGAGGTGGTTCACGTTTTACATAGTGTTGAAATGGTGCTGCGTATAAAAAATGAAATATTGAGCTATATTCATGAGCTAGGAACAGAAGGTAGGTTAATTCGTTTACAGCTTACAGAATTACTAGCTGATTTAGAGGCAGAGGCAGCATTGTTAATTAAAGATTATCACCAGGAGAAAACACAAGACCATCATCAAATCTTGAAAAAGTTACAAGATCTTGCAAATACACAACTTTTAGAGGATAGTGATTTAGTTAAATTACTTGGGTATTCAGGACAAACAAGTTTAGAAGAAAGTGTGACACCTAGAGGATACCGAATCACAAGCAAGATTTCTCGTGTTCCGCCACTTATTATCGAGAATTTAATTAATCGATTTAAAACATTGCAAGGTGTTTGCCGAGCAACTATTAATGAATTGGATGATGTGGAAGGAATTGGAGAAGTGAGAGCGAAGAAAATACGAGAAGGTCTAAAAAGAATTCAAGAGCATCTCTATATGAGTAGACACAATTAAGAATATTACATTGATTCTATAATATAACGACACTAGAACATTTTTGGTATATGATATGATATATTGGTAAATAAAACTATTTACAAAAAAACACGTCCGCTTTTGCATTCGGCGTTTTGATTAGCGAAACAATGGTTAATAATGAGTAGGAGGTGGTTGGATGTTAAAACGGATTGTACAGCTCTTCTTTTTAGTGATCGGGGGAGCGTTAGGGATTTACTTAATCCCAAAAATTATTAATGTATTAGATATCGGTGCGGTTCCTTTGTTGGAAGGATCTTATGTTCGTGCAATTATTGGTGCAATTATTTTATTTTTAACAACATTTTGGCTTGTAGATTATATTGTTCAACTTATTAAGCATATTGAAGAGGCTCTTGTAAAGGCGCCTGTAGCAGATGTTTTATTTGGTACATTAGGATTAATCTCTGGTCTTATTGTTGCATATTTAATTTTGATACCAATTCGTGAATTTACAATTCCAGTTATTAGTACGGTGTTGCAAGTGTTCTTCACCCTTTTACTTGGATATTTAGGATTCCAAGTAGGATTTAAAAAGAGGAATGAATTGCTAGGATTATTTACATTACCCCAACGCGGAGGTAAAAAGAAAAACAATAGTGAGAATGAAGAGGTAGAGGTCGAAGCGGAAAAATCTACGACTCATTGGAAAATTCTCGATACGAGTGTAATTATTGATGGACGTATTGCAGATATTTGCCAAACAAAGTTTTTAGAAGGAACAATCGTCATTCCACAATTCGTATTAGAAGAGCTTCAGCATATTGCCGATTCTTCAGATGCTTTAAAGCGTAATCGTGGCCGCAGAGGACTAGACATTTTAAATCGTATTCAAAAGGAGATGCCAATTCCGGTAGAAATTTATGAAGGCGATTTCGATGATATCCAAGAAGTAGATAGCAAGCTTGTAAAGTTGGCAAAAATCACTGGTGGAACTGTAGTAACAAACGATTTCAATTTAAACAAAGTTTCTGAATTACAAGGGGTTACGGTGTTAAACATTAATGATTTAGCTAATGCGATTAAACCAGTCGTACTTCCTGGTGAAGAATTAAGTGTTTATGTTGTGAAAGATGGTAAAGAACAGAATCAAGGTGTTGCATACTTAGATGATGGTACGATGATTGTAGTAGAAGATGGTAGAGAGTATGTGGGTTCACAACTTGATGTACTTGTTACTAGCGTATTACAAACATCGGCTGGTCGTATGATTTTCGCAAAACGTAAATTGCTAGAAAAAGCATTATAAGTAGAGGATTATTAATATGTATACATTAATTATTCCGGCAGCGGGCCAAGGGAAACGAATGGGTGCTGGTAAAAATAAGTTATTTTTACTTATAGATGAAGTACCAATTATTGTGCACACATTGCGTGCTTTTGAAAAAGATAAAGCGTGCAAAAGTATTATTATGGCAATTAACGAAGAAGAACGCCCGTATTTTGAAGAGTTGATGCAGAAGTACCAGATTGAAAAGCAGGTACAATTTATTCAGGGTGGAGCCGAAAGACAAGATAGCGTATATAACGCACTTCAGTATGCGAGTGGTGTCGAATATGTTCTTGTTCATGACGGGGCGCGCCCGTTCGTAACGAATAAAGTGATTCGCGATGTATTAACTGCAGCAGAAAAATATGGAGCTTCCATTTGTGCAGTGCCAGTAAAAGATACTGTTAAGAAAGTAGAGCAGGGTGTTGTTGTAGAAACGGTAGAGCGGTCTCAACTTAACGCTGTACAGACACCACAAGGATTCTCTGTTTCTCTTTTGCTAGAAGCTCATAGAAGCGCAAAGCAAAGTTGTTTTCTTGGCACAGATGATGCAAGTCTCGTAGAACGCGTTGGGAAGCAAGTTGGTGTAGTGGAGGGGAGTTACTATAATATTAAAGTGACGACTCCGGAAGATCTACTAATTGCTGAAAGTTTCCTTCGTGTTCAGAAGAAATAACGTTGATGATGTGTTAATAAAGAAAAGCTCGGCAACAGCCGGGCTTTTCTTTATAAGGATAGCGATATAATATAGAGTCATAAAGCTCAGTAGTTTAGCTTAAGGAGGAAGTAAGGATGTTTCGAATTGGACAAGGTTTTGATGTACATGAATTTGCGGAAGGGCGTCCGTTGATTATCGGTGGAATTACAATTCCACACGAGAAAGGATTAATCGGTCATTCAGATGCAGATGTATTGTTACATACGATTGCTGATGCATGTTTAGGTGCGATTGCAGCAGGAGATATCGGAAAGCATTTTCCTGATACAGACCCAGCTTTTAAAGATGCAGATTCAGCTGTATTGTTACAAAAAGTTTGGGAATTTGTGCGTGAACAAGGTTACGAGTTAGGGAATTTAGATTGTACAATTATTGCTCAAAAACCAAAAATGGCACCACATATTGAGAGCATGCGTAAGCGCATTAGTGAACTGTTAGAAACGTCTATCAATAACATTAATGTAAAGGCAACAACAACAGAAAAATTAGGATTTACAGGTAGAGAAGAAGGGATTGCTTCTCAAGCGGTTGTTTTATTACAGAAAAAATAATGGTTTTTAATTCGTAAGATGGATAATCACATTTTTTTGGTGTACAATTATAGAATGTGTTGACATTAAGAATGGAAGGTGTACCAATTATGGAAAAGCAAGTGAGAGTGCGCTACGCGCCAAGTCCAACAGGACACTTACATATCGGAAATGCGCGTACGGCATTATTTAATTATTTATTTGCTCGTCATTTAGATGGCAAATTTATTATTCGTATTGAAGATACTGATGTAAAACGTAACGTGGCTGGTGGAGAAGAAAGCCAATTAAAATACTTGAAATGGCTCGGTATGGACTGGGATGAAGGTGTTGATGTTGGTGGTGAATTTGGACCATATCGCCAAACAGAGCGTTTAGATATTTATAAAAAATTATATGAAGATTTATTAGAGCGTGGTCTAGCTTATAAATGTTATATGACAGAAGAAGAGCTAGAAGCAGAGCGTGAAGGACAAATCGCTCGCGGTGAAACACCTCGTTACGCAGGTAACCACCGTGAATTAACTGAAGAACAAGTGAAAGAATTTGAAGCTGAGGGACGTATTCCAAGTATTCGTTTCCGTGTACCAGCTGATCGTGACTACACATTCAAAGATATTGTAAAAGATGAAGTTGCGTTCCATTCAAATGATTTCGGTGATTTTGTTATTGTGAAAAAAGATGGAATTCCAACTTATAACTTTGCAGTAGCAGTAGATGATCATCTAATGGAAATTACACATGTACTTCGTGGTGATGATCATATTTCAAATACACCGAAACAAATGATGATTTATGAAGCTTTCGGCTGGGATATTCCACAATTCGGTCATATGACTCTAATTGTTAATGAAAGTCGTAAAAAGTTAAGTAAGCGTGATGAATCTATTATTCAATTTATTGAGCAATATAAAGAGCTTGGGTATCTTCCAGAAGCAATTTTTAACTTTATTGCACTACTAGGTTGGTCTCCGGTAGGAGAAGAAGAAATCTTCTCTAAAGATGAGTTTATCAAAATGTTCGATGCAGCTCGTTTATCAAAATCACCTGCATTATTTGATTCTCAAAAACTAAAATGGATGAACAACCAGTATATGAAAAAGCAAGATTTAGATACGGTTGTAGAGTTAAGCTTACCGCATTTAGTGAAAGCTGGACGTGTGGGAGAAACTTTAAGTGAACAAGACCAAGCTTGGATTCGTGATGTAATTGCTTTATACCATGAACAAATGAGTTTTGGAGCTGAAATTGTAGAGCTTTCTGAAATGTTCTTTAAAGATCATGTTGATTATGAAGAAGAAGGACAAGAAGTATTAAATGGTGAACAAGTACCTGAAGTACTTCGTGCATTTGCTGGTCAAATAGAAGCTCTAGAAGCAATGGAGCCAGCAGCAATTAAGGCAGCAATTAAAGCAGTTCAAAAGGAAACAGGACATAAAGGTAAAAATTTATTTATGCCAATCCGTGTTGCAACTACAGGACAAACGCATGGTCCAGAGCTTCCGAATGCTATTGCACTTCTTGGAAAAGAAAAAGTTTTAAATCGTCTTCAAAAAGTAATTGGTTAACATTTTCTAGATTTAGAAATATAATAAGTATACCTAAAATCTAATAAGGAAAAGCGACGAGAAGGAGAAGTAGAAAATCAGGCTTTTTACAGAGAGAACCACCTTTCGGCTGGGAGTGGTTTATAAGCGGATTTTTGAAATGCCCCTTCGAGTCTTCTGCTGAACAGCGAATTGCTTCGTGGGACGTCTTAGGCCGCAAAGTAAGCAGAAGCGGTGTACACCGTTATCATGGATGAGTTTGAGGCTTTTTTAAGCCTAAACAGAGTGGAACCGCGCTTAAAAGGCGTCTCTGTCAATATGACAGAGACGCCTTTTTTTTATACCGTGTAAATAGGTAGAGATATAGAATTTCTCCCCTTATATAAAGAATTAGGGGAGAAGTGATGAGTTAGGGGAGTTAGTTCGTTCGACAAAAAAGCAGCCCATAAAGGGGAGGGAACACCGATGTTTAAGAGGCTTCGGGAAGATATTGAAGTCGTTTTTGAACAGGATCCAGCGGCAAGAGGTTATTTCGAAGTCATTTTAACTTACTCTGGATTACATGCAGTTTGGGCCCATCGAATTGCACATGCTTTTTATAAAAGGAATTTTTTCTTTCTTGCACGTTTTGTTTCACAAGTGAGTCGCTTTTTTACTGGCATTGAGATCCATCCAGGAGCAACTATTGGTCGACGCTTTTTTATAGATCATGGAATGGGAGTTGTAATTGGAGAAACTTGTGAAATTGGTGATAATGTAACGATTTATCAAGGGGTTACATTAGGTGGTACAGGAAAAGAAAAAGGGAAGAGGCACCCAACAATTCAGGATAATGTATTAATTGCGACGGGTGCTAAAGTTCTTGGGTCTATTACTGTGGGAGAGAATTCTAAAATCGGAGCAGGGTCTGTCGTATTAAAAGAAGTTCCTGCACATTCTACAGTTGTAGGTATACCTGGCCGTGTCGTTATTCAAAATGGAGTAAAGATTGGTCAAGAATTAAATCACTCTGACCTTCCAGATCCGATTTTTGATAAATTAAAGGCTATGGAAGTAGAACTTGATAAATTGAAGAAACAATTGGAATTAAAGGTAGAAAGGAAGGATAAAAATGACTATTCACATTTATAATACGTTAACACGTCAAAAAGAAGAGTTTGTTCCATTAGAAGAAAATAAGGTAAAGATGTATGTATGCGGACCTACAGTTTATAACTACATTCATATTGGGAATGCAAGACCTCCTATGGTATTCGATACAGTGCGTCGTTATTTAGAATACAAAGGATACGATGTGCAATATGTATCTAACTTTACGGACGTAGATGATAAATTAATTAAAGCGGCAAATGAATTAGGTGAAGATGTACCAACGATTGCTGATCGTTTTGTTGAAGCGTACTTTGAAGATGTAACAGCACTAGGTTGCAAACATGCAACAGTTCATCCTCGTGTAACAGAAAATATGGATATCATTATTGAATTTATTCAAGAACTTGTGAATAAAGGGTATGCATATGAATCAGAGGGTGATGTGTACTTTAAGACGAAGGAATTCGAAGGTTACGGTAAATTATCACATCAACCAATCGCAGATTTACGTCACGGTGCTCGTATTGAGGTAGGGGAAAAGAAACAAGACCCTCTTGATTTTGCTTTATGGAAAGCTGCGAAAGAAGGAGAAATCTTCTGGGAAAGCCCTTGGGGGCAAGGACGTCCAGGATGGCATATTGAATGCTCAGCAATGGCGCGTAAGTACTTAGGGGATACAATTGACATTCATGCTGGTGGGCAAGATTTGGCGTTCCCGCATCATGAAAATGAAATTGCGCAGTCAGAGGCATTGACTGGAAAAACGTTTGCACGTTACTGGATGCATAATGGATATATTAATATTAACAATGAGAAGATGTCTAAATCGCTTGGTAACTTTATTTTAGTTCACGATATTATTAAGCAATACGACCCGCAGTTAATTAGATTCTTTATGTTATCAGTACACTATCGTCACCCGATTAACTTTAGTGAAGAGTTATTACAAAGTACGAATAATGGACTGGAAAGAATTAAAACAGCTTATGGAAACTTAAAGCATCGTATGGAGAGTAGTACGGATTTAACGGACCATAATGAGAAATGGTTAGCTGAAATAGAGAAATTCCAGACTGCATTTGAAGAGGCAATGAATGATGACTTTAACACTGCAAATGCAATTACCGAATTATACAACGTAGCAAATCATGCAAATCAATATTTACTTGAAGAGCATACATCTAAAGTTGTGATTGAAGCATACGTAAAACAACTGGAAACGTTATTTGATATTTTAGGATTAGAATTATCAAAAGAAGAATTACTGGATGAAGAAATTGAAGAGCTTATCCAAAAGCGCATTGAAGCTCGTAAAAATCGCGATTTCGCATTGTCTGATCAAATTCGTGACGATTTAAAAGAACGTAATATTATTTTAGAAGATACCGCTCAAGGTACAAGATGGAAAAGAGGATAAGGATGATTGATGCAAAGCAATTAAACAGCTTGGCGTTAGCGTATATGGGTGATGCGGTATATGAACAATATATCCGCTATCACCTCCTTCAAAAAGGAAAAGTTCGCCCTAATCAATTACATCGCTTAGGGACGAGCTTTGTTTCAGCAAAAGCACAGGCGAAAGTTGTTTATCATTTATTAGAGACGGCATTTTTGACAGAGGAAGAAGAGGCGGTATTAAGAAGAGGGCGTAATGCAAATTCAGGTACAGTTCCGAAAAATACGGATGTACAAACATATCGACATAGTACAGCCTTTGAAGCACTAATCGGTTATCATCATTTATTAAATAATCGTGAAAGATTAGACGAAATTGTATATAAGGCAATTGCAGTTTTAGAAGAAAAGGAAGGGGGCACATCATCATGACTAGTGAATATATTATCGGACGTAACCCTGTAATTGAAGCGTTAAGATCAGGGAGAGATATTAATAAAATTTGGATCGCAGAAGGTGCTGCCAAAGGACAAGTACAAATTGTACTAGCGTTAGCGAAAGAAAATAAGATTATTTTACAACATGCACCAAAGAAAAAGTTAGATCAATTAGTTGAGGGTAATCATCAAGGTGTAATTGCTCAAGTAGCTGCATATCAGTATGCAGAGTTAGAAGATTTATTCAAAGTGGCAGAAAAACGTAATGAAGATCCGTTCTTCTTGATTTTAGATGAGATTGAAGATCCGCATAACCTAGGTTCTATTATGCGTACTGCTGATGCAACAGGAGCTCATGGAATTATTATTCCGAAGAGAAGAGCTGTGGGACTTACAGCATCAGTTGCGAAAGCATCAACAGGAGCGATTGAATACATTCCTGTTGCGCGCGTAACAAACTTATCTCGTACAATTGATGAATTAAAAGAGCGTGGACTTTGGATTGCTGGTACAGATGCCAAAGGGAAAACGGATTACCGTAATTTAGATGGTACAATGCCGATTGGATTAGTAATTGGTAGTGAAGGAAAAGGTATGAGTCGTATTATTGGTGAAAAGTGTGATTTCTTAATCACTCTACCGATGGTTGGTAAAGTTACATCCTTAAATGCTTCAGTAGCCGCAAGTTTGTTAATGTATGAGGTATATCGTAAACGTCACGAAATTGGTAAATAAAAAATGAACGATATTTTAATCGTTGACGGTTACAACATTATCGGAGCTTGGGGAGATTTGAAGAAACTGCGGGATGTAGATTTACAATCATCAAGAGATGCGCTTATTGATAAGATGGCGGATTATCAAGGTTATACAGGCACAAAAGTGATGATAGTCTTTGATGCCTATACAGTCCATGGTATTGAAAAAAAGATGAAACAATCTCGTGTAGAAGTAATATTCACACGAAAGAATCAAACTGCAGACGAAAAGATAGAGCAACTTGCAATAGAGCTTAGAAATATAAATACACAAATATATGTTGCGACTTCTGATTATACAGAACAATGGGTTATATTTGGGCAAGGTGCCCTTCGAAAATCTGCGCGTGAATTAGAGTTGGAAGTACAAGCGATGGAACAACAAGTAAGAAGGCGTACAAAAGACGCGAAAGAACAGCAGCCTGCCATGCGAAAGATATTTAGTAAGGATATTACAGAAAAATTAGAAAAATTAAGAAGAGGAGAGCGTTGAAGCATTGACGCTCTTTATCTTTTTACTGTATAATATTGCTAAATAAATAGCGGTCGGAGGGATCAAGGTGGAAGCAGGCTTCGTAAGTATAGGCGACGTTACATTTCGTGATTTAGAGGATGAGGCAATCGTTGAGTTAGTTCGAAAAGGTAATACTGACGCTCTAGAATATTTAATTCACAAGTATAAGAACTTTGTTCGTGCGAAATCAAGATCTTACTTTTTAGTGGGTGCCGATCGAGAAGACATTGTTCAAGAAGGTATGATAGGGTTGTTTAAAGCAATTCGTGATTATAAAGAGGACAAGCTGTCTTCATTCAAAGCATTTGCTGAACTATGTATCACTCGACAAATTATTACCGCTATTAAAACGGCAACAAGACAAAAACATATTCCTTTAAATTCGTATGTGTCTTTAGATAAGCCGATTTACGATGAGGAATCTGATCGAACGTTATTGGATGTTATTTCTGAAGCGAAGGTGACTGATCCTGAAGAGATGATCATTAGCCAGGAAGAATATACAGACATAGAATCAAAAATATCTGAATTATTAAGCGATTTAGAAAGGAAAGTGCTTTCTTTATATTTAGATGGTCGTTCTTATCAAGAGATTTCAGAACAGTTAAACAGGCATGTGAAATCTATTGATAACGCTTTACAACGAGTAAAGAGGAAATTGGAACGATATATGGAAATGAGAGAAAGTACAACTTTAAATTCATAAGAAGTAACAAGTGCTGCAGGTGTAAAATAAATCACCTGTTTTCTTTTGTAGAGAGTACAAAATGCATGTCATTGACATTGTCTTTTATTGTATGATACATTTTTAGGGACATAATGTTACAAGGTTGGTGTAACTAATGAGGAAAAAAGTTGTACTCTCATGTGAAGAGTGTAAAAATCGAAACTACTCTACTATGAAAGATACGAGCTCAATAGAGCGACTTGAAATAAAAAAGTTTTGTAAAACATGCAATCAGCATACAGTTCACAAGGAAACAAAATAAATAATTGAAATAATACACTGGAGGTCCCGCAGATGCGTTTAACGAACTTTTTCGGCGATGTAGGTCGCGAAATGAAAAAAGTAAGTTGGCCTAAAAAAGATGAATTACTCCGCTCAACAGCGACTGTTGTTGCTACAGTTGTGTTCTTTGCGATTTTCTTCGCAGTAGTTGATATGGGCATTTCTTCTTTAATTCGGTTAATTCTTGGTTAATTCTTGAATAAGAAGCACTTATCCATGATATAATGTTATTTATAAGAACTGTGTAAAAGCCCGGTGAACGGGTTTTTTCATTTGCGCAAAAAAATGTACGTCAGGGAGGGAAGGACGCTCGTCCTAAATGAATGGAAAAAAGTTGGTATGTTGTCCATACTTATTCTGGATATGAAAATAAAGTAAAAGCAAACCTAGAGAAACGTGTAGAATCAATGGGTATGCAAGATAAAATTTTCCGTGTTGTTGTCCCGGAAGAAGTAGAAGTAGAAATGAAAAACGGAAAAGAAAAATTAATGAAAAGAAAAGTGTTCCCAGGTTATGTATTAGTAGAATTAATCATGACTGATGACTCTTGGTATGTTGTACGTAACACGCCAGGTGTAACTGGGTTCGTTGGTTCTTCTGGTTCTGGATCTAAACCATCACCTCTATTAGAAGAGGAAGTTGTTACCATTATGAAACATATGGGAATGGACAACGAAGTGGTTGATTTCGACTTTGAACTTCATGAGACAGTACGTGTAAATGAGGGGCCATTCGCAGATTATACAGGTGCTATTGAAGAAATTGATGTGGAGAAGAAAAAGGTTAGCGTGCTTGTGGACATGTTTGGTCGCGAGACTCCAGTTGAACTTGACTTCCATCAAATTGAAAAATTATAAAATGAAACTTGAAATGAATTGTAAAAAGTGATAATATCTTTTAAGTCAGTACGTCTTCGTTATCGGAGACGTTTTTTGAAAGATTTTATCCTTACAGATAAAATATGACGTGGGAGGGCAAATCACTGTCCAATTGACCACATCACGGACTTAAGGAGGTGTGTCTCGTGGCTAAAAAGGTAATTAAAATGGTAAAGCTTCAAATTCCTGCAGGTAAAGCTAACCCAGCTCCACCAGTTGGTCCAGCATTAGGACAAGCAGGTGTTAACATCATGGGCTTCTGTAAAGAGTTTAACGCTCGTACAGCAGATCAAGCTGGTCTTATCATCCCTGTTGAAATTACGGTATTTGAGGACCGTTCATTCACTTTCATTACTAAAACTCCTCCTGCTGCTGTTCTTCTTAAGAAAGTAGCTGGTATTGAGTCTGGTTCTGGTGAACCAAACCGTAATAAAGTGGCAACTGTTAAGCGTGATAAAGTACGCGAAATCGCTGAAACTAAAATGCCTGACCTAAACGCTGCTAGCGTAGAAGCTGCAATGCGTATGGTTGAAGGTACTGCACGCAGTATGGGCATCGTTATCGAAGACTAATTCGATTTGTTTTTAAAAAAGGTTGCGGGTCTGGAATTCCAATTCGCAACCTTTATTATCGTAAATGATTATCGTTTTTAAATAAATGGATGGCGCTCATCCTCAGGTTATACCTGAAAACAGGCGTAAACGTGGGAGGTTATTCCGCTAAAACCACATTCGAGGAGGAAATAAAAATGGCTAAAAGAGGTAAAAAGTACGTAGAAGCTGCAAAGCTTGTTGATCGTGCAGCTGCTTACTCTGCAACAGAAGCAGTAGAATTAGTAAAGAAAACAAACACAGCTAAATTTGATGCAACTGTAGAAGCTGCATTCCGTTTAGGTGTTGACCCTAAGAAAGCTGACCAACAAATCCGTGGCGCAGTTGTTCTTCCACACGGTACTGGTAAAGTACAACGTGTATTAGTATTTGCTAAAGGTGAAAAAGCTAAAGAAGCTGAAGCTGCTGGAGCTGACTTCGTAGGCGATACTGATTACATCGGTAAAATCCAACAAGGTTGGTTCGATTTCGATGTAGTAGTAGCAACTCCTGACATGATGGGTGAAGTTGGTAAACTTGGTCGCGTATTAGGACCTAAAGGTTTAATGCCAAACCCTAAAACTGGAACAGTTACTTTCGATGTAACTAAAGCTGTTAACGAAATCAAAGCTGGTAAAGTTGAATACCGCGTTGATAAAGCTGGTAACATCCACGTTCCAATCGGTAAAGTATCTTTCGAAGATGCTAAATTAGTAGAAAACTTCAAAACAATTGCTGACACTTTACAAAAAGTTAAGCCAGCTGCTGCAAAAGGTACTTACATGAAGAACGTAACAGTTGCTTCTACAATGGGACCTGGCGTACGTGTAGACGTTTCTACATTAGCGTAAATTTTGGAAGTTGACTTCATAAAGAAGTTTTAATATAATCATTTATGTTGTGAATTTAATTAGTGTACCGTAGACAGTAGGTGTCAATAGACTTAATTTCCTACCTAGGTGTTAATATACGAAGCGGAATCTTTTTTCTGTGACTATATGCCTCCATGTCTACAAGTTGGGCATGGAGGTTTTTAGTGCACTTTCGGTACATCTTCTATATAATCTACAGGAGGTGTAATAACATGAGCAAAGTAATCGAAACTAAACAACAAGTTGTAACTGAAATCGCGGACAAACTTCGCGCTAGTAAATCTACAATCGTTGTTGACTACCGTGGTTTAACAGTTTCTGAAGCAACAGAATTACGTAAGCAATTACGTGAAGCTGGCGTTGAGTTCAAAGTTTACAAAAACTCTCTAACTCGTCGTGCTGCAGAATCTGCTGAAATGGCTGAGTTAAATGAATTCTTAACAGGACCAAACGCAATCGCGTTCAGTAACGAGGATGTAGTTGCTCCTGCGAAAGTATTAAACGACTTCGCTAAAGATCATGAAGCTTTAGAAATTAAAGCGGGCGTAATCGAAGGTAAACTTGTAACACTTGATGAGGTTAAAGCAATCGCTACTCTTCCATCACGTGAAGGCTTACTTTCTATGCTTCTTAGCGTTCTTCAAGCTCCAATCCGTAACCTTGCACTTGCTACTAAAGCAGTTGCAGACCAAAAGGAAGAGCAAGGCGCTTAATTTTTTAAAAGATAATTACGTATTATCGATAAAACAATACAAACCTATTTAAGGGAGGATATTTACAATGACTAAAGAACAAATCATTGAAGCAGTTAAATCTATGACTGTATTAGAACTT
This sequence comes from Bacillus cereus group sp. MYBK195-1, assembly GCF_051916605.1. Lineage (NCBI taxonomy): Bacteria > Bacillati > Bacillota > Bacilli > Caryophanales > Bacillaceae > Bacillus > Bacillus cereus group sp. MYBK195-1. The sequence continues at coordinate 38,529 of NZ_JBQAGZ010000014.1, read as the reverse complement.
AACGACTTAGTAAAAGCTATCGAGGAAGAATTCGGCGTAACTGCTGCTGCTCCTGTAGCTGTTGCTGGTGGCGCTGGAGAAGCTGCTGCTGAGAAAACTGAATTTGATGTGGAACTAACTAGCGCTGGTGCACAAAAAATCAAAGTTATCAAAGTTGTTCGTGAAATCACTGGTCTTGGCTTAAAAGAAGCTAAAGAATTAGTTGACAACACTCCAAAAGTAATCAAAGAAGCTGCTGCTAAAGAAGAAGCTGAAGAAATCAAAGCTAAACTTGAAGAAGTTGGCGCTGCTGTAGAAGTTAAGTAATTAACTTTTGATGCTTTAAAAAAAGCTCGCTCTCATGCGAGCTTTTTTTTTAACTGTAAAGAAAAGAGGTGGCCATATGGCAGACCATTATTTTTCTAACGACCCTTCTAGTAAAAGTGATCGTAAGCGATGGGAGTTTTCCCTTCGTGGATCTCGATTTACTTTCTTATCTGACCATGGGGTGTTCTCGAAAAACGAAGTGGACTTTGGTTCCCGTCTTTTAATTGAAGCGTTTCAAATGCCAGATATTAAAGGTGATATATTAGACGTAGGTTGCGGATACGGTCCTATTGGTTTGTCGTTAGCGAAAGAGTTTCAAGGTCGTGAAGTTCACATGGTGGATGTGAACGAGAGGGCACTTGGGCTTGCGAAAGAAAACGCCGCTAATAACAAAATCGAGAATATACGTATTTTTCAAAGTAGCGTCTATGAAAATGTAGATGGTAAGTATGCTGCTATTCTATCTAACCCTCCAATTCGTGCGGGTAAAGATATCGTACATGAGATTTTAGAAAAAGCTGTGGAGTATTTAGTTCCGGGTGGAGAACTTTGGATTGTTATTCAAAAGAAACAAGGTGCACCGTCTGCGCTAAAAAAACTAGAAGAAGTATTTTCTGAAGTTGAGGTTGTAGAAAAGAAAAAAGGATATTATATCATAAAATCAAAAAAACGTTGACGGTTATTTTTGGCTATGTTAACATTATACAATGCCAATATATGATTTTCTGCGTTGAGAAAGATGTATATTTTTGTTTCTCTTGGAAAAGATAGTAAAATCAGCAGATTATGAAACAGAATGATGGTTTTCTTATAGAAGCCATTTTTCTTTTTTGAGCAGGTAGAAAGACTCAACGTATTTATCTTTAAGAGAAAGAGACTACGCTAATAGCAGTAGTTGTATTTATTTGTGATTTTGCACAAATTTTTTTGTGCATTTATAATACTCATGATTTGAGGGGTGAAGCAGTTGACAGGTCAACTAGTTCAATACGGACGCCACCGCCAACGAAGAAGTTATGCCCGTATTAGTGAAGTATTAGAGTTACCAAATCTTATCGAAATTCAAACCTCTTCTTATCAGTGGTTTCTTGATGAGGGTTTGCGAGAAATGTTCCAAGACATTTCTCCGATTGAAGACTTTACGGGAAATCTATCGCTTGAATTTATCGACTACAGCTTAGGTGAACCTAAATACTCTGTAGACGAATGCAAAGAGCGTGATGTGACGTATGCAGCACCACTTCGTGTAAAAGTGCGTCTAATCAACAAGGAAACTGGTGAAGTAAAAGAACAAGATGTGTTCATGGGAGATTTCCCACTCATGACAGAGACTGGAACATTCGTAATTAACGGTGCAGAACGTGTTATCGTTTCCCAGTTAGTTCGCTCTCCAAGCGTATACTATAGTGGCAAAGTGGATAAAAACGGAAAACGTGGTTTTACTGCTACTGTAATTCCAAACCGCGGAGCTTGGTTAGAGTATGAGACAGATGCTAAGGATGTTGTATATGTGCGTATTGACCGTACGCGTAAACTTCCTGTAACTGTTTTGTTACGCGCATTAGGGTTTGGCTCTGATCAAGAAATCACCGAGCTTTTAGGTGATAACGAATACTTAAGCAACACATTAGAAAAAGACAACACAGATAGCACAGAAAAAGCATTGCTTGAAATTTATGAGCGTCTACGTCCTGGTGAACCACCAACAGTAGAAAATGCTAAGAGCTTACTTGTGTCTCGTTTCTTCGATCCAAAGCGCTACGATTTAGCAAATGTAGGTCGCTATAAGATCAACAAGAAGTTACACATTAAAAACAGGTTGTTTAATCAACGTTTAGCTGAAACATTAGTGGATCCAGAAACTGGTGAAATTTTAGCGGCAGAAGGAACAATCTTAGATCGTCGTACACTTGATCGCATTTTACCTTACTTAGAGAAAAACATTGGATTCAAAACAGCGAAACCAATGGGTGGAGTGGTAGAAGGCGATGTTGAGCTGCAATCTATTAAGATTTATGCTCCTGAGTCGGAAGGCGAACGCGTAATTAATGTAATTGGTAATGCAAACATTACTCGTGATGTGAAACACATCACACCAGGTGATATCCTTGCTTCTATCAGTTACTTCTTCAACCTACTATACAAAGTAGGGGATACAGATGATATTGACCATTTAGGAAACCGTCGTCTGCGTTCTGTTGGAGAACTATTACAAAATCAATTCCGTATCGGTCTTTCTCGTATGGAACGTGTTGTTCGTGAGAGAATGTCGATCCAAGATACAAATGCAATTACACCACAGGCACTAATTAATATTCGTCCTGTTATTGCATCTATTAAAGAGTTCTTCGGAAGTTCTCAGTTATCTCAGTTTATGGACCAAACAAACCCATTAGCAGAGTTAACTCACAAACGAAGACTATCTGCATTAGGACCTGGTGGTTTAACGCGTGAGCGCGCAGGCTTTGAAGTGCGTGACGTTCATTACTCCCACTACGGTCGTATGTGTCCGATTGAAACACCAGAGGGACCAAACATCGGTTTGATTAACTCATTATCTTCGTTCGCGAAAGTAAATGAGTTTGGTTTCATTGAAACACCATACCGTCGTGTTGACCCAGAAACTGGTCTTGTAACAGGGCATGTTGATTACTTAACAGCAGATGAAGAAGATAACTATGTTGTAGCCCAAGCGAATATGAAATTATCTGACGAAGGTGAATTCCTAAGTGAAGATATCGTAGCTCGTTTCCGTGGTGAAAACATTGTCACAAATAGAGAACGCATCGACTACATGGATGTATCTCCAAAACAAGTAGTGTCGGCAGCGACAGCTTGTATTCCGTTCTTAGAAAACGATGACTCTAACCGCGCACTTATGGGAGCGAACATGCAACGTCAGGCGGTTCCGTTAATGAATCCGGAATCTCCGATTGTAGGTACAGGTATGGAGTACGTATCAGCAAAAGACTCAGGTGCTGCAGTAATCTGTAAACATCCTGGTGTTGTTGAGCGCGTAGAAGCACGTGAAGTTTGGGTACGTCGCTATGTAGAAGTTGACGGTCAAACAGTAAAAGGCGACTTAGATCGCTACAAAATGCAAAAATTCATTCGTTCTAACCAAGGAACTTGTTACAACCAACGTCCAATCGTAAGTGTTGGAAATGAAGTTGTAAAAGGTGAAATCCTTGCGGATGGTCCTTCTATGGAATTAGGTGAACTAGCACTTGGACGTAACGTGCTTGTTGGCTTCATGACTTGGGACGGTTATAACTACGAGGATGCGATCATCATGAGTGAGCGCCTTGTAAAAGATGATGTGTACACTTCTATTCATATTGAAGAATATGAATCAGAAGCTCGTGATACGAAGCTTGGACCAGAAGAAATTACACGTGACATTCCAAACGTTGGGGAAGACGCATTACGTAACCTTGACGAGCGCGGTATCATTCGCGTTGGTGCTGAAGTAAAAGATGGAGATTTACTTGTTGGTAAAGTAACACCTAAAGGTGTAACAGAATTAACAGCTGAAGAACGTCTATTACATGCTATCTTTGGAGAAAAAGCGCGTGAAGTACGTGATACATCACTACGTGTACCACACGGTGGTGGCGGTATTATCTTAGACGTAAAAGTATTCAACCGTGAAGATGGCGATGAATTGCCACCAGGCGTGAATCAACTTGTACGTGCATATATCGTTCAAAAACGTAAAATTTCTGAAGGTGATAAGATGGCCGGACGTCACGGTAACAAAGGTGTTATTTCTCGTATTTTACCAGAAGAAGATATGCCTTACTTACCAGACGGTACGCCAATCGATATCATGTTAAACCCATTAGGGGTACCATCTCGTATGAATATCGGTCAGGTATTAGAGCTTCATCTTGGTATGGCAGCAAGATACCTTGGTATTCACATTGCAACACCAGTATTCGATGGTGCTCGTGAGGAAGATGTTTGGGGCACAATTGAAGAAGCTGGTATGGCAAATGACGCGAAAACAATCCTGTATGACGGACGTACTGGTGAACCATTCGATAACCGCGTATCTGTTGGTGTCATGTATATGATCAAACTTGCGCACATGGTTGACGATAAACTTCATGCTCGTTCTACTGGACCATACTCACTTGTAACGCAGCAACCTCTTGGAGGTAAAGCTCAGTTCGGTGGACAGCGTTTCGGTGAGATGGAGGTTTGGGCACTTGAAGCTTACGGTGCTGCTTATACTCTTCAAGAAATCTTAACAGTGAAGTCTGATGATGTTGTTGGACGTGTTAAGACTTATGAAGCAATTGTTAAAGGCGAAAATGTTCCAGAACCAGGCGTTCCTGAATCATTCAAAGTATTGATTAAAGAGCTGCAAAGTTTAGGTATGGACGTTAAAATGATGTCTAGCGACGATACAGAAATTGAAATGCGTGATACAGAAGATGACGATGATCATCAATCAGCAGATAAATTGAATGTCGAAGTTGAGACAACTAAGGAATAATTGGGATAACCTGTAGACTAAAAGGGAGGTAGGCCCCTTGATAGATGTAAATAACTTTGAATATATGAAGATTGGACTTGCTTCACCTGACAAGATTCGTTCTTGGTCATACGGTGAAGTTAAGAAACCAGAAACTATTAACTATCGTACGTTAAAGCCTGAAAAAGATGGCTTGTTCTGCGAGCGTATTTTCGGACCACAAAAGGACTGGGAATGTCATTGCGGAAAATACAAACGTGTACGTTATAAAGGTGTAGTTTGTGATCGATGTGGCGTTGAAGTAACGCGTGCAAAAGTACGTCGTGAACGTATGGGTCATATCGAATTAGCTGCTCCTGTATCTCATATTTGGTATTTCAAAGGTATCCCGAGCCGCATGGGACTTGTCTTAGACATGTCCCCTCGCGCGCTTGAAGAAGTAATTTATTTCGCTTCTTATGTTGTAACAGAAAGTGGAGATACACCACTTGATAAGAAGCAATTACTTTCTGAAAAAGAATACCGTGCATATCGTGATCGATATGGTAGCACATTCCAAGCTGCTATGGGTGCAGAAGCAATTAAAAAGCTACTACAAGACATCGATTTAGATAAAGAAGTAGACTTCTTAAAAGAAGAATTAAAAACAGCACAAGGACAACGCCGTACTCGTGCTATTAAACGTCTAGAAGTATTAGAAGCATTCCGTAACTCTGGAAATGAACCGTCTTGGATGATCTTAGATGTTCTACCAGTAATCCCACCAGAACTACGCCCAATGGTACAGTTAGACGGTGGACGTTTTGCTACTTCTGACTTAAACGACTTATACCGTCGTGTAATTAACCGTAACAATCGTTTAAAACGTCTATTGGACTTAGGTGCACCAAGCATCATCGTTCAAAACGAAAAACGTATGTTACAAGAAGCTGTAGACGCATTAATCGATAATGGTCGTCGTGGCCGTCCAGTTACTGGACCAGGTAACCGTCCATTAAAATCACTATCTCACATGCTTAAAGGTAAACAAGGACGTTTCCGTCAAAACTTATTAGGTAAACGTGTTGACTACTCTGGTCGTTCTGTAATCGTTGTAGGACCGAACTTAAAGATGTATCAATGTGGATTACCAAAAGAAATGGCGCTTGAACTGTTCAAACCTTTCGTAATGAAAGAGTTAGTTGAAAAAGGATTAGCACATAACATTAAGAGTGCGAAACGTAAAATCGAGCGTGTACAACCTGAAGTTTGGGACGTTTTAGAGTCTGTGATTAAAGAACATCCAGTACTTCTAAACCGCGCACCAACACTTCACCGTCTTGGTATCCAGGCGTTTGAACCTACATTAGTAGAAGGTCGCGCAATCCGTCTTCACCCACTTGTATGTACTGCATACAACGCGGACTTTGACGGTGACCAAATGGCCGTTCACGTACCTTTATCATCAGAAGCTCAAGCTGAAGCTCGTCTTCTTATGTTAGCGGCACAAAACATCTTGAACCCGAAAGACGGTAAACCAGTTGTTACTCCATCTCAGGATATGGTATTAGGTAACTATTACTTAACACTTGAGCGTGAAGGTGCAATCGGTGAAGGTATGGTCTTCAAAGATGCAAACGAAGCATTGCTTGCATATCAAAATGGATATGTTCATCTTCATACACGTGTTGCAGTAGCTGCAAGTGCAGTAAACAACGCAACATTTACTGAAGAGCAAAAGAGTATGCTTCTATTAACAACAGTTGGTAAATTAATATTTAACGAAATCTTACCAGAGTCGTTCCCTTATATTAATGAACCAACAAATTCAAACCTTGAAAAAGAAACACCAGCGAAATATTTCGTTGAAAAAGGTGCGAACATTAAAGAAATTATTGCTAGTCGCGAAGAAGTGGCGCCATTTAGCAAGAAGATCCTTGGTAACATCATTGCGGAAGTGTTCAAACGTTTCCAAATTACAGAAACGTCTCGCATGCTTGACCGTATGAAAAACTTAGGATTCAAGTACTCTACAAAAGCTGGTATTACAGTTGGGGTATCTGACATTCTTGTATTAGGCGAAAAAGATGAAATTCTCCACGAAGCACAAGCAAAAGTAGATAATGTAATTAAACAATTCCGTCGCGGTTTAATCACGGAAGAAGAACGTTACGATCGCGTTATCTCTATTTGGAGTAATGCAAAAGATGTTATCCAAGGAAAACTGATGAAATCCTTGAATAAACGCAACCCAATCTTCATGATGAGTGACTCAGGTGCCCGTGGTAACGCATCTAACTTTACTCAGCTTGCTGGTATGCGTGGTCTTATGGCCAATCCATCTGGTCGTATCATCGAACTTCCAATCAAATCGAGTTTCCGTGAAGGTTTAACAGTACTTGAGTACTTCATCTCTACGCATGGTGCGCGTAAAGGTCTTGCCGATACAGCACTTAAAACTGCCGATTCTGGTTACTTAACACGTCGTCTTGTTGACGTTGCACAAGATGTAATCGTTCGTGAAGATGATTGTGGAACAGATCGCGGTTTATTAATTGGTGCGATTAAAGAGGGTAATGAAGTTATCGAGTCGTTATATGATCGTCTTGTTGGACGTTTTGCAAGAAAAACTGTAAAACATCCTGAAACAGGTGAAGTATTAGTTGCTGAAAATCAATTAATTACTGAAGATATTGCTCATATCGTTGAAAATTCGGGTGTTGAAACTGTAAACATTCGTTCAGCGTTTACGTGTAACACTCGCCACGGTGTATGTAAGAAGTGTTACGGTCGTAACTTAGCAACTGGAACAGACGTAGAAGTAGGAGAAGCGGTAGGTATTATCGCAGCTCAATCTATCGGTGAGCCAGGTACACAGTTAACGATGCGTACATTCCATACAGGTGGGGTTGCCGGAGATGATATCACTCAAGGTTTACCTCGTATCCAAGAGATTTTCGAAGCTCGTAATCCGAAAGGTCAGGCAGTTATCAGTGAAATCGACGGTGTTATCGCAGCGATCAACGACGTTAAAGATCGCCAAGAAGTAGTTGTGCAGGGTGAAGTTGAAGCTCGTACGTATGCTATTCCTTACGGTGCTCGTCTGAAAGTAACTCCAGGACAGCCAATTAGCCACGGTAAAGAGTTAACAGAAGGTTCTATTGATCCGAAAGAATTACTAAAAGTAACGGACATTACGGCGGTTCAAGAATACTTATTACGTGAAGTTCAAAAAGTATACCGTATGCAAGGGGTAGAAATTGGTGACAAACACGTAGAAGTAATGGTACGTCAAATGTTACGTAAAGTTCGTGTAAGTGATGCAGGTGAAACAGATGTATTACCAGGAACATTACTAGATATCCATCAGTTTACTGATGCGAATGCTAAGGTCTTACTGCAAGGTAAGCAACCAGCAACGGCTAGACCTGTTCTACTTGGTATTACAAAAGCTTCACTTGAAACAGATTCATTCTTATCTGCAGCATCGTTCCAAGAAACAACTCGTGTCTTAACTGATGCAGCAATTAAGGGTAAACGCGATGAACTTCTAGGATTAAAAGAAAATGTTATTATCGGTAAACTTGTTCCTGCTGGAACAGGTATGAATCGTTATCGCAAAGTGGATCTTGTAAAAACAACACAAGATGACATGAATGTAGAAAACGATGAGGTTTATGTGGAACAGTAAAATTTTCCGGTATAAATTTTGTATAAAAACAATTAATCTTAGTTGACATTGTATGAGTCAAAATGTTACTATAATCAAGGTTGCTCCTGAACGATGCTTTGGAGGATATTTATATGTCTTATCAAAAAGTATCAACTGCTGAAAATGTAGTCGTTGGTCATAAACGCACATTGGAAGCAATCAAAAATGGTACAGTTAAAGAAGTTGTCATCGCAGAGGATGCTGACATGCGGTTAACCCATGCTATCATTCGTGTTGCAATGCAATATAACGTGCCCATAACAAAAGTTGAATCAGTTCGTAAGCTTGGTAAAGCTTCGGGGATTCAAGTGGGAGCTTCAGCAATAGGAATAATAAGTTAAAACTGTTTTTGTGAGGAGAGAGCATTTGCTCTTCCTTGCAAAAACTTTGTTTTCAACTAATAATGAACCACCTGGATATGTGGTCATACAAACATGCGAAGGGAGGATAATCAAATGCCTACTATTAACCAATTAGTGAGAAATGGTCGTACTGATAAAGTATGGAAATCTAAATCACCTGCGTTAAACAAAGGTTTTAACTCTTTAAAGAAAAAATCAACTGATATCTCTGCACCTCAAAAACGTGGTGTATGTACTCGTGTTGGTACAATGACTCCAAAGAAACCTAACTCAGCGTTACGTAAATACGCTCGTGTACGTTTAACAAACGGTATCGAGGTTACAGCTTACATCCCAGGTATCGGTCATAACCTACAAGAGCATAGCGTAGTATTAATTCGCGGTGGTCGTGTAAAGGATTTACCGGGGGTACGTTACCACATCGTTCGTGGTGCGCTTGACACAGCTGGTGTTGACAAACGTATGCAAGGACGTTCTAAATATGGTACTAAGAGACCAAAACCTGCTAAAAAATAATAACTTTAAAATGAAAGGAGGAACTCAATATGCCTCGTAAAGGACCTGTTGCGAAACGTGACGTGTTACCAGATCCAATGTACAATTCTAAGCTAGTAACACGCCTTATCAACAAAATGATGGTTGACGGTAAAAAAGGTAAATCTCAAACAATTCTTTATAATGCGTTCGATATCGTAAACGAACGTACTGGTAAAGAGCCAATGGAAGTATTCGAGCAAGCTCTTAAGAACATCATGCCTGTTCTTGAAGTACGCGCTCGTCGTGTTGGTGGTGCTAACTACCAAGTTCCAGTTGAGGTTCGTCCAGAACGCCGTACAACTTTAGGTCTTCGTTGGTTAGTAAACTACGCTCGTCTTCGTGGTGAAAAAACTATGGAAGAGCGTCTTGCTAACGAAATCTTAGATGCAGCTAACAACGCTGGTGCATCTGTTAAGAAACGTGAAGACACTCATAAAATGGCAGAAGCTAACAAAGCATTTGCTCATTACCGTTGGTAGGATTCAACGTAAAATAAATGTAAGCATAAACCGCTTTATTTGTCGCTTATGGAAGTGTGGAGAGGGAGAATGCCTCTCCCTTTCATCGGGCGCTCGTTTTACATAATGAGAGTACTGGACATACTGACATGTGTAACAATATAAAGTGGCTTTTTTGCTACTTAAAATAAAAAAATCCAATCCATATATGGAAGGAGCAAGACACCAAATGGCAAGAGAGTTCTCTTTAGAAAACACTCGTAATATTGGTATCATGGCTCACATCGATGCTGGTAAAACAACAGCAACTGAGCGTATTCTGTACTACACAGGACGTATTCATAAAATCGGTGAAACTCACGAAGGTGCATCTCAGATGGACTGGATGGAGCAAGAGCAAGAGCGTGGTATCACAATTACTTCTGCTGCAACTACAGCACAATGGAAAGGTCATCGTGTAAACATCATTGATACTCCAGGACACGTAGATTTCACAGTAGAAGTAGAACGTTCTTTACGCGTACTTGATGGCGCTGTAGCAGTACTTGATGCGCAATCTGGTGTAGAACCACAAACAGAAACTGTTTGGCGTCAGGCTACTACTTACGGCGTACCTCGTATCGTATTCGTTAACAAAATGGATAAGATCGGTGCAGATTTCTTATACTCTGTAGGAACAATCCACGATCGTTTACAAGCAAACGCACATCCAATTCAGTTACCAATCGGTGCTGAAGATGAGTTCAATGGTATCATTGACCTTGTTGAAGAGTGTGCTTACATGTACGGTAACGATTTAGGAACAGACATTCAACGTGTTGAAATTCCTGAAGAGCACAAAGAATTAGCTGAAGAATACCGTGGGAAACTTATTGAAGCGGTAGCTGAGCTTGATGAAGAAATGATGATGAAGTACCTAGAAGGTGAAGAAATCACTGTAGAAGAGCTTAAAGCTGGTATCCGTAAGGCTACAACTTCTGTAGAATTCTTCCCAGTAATCTGTGGTTCTGCATTCAAAAACAAAGGTGTTCAAATTCTGTTAGACGCAGTTATCGACTACCTTCCATCTCCACTAGATGTACCTGCTATTAAAGGTACTCTACCGGATACAGATGAAGAAGTAGAACGTAAGTCTAGCGATGAAGAACCATTCGCAGCTTTAGCATTCAAAATCATGACTGACCCTTATGTTGGTAAGTTAACGTTCTTCCGTGTGTACTCTGGTGTGTTAAACTCTGGATCATACGTGAAAAACTCAACTAAAGGTAAGCGTGAGCGTGTAGGTCGTATCCTACAAATGCACGCTAACAGCCGTGAAGAGATTTCAACAGTTTACGCTGGTGATATCGCTGCTGCTGTAGGTTTAAAAGATACTACTACTGGTGATACTCTTTGTGACGAGAAGAGCCTTGTTATCCTTGAGTCTATGGAATTCCCAGAGCCAGTTATCTCTGTAGCTATCGAACCAAAATCTAAAGCTGACCAAGATAAGATGGGTACAGCATTATCTAAGCTTTCTGAAGAAGATCCAACATTCCGTGCTCACACTGACCAAGAAACTGGCCAAACTATCATCGCTGGTATGGGTGAACTTCACCTTGATATCATCGTTGACCGTATGCGCCGTGAATTCAAAGTGGAAGCAAACGTTGGTGCTCCTCAGGTAGCATACCGTGAGACTTTCCGCGCTGCTGCGAAAGTTGAAGGTAAGTTCGCTCGTCAATCTGGTGGTCGTGGACAATTCGGTCACGTTTGGATTGAGTTTGAACCTAACGAAGAAGGTAAAGGATTCGAATTCGAAAACAAGATCGTCGGTGGTGTAGTTCCTCGTGAATACATCCCAGCTGTTGGAGCAGGTCTTGAAGATGCACTTAAAAATGGTGTACTAGCTGGTTATCCACTAGTTGACATTAAAGCTGCATTAGTTGACGGATCTTACCATGATGTCGATTCATCTGAGATGGCGTTCAAAATCGCTGCATCTATGGCACTTAAAGCTGCGGTTTCTAAATGTAGCCCAGTAATTCTTGAGCCAATGATGAAAGTTGAAGTTGTAATTCCTGAAGAGTACATGGGTGACATTATGGGTGACGTAACATCTCGTCGTGGACGTGTAGAAGGTATGGAAGCTCGCGGTAACGCACAAGTTGTTCGCGCTATGGTTCCACTTTCTGAAATGTTCGGTTATGCAACGTCATTACGTTCTAACACTCAAGGACGCGGAACATTCTCTATGGTGTTTGACCACTATGAAGAAGTACCAAAGTCTGTTTCTGAAGAAATTATCAAAAAAAATAAAGGTGAATAATTGATTTTTATCGATTGTTCAAGTATAACTACTTATGTAAGCTTAGAAAGTGGGACGTAAGTTTCGCTTTCTAGTCTAAATATAAAATAACCTATATAAACTAAGGAGGAATTTAGAATGGCTAAAGCTAAATTCGAACGTTCTAAACCCCATGTTAACATCGGTACAATCGGCCACGTTGACCATGGTAAAACTACATTAACTGCTGCGATCACTACAGTTCTTGCAAAAGCTGGTGGTGCTGAAGCACGCGGATACGATCAAATCGATGCTGCTCCAGAAGAAAGAGAGCGCGGTATCACAATCTCAACTGCACACGTTGAGTACGAAACTGAAACTCGTCACTATGCACACGTTGACTGCCCAGGTCACGCTGACTATGTTAAAAACATGATCACTGGTGCTGCTCAAATGGACGGCGGTATCTTAGTAGTATCTGCTGCTGATGGCCCAATGCCTCAAACACGTGAGCACATCCTTCTTTCTCGTCAAGTAGGTGTTCCTTACATCGTTGTATTCTTAAACAAATGCGACATGGTAGATGACGAAGAATTATTAGAATTAGTAGAAATGGAAGTTCGCGACCTATTATCTGAATACGGATTCCCAGGCGACGACATTCCTGTAATCAAAGGTTCTGCTCTTAAAGCTCTTCAAGGAGAAGCTGATTGGGAAGCAAAAATCATTGAATTAATGGCTGAAGTTGATGCTTACATCCCAACTCCAGAACGTGAAACTGACAAACCATTCTTAATGCCTGTAGAGGACGTATTCTCTATCACAGGTCGTGGTACAGTTGCTACTGGTCGTGTTGAGCGCGGTATCGTTAAAGTTGGTGACGTAGTAGAAATCATCGGTCTTGCTGAAGAAAATGCTTCTACAACTGTAACTGGTGTAGAGATGTTCCGTAAACTTCTTGACCAAGCTCAAGCTGGAGACAACATCGGTGCTTTACTTCGTGGGGTTGCTCGTGAAGACATCCAACGTGGACAAGTACTTGCAAAAAGCGGTTCTGTAAAAGCTCACGCTAAATTCAAAGCTGAAGTTTTCGTATTATCTAAAGAAGAAGGTGGACGTCACACTCCATTCTTCGCTAACTACCGTCCTCAGTTCTACTTCCGTACAACTGACGTAACTGGTATCATCCAATTACCAGAAGGTACTGAAATGGTAATGCCTGGTGACAACATCGAAATGACTATCGAACTTATCGCTCCAATCGCTATCGAAGAGGGAACTAAATTCTCTATTCGTGAAGGTGGACGTACAGTAGGTTACGGTGTAGTTGCTACTATCGTTGAGTAATCTTAACTGATATAAAAAAACCTAGGGGATTTTCCCTTAGGTTTTTTGTTTGCGTTTATATAAGGGAGAAGAGAGTGTTTTTTTGTTTTGACGAGTTTCTTCTATAGTAATATAAAAACAATAAAAGATAATCCAGAAACTGTAAAATGAATTCTGTTAGATGAAAACTTGAAATTCTTTAAAGTGCCATGTATAATAGCAAAAGTAGAGAAAAGCAGATGCAAACAAAAAGATGCTTGCATCTAGACGAATAACATTGTATAATAAACAATGTTGGTCTTTGACTGCGATGAAGTGGAAGGTTGCTGACACACCCGGCCGCTTTGCCATGGCATGGTGTGGGGAAATTTCCATGGAGAAGGTCTATTTTAGAAATAGGCGAACGAAGGAGGGAAAATAATGGCAAAAGAAAAAATTCGTATCCGTTTAAAAGCTTACGATCACCGTATTCTTGATCAGTCAGCTGAGAAAATTGTAGAAACAGCTAAGCGTTCTGGGGCAACAGTTTCTGGTCCGATCCCATTACCAACTGAAAAAACTGTTTACACAATTCTTCGTGCTGTTCATAAGTACAAAGATTCTCGTGAGCAATTCGAAATGCGCACGCACAAACGTCTAATCGACATCGTGAGTCCTACTCCACAAACAGTAGATTCATTAATGCGTTTAGACTTACCATCTGGTGTAGATATCGAAATCAAACTATAATTTATATAACTTAAAAATGTAGGAGGTGTAACTCATGACCAAAGGAATCTTAGGAAGAAAGATCGGTATGACTCAAGTATTTGCTGAGAACGGTGAGTTAATCCCAGTAACAGTTATCGCTGCTAATCCAAACGTTGTTCTTCAAAAGAAAACAACTGAAACTGATGGCTACAATGCAATCCAGTTAGGATTTGAAGATAAACGTGAAAAGTTAACTAACAAGCCTGAACAAGGCCACACTGCTAAAGCATCTACAACTCCTAAGCGCTTCATTCGCGAAATCCGCGATGCAGACGTGGACGGATTAGAGGTTGGTCAAGAGGTAAAAGTTGACGTATTCGCTACAGGTGAAATCGTTGATGTAACAGGAATTTCTAAAGGTAAAGGTTTCCAAGGTGTTATCAAACGCCACGGACAATCTCGCGGACCTATGTCTCATGGTTCTCGCTATCACCGTCGTCCAGGTTCAATGGGCCCAGTTGCTCCGAACCGTGTATTCAAAGGCAAAAAACTTGCTGGACGTATGGGTGGAGACCAAGTTACTATCCAAAACTTAGAAATCGTTCAAGTTGACACTGAGCGCAACTTATTACTAGTAAAAGGTAACGTTCCAGGTGCTAAGAAATCTCTTGTAGTTGTTCAAGGCGCTGTGAAGGTTAGCAAATAATTCACAATAGGAAGGAGGAATTCCAATGCCAAAAGTTACTGTATATAACCAAACTGGTTCACAGGTTGGTGAAATCGAATTAGCTGAAGCTATTTTCGGTATCGAACCAAATGAAGCTGTACTTTTCGAAGCTGTAATGATGCAACGTGCATCTTTACGTCAAGGTACACACAAAGTAAAAACTCGCTCTGAAGTTCGCGGTGGTGGTCGTAAACCATGGCGTCAAAAAGGAACTGGACGTGCTCGTCAAGGGTCTATCCGCTCTCCTCAATGGCGTGGTGGTGGTACGGTATTCGGACCTACACCAAGAAGCTATGCGTACAAACTTCCTAAGAAAGTTCGTCGTTTAGCAATCAAATCTGCATTAGCTACTAAAGTAGTTGAGAACAACATTGTAGTTCTTGAAGACCTAGTGTTAAATGCACCAAAAACAAAAGATATGCTAGCAGTACTTAAAGGATTAACTGTTGAGAAGAAAGCTCTTATCGTAACTGCTGATGCAAACGAATCTGTAGAGTTATCTGCTCGCAATATCCCTGGAGTAACAGTAATCACTGCTGATGGCGTAAACGTTTTAGACGTGCTTCATCATGATAAGCTAATCATGACAAAAGCGGCAGTGGAAAAAGTAGAGGAGGTGCTTGCATAATGAGAGATCCTCGTGATATCATTAAGCGCCCAGTTATCACTGAACGTTCTATGGAAATGATGGCTGAAAAAAAATACACGTTCGATGTGGACGTTAAATCTAATAAAACAGAAGTTAAAGATGCTCTTGAAGCGATCTTTGGTGTTAAAGTAGAAAAAGTGAACATCATGAACTACAAGCCGAAAGCAAAACGCGTTGGTCGTCACGCTGGTTTTACTAGCCGTCGTCGTAAAGCAATCGTTAAGCTAACTGCTGACAGCAAAGAAATCGAAATCTTCCAAGGCGTTTAATTCTTACTAAAGAAGGAGGGAAATTGAGATGGGAATCAAAAAGTATAATCCAACTACTAACGGTCGTCGTAATATGACTACGAATGATTTCGCTGAAATCACGACTGATAGACCCGAAAAGTCATTACTTGCTCCTTTAAGCAAGAAGGCTGGTCGTAATAACCAAGGTAAAATCACTGTACGTCATCAAGGTGGCGGACATAAGCGTCAATACCGTATCATCGACTTTAAGCGTAACAAAGATGGAATTCCAGGACGCGTTGCTACGATCGAATACGATCCAAACCGCTCTGCGAATATCGCATTAATTAACTACGTTGACGGTGAAAAACGTTACATTCTTGCTCCTAAATCTTTAGAAGTAGGTATGGAAGTTATGTCTGGCCCAGAAGCTGACATTAAAATCGGTAACGCATTACCATTAATCAACATTCCAGTAGGTACTGTTGTTCATAACATCGAGCTTAAGCCTGGTCGTGGCGGACAATTAGTTCGTTCTGCTGGTACATCTGCTCAAGTACTTGGTAAAGAAGGTAAATACGTACTTGTACGTTTAACTTCTGGTGAAGTACGCCTTGTATTATCTGCTTGTCGCGCTTCAATCGGTCAAGTAGGTAACGAACAACACGAACTTATCAAAATCGGTAAAGCAGGTCGCTCTCGCTGGTTAGGTAAACGCCCAACAGTTCGTGGTTCTGTAATGAACCCGGTTGATCACCCACACGGTGGTGGTGAAGGACGTTCTCCAATCGGACGTAAGTCTCCAATGTCTCCATGGGGTAAACCAACTCTTGGATTCAAGACTCGTAAGAAAAACAAAGCGTCTGACAAATTCATCGTTCGTCGTCGTAAAAAATAATGGGATTGTAGTACGGTTCATTTCTAGAACCGTACGCCAATCACGAAGGGAGGCACCAAAATGGCTCGTAGCTTAAAAAAAGGACCATTTGTCGATGATCACTTAATGAGCAAAATGGAAAAATTAGTTGCATCTGAGCAAAAACAAGTTGTTAAAACTTGGTCTCGCCGTTCAACAATCTTCCCTCAGTTCATCGGACACACAATCGCTGTATATGATGGTCGTAAACACGTACCTGTGTACATCACTGAGGATATGGTTGGCCATAAGTTAGGTGAATTCGCACCAACTCGTACGTACAAAGGTCACCTTGCTGACGATAAGAAAACTAGAAGATAATGAGAGGAGGCACTTCAATGCAAGCTAAAGCAGTAGCGAGAACAGTTCGTATTGCTCCTCGTAAAGTTCGTTTAGTAGTAGACTTAATCCGAGGTAAGCAAGTGGGTGAAGCGATTGCTATCCTTAACCACACACCAAAAACTGCTTCTCCAGTTGTAGAAAAAGTTTTAAAATCTGCAATCGCAAATGCAGAGCACAATTATGAGATGGACATTAACAACCTAGTTGTTGAAAAAGTTTTCGTTGACGAAGGTCCAACGTTAAAACGTTTCCGTCCACGTGCAATGGGTCGTGCAAGCCAAATTAACAAACGCACAAGCCACATCACAGTTGTGGTATCAGAAAAGAAGGAGGGATAATCGATGGGTCAAAAGGTTAATCCAATTGGTCTTCGTGTCGGCGTTATCCGTGACTGGGAATCTCGTTGGTTCGCTGAGAAAGATTACGCTACATTATTACATGAAGACATCAAAATCCGTGAGTACATTAATGTACGCTTAAAAGATTCTGCTGTTGCTAAAGTAGAAATCGAACGTGCAGCAAATCGTGTAAATGTTACAATTCACACTGCAAAACCTGGTATGGTAATTGGTAAAGGTGGTACTGAAGTTGAAGCACTTCGTAAAGCTCTTAACCAATTAACAGGCAAGCGTGTACACATCAACATTTTAGAAGTTAAGAGAGCTGATCTTAACGCTAAATTAGTAGGCGAAAACATCGCTCGTCAATTAGAAAACCGTGTATCATTCCGTCGTGCACAAAAGCAAGTTATTCAACGTGCTATGCGTGCAGGTGCTAAAGGTATTAAAACACAGGTTTCTGGTCGTCTTGGCGGAGCTGATATCGCTCGTGCAGAATCTTACAGTGAAGGAACTGTTCCACTTCATACACTTCGCGCTGATATTGACTATGCAGCAGTTGAAGCTGATACAACATACGGTAAATTAGGCGTAAAAGTATGGATCTACCGTGGAGAAGTCCTTCCTACAAAAAAGAAAGCTTCTGAGGAAGGAGGAAAATAATATGTTAATGCCAAAACGCGTAAAATATCGTAGAGAGCATCGTGGTAAAATGCGTGGTCGTGCTAAAGGTGGAACTGAAATTGCTTTCGGTGAATTCGGTTTACAAGCACAAGCTGCTTCATGGATTACAAACCGTCAAATCGAAGCTGCTCGTCGTGCAATGACTCGTTACATGAAACGTGGCGGTAAAGTATGGATTAAAATTTTCCCTTCTAAACCTTACACTGCAAAACCTCTAGAAGTACGTATGGGTTCCGGTAAAGGGGCACCAGAAGGCTGGGTAGCAGTAGTAAAACCTGGGAAAATTATGTTCGAAATCGCGGGTGTATCTGAAGAGGTAGCACGCGAAGCATTACGTCTTGCAGCTCACAAGTTACCTGTGAAATGTAAATTCGTAAAACGTGAAGAAAATGGTGGTGAATCTAATGAAAACTAATGATATTCGTGAATTAACCACTGCCGAAATCGAAACAAAAGTTAAAGCTTTAAAGGAAGAGTTGTTTAATCTTCGCTTCCAACTTGCTACAGGACAATTAGAGAATCCAACTCGCATTCGTGAAGTGCGTAAAGCAATTGCTCGTATGAAAACTGTAGTTCGTGAAAGAGAGATCGGAATTAATCGATAAATTGAGGGGAGGTTTGCATAGTGAGCGAACGTAACCAACGCAAAGTTTATACTGGTCGTGTAGTGTCTGACAAAATGGACAAAACGATTACAGTTTTAGTTGAAACTTACAAAACTCATTCCTTGTACGGAAAACGTGTTAAGTATTCTAAGAAGTACAAAGCCCATGATGAGCAAAACCAAGCGAAACTTGGCGATATCGTTAAAATCATGGAAACTCGCCCGCTTTCTGCTACTAAGCGTTTCCGTTTAGTTGAAATCGTTGAAGAAGCGGTTATTATCTAAATAGACGAATCGGAATTTTTAGTCCGAAGGGAGGTTTCATAACATGATCCAACAAGAATCTCGTTTGAAAGTTGCTGACAACTCTGGTGCACGTGAACTTTTAACAATTAAAGTATTAGGCGGCTCTGGTCGTAAATATGCTAACATTGGTGACATTATCGTTGCTACGGTAAAACAAGCAACACCAGGTGGCGTTGTTAAAAAAGGTGACGTTGTTAAAGCAGTAGTGGTACGTACGAAGAGCGGAGCTCGTCGTCCGGACGGTTCTTACATCAAATTTGATGAAAACGCAGCGGTTATCATTAAAGACGATAAGAGCCCACGTGGTACTCGTATCTTCGGACCAGTAGCTCGTGAATTACGTGATAGCAACTTCATGAAGATCGTTTCTTTAGCTCCAGAAGTTCTATAATTTAAGGTATTGCCTTGCTAAGGAGGTGCAGAATTAAGATGCATGTAAAAAAAGGTGATAAAGTACAGGTAATCACTGGTAAAGACAAAGGAAAACAAGGCGTTATCCTTGTGGCTTTCCCAAAGCAAAACCGTGTTATCGTTGAGGGTGTCAATATCGTTAAGAAGCACTCTAAGCCATCTCAATTAAATCCACAAGGTGGAATTATTACTAAAGAAGCACCTATTCACGTTTCTAACGTTATGATTTTAGATCCGAAAACAGGTGAACCTACTCGTGTAGGCTTCAAAGTAGAAGATGGTAAAAAAGTTCGTATTGCAAAAAAATCTGGTGAATTATTAGATAAATAATTTTCTTAAGAAAGGAGGTCACTTCATTGAATCGCCTTAAAGAGAAGTTCCAAAAGGAAATTACTCCTGCTCTAGTGAGCAAGTTTAACTATAAATCTGTAATGCAGGTACCAAAAATCGAAAAGATCGTAATCAACACTGGTGTTGGTGACGCGGTATCTAACTCAAAAGCGTTAGACAACGCAGTAGAAGAATTAACACAAATCACAGGTCAAAAACCTGTTGTAACTCGTGCTAAAAAATCAATCGCTGGTTTCCGTCTTCGTGAAGGTATGCCAATCGGTGCGAAAGTAACTTTACGCGGCGAGCAAATGTATGAGTTCTTCGACAAATTAGTATCAGTTTCTTTACCACGTGTACGTGATTTCCGTGGTGTTTCTAAGAAATCATTCGATGGTCGTGGAAACTATACATTAGGTGTTAAAGAGCAACTTATTTTCCCTGAGATTGATTATGATAAAGTAAGCAAAGTCCGCGGTATGGACATCGTAATCGTTACTACAGCGAAAACTGATGAAGAAGCTCGTGAACTTTTAACACAATTCGGTATGCCATTCCAAAAATAATGGAAGCCAACGCTAAGTAGAGGAGGCGAAAACGTGGCTAAAAAATCTATGATAGCGAAACAAAAGCGTACTCCTAAGTTTAAAGTACAAGAGTATACACGTTGCGAACGCTGCGGTCGTCCGCATTCTGTATACCGCAAATTTAAACTTTGCCGTATTTGTTTCCGTGAACTTGCATATAAAGGTCAAATTCCTGGTGTTAAAAAAGCTAGTTGGTAAAACCCACAAATGGGAAGGAGGTAAAACACATGGTGATGACAGATCCAATTGCAGACATGCTTACTCGCATCCGTAATGCGAACATGGTACGTCATGAGAAATTAGAGGTTCCTGCTTCTAAAATCAAAAAAGAGATCGCTGAACTTTTAAAACGTGAAGGTTTCATTCGTGATGTAGAATACATCGAGGATAACAAACAAGGTATCCTTCGTATTTTCCTGAAATATGGTGCAAACAATGAACGTGTAATCACTGGATTAAAACGTATCAGTAAACCTGGCTTACGCGTTTACGCTAAAGCTGACGAAGTACCACGTGTACTTAACGGATTAGGTATCGCTCTTGTTTCTACATCTAAGGGAGTAATGACAGACAAAGACGCTCGTCAATTACAAACTGGTGGAGAAGTAGTAGCATACGTTTGGTAATATATATTTAAAACGAACGGAGGTGTGACCACATGTCTCGTATTGGTAAAAAGATTCTTGAAATCCCTGCAGGTGTTACTATTACAGTTGCAGAAGACAATACTGTAACAGTAAAAGGCCCTAAAGGTGAATTAACTCGTACTTTCAATGCTGATATGCTTATCAAAATTGAAGAGAATACATTAACAGTTGAGCGTCCATCTGAACAGAAGGAACACCGTGCATTACACGGTACAACTCGTGCTTTAATCGGAAACATGGTTGAAGGTGTAACTGAAGGTTTCGCACGCGGACTTGAATTAGTCGGTGTTGGTTACCGTGCTCAAAAACAAGGTGATAAACTTGTATTAAGCGTAGGTTATTCTCATCCAGTAGAAATGACTCCGGAAGCAGGTCTTGAAGTTGAAGTACCTGCACCAACTAAGATCGTAATTAAAGGTATCGACAAGCAACGTGTTGGCGAATTCGCTGCTAACATCCGTGCTGTACGTGCTCCTGAGCCTTACAAAGGTAAAGGTATTCGTTACGAAGGCGAAGTTGTTCGTCGTAAAGAAGGTAAAACTGCTAAGTAAACCCGTTAGGTGAGAGAAAGGAGTGACAAGAATGATCACTAAAGCTGATAAAAATGCGACTCGTAAGAAAAGACATGCACGTGTACGTGCTAAACTTACTGGTACTGCAGAGCGTCCACGTTTAAACGTGTTCCGTTCTAACCAACATATTTACGCTCAAGTTATTGATGATGTGAATGGTGTAACGTTAGTAAGTGCATCTACTCTTGATAAAGACCTTGCTCTTAACGGTACTAGCAATATTGAAGCTGCTACGAAAGTTGGAGAATCAGTTGCTAAGCGTGCTGTAGAGAAAGGCGTTAAAGAAGTAGTATTTGATCGCGGTGGTTACTTATACCATGGCCGTGTTAAAGCTCTAGCTGAGGCTGCTCGTGAGGCTGGATTACAATTTTAATGGTCAAAGGAGGGAAAATTGATGCATCGCATTGACCCAAGTAAATTAGAACTTGAAGAACGTGTAGTTACGATAAATCGTGTCGCGAAAGTTGTTAAGGGTGGTCGTCGTTTCCGCTTTGCTGCACTAGTTGTAGTTGGCGATAAAAACGGTCATGTTGGATTCGGTACTGGTAAAGCACAAGAGGTACCAGACGCAATCCGTAAAGCTATCGAAGACGCTAAGAAAAACTTAATCGCTGTACCATTAGTTGGTACAACAATTCCACACACAATCAACGGTCATTTTGGCGCTGGTGAAGTATTCTTAAAACCTGCTGCTGAGGGTACTGGTGTTATTGCTGGTGGACCTGTTCGTGCGGTCCTTGAATTAGCTGGTGTACAAGATATTCTTTCGAAATCTCTTGGTTCTAACACACCAATCAACATGATTCGCGCTACTGTGAACGGATTAAGCGAACTTAAGCGCGCTGAAGATGTTGCAAAATTACGCGGTAAATCTGTAGAAGAGCTACTAGGTTAAGGAGGGAAAACAAATGGCGAAAAAGTTAGAAATTACCCTCACTCGTAGTGTAATTGGTCGTCCACAAGATCAACGTGCGACGGTAGAAGCTTTAGGTCTTAAAAAGTTGAATTCAACTGTAGTTAAGGAAGAAACTCCTGCTATTCTTGGTATGATCAACAAAGTTTCTCACCTTGTAACTGTAAAAGAAGCTTAAGGATAACTCATTAATATAAGGAGGTGCCTGGGAATGAAACTTCATGAATTAAAACCTGCAGAAGGTTCTCGTAAAGTACGTAACCGTGTCGGTCGTGGTATCGGTTCTGGTAACGGTAAAACTGCTGGTAAAGGTCATAAAGGACAAAACGCACGTTCTGGCGGCGGTGTTCGTCTTGGCTTCGAAGGTGGTCAAACTCCATTATTCCGTCGTTTACCAAAACGCGGCTTCACAAACATTAACCGTAAAGAGTTTGCTATTGTAAACTTATCAACGTTAAATCGTTTTGAAGATGGTACAGAAGTAACACCTGAATTATTGCTGGAAACTGGCGTTATCAGCAAGTTAAACGACGGTGTTAAAGTTCTTGCAAGCGGAGCAGTAGAGAAAAAACTAACTGTTAAAGCGCACAAGTTCTCTTCAAGTGCTAAAGAAGCAATTGAAGCAGCTGGCGGATCAGTTGAGGTGATCTAATGTTTCGTACAATCTCCAACTTTATGCGCGTTGCTGAGATAAGACGTAAAATATTATTCACTTTAGCGATGTTAATCGTATTCAGGATTGGCACGTTTATCCCCGTGCCATTTACAAATGGAGACGTACTGAAGGCACAAGATCAATTAAATGCTTTAGGTATTCTAAATACATTTGGCGGTGGAGCCTTGAAAAACTTCTCCATCTTTGCGATGGGAATCATGCCGTATATTACAGCATCCATCATCGTGCAATTATTGCAGATGGATGTTGTTCCTAAATTTTCGGAATGGTCGAAGCAAGGTGAAATGGGCCGTCGTAAATTAACGCAATTCACGCGTTACTTTACAATTGTTCTTGCGTTTATTCAGGGGTTTGGTATGTCAATCGGTTTTAACGGTATGGTAGGTGGACAATTAATTTTGAATCCAGGTTGGAGCACTTATTTATACATTGCTACGGTACTGACTGCTGGTACTGCATTTTTAATGTGGTTAGGTGAACAGATTACAGCTAAAGGTGTAGGTAATGGTATTTCCATCCTTATCTTTGGCGGTATTGCCGCAGCGATCCCAAGTGTTATATCTCAAGTGTATCAGCAACAGTTTCAAAATATCGGAGATCAATTGTTCATGAGTATCGTTAAAGTTGCATTGATTTTACTAGCTGTGCTAGCAGTTATTGTGGGTGTTATTTTCATTCAACAGGCTGTTAGAAAGATTCCAATTCAATATGCGAAGCGTGTAACAGGAGGAAATGGTGGTTATGCTGGAGCACAAAACACACATTTACCGCTTAAGGTAAATAGTGCTGGTGTTATTCCAGTAATTTTTGCTGTTTCATTCTTAATTACGCCTCCGACTATTGCACAGTTCTTCCCGAAACATGATGTATCGCAGTGGATTATTGCAAACTTTAACTATTCTCACCCAGTGGGAATGATCATATATGTTGCGCTCATTGTAGCCTTCACATATTTCTATGCATTTGTTCAGGTTAATCCAGAGCAAATGTCAGAGAATCTAAACAAGCAAGGTGGATATGTTCCAGGTATTCGTCCGGGTAAGAATACGGAACAATATCTAACAAAAATCTTGTATCGTTTGACCTTTGTAGGATCAATTTTCCTAGCAGCGATTGCAATCTTACCAGTTATCTTTACGAAATTGGGAAATCTTCCTCCGTCTGCACAGATCGGTGGAACGAGTATGTTAATCGTTGTCGGCGTTGCTTTAGAAACAATGAAGCAGCTAGAAAGCCAACTGGTAAAACGCCATTACAAAGGGTTTATCAAGCAGTGAGTAAGTGGGAAGAATTGTCTTCCCTACATGCTCATGTACTCTGAGGGGGAACAAGGATGAACTTAATTTTAATGGGGCTTCCTGGTGCTGGTAAAGGTACACAAGCCGAACAGATTGTTGCCAAGTATAACATCCCTCACATTTCAACAGGAGACATGTTCCGTGCAGCTATGAAGGCTGAAACTGAAATGGGTCTACAAGCAAAATCTTTTATTGATAAAGGTGCACTTGTTCCAGATGAAGTTACAATCGGAATCGTTCGTGAACGTTTAAGTCAAGACGACTGCGTAAGAGGTTTCTTACTAGACGGTTTCCCACGAACTGTTGCACAAGCATCAGCTCTTGAAGAAATTATGAAAGATCTTGGCAAAAAAATCGACTATGTTTTAAACATTAATGTGGATTCAGGGTTGTTATTAAAACGCCTTACAGGCCGTCGCATTTGTAAAGAGTGCGGTGCGACTTACCACTTAGAATTCAATCCACCAGCAAAAGCTGATGTGTGCGATAAATGTGGTGGCGAATTATATCAACGCTCTGATGACAATGAAGAAACTGTAGCAAATCGTTTAGATGTAAATATTAAGCAAACAAAACCTTTGCTTGATTTCTACGAAGAGCTTGGTTACTTACAAAGCATTAATGGTGAGCAAGATATCAATAAAGTATTTGCTGATATCGATGTTCTCATCGGAGGCTTAGCGTAATGATAATCTGCAAAACTCCTCGCGAGATAGAAATCATGCGAGAAGCTGGCAGGATCGTTGCTTTGACTCATCAAGAGTTGAAACAGCACATTACTCCAGGAATTACAACGAAAGAGCTCGATCAAATAGCGGAAAAGACGATTCAAAAATATGGTGCTACGCCATCTTTTAAAGGATACAACGGATTTCCGGGGAGCATATGTGCTTCTGTAAATGAAGAGCTTGTACACGGAATTCCAGGGAAGCGCAAGCTCAAAGAGGGCGATATCATCAGTATCGATATTGGTGCGAAATACAATGGGTACCATGGAGATTCTGCATGGACGTATCCAGTTGGAAACATTTCTGAATCTGTTCAAAAGCTACTTGATGTCACAGAAAAATCGTTGTATCTTGGTCTAGAACAAGTAAAACCAGGCGAGAGATTATCAAATATCTCACATGCGGTTCAAACCCATGCTGAAGAGAATGGATTCTCGATCGTTAGGGAGTATGTTGGTCACGGAATCGGGCAAGACTTACATGAGGACCCTCAAATCCCGCACTATGGTCCACCAAATAGAGGCCCTAGATTAAAGCCGGGAATGGTCATCTGTGTTGAGCCGATGGTGAATCAAGGAAGACGATATGTAAAAACACTATCTGATGACTGGACAGTGGTAACGGTAGATGGTAAATGGTGTGCCCATTTTGAGCACACGATTGCTCTTACAGAAGCAGGATACGAAATCCTTACCACTTTATAAGTAGCTGGCTCTCCGGGATTTCAGAGCAGTGTAAAATGTTACTGATTTGAAGAAGGGAGAACTATTGAATGGCTAAAGATGATGTAATTGAAGTCGAAGGTACCGTTCTTGAAACGTTGCCAAATGCTATGTTCAAAGTAGAATTAGAGAATGGGCATGTCGTATTGGCTCACGTTTCTGGTAAAATCCGTATGAACTTCATTCGTATTTTACCAGGAGACAAAGTTACGGTAGAATTATCTCCGTACGATTTAAATCGTGGTCGTATTACGTACCGTTTTAAATAATATAGCACTCCGTAATCTTTAAGGAGGTTCGAGACATGAAAGTAAGACCGTCAGTTAAACCAATCTGCGAAAAATGTAAAGTTATTCGTAGACGTGGAAAAGTAATGGTTATTTGTGAAAACCCTAAACATAAACAAAAACAAGGTTAATCAGAAGGAGGTGCATTCGTAATGGCACGTATCGCAGGTGTAGATATTCCTCGAGACAAACGCGTTGTTATTTCTTTAACTTACGTATTCGGCATTGGTCGCACAACTGCTGAAAAAATTCTTGCTGAAGCAGGTATTTCTGAAGAAACACGAGTTCGTGATTTAACGGAAGACGAATTAGGACGTATCCGTGATATCATCGATCGTATTAAAGTTGAGGGAGACCTTCGTCGTGAAGTATCTCTTAACATCAAACGTCTAATGGAGATCGGTTCTTACCGTGGTCTTCGTCACCGTCGTGGTTTACCAGTTCGTGGTCAAAACTCTAAAAACAATGCTCGTACACGTAAAGGTCCACGTCGTACAGTAGCAAATAAAAAGAAATAATAAGTAAAGGAGGTTGAACTAACAATGGCACGTAAAACAAACACTCGTAAAAAACGTGTGAAAAAGAATATTGAAGCTGGTATAGCTCATATTCGTTCTACTTTCAACAACACAATCGTAACACTTACAGATACTCACGGTAACGCACTTTCTTGGTCTAGTGCTGGTGCACTTGGTTTCCGTGGATCTCGTAAATCTACTCCATTCGCTGCGCAAATGGCTGCTGAAACTGCTGCTAAAGCTGCAATGGAACACGGTTTAAAAACTTTAGAGGTTACTGTTAAAGGTCCTGGTGCTGGTCGTGAAGCTGCAATTCGTGCTCTTCAAGCTGCAGGTCTAGAAGTAACAGCAATTAGAGATGTTACTCCAGTTCCTCATAATGGATGTCGTCCACCAAAACGTCGTCGTGTGTAATTTTTCTGTATAGAATTTTCCCTTTTGTCTATAATGGATATGATGCATTATCGAGAAATTTCGTACAGAAACATCGCTTGTTGTGCACAATCGGGAACTGCCTAAGGGGGACTTTCGGTTAGACAGGGGTTATACCTTTGTTTAACCGGGGTTTCGACGTTTTGAAGGAGGGTTTAGTTAATGATTGAAATCGAAAAGCCGAAAATCGAAACGGTTGAACTTAACGAAGATGCTAAATATGGTAAATTCGTAATTGAACCGCTTGAGCGTGGATATGGTACTACTTTGGGTAACTCCTTACGTCGTATTCTTTTATCCTCACTCCCTGGTGCCGCTGTTACTGCTATCCAAATCGATGGCGTATTACATGAATTTTCAACAGTTGAGGGCGTAGTAGAAGACGTTACGACGATCATCTTAAACTTGAAAAAGTTAGCTCTTAAAATCTACTCTGAAGAAGAGAAGACGTTGGAAATTGATGTACAGGGCGAAGGTATTGTCACAGCTGCTGATATTACTCACGATAGTGATGTAGAAATCTTAAATCCAGATTTACACATTGCAACGTTAGCAAAAGATGCGCATTTCCGCGTGCGTTTAACTGCAAAGCGTGGCCGTGGGTATACGCCAGCTGATGCAAATAAAAGCGAAGATCAACCAATAGGAGTAATTCCTATTGATTCTATTTATACTCCGGTATCACGTGTGACTTACCAAGTGGAAAAGACACGTGTCGGACAAGTGGCTAATTATGATAAGCTTACGCTTGATGTATGGACGGATGGAAGCATCGGGCCAAAAGAAGCTATCTCTTTAGGTGCCAAAATCTTAACTGAGCATTTAAATATCTTTGTTGGTTTAACTGATGAAGCACAAAATGCTGAGATTATGGTCGAGAAGGAAGAAGATCAAAAAGAGAAAGTTCTTGAGATGACTATCGAAGAACTAGACCTTTCTGTTCGTTCTTATAATTGCCTAAAACGTGCAGGAATTAATACTGTACAAGAGCTTGCGAACAAAACAGAAGAAGATATGATGAAAGTTCGTAACTTAGGACGTAAATCCTTAGAAGAAGTTAAACATAAACTTGAGGAATTAGGTTTAGGTTTACGTAAAGACGACTGAGGATTTAAACCCATCAACAAAGGAGGGAACTACGAATGGCATACAGAAAATTAGGCCGTACAAGTGCGCAACGTAAAGCTATGTTACGTGATTTAGCTACTGATTTAATTATCAACGAGCGCATCCAAACGACAGAAACTCGTGCAAAAGAACTTCGTTCTGTAGTGGAAAAAATGATCACTTTAGGTAAACGCGGAGATCTTCATGCTCGTCGTCAAGCAGCAGCTTTCATTCGCAATGAAGTAGCTAACGCTGAGACTGGTCAAGATGCACTTCAAAAACTATTCGCTGATGTAGCTCCACGCTATGCTGAGCGCCAAGGCGGATACACTCGTATTGCAAAAATTGGTCCACGTCGCGGAGACGCAGCACCAATGGTAATTATCGAGTTAGTATAATGATAATTAAAAGGGCAGGACAGTTCTTTTCAAGAAACTGGTCATGGCCCTTTTTTTTAAATATAAAAATAGGCTAACTTGGCGAAGGAAAGGGTGCCTTCTATTGAAAAAAGAGAAACTTCGGATAAAAAATATATCATTTCAATATCCTGGGGCAGCCACTTATGCATTAAAAGATGTTTCATTTTCCTTATATGAGGGAGAATGGGTATCTATTATTGGACAAAACGGTTCAGGAAAGTCTACACTTGCAAAATTATTGAATGGTTTGTTTTTGCCAGAAGCAGGGACTATTATAATAAATGATACAATGGTTTTATCAGAGGAAACGGTATGGGATGTTCGAAAACAAATTGGAATGGTATTTCAAAATCCAGATAATCAATTTGTTGGAACAACAGTGCAAGATGATGTTGTATTTGGCTTAGAGAATATCGGAATGCCAAGAGAACAAATGATTGAAAGATTAGAACAGGCCTTGCAACTTGTCCGTATGGAAGATTTTCTTAATGATGAGCCTCATTCCTTATCCGGTGGGCAAAAGCAGCGAGTGGCAATAGCAGGCGTTTTAGCACTTCAACCATCTATTTTAATATTAGATGAAGCAACGTCAATGTTAGACCCTCAAGGGAGACGTGAAGTAGTAGAAACGGTTAGACAGCTTGTTACTCAAAAAGGTATTACTGTGTTATCGATTACGCACGATTTAGAAGAAGCGGCACAGTCAGATCGTGTCATTATTTTAAATAAGGGAGAAATATTAGAGGAAGGGACTCCAGAAAAAATTTTCAAATCCTCTCATATGCTCCAAGAAATTGGCTTAGATGTACCGTTTTCAGTAAAAATAGCAGAATTATTAAAAAGAAATGAAATTCTCTTGCAAAATACGCATCTTACAATGGAAAGCTTGGTGAACGAACTTTGGAGATTACATTCCAAAAAGTAGAGCATCGTTATCAATATAAAACTCCATTTGAAAGACGCGCACTTTATGATGTAGACGTGTCGTTTCCAAGTGGGGGCTATTATGCCATTATCGGTCATACTGGTTCAGGTAAGTCGACGATGATTCAACATTTAAATGGTTTATTGCAGCCGACAAATGGTACAGTTCAAATTGGTGAACATTTGATTTCGGCAGGAAAGAAAGAAAAAAAGCTAAAGCCACTACGTAAAAAAGTAGGGGTTGTCTTTCAATTCCCAGAACATCAGTTGTTTGAAGAGACTGTGGAGAAAGATATTTGTTTCGGCCCTACTAATTTTGGAGTATCTGTAGACGAAGCAAGGCAAAAGGCTAGAAAGGCAATTGAACTTGTAGGGCTAGAACCGGAACTGTTAACACGTTCTCCGTTCGAATTAAGTGGTGGACAAATGAGACGTGTTGCTATAGCGGGTGTACTGGCGATGGAACCTGAAGTGCTTGTATTAGATGAACCTACAGCAGGACTAGATCCAAAAGGGCAGAACGAACTTATGGAGATGTTTTATAAGCTGCACAAGGAGAAGGGTCTTACAGTTATCCTTGTAACGCATAATATGGAGGATGCTGCTCAGTATGCGGAGCAGATTGTAGTTATGCATAAAGGAACGGTCTTTTTGCAAGGAAGTGCAGAGGAAGTATTTTCACATGCTGATGAACTAGAGAAAATTGGTGTGGATCTTCCTATGTCATTAAAGTATAAACGTGCAATTGAAGAGAAGTTTGGTATTTCAATTCCAAAGGCTACCTTATCTTTAGAGGATCTTACTCATGAAGTTGTGCAGGTGTTACGAAAAGGTGGTCATGAATCATGCAGCAGTTGATTATTGGGAGATATATCCCGGGGAATTCACTTATTCATCAACTTGATCCACGTACGAAGCTGCTGATTGTCTTTTTATATGTATTTGTTGTTTTCTTAGCAAATAATGCGATTTCATATGGATTTTTATTTTTATATGCACTCATTGCTTTATTTTTTGCAAAAGTGCCGATTCGTTATGTACTTTCGGGCTTAAAACCAATTTTATGGATTTTTCTTTTTACATTTTTCCTGCATATTTTTACAAATAAAGAGGGGGATGTACTATTCCAGCTTGGTTGGTTTTCGATATATGAAAAAGGATTAGAGCAAGGGATATACATTTCTGTACGATTCTTCGTTATTATTTTAATGACGACATTATTAACGTTAACGACGACACCTATTGAAATTACAGATGGTTTGGAGACGTTATTAAAGCCGTTGAAGCGTATAAAGGTTCCTGTTCATGAAATCGCATTAATGATGTCAATTTCTCTTCGTTTTATCCCGACATTAATGGATGAAACGAGTAAAATAATGAAAGCACAAGCGTCACGTGGTATTGATTTTGCCGGGGGACCGATAAAAGATAGAATGAAAGCTATTATTTCACTGCTCGTTCCTCTGTTTATCAGTGCTTTTAAGCGTGCAGAGGACTTAGCCATTGCGATGGAAGCTCGTGGATATCAAAGTGGTGAAGGACGTACTAAATTTAGGCAACTACGCTGGAAAACAAGCGATACAGTAACGATTGTCAGCTTATTTTGTTTAGCTTGTATTTTGGCATGGGTGCGATCGTAATGGAGAATAGAGAAATGGATAGAATAAAATGTACGGTTGCATATGATGGCATGCATTTTTGTGGTTATCAAATTCAGCCGAACCATCGTACTGTTCAACAGGAGATAGAAAAAGCATTGCAGAAATTGCATAAGGGAGAACTTGTTCGTGTTCAGGCATCTGGTAGAACAGATTCTACAGTTCATGCAAAAGGACAAGTAATACACTTTGATACTCCTTTGTCTCTTGAAGAGTGGCAATGGAGTAATGCTTTAAACACAATGTTGCCAGATGATATTGTTATTAGGCAAGTAGAGAAAAAAACAGAAGAATTTCATGCACGTTACGGTGTTGAGAAAAAAGAATATCGTTATCGTGTATTATTATCAAAGACTGCGGATGTATTCCGTAGAAATTACGTATATCAATATCCATACCCGCTCGAAATCAACTCTATAAGAAAAGCAATTCCTTATTTTATTGGAACGCATGATTTCACTTCTTTTTGTTCGGCAAAAACTGACAAAAAAGATAAAGTGCGAACAATTTATGAAATCGAGTTAATTGAACAAGATGATGAAATAATTTTTCGTTTTGTAGGTAATGGATTTTTATATAATATGGTCAGAATTATTGTTGGTACGTTACTTAGCGTAGGGCAAGGAAAGCTTGATCCTGATAGCATTCCAGAGATTTTAGCGAAACAAAATCGTCAGTTTGCTGGAAAGATGGCTCCAGGTCATGGGCTTTACTTATGGGAGGTAAACTATAACAACTAATCCTGGTGTAACATTTGCTTGACATTAGAAACTCAAAAGTATATCATAACATATGGTATTGTTTCTAAAACCACGATTAGCCCCGGAAGGAAATCGTGTTTAAGATAAACAATAGATTTTTTCTATGGAAAAGATAACGAGGAGGGAAACACATGCGTACGACTTTTATGGCAAAAGCTAACGAAGTTGAGCGTAAATGGTATGTGGTTGATGCTGAAGGTCAAACTTTAGGTCGCCTTGCTAGTGAAGTAGCATCCATTTTACGTGGTAAAAACAAACCTACATTTACACCACACGTTGACACGGGTGATCATGTAATTATTATTAACGCTGAGAAAATTCATTTAACAGGTAATAAATTAAACGATAAAATTTACTACCGTCACACTAACCACCCAGGTGGACTTAAGCAAAGAACAGCTCTTGAAATGCGTACAAACTACCCTGTACAAATGTTAGAGCTTGCAATTAAAGGCATGCTTCCAAAAGGACGCTTAGGCCGTCAAGTTTCTAAGAAACTTAACGTGTATGCTGGAGCAGAGCATCCACACCAAGCACAAAAACCAGAAGTTTACGAACTTCGCGGATAATTAATTAAAGGAGGGCTTACTTTGGCACAGGTTCAATACTATGGCACTGGACGTCGTAAGAGTTCAGTAGCGCGCGTACGCCTAGTTCCAGGCGAAGGACGCGTTATCATTAACGGTCGTGATTTTGAAAACTATATCCCATTTGCTGCATTACGTGAAGTAGTGAAACAACCTCTAGTTGCAACAGAAACTTTAGGTAACTACGATGTACTTGTAAACGTAAATGGTGGTGGATACACTGGTCAAGCTGGTGCTATTCGTCACGGTATTTCTCGCGCTTTATTAAAAGCTGATCCAGAATACCGTCTAACACTAAAACGTGCAGGTCTATTAACTCGTGACGCACGTATGAAAGAGCGTAAAAAATACGGTCTTAAAGGCGCACGTCGTGCACCTCAGTTCTCAAAACGTTAATTTTTGCGAACTACAAACCCCAACCATTTTGGTTGGGGTTTTTTTATGTTTCATTCCTCTTTTGCAATTTTTATAGCTTGGAATATTTTAGTGCTACCGCCACGCGTATGCTTCTTCTTTAGAAGTTTAGACTAATACGTATTAGGGAGGTTTATAAGTACTATGAATGTCATTGTCAGCTTACAAGAAAAACAAAAAGAAAAGCAGTTAAAATACGAGCGGAAGATGTTGCGGGAATTATCATTAAAAACATTGCGTTCAAATATTCGTGATGCCTTTCAAATGCAAGAGCTTCATCGTCAATATGAAGATTACTGTATTGAATTAGGGATAGAATCTTATTTATTAGGAGCGAGATATAGTAAATTTGGTTATTATGGTGAATCGTTTTTTGATGTGAAATATAGAGCTTTAGAAGAAGAACAACAATTAACTGAAACGCTATTTCAATTTTTAACGAGTATGACTATGCGAGAAATAAAGTTGAAAGATGAGGAATTACTTTTTGAATCTTGTCAGCAGTTTATAGGATTGTGGTGGCAAGAAGGGTATGAAAAAGGTGAAAGAAGATATCGATTAAAGCTTCATTAAGACAAGCATAAACTTTCCTCTTGTCCCATATAAGTAATTAGAGGGACTAGCTGGAGGAGGAAAGGTATGAAGAGAATTCGAATTATCTCTTTTGCACTCGCTGCGGTTGTATTGTTTTTTTTAGTCAAACAAGAATTTCAAATTACAAAATCGTGGCGTGCTTGGAATTTACCCTTATCAGGGAAAGTAATCGTATTAGATGCTGGGCATGGTGGACCAGATGGAGGGGCTGTTGGTGGAAAGGATATTATAGAAAAGGATATTACGCTTGAAATTACAAAAAAGGTACAAGACTATTTACAAGAACAAGGTGCACTAGTCATTTTAACGCGTGAGGGAGATTATGATTTAGCTAACAAAGATACAAAGTCATATAGCAGACGTAAAGCAGAGGATTTAAAAAAACGTGTAGAAATCATCAATAAACCTGATGTAGACTTTTTTGCAAGTATTCATTTAAATGCTTTAACTAGTAGTGGATCGAAAGGCGCACAAACGTTCTATTACCGCTCTTCAATTGAAAATGAACGTGCTGCAAAATTTATACAGGCTGAATTGAGAACAAGTTTAGAGAACACGAATCGTTCTGCTAAGACTATTTCGCATGTGTATTTATTAAAGTATTCTAAAACACCAGGTGCTTTAATTGAAGCTGGCTTTTTATCGAATGTGAACGAAAGGTATATGTTAAATTCGGAGAAATATCAGCAAAAGGTAGCAGCTGCAATATACCGTGGTATATTACGTTATTTCACGGAAAAAGGAAATCCTCCAGAATAAGGAGGATTTTTTTGAGCTTCTCTCGTTAACGAAGTTTTCGGAAAATATGTTATACTGGAAATGTAAACGCATTTATTTCAAGAATAAGCAGAGATAAATTCAATTAACATTACGTTATTTTTCATACAGGGGGCTGGGCTAATTATGGTAACGAAAGAGCAAGTGGTTGAAGCGTTAGAAGGGATTGTAGATCCGTTTTTACATAAAACTTTAAAAGAAACAAGTGCAATTAAAGAGGTAACAGTCAAGCCAGAGAAGGAACATGTGAGTGTCAAAATTGCAATCGTAAAAACCGGTACAGCGGAACAAATGCAGTTGCAGTCTGGAATTGTAAAGTTAGTAAAAGAACTTGGGGCAGCAACAGTTGGACTTCGTTTTGCAGAATTTACAGAAGAGGAATTAGCTCAGTTTGCACCGGAACAAGAAGAAGAGCAAAGTGAATCTTTATTGTCACCTAATTCAAAAACAACATTCTTAGCGGTAGCGAGTGGAAAAGGTGGCGTGGGAAAATCAACTGTTTCGGTTAACCTTGCAGTTGCTTTAGCTCGTTTAGGAAAAAAAGTTGGTATTATCGATGCGGACATTTACGGTTTTAGTGTGCCAGACATGATGGGGATAGAAAAACGTCCTATCGTAAGAGGTGACAAGATAATTCCGGTGGAACGTTTAGGTGTAAAGGTAATCTCAATGGGCTTCTTTGTAGAGGATAATGCACCAGTTATTTGGAGAGGACCTATGCTTGGGAAAATGTTAAACCACTTCTTCACAGAAGTAGAATGGGGCGATTTAGATTATTTAGTACTAGATTTGCCACCAGGCACAGGTGATGTTGCGTTAGATGTGCACTCAATGTTGCCATCTTGCAAAGAGATTATTGTAACGACGCCTCATCCAACAGCTGCGTTTGTAGCAGCGCGTGCTGGAGCGATGGCATTGCGCACTGAACATAGTATTCTTGGTGTTGTTGAGAATATGGCATATTTTGAAAGTAAGGTAACTGGTGAGAAAGAATATGTATTTGGAAAAGGCGGGGGAGATAAGTTAGCTACCGAATTACAAACGAATGTTCTTGGTCGAATTCCGCTACAACAACCCGATTGGAATAAAGAAGACTTTGCTCCTTCAGTATATGAAGATACACATACAACGGGCATTATTTATAGTAAAATAGCTGAAACAGTAATTGATAAAACAGCTGTTACACAAAAATAAAGTGAAACTTTAATTAGTGGGGTTCACCTGTTACTGACAACAATAAGGCTTTTGTTGTTAGTAAACCTTTCGCTTAACTAGAGGGGGTCCATTTTGTCTGTTAATAGTAAGATAAAGTAATAACGAGTGAACAATGTATACATTGTTCACTCGTTATTATAGTTATTATTTTTTACTGTTCTTCCTTCTTCTCGCCTTGAGAACCACCGTCACCGCCTGCTTCTTTCTTACCAGATCCGCCTTTTTCAGCTTTTTGCACACCTTTACTAATGATATCAATCATCTTGGCTTGGAAGAGTGGACTTTCAGCAGTTTCTGTTAGTACTTGTTGTAGATATTGACGGTATTCTTTACTCTTCATTGTTTGTAACATCATTTTTTCTACTTCAGGATTTTTCATAATTTCTATAACGCCTGCTTGGTATTCAGGGTCTTTTAGTAAGGTTTTCATTAATTGAGTTTGTTCTTTCCCCATACTTTTAGCAAACTTTGATGAGAACTCAGGATCTTTAAAGAGCTTTTCCCAGAATTGTTGCCCTTTATCGGATACCATGGCATCTTCAATCGTTTTCTTTACTACTGTTTCATCTAGTATGAGTGCTTGTTTCATTTTTTCATCAGTTAATACATCTTGAATAGCTTTCTTACCTTGATCTGTTTTTAAAATATCAACAATCATTTTCTTTGTTTGATCGTAATCTAGTTCGGATTTCGTTTCTTTTCCTTGTGCGCATGCTGCAAGTGCGATAAGTAGAAAAGAAGAAACGAAAATGAATAGCATCCGTTTCATAAGTTGGAACTCCTTTCAGCACAGTTCTCTCTTTTTAATATAAATATCTTTAAGGAATTTATACATGAACATGGCTAGCTTTTTGAAATTGTCATTGATACAATTTAATTAGAAATATAAGGATAATGGGGGATGTGTTGTGAATAGCCGCAAGTGGGTACGACTATTTTTAACGACGTTGTTTCTTGGTGGGATTAGCACAGTTATTATTGGTTTTGTTTTGGAGTGGGACAAGTACAATGAATTTTTTCAAAATTTCGACGGTAAGGAGATTTTGGCAGTATCTTTCTGGCTGATGGGTGTAGGATTTATTTTTAGTGTTATAAGTCAAATGGGATTCTTTGCATATTTAACAATCCACCGTTTTGGACTAGGGATGTTTCGCTCATCTTCTTTATGGAATGCAGTCCAGCTCTTCTTTATTGCATTCGTATTATTTGATTTTGTGTATTTAAGATCTGTACTTATTGCAAATGGGGAAGTCTCGTTAGGGAATAACATACTTGTTGCTGGAATATTATTTGTGTTTGGAGCAATTGTTGCTTATGTAAAAAGTAAAGAAACAAATAAAAAAGCATTTGTGCCAGCTCTGTTCTTTATGGTTGTTGTAACAATCCTTGAATGGGTACCGGCGCTTCGGATTAATGATACAGATTGGCTATATTTAATGGTTATACCGCTATTGTTATGTAATGCGTATCAATTACTTGTATTACATCGTTTAATCGGAAAAACAAGTAAATCAGCTTAATAGAGAGAGGTTTTATACACCAGCAGTTATAATGCTGGAAATGGTATGATTAAAAAAGCTCTACCACCTTCTTGAAAGGTAGTAGAGCTTTTTATGCGTGAAGAGTAGTAGGGAAGAAGCTACTTCACATCTTCACTTTTCGTACTTGTGTTGGAAATAAGTTGTGACACGGATATTTGCTCATATCCATCACTTTTTATTTTTTGCAGGAGCAGCGGTAAAGCTCTATTTGTTTGAAGGGCAGAATCGGATGCGTGTAATAAGACGATATCTCCACCTTTCAAATTATTAGAGACAGTGGAAACGATGTTATTTACACCTGGGTTTTTCCAATCGTTTGAATTATTACTCCAATGCACGACGGTGTATCCAAGTGATTCTGCGATTTTAAGGGTTGCTTTGTTAAATTCGCCACTAGGTGGACGTAACAGCTTGACTTGTTTTACACCAAGTTTCGTAAAAACATCTTGTGCTCGTAAAAGGTCTCGTCTTATTTCATTTGTCTCTAGAGAAGTATAGGATGTGTAATTGTACCCCATACTACCAATTTCGTGTCCGTCTTTCATGATTCGCTCTACAATATCGGGGTGTCTTTCGGCCCATGCAGCAGAAAGGAAGAATGTTGCATTCTTAATTTCTCTTTCTTTAAGAGTATCTAGGATTGGAATTGCTTTTTTGTCTCCCCAACTAATATCAAACGTAAATGCAACTTGCTTTTTAGCGGTGTCTCCTTTGTAAATTACTTTAGGGCCTGTAGCAGTTGAAAAAGCAGATTCATGTGAATATGTTTTTAAAAAGAGTAGCCATGCTGTAAATAAGGACAGTATCACTATTAAGCTAATGTGTTTAAAATTTCTCTTACTCGTAATAAAAAAGAAAAACATAATATTACGCCCCTTTGTCCAATCCTTTTCAGTTACATATATGCTGTAAATATAAAAAAGAGAACAAAGGATTAATATCGTAAGTAGTGGATATAATGGATGATAGGATTGTGATAATTGAAAATGAGCGGAACGTTTATTGTTGCGTAAGGAATTATTGAGGTGATTGTTTGCTTGGGCTGATGTTGACAAAAGAAGAAAGAAAAGAAATGGAATACATATTGAAGAGAGAATTAGAGGAACTTTTATTTGATTTTGAAGATGAGCGTATTCATGAAGTTGTAAAAAAAGCCATGGAAGAAAGATATAAAATCATTTTCTGTTTATTCCGGAGAGTAGCTAACACAGAAGAATGTATTCGTTATGTAAGAAAAAGAATTTTTTATTAAAAAGTGTTGACGTTAACGGTTTGTATATGGTAAATTAATAACCGTCGCTGATGCGAAAACGCAGAAAACGACAAAAAAGAAATTTAAAAACTTAGTTGACATTGAAAAATGAAGATGTTAACATAAGGAAGTCGCAAATGAGCGACTAAGTAGTTCTTTGAAAACTGAACGAAACAAACAACGTGAAACGTCAATTTTTATTTTAGATGCTAGACAAACTAACTTTATTGGAGAGTTTGATCCTGGC
>NZ_JBQAGZ010000013.1:0-70651 GCF_051916605.1 Bacillus cereus group sp. MYBK195-1 | reverse complement strand
GGTTTAAAAGATAACAAATTTGGTTTCATCTATAACAAAAACGGTTTAAAAGATAACAAATTTGGTACATAATATTTATTTTTATTAATTTAAAAAGATTAATTTTCATTATTTTAGTATTCTACATAATTATGTTATGTAGAGTACTTAGACATCTTACAGTTGGAAATCTATTACAAGATTTTGAAATAAATTAACTATAACAAATTGACTTTGTTTGTTATAGTTAATTTAGCAATAGGGGTAAGAAAGGAATGACGTATGTAGATATGTCTATAAATCAAGATTTACAAATTAAAGAGAATAATATTGTTTCCAAATCAAATACTTTGATTGAAGCTAATTCACGTTTGAATTTAGTTGAACAAAAAATATTACTTTGTTTGGCTAGTAATATTGAACCCAACGACCGGGATTTTAAAACATACACATTCCCAATTAAACAATTTCATGATTTACTTGGTTTGAATGGATCTACTAAATATACAGAGTTAAGTAAAATTACAAAGGAACTATTATCTAAAGTAATTGAAATTCGAGTAGGGGAAGAATTAATACAAGTATCTTGGCTTTCTTCGGCAATTTACAATAGAAATAAAGGGACAATTGATATGCGTTTCGATCCTTTATTAAAGCCATTCTTATTAGAACTAAGCAGCAAATTTACAAGCTATAGGTTGGCTAATGTTGTTAAATTAAAAAGTACATATGCTATACGTATTTATGAACTACTTAAGCAATATGAAGATTTAAGGGAACGTACAATTAGTCTAGAAAATTTAAGGTATTATTTAGATGCAATGGATGTATACCCTAACTATGCAAATTTCAAGCAACGTGTATTGAAGCCTTCTCAAAAAGAATTAAACAAAAAAACTGATATTTCTTTTGAATTTGAGGAAATTAAACTAGGTAGGAAAGTACAAAAAATTAGATTCATCATTCGTGCTCAGAAAAGGAAAGATTCTGATTTAGTTCATTTTGAAAAGAAATTAGATAAGTTTCAACAGCCAAATACATTCGAGCAAAAAATTAAAAGATTTGAAGAACGTTGTAAAGAAAAAGTATTTCCAAAAGTTTTTGAGAAATGGGCAAATCATAAGGAGATTGTATTAGAGATAATTGAGGATATACGTTTTCGTTCAGATATTGATTCGCCAATCGGTTATGTAGAATTTATTCTAAACTCCCGATTAAAAGAACTTTCTGATAAAAAAATATTAAAAGAAAGTAATCCAAATGAAGATAAATCTAATAAGAATGTACTGGAAATTGATACTATTATAGATTCAGTTATTACTAAATATTCAACATCTACAGGAACTGTAGCTACATTTTTAGTTAAAGATACAGCAATTGAGGAATTAGTGAAAGTAGTTACATTAGACGAAGCTGAGGCTATTTGGAAAGAACAAGAAGCGTTTGTCATGGATAAAATTTATAGATTCATTAAAAGAAATAGAAGTAAAAAAAGATACTAGTGTTACATAAAAAGGTTCTTTCATCCCGAAAGAACTTTTTTATGTATTTACCGAAATTAATCACCTACCATTAGGTGATTAATTTCGGTAAATCTATACGGTTTTTATCTGTTAAGAAACTTTGTAAAAGAACTTTTTAAAGCCGATTTCCCATGGTCTACCATTTTACTTCTTCTTTCAATTTCATTCATCAATATTATTTTTCCTTTTTGAGTAGCTAGATATGTTTTTCTACGGTCATGCTTATCTTCAAGTAATTGAATAAATCCCGCATGCTGTAGTTTTTTTAATGATGGATATAATGATGCAGGACCAATTGTAACCTCTCCGTTAGTGAGAGTTTCAACATGCTTCATAATGGAGTATCCATGTTTTTCTTCAAGAAGTGATAGAAGAATGTAGTATGCTAAATCTGTTAACTGATCCATTTCAATTATATTATTTTTGGACAAATAATCACCTTCAATTAAAAGTTTATTCAATACATTATTAAGTAATATAGCATTTGATGATTAAAATAATATAATCCATAGTATATGTCAAACTAATATCAACTTAGTACTAAATGGGAGTTTTTTTATCTAAAAAACAAAATATTAATGATTCGCGTATTTACTCTTCTAAACTTAGGCATACGGATAAGTAGTACTCTAAAAAAGACAACTTACTTTGTCGAGCGAGTGTATCCAGAATAAAGTGAACTTCATTCATCAACTATTGGGAATAGTTACATAAGAATGTGTCTATTTCGCTAAAATCATGTTTTTAGTTATCCAATTAATAAAAAATGCAAACAATTAAAATGTATTTTAATTGTTTGCATTTTTTAAATTTATAGTTGTTTTATTTTTTAGGGCTATTATAGATGCGGAGATGTAACAGTAAAGCTATTATGCTCCAAATAGTGATAATAAACCCTACTCCTCGTAATGTCCATTCCAAAGCAGGAATCATTTCTACTTTAGATGTAATTAATGAAATAATACAACCTGTAATAAACATCAATGTTAGCAAAGGTAAATTCTTGACCAATTCCTCACCTCCTATTAATACATCTCTAAATAATATTATAAAAATTTATAGTGATGTATTACCTTTTAATAGAATAATATCATGTTAGTTTGTATAAATTATAGAAAAAATCAAACCTGTATTCTCTTTTAGTGTTATTTATTACTATACATTAACTATGTATTATTCTAGTTGTCTATTATGTAATAAATACCATTGTACATTATTTGTAGTCATAAATGTAAAAAAAAATATATAGATTTCAGAGGACAAATGTGTCTAAATTGTGACGAAAAAGTCCTATTTAACTATAGTATTCTGTTGATTATTTAAATATATGGGAATATAATGAAATCGAATCGTCATTATATTTCTATATAAAGATTCACAAATAACAAAAGAAGGAGGTATTTCTAATGAAAAAGCAGAAATTAATGTTTGAAAAATTAGAAACTATGCAAGCACCAGGTAACATGGATCCGTATGTAGTGGGTTGGATGGCAGGCGGTGGCTTTGTTAGTGGTATTGGTATTGGTGTAGGTATTGCAGTTCTAACTTAATATTAACTGGGAGGTAGATTTTACATGGAAAACGTAACTAATCCAGAATTAACATTACAATTCGAACTTATGGAAGAAGTAATTGCTCCAGGAGCAATGCACGACTTTTTATCAGGCGTGACAGATGGAGCAGCAGCAGCAGGAGCTGCTGTTGGTGCCCTTGCCCTTGCTTTAACTTAAATTAATGAATAGAGCCTAGAAATTTTATTTCTAGGCTCTATTGTCAAATAATGAGTATATGGAGGAAGCGAATGCATCAACTTCCAGATTTCATAAATTTACAAAAAACGTCAGAAACATCATATATATTGACCAACACTATTACACAATCTTATATAAAAGTTGGGAATGTTGAAGTTCAATATTTATTAGATATATATAAAGGACAAGACACAACTAGTACATTTTTATCAAAAGACCAACAACAATTTTTATGGGAAAATTACGAAAGTCTAGGATTTTTGAGTGAGGAAAAATCGTTAAAATTAGCCCATAAAAAAAAGAAAAGTGAATTGTCTCGGTTTTATCTATTTAGAAAAAATCCATCGGATTTTTTCGCGAAGAATGAATGGCTTTATACAGGAAAACATATTCCAATAATTCTTTCTTTATTTTTAACAATTGTGATAGTAGGAATGACTACTTTATTTTTAAACATAAATGAATGGATGGGTACAGTTAAATTTAGTAATGTAAATATCGGTATTATAATTTCTATGTATATACTTATTACTTTAACAATATTTGTGCATGAAATGGCGCATGCAATCTTATGTTATCGTTTTGGTGGTAAAGTCAAAGAAATAGGCGTAATGTTTTTATATTTAAGTCCTGCCTTTTATTGTGATGTTAGTTCTATATATTTATTCAAGAAAAAACGACATAAATTGCTGGTTTTATTAGGAGGAGTATTCAGCCAAATTATATTAATTTGTATTTCTTCCATTTTGTGTTTTATATTATTTTCTAACGGAAAAAATATTGATCTGCTGATTTATTATATAGGATTTAATATTGTTAATATAATATTTAACTTAACCCCAATAATTAAATTAGATGGTTATTGGATACTGGTCCAATTAACCAATATCACAAATTTAAGAGGAAAAAGTTTTAAATATTTACTTTCATTTCAAGGAAGAAAGTATGGGGAATACCGTAATAAATTTAATACAACTGAAAAAACAGTATTATGTATATATGGTTTATTATCTGGTTTAGGGGTAGTTGGAATTTGGTCATATTCAATTTATTATTTGAACAAATTAACAAAAATACACATAGGTCAATGGAGCATTTATATAGTTACTGCTTGGAGTATTATTATTCTATATCATGTAATTAAAAAACTAGTTAAGTATCAAAAAATGTTAAAAAATGATATATCATATTGATTAGAGGGGAATAAGTAAAATGGAGTTAGTAACAATAATAAGTGAAAATAAAATAGGAATGTTACAAGCTATTAATCAAAATAACTTAATTCAAGGGAATTATGATTTAGACTGTTTTGATTTTGATAACAATTCAATTCTTGATTTTTTGGAATATTTAGATTTTCAAGATTGTGAAGATTACTGCTTTATCTGTTTGGGAAACCCTAATCGAATAATTAAATTAATAAATTACTTGAATACTTTGTCAGAAGTGAATTTCTATTTATATGATAATAAATTACAACAGTTAATGGGCTATAAGGAAGTATGCTTAGATGCTTATCAAAGTATAGATTTTTCTTCCTTAGAAGCGATTACGGAAAAAGATTTCTCGACATATCAATTAAAAAATGGTAGACATGCA
Organism: Bacillus cereus group sp. MYBK195-1; assembly: GCF_051916605.1. NCBI lineage: Bacteria > Bacillati > Bacillota > Bacilli > Caryophanales > Bacillaceae > Bacillus > Bacillus cereus group sp. MYBK195-1. The sequence continues at coordinate 65,799 of NZ_JBQAGZ010000013.1, read as the reverse complement.
TTAATTACTGGTATGTATCCAGCTAATTTGAACAAAAAATTAATTAAGCATTTATACATAGATGATATGGGACTATTAGACGAGATAAGCGATACAATCTTTAATAATATGGGCATTAATAGTGCAATATATTGTAAAGAAACAATGGAAGGTCAAAACTATTCCGATCTGATTCCATTTCCAATCTTGTCAACAAACGAAATAGATTTATCCATAAGTAGAAAAGAGTATATAACTATAACTAAAACTGAATTGGACAATATATTACATAGTATAAAGGAAACTAGTCAAGTTGTGAATGAATCACAGATTCTTGGCTATATTGACTATGCTACGATTGCTAATATAGAGGGATGTAATAGGTTATTTTATTCTGCTGATGGTATCTATAAAGATTATTTAAGAACTAATAGGTTATCTAAACAAATTGAACTTAGTTATCAAGAATTGATGATTATTTTAAGTAATAATAAAAATGTAACCAGCACTAAAAATCCAATGATATTACTCTATCCTTTATTTTTAGGTTTAATGTGCTCAATTAAAAGTAAATGTAGCAAATTTATTACCCCATATACTTCGTTCCAATTCCCATATCAAGATAATGACTCCAATTTTAATTTGATAGGCATTAAAACTGAAGATTCACAAATGTGTTACTCGGTTAGTACGGGGCAGTTTTTTAAAGTTAATGAAGTATTTCACTTATTACTAGAAGCATATTTAAAAGATATGCTAGATAACTCTGAAGTAAAGTCTTCCTTAGGTGAAAACTATGAAATTCTATTAAATGAATTTAAGGAGTTAATCAAGAATGCATGATAAAAAATTCTTTGGACCATTTAAAAAGAAATTAGATATACCGGATGTTCAAATTCTAGATGAGGTTTATTTAGATGAAGATTTTGTAACATTTTATAATCAAGAGTTAAACAAAGATGATTTAGAGATGTTTAAAAACATATTAGCTAAAGATGATGTTATTCTTGAGATTGGTTCTGGGTCGGGGCGTATATTTAATCCCCTTTCCAAGCAGGGTTTTAATATATATGGAATAGAGCCCTCACAAGAGATGACTAGTTATATATTAAGCGAATATAGACATAAAATATTTAATATAAGAGTACAAGATACAGAGGAATTACGTGAAATGGGAATATCTTTTTCGAAAATTATTATTCCTGCAACTACAATTTCTTTGTTCTCTCACGAAGATTTTGAAAGTTTCGTAATGACCATCAAAGAATTACTTGATGAAGGTGGATCCATTATATTTGATTTTATTAATCCAGATTCTCTCGACAAACTAGATGGAAAAGTAAATATTTCAACTCAGAAAGGTAAGAAAATCTTTTTTGCTAATTATTTGAGCTATCCACACTTTATTTTAAATGTGTACTTACAGGGCGAAAACCAAAAAAAATTAGGTTATTCTGTTAAAAATGTATATAGTTTAGAAATATTAAATGGAATTTGTGAGCGCAATAACTATTCTCTTAATGTTCTGGTAGAAAATAATGTATACCTATTGGTGGAGATGAGAAAAAATGGAGCATCGTAGCTATAGTATCCCTAATAAATTGGGTTATTCCCTTGAAAAATTATATACTCTGGACATATTAAATGAAATGTGTGAGAGGAATAATTATTCTCTTAATGTTCTGTTAAAAGAGAATATATATCTATTAGTGGAGATGAGAAAAAATGAGTAGTCGAAGTTATAGTATTCCGATGGGGGCGCTTGATCAGGAACCTCAATTTGATATAAATGTAAAAAGAATGGAAGGAACATATATATTTGATACCTTTGGTAAAAAATATTTGGATTTAAGAAGCGGGCTGTGGAATGTGTCTTTAGGCTATAATGTAGAACTTTATGCAGAAATAGAGAAATCTTTTTCGGAAATATTTAAAAAGGGGATTCCTTTTTTAGATATTCATTCATATCAACATGAAATTTATAATGAATATGCAGATGCATTATTGGATTTTATCAATAATAATCAATCTGACTTTTCAAAGATATTCTACACAAATAGTGGTTCTGAAGGAACAGAATTATCAATAAAACTTATTCGGCAGTTTGCTGGGAAGGAAAAAATAATACTATCTTTTCGAGAAGGATATCATGGCACTTTCTTTGGTGGTATGTCAGTTAGTGGTATAGATCAAGAAATTACAGAAATATATGAACCAAAAATAAACAATATTGAATTCAAAACTTATCCTACAGACAAAATATCTTTAGAAAATATCCTAGCATATTTAACTAATAATGCGGATAAAATTTCTGCATTTTTATTAGAGCCTATAATTGGTTCATCTGGAACATTAACAATTCCTAATGAATATTTAAATAGCATAATGAAGGTATGCAAAGAGAATGATATATTAATTGTTTTTGATGAGGTTGCAACCGGATTTTATAGAACAGGTTCTAGATTTAAATATTATGATTTAAATTATGCACCAGATATTTTAATACTAAGTAAAGCTATTAATAACGGCATATTACCTTTCGGAGTAGTAGCTATAAATGAAAAAATCATCAATGGGTTACAATCTAGTCATATTGAACATTTTTCAACGCAAAATGGAAATATTTTAGGAATATCATCTGCTTTACAGACATTATCATTTTATAGAAAATATGAAAGTCTAATTGTTGAACAAGTTAAGAAAATAGAGTCTTTGTATGGAAATTCTTTAAATTCAAAAAACATTGAATTTCGAGGGCAAGGTAGCATGTTGTCTATTCCATTAAAAGATTTGAAAGTAATGTATCGTATATTGGATCGGTTAAAAAATTTCGGAGTGCTAACGTATTACTATAATTCTCCAACATTAAATGAATGTGGTTTAACTATTTTTCCACCATTACTTATTGAAGAAGAAAAATTAAAGAAAGCACTTTACATTATCATAAAAAGTATCGAACAAGATTATTAAATTTATATAGTAGTGTGAGGGTGTTTTATATGAAGAACATGATTATATTAGGGTCTGAAGGATATTTAGGCAAGACCGTACAAAAACATTTCAGTGGAAAATACAATATGATTTGCTTAGATAAAAAATTGAAAAAAAACATTATAGATACCAATATTGTGTCATTAGAATTTGATATATCAAATTCTAATACTTACTGTGAGTTATTTTCTTTATTAGAAGAAAATAACTTCAAAGTAGATGCTATTGTGAATTTAGTTGGAATAAATTCCATTAGTAATTTTTATGACATTTCTAAAGAGACTTGGAATCACACAATGGAGACTAACTTGTCAGCCTTTTTGTTTTTTTTAAAGGGAATATATAGATTCCTAAATAAAGAAGTTTCAATAGTAGCAATTGCTTCACAAAATGGTGTTGTTGCTCATGAAAATAGAATTGATTATGGTACATCTAAAGCTGCACTTATACATCTAATAAAAAATCTAACAATAGATTTTTTACAAGATAAAGAGAAAGATATAAAAATTAATTGTATTTCTCCAACTTACATTAGAAATGAAAGTAATGAATATTATTTTTCTACACATGAAGGAAAAAAATTATTAAAAAAAATCCCATATGGACGTTTGCTTGATAATGAAGATGTAGTTAACACTTTAGAATTTCTTATATCAGATAAAAGCAGAGCGATTCGAGGGCAAAACATTATAATTGATTATGGATATACAATAGTTTAAAAGGTTGGTGTCAGTATTGAAAGTTGAAAACATCACAAAGAAATATGGGGATTTTATAGCCGTAGATAATTTATCATTTGAAGTTCCACCTGGAGAGATATTTGGTTTAATTGGACAAAATGGTGCAGGTAAAACGACAACATTTAGAATGATTTTAGGTTTATTAGAACCATCTTCAGGAACAATTAAGTGGGATTCTGGTAATAAGGGTAACTTAGGAAGTAGTAACATTGGATATTTACCGGAAGAACGAGGAATGTACCCTAAATTATCTGTTGAAAAGCAAATTTTATTATTTGGACGTTTAAAGGGAAAAGAAAAGAATGTATTAAAAGATGAGATAACGTATTGGCTCAAAAAATTTGAGTTAGAAGATAAACGTAAATCATTAACAGAAACTCTATCAAAAGGAAATCAACAAAAGGTACAATTAATTTTAAGTTTAATACATAAACCTAAACTTTTAATCTTAGATGAACCATTTAGTGGGTTGGATCCTATAAATGCGAATTTACTAAAAGAGTCTATTATTTTATTGAAAGAAATGGGTACAACAATTATCTTTTCTAGTCACCGTATGGATCATGTTGAAGAACTCTGTAATAATATATGTTTATTACGTAAAGGGAAATCGCTATATTCCGGTTCAATTGATAAGTTAAAAGAGAGTTTTGGAAAAGTTAATTTGACTATTCGAGGACCATTTTCAAAAGAAGAATTGAGTGTACTTCCTGGAGTAATTAATATAACTAAACAAAAAAATTATTATCATATGTTGTTGGAGAATGAGTCTGTAGCTCCTAATATTTTTAACTATGTTACCCAAAAAGGGTTTATTGAGCGTTTTAGCCTAGATTATTTATCTCTAGAAGACATATTTAAAATTAAAGTAGGTGAAAAGCATGTCTAACTTCAAATTTTTAACTTCTCATATATATACTGAAAAGCTGAAAAATAAAATGTTTATTATCACAACAACTCTTATTCTTTTGATAATTACAGCTCTTGTATTATGGCCAAAAGTTCAAAAGCTGATAAATTCCGAAAGTAGTTCAACAAAAATTATAGTTGTTAATCAAGCTGAGGAAAATATTACTTCATTTTTAAAGGATACCAAAACAATAAAATATCAAAAATTAAACAGTGATGTTTCATCGGCGGATAAAAAAGTCAAAGATGGGAAAGCTGATGCCGTACTACTTTTAAAATCAAACGCTAGCAATCAGTTAGAAGCAGAGTTAAGAACAGAAGATTCATTATCTGTTAGCGAAATGTCACTTATTACACAAGACTTAAAAACAAGTAATCAGCTTTTTACAATTGAACAAATGAAATTAAATTCCGAACAAGCACAAAAAATATTGAATTCAAATATAAATTTGAAAGAAACTAACCTAAATAATACTGAAAAGAACAATCAAAATGAGGAATTAGGTGCTATTGTCTCATATGCAGTAGGATTTCTAATTTATATATTTATTCTTTCTTACTTATCGATGATTACAACAGATGTGGCAAGTGAAAAGGGTACACGAATAATGGAAATATTAATATCTAGTGTATCACCCACAACGCATCTACTTTCAAAAATTGTGGGTATTCTTTGTGTAGGTGTGACTCAAATAGTAATAATAGTTGCATATGCGTTTAGTATAACGTATTTAATTGGTGGAGAGTACTGGGATGTTATAAAAGATGTAATAGAAATGATTTCTATTTCATATTTCATATTTACTATTTTATTTATTCTATTAGCATATGTTCTCTACTTATTCATTGGGGCATTATTGGGTGCTCTTGTTACAAAGGTTGAGGAAACTAGTCAAGCTTTATTACCTGCAGTTATGCTCGTAATGGTAGGTTTTTTTGTAATGACTTTTGGAATTGTTGATCCAAATAATATAATTGTAAAAGTTTTTTCGTTCATTCCATTTACATCATCAATGATTATGCCAATGAGAATGAATACGACAGAGCTAATGTTATGGGAGCCTATTGCTTCAATAAGTATTTTAGTAATTACTATTATTATACTGTTTGCAGTTAATATTCGTTTGTATCACGGGGCTGTATTAGTGTATAAGTCTAGCTCTATATTTGCAAGAATTAAACAAGCAAAAGCATTAACGAAAAAATAACTTTATGAAATCATAAGGATAGATATAAAATGTATAAAAGATATATATTTATAACATATATCTTTTATACATTTTTTGTATGTTAAGAGGTCCTTTTTTTAAAAATCTTATGTTTATGGGCAGAGGTTGAACTACCTCCCTTTTCACTTTGTTTAGAAGTGACGGATTCATAAGTAAAGAGTTCTATTGAACTCTAATTAATTAGGCGATCCCTGCAGTCCTTGCGGTTAGGAGCCTTATCGCTTCATTCTTTAAAAGAAATTATGTATATAATTCAATGTCTAATTAATATTTGGTTTTTATCTTTATGGGATCTCGCCCACAGTTTAACGAAAATATATGCTAAGCAAATTTCAACATAAAATGAGCCGGATTTTCTACTCTGAGAAACATCCGGCTCTTATTCTTCATTTAGTTAGTTTGTAATTTGTTCTCTTCATATTCCTTCATTATTTTATAAAAGGTGTTTTTCTTTAGCTCTAACATTTCCATAAACATAATAGCGGTTATTTCTCCACTTTTCCATTTTGAATGAGTTTCTTCTATTATATATATTTGTTGTTTGCTTAAGGTCGAAAGATTCAATTGAGGACGGCCTAAATGTTTTCCTTGAGATTTAGCTACCGCAATCCCTTCTGCTTGTCGCTGATGAATTTTTTTGCGCTCTTGATCTGCAACATAGGATAGCAAAGATAAAAATTGATCTTCCATCAATCGACCCATATCACCCATCTCACGAAATTTCCGACTATCAAACAGGGTTTCATTTTCTAAAACTATGATATCAGCTTGTAATTCTCTTGTTATATACTTCCATTCTGAAATTACCTCATCATAATTGCGGCCCATACGATCTAAGGCATCTATGTAAACAATATCACTTGTACTTAATATTTTTCGTAATAATTGATATTGAGGGCGATCAAAATGTCGTCCACTTGCTTTATCGACAAAAATGCGTCGAGCTTCCACACCTCGTTCCATCATCTTATGTAACTGACGTTGTTCATTTTGATCTTTTGTACTTACACGTATATATCCATAAATATTTGCCACGTTTTTTATTCTCCTTACATTAGTTACCGCAATTATACCATTTTTGTTTATAAAGGTGTTCATTAAAAATAAACGTTTATAAAATAATTCGAACCACCTTTGTAAACTTGATGTTTCAACGTTTCATAGATAGGTCTCCTATGTTTGTAAAGGTATACCTTTACAAACGATTATGTACTCCCTCTATTGTTGAATAGGGATTTTCTTTTTATAGGGTGAACCATATTATAAGTAACGGTAAATTATCCATAAAGATAGGACAATTAATTTGGTTTAAGTATTAAATAAATATTATAGGAATAAGGACTAAAGAATAAAGTTTAGTCCTTATTTTTTTATGTTATAAATGGTATATAATAGAATATAAAATGTATTAATTTTGCATTTTAAATAATTCCATTCAGATATTCAATAAAAAGTAAAAGGGGATTGCGTATGAAGGTAGGTATTATTCATTTAAGTGATATCCATTTGAAAAATGAGGATAATCATATACTTTCTAAGGTACAAAATATTTATTCTGCATTAAGGAATGAATTAATTGGGATTGAGGAAATATTTTTAATTATTTCTGGAGATGTTGCCTTTTCTGGTCAAGAAAAAGAGTATGAAGTTGCAATAGATATAATAGATACTTTGCAAAATCAACTATTTGATTATTTAGGGAAAAAAATTAAAATTCTAATGATACCAGGAAATCATGATTGTGATTTAAAACCTAATACAATAAGAGATTTAATAATTAACAATCTAAAACAAAATGGATTAGGTGTTTTAGATGAGAGTATGATAGCAGGTTGCTGTGAGGTGCAAAAAAACTTTTTTGAATTTGACAGCCTTTATTCTGATAATGATTGTCAGGTATATACCGATAAATTATTACGTATTTTTAGGTATAGTATTGGTGACTATACACTCATTTTTAACATGTATAATACGGCTTGGGTTTCACAACTTAAAGAAAATGCTGGAGGGATGTATTTTCCTATTACAAGGTACTCCGAAGAGATTCAAAAATATAAAGGAGATATTTCTATCAGTATCTTGCATCATCCGTTCCATTGGATAGAACCTGATAATGCAAGAGAATTTAGAACACAAGTAGAAAATACATCAGATTTAATATTAACCGGGCATGAGCATGTAGATACTGCGAGTTTGAAGCGGGATTTCAAGGGGAATTATACGGAATATATAGAGGGAGGAGTTCTTCAGGAAAACTGGGATCCAAATGTCAGCAAGTTCAATTTAATTCTATTAGACTTAGGGAAAAAAGAACAGAATGTGGTTAGTTATGAATTTGAAAAAGATATTTATAATAGAATAGATGTAACAAATGGATGGGTAAGTTATGTAAATAAGCTGGGCATTAATAAAACAAGATTATTACCTAATACAGAATTTCAAAATAAGCTTAATGATCCAGGGGCTAGTTTTAGTCATCCAAGAAAAGCGGAGTTACTACTAGAAGATATATATGTATTTCCTGATCTTGGCGTTTTGAAATTTGATGAAAAGGATAGAAGGATTAAAGATGTTATTAATTCATTAGATATAATTAATAATATCAAAGAAAGAGATAAATATTTAATTACAGGTGAAGAAAAATCAGGGAAAAGTACAATGTGTAAGGTGTTATATAGACATTATATTAATAACGATTACGTCCCTGTATTAATTGAGGGTGCTAAAATAAAAAGTACCAATATAGATGAATTTAATAAATTAGTACATACTGAATTTGGAATTCAATATGATGGTGAAAGGTTGGAGGAATTTAAACAATTAGATCGATTAAAAAAAGTATTAATAATAGATGATTTTGATAAATGTAAGATAAACAGTAAATATAAACATATATTCTTGAATAGAATAAATCAATTTTATGAGAATATTGTTATTATGGCAAATGATTTATTTAAAATTACGGACGTACTATATGAAGACGGGGATAATGTTTTCCAAAATTATAATCAGTATGAATTTAGACCATTTGGTCATTACCTAAGAAATGAATTAATTACTAAATGGAATTATCTCGGACAGGTAGAGTTTCTTGGTGATGATGAGCTTATAAGAAAGAATGATAAGACTACTCATCATTTAAATACAATTATAGGAAGTAACTATGTACCATCTTATCCAATATTCCTGTTGGTTATATTACAAACTCTAGAAAGTGGTATACCTCATAATTTAAGTGAAAGCTCTTATGGATATTACTACGATCTATTAATTACGCAGGCTTTAGGAAAAATTGATATGAATAATGAACAAATAGATGCTTATAGTAATTATATTAAAGAATTGTCATATTACTTTTTCAAGGAAAATATTATTGAACTTACAAAAGAGGATTTGAAAACTTTTCATTATTGGTTTTGCCAAGAATATGATTTAATTCATGATTTTGAGGGATACTTACAAAGATTATTAAAGGCATCTATACTTGAAAATACAGCTAATAACTTTAAATTCAAATATAAGTATATTTATTATTACTTTGTAGCGAAATATTTATCTAACAATATCCATGATGTTGAAATAAGAAAGCTAATTGAAGAAATGTGTAAAAAACTTTATATAGAGGAGTATGCAAATATCCTTATGTTTTTAACACATCTATCTAAGGATCCATTCATTATAGCGCAAGTTCTTAAGCAAGCCGAACAGATATTTAAGGGTACTAAATCTGTTCAGTTAGATGATGATGTAAAGAAATTAAATGGTTTAATTGGAGAAATTCCTAAGTTGGTTCTAAAAAATAGGGAAATTCAAGAAAATAGAAAAGAAGTACTGATCAGGAAAGATAGTATAGAACAAGAGCAGTATGAATTTGATGGTAATATACAAGAATTAGAAGATGAAATTGAAAATGAATCAGATTTAGTGGCACAATTAAATTTATCCTTTAAGACTATAGAGATTATTGGACAGATATTAAAGAATTATTATGGCTCTATAAAGGCTGGGGATAAAATAAATCTTTGCCAAGAAGCATATTTATTAGGGTTAAGATCATTAAATATGTTTTTAGCTACCCTTGCAGAAGATACAGATGCAGTGGTTCAAACAATCAATGCATTTATTGAGAAAAAAGGGCTAGTTGAAGAGGAAAAAATTGAAGAAACATCTAAAAAGATATTATTTAATTTCTGTTCTGCGATTTCTTATCATTTCATAAAAAAAGTTTCAAATTCTGTAGGTACAGATAATCTTACAGAAACATTTAAAAAGGTTTTAGATAAGCATAATAGTATAGCTGTTAATTTGATTGATATTTCAATCAAATTAGATTATTTTACATCATTTCCGTTTAACGATATAAGAAACTTTAAAAATCGTATTAATGGAAATGTATTTGCAACTATTTTGTTACGTTATATGGCACGAGATTATTTATATATGTTTAATGTTAATTATGATGATAAACAAAGGATCTGTAATATGTTAGATATATCATTAGAGGAACAAAGATTGATAGATGCTAAGATGGCTAAAAATAAATTAACAATTTGATCTGTATAATGTATTAATAATTTTCTAGGTAATTAGTAAATAGAGCCTTAGTATTATAAATTTTAATAAAATAAGTATGTATAAAAAGAATCTTCTTAATTTAAAGGAAGATTCTTTTTACATTAATGTACTTGCGTTTTGGGAGATAGAATAATTACCAGCTACTTTATCCTTTTAAATATGTATAAATTCAACGTCTATCCTTTTTTTAATAGGTACTTAAAGTATTTTGTACAGGGTAAATCCCATTGTAGGCGCAATACCCAATTTTTATGCGTTTTTTCTGAATATTCATTGATTTATACGGCTACATCTGTATTTTTAATTCTAAAATAACGAGCATAGTCTTTGGGATTTAAGTATAGACGAAAGTGATCTTCATCATCTTTAATAATACTTCCGTCAAAATAAATTATCTCTTCTTCGCCCTTTTTATAAAAATTACTTTTCACATTAGAATTCAATTCATTTTTTTGTTTTGCGAGGTAACTATTTCTTGACTGGATGTTGGGGTTCTACTATCTATCCTTAATTTAAATACATCGAAAGCATCCATTAACCCAATGATAAAGTACCTACGGAAGTAAGTACTTTTTTCTTTGTTATATAAAAATTACACATTAATTCATAGTTGAGTCATTTTAAAAAGAATAGAAGATAAAGGATGGATGGTGATGGTGGACATTCTTATGATTAATAGTTATGTATAACTATATATACATCTCAAACATATATATTACTTTTAAATATAAATATATATGTTTCAGTAAGAATGCACCATTCTTCTCTATTGACCTGTACTTATATTTTTTATAATTTATTACGATATAGATACTCATTTAAAGTATTTTATACGAAGTGTCATAATGGTTTTTTTAGGTGTTACATGCAATAAAACAGATATGTTCATTTATTCACAGTTTCATAAAATTTGATTATAATCTCCTCATGTCTCTATGTATTAAAAACTTTGCAATAAAACCAATTTTGCCAACCCCATTATGCGAAGGTGCTAACCGATTTTGTAAACAGCCTCTACAAATCCAAAACTTTCATTTCCTCATGTATGAACAATTACAGATACTTAAAATTTAGATAATACTATATTCTTTCCCCACAGTATAACTAAGAATAAAATTTATTATTTTGTCTACAATATTCTCATATGAAAATTCATTAAGGGAGGTAAAAATGGATAGATACTTGTTATTTCAAAAACTAGGCGGCCCTCATAGTATAATCCATATAAACAATTACAGCGACAAAATTACGGTCAAACAATTAAATGGATTAAAATTAAAATGCTATAAAGAAACTAATGATGAGGAATTTGAATTAATCTCAAATTCGGCAGTCCCAGCACCTAGTATACTCGAGGTATTTAGTGAAACAGTGGGAGAAGGGAATTTCATTTTAGAGTATATGTCAACTTCAGGAGAAGTTTTAAAAGAAGTTAGATATGATATTTACACTTTTCAAATTCAACTGGACGTAGATGCCAATAGAGACTCAAATATTGATGAAAATGAAATTGGTAAATCCGAATGGACTTGGGGAGAAAGTTCGAAAGGTTCAATAATTATGGTTAATAATGATAAAGACATTTCTGATATCCAACCATTTAATGGAGAAAAAAGCGAGATAAGTAAGATGATTGTTCGTCCCACAGGAATAGATATACTTCCTGAGCCATTAGAGCTAGTTCTTTATGCAACTCCAAAATCATCTTCTCGGTTTAGTATATATAGAAAATCTGCTGATAATACTCTTACATGTATAATGGGAAAGAATAGTGGTTCTGTACCTTTGAATATATCTACCCCTTTAAAGCATCAAGGAGAAGAACTTTATATTGAAGCCCATGATTTCCCAAATAAAGACTTTGAAGGCTTAATTACTATTGAATTACACCTCAGAGAAAAACAAACAAATGGTGCAATAGTTGGTATTGACACCGTAGTTATGAGAGTAGCGCCATGGATTATGACACCTAACACTTTGCCAGCAGAGATTGTATATACTTGTGAAATGGACGAACAGTATAGTGGAAATGAAAAATTTTTAGAGGAACTTTCTAAAGCCTGTAATAAATTAAATATACCATTAGTAATTATTCCACCTTATGAAAACAGGGGAGATAGATGGATACAAGATGAAATTGAAATAGGGTACTGTGAGAGTCCTACTCACATCATGCCAGTGGTTTTTGATAGTCCTAGAGACCGTGAATTAGACCCTTTTCCAGAAAAAAAATTACTTGGGCCAGACTTTGGGCATTTTCAAATTGGTGGTAGTACCTCTAATTCTTTGGATTCTTTCGGTAATTTAGAAGTTAGTCCGCCTGTATCAGTACGTGGTAAGAATTATCCATTTGGACGAATTATCTTTGGAGGTAGAAACTATAGTACAAGTAGAGTAAATGAAAGAGAAATAATGCCAGAAATTAGATATTTTCTTTATGCTCAGAAAGTGCAGAGCCCTATAGAGATTTACTCAGACTGGTTGGCAGTCGGGCATGTAGATGAAATTATTAATTTTGTTCCTATACAAAATAAAAAAGGCTTTAAACTACTTGTCGCATCTCCTTTAACCACCTATAATTTATTAGAAGATTTAAGGAATGAGGGCTATGGTGACGTTTCTTTATTTAAGGGATTTAGAAAAGCAGTAGATCCTGATTCCAATTCTGCAGAAATCACGATAAACGAAATACTATTGGATGATAAACTTAGAAAAGCCAATGAAACTTTCCAAAAGTATATGAATTTAAATATAAACATCTTAAAAGAAGAATTGGGCTTAGTTGAAAATGATATGGTTCATGTTCCTGTACTGTTTGAATCTCCTTCAACAGACGAGAGAACCTTAGCATATTTTCCAGATATGGTAAACCATCTTGTAATTGGGGATACAAGTTTAATCCCAAAACCATATGGACCACAAATTAATGGTGAATGTGCTTTTGAGAAGTATATTAGAGACGCTTTACCAACACGTAATGCTATTTTTATTGACGATTGGTATAGTTACCATAAACTATCAGGAGAAGTGCATTGTGGGACAAATGTAAAAAGGAAACCCTTTAACGATATACATTGGTGGGTCTATGACTCCTTTAATAGATAAGCTTAAGGATTCTGTTGTAAAGTTTTCTAAAACACATTACATTTTAGAAAAAATGAATAGGTGTATAACAGATGAGATACTTTAAAGGAAAACAGTTTGAGAAAGATATAATCTTGGTAACCGTTAGCTAGTATTGTTGCTTTTCTTTAAGTTATTGCGATGTATCTAAAATTTTGATGGAACGTGTTGTTTCGATTCACCCAACAACCTCTGTAGTTTTCATAACAACACATCTTCTGTATTAAACAGAAGATGTGTTTATTATTTAGTTCTTCCTAGTAAAACCAATCCTATCTTAGAGAAGTCCAATTTTAAATTAAATTGGACAGTAAAAGTTTAATCCTTATAATGTTTTACTATCACATGTTTTCAACCATTTTCTTTATACATTAATAATCGTAGGGATTTTTATATATCAACTATCAATTTTTGATAGATAGATTTATTGCCCTCATTAATTTTAAAGAAATCAACTACTTGATTTCCTAATGATTGGGGAGTGTATACAAGTTCTTTATCTTTTAATAATATTTCACCAGTATTAGAAAAGAATTTGTATAAAGGTTGTGGCCCAGTCTTTTCAGTTTCCTTGATTTTAAGTGGTATTTGATCACCTGGTTTAATATTATTTTCCGGTGAGCTCATCTTCACCATATGTAATGCAGATTCTAATTCCAATATTTCTGGTTTACTGACAAGGTCTCTGTCAAGATTGAGAACTGTTTTTGTGACAGGCATTGGTTCTCGACCTACATTTCTAACGAAAAAAACAAGGTTAGCACGTGCAAATAGTAAGTTGGTATCTTTTAGAATATCAAAAGCTATATCCCCTACTTCAATTTGTTCTTGTTGTTCCGAAATAGGTAATTGAAATTCTCCAAGAAGTTGCAGCAAATATTTGTGTGCATCCGTTCGTGATTTGCATTCGAAAACATCCACCTTAAAAAATGATTCTGCCCTCTTGTCCTTATGTTTCCATATGGATGTTGTATGGTATCTTCCATCATTAATATCTAGACGTTGAATTCTATGCGCATCCCAATCAGGAAAGTTACTTTTCTGTAATGAAAAATTTAAAACAAAGAGATCCTCATTTAATTTATTCGAACCATACCATGATTCAAACGAATAGGCCTTTTTTAGATTACTATCGTTTTTTTTATCCATACTTTTGCTCCTCTATCTAAAAAATTGGTCTACATACACGGGTTGCGGAAACAGGTTTACATTTTGAATAGCCAGAAGGTGGAACTAGCTTATATAAATATGAGTTTTCTCTTTCATCTGGAATATCAAATTTAATATCAACAGGAAGTAACGGAGCGTGCGGTATTGATTCAGGGTCGTGATCACCATCTACCTGTAAGCAGGCATCAAATAATTCGTCACTTGAAGTGCATTGTCCTTTCCATGCAACTTCATGGTATGAAAAACCACCCAATCCGCAAGCACGATTCCACGTCTTAGTCCCTATGGCAAGAATAGGATTTATAGGGAAGTAATCTCCTCCCATTCTGCACTGCCAGAGGATGCATCCGAGTAAGTTAGCAAAAGTCGAAACAATTGTTGCACAATCACTGCAATTTATATAAGGGCCATTACCTATACCACCTCTCAGAAGTTCTAAAAAGGCAGTACAATTAAACTTTGGATACGAATAATTTGATGAACCTCCACCAGGACAATCATACTCAAGCAGTGGAGGCGTACTTTCCCCATAGCTATATATTTGTTGTGTTATGCGTCCGGCAACATCATCTAAGGTATGAGCCCCTGCAACCCATTCACATGCATAATTTAGTGCATCTGCCCAAGGCAATTGGGTATTAGCAGTATCATAAGGAGTCTGTTGCCAAGGGGAGTTGGAAACCTCTAGGATAGTATATATCTTATGGTAAGTTTTTTCGAAATCTGTCCAAGGTTGGGAGGGGGTCTCTCGGTACTGCCACAGCCATTCTACAAAGTAGCTTCCTACACCACGGTCCCAAAGTTGGGGACTTTCTATTTGAAATATTTCAAAATCCGTAGATCCATTAGGACTGAATACTACCCTTCTTGCTTTAACTTCTCCAAAATTTGAAGAAGTTAAATGTACGGCACGTATTTCTGCTTCGAAAAGCTGTGGATTTGTACAGGTAATTTTAACCTTTATGGTAATGGATTTACCGAGTGTATCTTTAATGGAATATACTGCCACTGACTCATTCGCTCGAGTTTGGCCATGTTTCCATTCAGGAACCTCTATAAACTCCGAGGCATTTTTTCTTATATTTATTGCATCTTTATCATTTGAATAAGGGTCATAATTAAATTTGATTGCTTCAACCTTTAAAACCATATTTTACCTCCTTTTGCAAATTTAAAGAATTAATTTAAATTTGTAGTAAAGAATTAGATTTTAATCAAATACTTAATTAGTTTTCTTTTTAGTGGATTAAATTATGTACACAAGAAAAAATTGGTTGTGCTGCAAAGATTCTTAACACATAAAGTGGTTCTGTTGCAAAGTTCTCTAAACCACGTTACATTTTAGAAAAAATGAGTGGGAGCACGACAAGATGAGATATTTTAAATGAAACTATTTGGTCATGCGACACAAGGGCAAACGTTACAATATATAGGTGTAGAAGCCGATGAGATTCGAAAGACAATGGAAGACTTTACGTTGTAATAACGAAAGGAGGATATTGTTTGTGGTGGATCATGTTATTAATTTTTTGCTAAATGCTTTACCAAAGAAAAAATTCACTTGTGAAATTTGATGATATTAAAATCTTCTGAATTGAGGAGCACGTATAGTGCCCCTATATAGATATAGTTCTTCCATAACTAACTCTGATGCAATATGATTTAATTTTTCATTATACAATGTTAATTTTTGTAGTTTCTCACACAAATCTGATTTTAGTGAAATATCCCAACAGGAACGCCTTTCTCAGCTAATCCACTTAGTACTAAGAAGTCCAAACGGGGACAATCTTTAAGTTGATTTACTTCCTTTGTTGATGGATCCTCTGGTTCTTTAAGCCAATCGTTAAATTTTTTTTCTTGATAAGCGAATTTCCACCAATAATCCCACTTATGTGACTCAAATAATTTTAAGTGTTCACTCACTCTACCGGAATCTTCAGCAATCCATGCCCACAAACTATTTGGATTATCATTACTTCGTAAGTAACTGTAAAAATCTTGTAAAGCTGTTTTTAATATATCAGTCATTTCTGGTCTAATTTCGCATTCAACACAATATACCCATAGAGTATAACTTATAGTAGAAGTATCCATTTTTTTTAATAATTGTAAACTACCTAAAAAAGTGAGAACTTCTATCCATCCTGATCCGGTAATCCATGGTAATACAAGTTCTAAAGATTTTGTTAGAATAGAACGCCAGCTGTTTGGACCTAAAACATCTGGGAAAAAATTAAGAACACGATTAATTAAAATCCCTAGTATTCCATCCTTCTGATAATCGATATAGTTCCCAATTCTTACAATTTCACGTAACAAATTTTCAATGGCATCTTTAAAAGTTATAACAACTTGTTCACGAATATCTGAAGAGATTTCAAATTTAAATGTACTTTCTACTACTCCAAAATTCCAAATATGAGGATGGAAGTTTTTTAATAAATTATCAAAAGCTTCTCCAGCATATTGAGCTATGTATGGAACAGCATAATCTATAATAGTTTGATTAAGTTCTGGGATAATGTTCTCCCAGATTTTCCATGGACTTTTTAATATACCTAAATGTGCTGCAACATTCTGCAAAGCATACATTTCATGTGGCCATAACATAAATGACTCTATTCCTTTATATGACTTTTGATGTGTTAGATTATTGTCACTATAAATATTTTTATACTTTTCTCCATCAGATTCAAATTCGCCTTCAATATATATTGAATGAGTTCGCCATTGGAAAAAGGTTAAGTACTCAGTCCATTTTGTTATTAAATCACGAGCTAATTTACGAACTTCTTGGCTTGTATTTGGACAAGAATAAGAATAGTATGACGCAGCTAAAATTGCTCCAAAACTATCTTTTGATAACGGACTCATGCGATTCCTGACATCGTTTCCATCTCTATAGTAATCAATGACTTTTGGGTGACGAATTGGGTGTTCGCGTCCCAGATTATCCTTATTACCCCAACTTTTTTCAATTAAAGTTGTTAATAATTCTTTGAGCTTTTCATTCGCAAATTTTTCATCCCAATTATCTTGCTTATAATTACTCGTGGCAATAGCCACAGTTGCAATTGCTGTATATAATGTTGCTTCTCCTCTTGCATCTGGTTTCAATACTGTGCCCATTGGCTCTTTTATTTGATGTACAATGTAACCGTATTGATCGTGAAACCCTCCTTCTTCGGGAAAAGATCTAAATAATCTTTCAAGCTCTTCTTGATAATTCAATTCTAACCCTCCTGTAATTACGATTTTAATTATTTATATAATTAAATTTCAGTTTTTCATTTTATAGTGTCTTACTTGACACTTACTATTCTTTATTTAATTTGCTATGAATTATTACTTTTAAACATCTTTAATTTATAAGACAATCCAATAAGCCTAGATAGGTATCATATTTTATTCCTTTTTTTGTCGCTTCACTCCATGTTATTTAATAGACAACAAACACGGTTTTATACATATTTTTAGATTCACGTTCTTTCTTCTATAATTGATAAAATTCTTAGATAAAAATCTTTTTTATTTTTTTAATGATTTTTCATATTAAATATTCTAGAATTCAAACATTAAATAGAACAGAATAAAAATTATTTATTTGATATAAACTATCATTGCTACAGTATAGTAATATTTGAAAAACTGTATAAAACAAATAAGGAGGGAATATACATTGGCATATACTGCTCAGAGTGATGTATATTTAGCGCTAAACCAAGAGGCTATAAATCATGCTGTTAATAATATAAAATTTCAGAGACCATCTATTTTTAATTACGGAACCAAAAAAATAAATGAAAAACCGGAATTATTATGTGTTCCAATTGTAGCAGATTCCAATGTAGATAGAAGTCAATACGTAGCGATAAAAAAACCTTTGAAGTTTCACGGAAAGTACAATTTAGACTTTGGTTATCAATTCGAAAACATTGAATTTAAATTTCATCCTGTAGATTCTTCAATAAATGAAAATCAATTTCAACTAACTGGTACTATTCATTTAGGTATAGGTATTCCTGATAAATCTATATTAGATCCACTTATTATTAATGACTTGAATTATATAGAGCCAGTTGAAGAGATAACAATACAAAGTGAAAAATTGGAGTGTTTTCAATTAGAATTAAGAGCTGTTGGTCATTTTGATATTGTTGAATTAGCTAAAAATAAGGATGAAAAAGATAAAATGGTTCCCTCTATGTTAACTAAAATTGATAGTATAGAATTAAAAGACATAACCCCAATTGGACTAAAAAACACTTTTGATATTTTTGCCTATGATGCATTATCACATATTAAAACTGCAGTTTATAACATACATAAAAAACTAAAAATCATTCATTTGATTTTTGCACCTTCAAAAACAGTAGTTCCCAATCCACTTATTGCAGAAAATCAATTGAAGCTATTTATTGATACAGAGGTGGAGGTGCCTAACTCATGAGTCAGGTTACAATGGCTGTTTCCAAAAATACTTTTCGTAAAATATTTTTTTCTTACCGAGACAACTTTAAACAAATTATTAAACCTACATCAGTTAATATTAATACACCTATTGGAAAAGTTACCTTGACCTTATCAGGAATAGTCAAATTAGAGAATGGAAACTTTGAACTTTTAAATGATCGAATTCGAATGAGTGAATTAGATATTGCATTTGAAAAACTTATTTTAAAAATTGATATAGACTTTAATAAGATATGTGTTGGGGGCGGCTGTTTAATACCTAATCTCGGTGATGGATGTGCGGTTCCAAATCCTATCCCAGAAACTTGCATATTTGATAATAATCCGGATGTATCCCGAGATCTGGATCTCGCACCTTTTATTAGAAGTGAAGTATCGATAGATGGGATTTTTGAACAATCTCGTGAAGAGGGTACTCCAAGTAAGTGGAAAGTAACAATTTTACCTGATATACCTGATATTGATCTTTTTGATATTGCAGATACTGTAGGAGATATATTGAAAAAAGATCTTATAGAAGCCATCGAAGATTTAATTCCAGGAAGTGGTGAAATCAAAAAATTAATAATGGCTATCATTGAAGAAGTACCTAAATTTCTAATAAAAGTTCTTGATGCAGGAGACGATTTAACTGAATGGCTTAATCAAACCCTTCTTACTAGATTTCAATTAGTCAAAAAGCTTCTAGAATATATTGAAGAAACATTTGATACAAATTTCCATCAAAAGTTTCTTGAAATAGATGACCCATATGAAATTATGAAAGAGGATGAGGTAGAGTGGGAAGATGGTACAAAAGTCCTATTACCACCAGTATTTTTGCCTGTCAAAAATTTTAGGTTTGAAGTTAATCCAGAGGAAATGATAATTTTCTTTGATGTAAATAATTAAGTATTAAAAATAAACTTGTTAATCGTAAAAGAATTAAAACAGACCGCCCTTTATTAGGAATTAAAACGTTATCCTTTTTAATCTATTTTATTTAAAAAGGATAATTTTAAAATAAAATACAAACAAAATATTAACTAATAAGGAGACAGAGTATGGAAGGGAATTTTCTTGGAATCGTACAAAATGGTAAGTTTAAGATTGTAGATCCTCAGACTTCTGATTCTTATATCAAATTGACAGAGGATAGTATGTCAGTAGGAAGACCTATAATAGAGCTAAAGCTTGTAGAATATGAAGGCAAGGCTATATTAGTGAATGGTGATAATCATGGTGATTGGATTTATCAGGTTAAAATCATTGAACATGCAGGGCCTATACTTACAATTATAACAAAAAAAATATTCAATATAGTTAATGAATAACAATAAGCTCATTCAATAATTGCTGTGTATTTAAAGTCATAAGATTTATTTATCAAGTTTTTGAATTTATAGCATAGAGTAGGATTCTCTTAGGGAACTACTATTGCAAATATCCTCAAAAAACGATTTCTCGTAAATACTGTATTACTATGACCTGATTTTACACGTATCTCGGCTGAACCCCAAATATGTAGCATGTGTGCTATTAGTGAATTGTGGAGTCTTTCCTAAAAAGACCTTAGAAAGCGAAAAGTTCATTTTGTATTTGATTCTTTAAGGTACAAAAGTCCTATCTTGATAGGGCTTTTTTATTTGTCGAAAAAATTCGAAAGAAAAAATAGGAAAACACTTGAATCCTTAACCTATATAGGTTAACTTTATATTGAAAGGAGGTTCATATAAAAAAAATTTATAGATTTAGAAAGGGACTTGTTAATGAAGGAAATAGATAAGTATATGTTTCTTCAAGAAGCGGCTATAAGATGGGGGATACCCTATGAAACAGTAAAAAACAAGGTAAAACCATCTTTAGCAAAAGAAGAACAAATTGATTGTATGATTGAACGCGGTTTGATTAAATATTTTGAACCGCCGCGTGATCCAAACCGCATATATAAACGGGATCAAAGGTCTTGGCTTGTATCGATTGACGCAATGCATGAATGGTTTGGTGAACCGAAAAATAAAAAGTAAAAAACAAAAGAGAAAGATGTTTCCGCGCCTGCCAGCCTGGAAAAACACCTTCCTCTTATGGGCCAACATAATTTAAGAAAGGAAGAATGGCTATGAAACAAATCCTTATCAAAATTACGTCTGGTGAGCCTATTTTAACACAACCTCACCTTAAATTTAAATTCCTCAAAAAATTTTATTCATATATTTCAGAAAATTACAAAAAAGTTAAATTGTTACTTTGGTATTGAAGAAAATATTTCTAATCAGATTTGGTTTTATGGTTTCTTTGCAACCTCAATTTTTATGATGCTTTTCACTTACTTATTTTCGGGTATCCTATTTGGATTTTAGAAGGAAGGCATATGGAAGAACGCCTATTTTTAAAATCATCCCTCTAGAAAGGAGAGAAAGCATTGATCCAATCATTAAAAAGTACCATGCAATTTATTGGTTTGATCTTAATTAGTGCGTTGATTGCTGTCAGCTTAGTGAATTAGTCCTTTAAGATAGAAAGGAGCAATCACATGGAAGATTACAAATGTAGAGCGTGTGGAGAGATTGCCGCGGAAGGATTTGCTTTAGGGAGACTATGTTATTTCTGCATTGAGGAAGTTGTAATTCATATAAAAAAACAGATAGAAGACAAAGAAATTTCTTGTATGCATGGAGATAATCAAACAATCGAAATTAAAGGAACAGATGAATCAATAACGGTTTGTCATAAATGTGGAGAAGAATTATAAAAGGGAGGCTAGAAAATGAAAATCGGTGTATCTGTATGGAGAGTTCTTTGCAAAGAAACAAAGTTGAAATTGCTTCAAAAATGCTATGCAAGAGAGTAAAAGCCGCTTTACAAAAGAAACCCTTTCCATTGCTATCAAGCAACAGAAAGGGGAAGTGTGATGAGTGATCCTATTGGTGAAGGGCACAAGAAATAAGATGCCTTCAAAAATATTTTAGCATGTCTATGTAAGAAATAAAGAAGGAATTTAATGTGATGAAAACAGTCCAATTGTTGAAAAGTGAAGAATTTGAAATTGGTACAACGGATAAAAACGGGCACAAATTAAGACAGTCTGATTTTGTTGTCACACAAGATGATTTTGAAGGGATTAGTATTTGTCAAATCCTATACAACAGTATTGCAAAAGAGTTTGTGGCTATGAGTGATTCTAATTGGTGGATACCATATCATGATTTATCTGTTGCAACAGAAAGGCTAGATTATGTCATTGCAAAAGAGTTTTTGGGGTTAGAATCGTACGCCATTTATTAGAATGCCGATTGAATATTTCAATCCTGTTGAGGAATCCACTTTTATTCTAGAAAAATTAGGGAGGCAATATGACGATCTATTGAGTGTAAAAGAAAAAGGGTGCTGGTACCTAACAGTGAACAAGAAAATATATTGTGAAAAGCGTCTTGGGATAGCCGCTTGTTTAGCCGCAATTGATACCGTAAGAAACAATAAGTAGGGATTTGATTTTAAGGAGGAAACACAAATTTAAATTATAAATAGGGGGAATCAAAATGTTACATGCAGTTATGCAAGAGCAAAATTACTGGAAAGGCCAGAAACAGAAATTCCGAAAAAATAATAAGAAGTTATTAATTTCATTAGAACCACATTTACATGAAAGATTGGAAGAGTTCGCATTATATAACGAAAATTTAGATCAAATTGCATCGGAGTTAGTAACAGAAGGTTTAGACTATATCTATATAGAGGATATACCTGTAAGGCAATCTCATGCTTTTCAACATTTTGTAGAAATTGAATTATCACCATTTGAGCAAAAACTCTTACAACAATTAGCACTTAAACGAGGATGCTCAAAAAGAAAAATGGCATATACAGTATTACATTTCATGCTCAAAACAAAGTAAAAGAATCCAATCATAAAAGAAGGATTCTTTCACCAGGTATTCGTTGGCAAATGACTTCACCTAAGGAATTGAGTCTCGACCACTCAATTCCTTTTTATGTTATAAAAAAGAATATAATTTGTCAAAAAGCATTTGCTATAGAATAACAAATGCTTTTTGTTGAACTTGAATTGAACACTTTCAGAAAGTATTTATATTGTTTGCCTTTTTCTCTTGAAAAATTGTATCCAAAAAATTGCAAACAAAAAACATGGCTGAAACCAGCCTTGCCCTAAAGGAAAAAAACTAACTCTTATATCTAAGAGTACATTATGTATGGGAATTTTTGACGTGGATATACCTTAAAAAGGATAAAAAGGTTATAATTGTAATATTTTGAAAGTTCGTTATTCTATAAAGAAACAGTCGAAATCGCTTGTTTATAAAGGAACATTTGCTTTCCATTGCTTAAAACCAGTACCGAAAATTTATCAACGGCGATAATTTTCCCAGGTACTCTGACACCGTTTATTAGAAAAATCGTTACTTCTTTTTTCTCTTCTATTAACTTCTCATAAAATTTTTCTTGTGTATGCATCATTTAGATGGTTGCAACTCCTCTCCTTTTTCGGAACGGTTCATAGCTTCTAAGAATACATATTCTTTTACTGTTAGCCCAACCGTTGGGCAATATTCAACCTTTGATAATTCGTGAAATAGAGAAAGGTTTTTGTGTAGTTTTTGAATCATTTCATCTAAAGTGATTTCTCCTACACCATACTCAATTACTGAATTTAAAAATACGTCTACATCTATTAAACTTGGTTCAATTAGGGAAACAATCTCTTGTACCTTTGGTAAAATAATTGTTTCATAACGTTGTTTGAATAGTTCTAAATCCTCTGGTGCGGGTTCATTCTCACAAAGCTTTTTGAAAGATAGTACACGAATGTCATTTTGTAATGAATCAATACGCTCTTCATAAAAAGCTTTGTCGAACCCTTCTTTGTCAGCAACATCGTAATGAAGTTCTGTTTGTGATCTAGGCTTTTTCTTATAAGCATCCATGAGGATTTTCTCTTTTGCATTAAACATCATGATAAAAACAGTACGTTCTAGATTCATGATTTGGTTTGCTACGCTTAATGTTTCATCTAATACTTTTGCGCGTTCTTCTTCACTTAACTTTTTTATAGAGGATGGAACAAGTTTTTTGACATTCTCAAACGACTCGGAATTCATAATGTGTTGAAGAGAAAATTGAGCGACTTCTGGTAAACAAGGATCAGTTGTTTTATCCAGGAGTAACAAATCTTTAATCGTTCGCACTGTATTTTTGATCTCTTTTTGAGCTTGTCGAACTTTTTCTATGCTTCTTTCCATGTATTCTGGTTGTTTAAGACGATTGAAAATGTATTCTCTTCTTTCTTCAAAATGTTGCTGTAAAAGTGACATAGTTGTTTCCTCCTCTATTTTCTGAATTGATTTGAAATTCCTATTATATTGTATCATTAAATTTTATGAAGTTGGACGGTAGCAAGGTTTATTTGTAAAGACAAGGTTTGGAATTGCATATCAGACAATCAGCGATACATATTCTTTACCAAAGCAATTACCAAAGTGGATATCAACCTTATAACCAAAGAATCTATCATGATAGTACTATCAAAAGAAATCCTCGATTGGCACATGTTTTTAGGGGATTTTGAGTTTTGTTTATAGTAGGAGGAACGGAATGAGAAAAAGGAGGGGGAACAATGAATAATTCTTATGAGATTATTGGTAATCAAATTAAATATTATTTGAGGGATGATCTAACGAGAGGATGGAACAACATACCTAGTCCGCAATTTCGAAATGTGAAAGAAATTACAGAATGGTGTGGAAGTTCAACAAACGAAATTATGTGCGGGTGGGATACGCTCAATCAAAATGCAATGAGTACAACGGATACAACAGATTTCTTATATAGGTGGATTAGTTGGTATGTGACAGAGCCATTAGACAGTACAGCACGAGAAATACGAAAGTTACCAGATGTACTTGCAAGTTTCATAACAAATGTACCTGTTGATACATTGGAACTCATTAAGAATACCTCTCATATGGTGTTAGATTGTATATGCTTTGTATTGGACTGGATACCAAATTTGTTAACAATATTCTTTTTTTAGGAGGGAAAACATGCTGAATCGAAAAGAAACAATTTCTTTTCAAGCCTTTATGGACCAATCTTATAAGAAGAAAAAGCAAACAAAAATATATAGTATTGGCCCTATTAGTCCGTTCGCATTTTTTCATATGTCATCACCGCTTGTTCATACGTATGTAGCCCTGGGAATAGTAGGCGGTCTTACAATTGGAGCTGTTTTATTGGAGAAATACTTAGTACGAAATGATTATGTTTTTGCATCCCATCTCCTGTCTAATGGTCTGTATTATGGTGTAAGAATTGGAGGCATTGGATTCATTGGTTATGTATTTATTCGCATTTTACATATGTTGTAAGGAGGGTGAACAATGAAAAGGTGGTTAAAAAAGAAAAAATATAAATATCAGTTAGAAGAAGTATTTAAGAAAGCAAAGCTATACGATGAACACATTACACGAGGTGGAAAGGCCCCCATTTATCCTACGATTCATGATGTTTACGAAGGGAAAGAAAGTGTACGGTACACTTTTACATTGCCAAACGGAGTTGATCCAACTCAAATTCATAAGAAATGGTTTTGTTTTCAACAAATACTAGGCGAAAATCTTATGATGGAAGGCAATATTAAAAAGTTCGTACTCCATGTATTTCATTCTAATGCAAGTTTACAGCCTTACGATTACAGTTATAAACAATGGCAGCCATTATTGAAACAATATCGTCTTCCTGTGGTAGTAGGGCGGGACCAATTCGGGAATGCGATTGTGTATGATATGGTTGATTCAAATACACCTCATTTACTGATTGCGGGAGAAACAGGAAGCGGAAAAAGTAGTATGGTGCGCGTGATTTTAGCCACATTAATCCAACATATGTCACCAGAGCATTTACATTTGTACCTGGGGGACTTGAAAAATTCAGAGTTTCATTTTTTAAGAAGAGTGAAGCACGTGAAGTATGTTTGCATGGAAGAACATGAAATGATGAACATGTTATCAAAATTATGGAAAGAGGTATTGCATAGAAGAAAGTTAATGGAAGAATATGAGCTGGGTCATATTGATGAATACAACCAAATAAAAAAAGATAAACCTTTACCCTATCTTTTTATTGCCATTGATGAAGTAGCAATGCTACAGGACGAAAAGGAATGTGTCACCATAATAGAAAAAATATCAGCTGTTGGCAGATCGCTTGGTATCTTCCTCATGTTAAGCATGCAACGTCCAGATGCCAAAATACTTGATGGTAAGTTAAAGCTCAATTTGACGGTAAGAATGGGCTTTAAATGTGCGGATTTAATTAATAGTAACATTGTGGGGACGCCTGGATCAGAAAATTTAAGTCAATCGGGCCAAATGATTTTAAAATTAGATGGTTTAAAAAAGGTGCAGGCTCCTTTTTTGGCATTGGACCAGGCAAAAGAAATAATAGAACCGTATCGTTTATCTAAAGAGCAAAGTGTAAAGAAGGAAGAACAAGATCATCGAGAAGATAAAATCTTTGGGGTGTTAGATGATGCTAACGAATAGAGATAAGCAAATTATAGGCCATTTACAGCAATTTAGATGTATGTCGCGTGATGATATTATTGATCTTCATTTTAGAAATGTAAAAAATGCAGTAACATGTTGTAATACTGTTACAAAGCGGTTAAGCCGCGAAGGATATATTGATGTAGATACATCACAACGTCCATATGTATATTTTCCTTATCCAAATACTATTCGTAAAGGAAGCCAAAAGATACGTCATTTTTTAGCGATTGTGAATGTATATAAGCAGTTATTAAGAACCGAAAGACCGAAAGTATTTCAGGTAGAACCTAAGTATAAGAAAGGTTATATGGAACCCGATATATTCACCATTTGGCGTAAAAGTCCATTCTTTATAGAAGTCCAGAACTCGATTTATAATAAGGCTACGATCCAAACGAAAATAAAACGTTATGAATCGTATTTTCGTAGCATGGAATGGAAAAAAGAATCCTGGCAACCGAAACATAATATGGTATTTCCCTCACTTTTAATCATTACTGACCTCAAATATCCAATCTCTAGTTCTAATTTCCGTATTTTTCAAGCGCCTTCTATTCAGCATTTTCTTACACAAGTACAGCAACTTAAAGACATTTCGGTTCAAATAGGTTCAGTCAAAGTAAAATTATGAAAGCACAAGATACTGTTTCTTGTGCTTTTTACATGTCCCAAAAGTCATTGATTTTGGCGTGAGGATCAATTTTTCTAATAGTATGTAATAGCTTTTTCATGATTTCAGGTTTGGGGATATACTCTCTATCTCTACATGCTTTACTGATTGTTTGAACAGAAACTTTTGACTTTTTGGCTAGTTCCTGTTGTTCAATTCCTTGCCGATCTAACCATTTTTTTAATTTAGTCCTATTTTTGCGGAAAAACATTTAGCTCACTCTCCTGTTCTTAATTTTTTATTTACAATTATGGACAGGAAGTTAAATTCATATACAATTCAATTCAACTTAAATTTAAGTAAAATAAAAGAGAACGAGATTCATAGAGTATTTACACGAACGATTTATTAATAATTTTGATTGGAATGAGGTATACATACAATGCAAAGATTTGCCTTACGCATCATACAACAAATCTTTGCAAAGCACTTTCCCAAAAAATTCAACTTAATCTATATCTAAAGAACATAAAAAAAGACTGTTTTGTTTTATTTGTATAAGATATGTGGTTGGAAAAGGATATATAGAAAGGGTTTGGGTATATTACGTTTTGAGCATTAGCTTAAAACTTTTTATTGGAGTGTGAAAAGATGACAGGTTTATTCGTTGTATTGGGTTGCACAATTATATTTTTTCTTTTGGCACAAATTCTCACTCCATCATCTACTTATAATCCTAATAATGATTCACAACGGGTGAAATGCTCTAACAGATTAGAAAAGCGAGTATATGATGCATTGCGCTTTAAAGGTTATTATCCAACTATACAATATAAAGTACCTAATAAGCGTTTTAAGTTAGATTTTGCATTTTTTGCCCCAAATGGTTTAAAAATAGACGTAGAGATTGATGGGCCTTTTCATCGAACACCAGAAGGAATCAAACGAGACAGTAGACGGGATAAATACATGAAAACAAATGGATGGAAAGTGATTCGTATTACTGACATTGCATTAAATAATGGGTTTAAAAAACAAATACTTTTGTTGGTGGCAAAATTAAATGAATCAGGGATAGAACCTTCTAAAGAAACCGGTTTTGTTATGTTAGAACAGGAATAAGACGTATGATGAAAAACTCCATCATACGTCTTTATTTTTTGAAAAGAACTTAGACCAGGATCCTTGTTTTTGTTCTTAGGTGGTTTTAATAAGTTTTTGTGATTCACGCATTTCATCAAAGTTTTATTTAAGAGTATATCAATGCTATAGCACAAGGTGAATGCGTAGTTGTTAAAGAATAAACTAAAGTAATGGGAAGACAGAAAAAGATACTCTAGGAATTAACAGAGTAATTAAATGGAATTAGGGATCCCTATAACAAAGATCAAAATTAATGGGTGCTATACTATTGATATAGGCATGCTGAGTAGCTAAAGCGAAGACTAATAGAAAATAATACGGAGCGCTATGGGATTCCCTTGCAAGTATTAAGCAGGAATTGAGAGATAAAAAACTTGCTTGCAAGTGGGATAAAAAGTGTACAATGAGTATTAAGGATTAGTAAAATGATACTGTGGTAAGAGTGTAGCGATACTATAATGGAGGTGGTTGAATGGAGAGCAGAGATGATGTTGTAAGTGAAGTGTATTTAAAAACAATAGATGTCTCCCGTATCACCAATCTAGCAGAGAGTACAATCAGAAAATATAGCTTAGAACTCGAAAAACAAGGCTATGAGTTTAATAAAGATGGCGATACAAGACTGTATCATGCCGATGATGTAACAGTTTTTAATACTTTAAAAGAGATTAGAGAAAAAACTAAGGTTTCGTTGAATCACGCTGTTAGCGTGTTGATGACACAGCATTCCCGTGCGACACAGGGTGTAGCGCGTTCGGAGGTTGCTGTGACAAGGGTTCAAGGTGAAGAGGAACAATACGCGCTACAATCCATATCGAGCGAAATCAGGAACTTCCTAGAAGATATCAAGACTGAATTTATAGGTTTTCGAAAAGAACTTGAAATTGAACGTCAAAGCAATGATTTATTTAAACAAGAGCTTGAAGCAGAGCGTGAAAAAAATCAGGAATTAGAAAAGAAACTTGATCTTATTATGACAGAATTAGAAAAACTCAACGCTAAAGCTGATATTTCTAACCAAGAACCCAAAAGAAAGAAGCTATTTGGGATATTTTAAGTTTATAAAAAACAAAAAGAGTTGCTCTCATACAGGCAACTCTTTTTGTTTTAGAAATCAGGATCTTCTAAATCGTCTTCATCTAATGAACCTGTAATGTTGGTATTAGTGATTAATTGTCCCATTTGACCTACATCTTTTAATAAATCGTCTGCCAGAGAATTATGGGTATTTTCATCGCTTTGCATAAGAACAGCAGATACAGGAGCCACCTGGAGATCTGAAATGGTTTGTGTAATATGTTTTATAGCGTTCATCATTTGTTCTTGGTTTTTTGAGACTTTTAGAAGTTCTTTTTTTGCATCAAAGGGCTCTTTTTGTGTTAAGTCTTGTTCAACTAATTGAATAATATAAGTTGCAAGCTTTTTTGAGCGGGCTTTTTGCTCAAGGTGATTATAAACTTCTTCGCTCATGTGATCTGTTCGAAGCCCAAACACTGTTTGTTTCTCGGTCTTTTTAGTACGTCCCATAATGCGGCTCCTCCTTTCTGACTATACTTATTTCTCTGTTTTTTGCAGCATTTCACCGCGACTTTTTACTTCAAGACCATATAAATTTAATTTACGTGAATCTGGTAAGAAAATATGATTTGCTTGAGCGATTTCAGCTCCATACATTTCTTCAATGACTTCATGAATGCTAGTTTCTAGTATTGGGGCAACACCACCGAAATAAACATATTTATAAACTTTATCAGCTGGTGCAGGCATTACATCTTGGATTTTTAAAATTAGAAACTTAGCAAACTCTTTTAAGGAAGAGCGAATTTTGTCCGTTAAATCTACGCGCTGACCAGTGTTTCCGTCAACTAATTCCATTTTGGGTTTTTGGAAATTGTTCACTATAAATGTTTCAAATGAACGTAAATCAGAGAATTTTTCTAAGAACTTTTCTTTTCTTAATTTTTCAATATGAGATAGATAAGATAATTTGTCTATCGGTTGCATTGAATCACGGTTCTTAGGTGATTTTAAACCGGCTGGTGATAATACTAGATCAATCGTTCCGCCACCAATATCAACAAGTACTGTATCGTTGTTATCGAATTGTCTTGCTTCTTCACGATCTTCTAATTCGAAATTCTTTTTAATTGCTAAACGTGCAATTTCTCCTTCGATACGACAAGTTGCCTTTTCTACAGTTATTTTTAATGTTTTTTCCATTCCTGGTGTATGTATTGTAACTTCATGCTCTCCAGCAAATCGTTCCGCCATTGCATTTTGCGCTTCACTAAATTTAGCTGTTCGTTTTAGTAACCATATAGGTAACATTGTTTGGAAATATTCAATTTCAACTGTGTTGTCATCTGATTCACGAGTTTCATTAATAGCATGATAGAAAGAAACAGCTGATAAAAACATTACGTAAGGGATAGGACTTGTAATTTTATCATGGAGTTTATTGACATGATTGTTAGCTAATGCATGTTTTCCAGCTTCGTCGCCAACTAAGAAGAATCGTTCAGTGTCTTCTCCTGGGATTGTTGTTGAAATAAGTAGGCGAGATAATAATTCTTTAGGATTAGTAATGGTTGCTACAAAATGAGAGTCAGCTTCATCTTTACTGATTTCTACTACGTTTGTAGGAGTTTCGATATAGAAACCATCAATTAAGTTCATATCAAGTGAGTTACCAGAATCCTTATTCATCATAGTAATTTTCATTAACTATTCACTCCTTTAGTTATCTTGTTAACAAGATAACATTTTTTTAGTATTATTGGAAGTATATTTTTGAAATAAGTTAACAAATAAAAATAATAATAAAACCCATAAATATGCGGTTTTATTATTATTTTTATTTTTAAATATCAATTAAAGTTAACAATAAATTTATTGTTAACTTTAATTGATATTTATGCGTTGTTCACAATGTGTTTGTATCTTTTCTTTTTTTTCGATAGAAGATTTTCCTTATACAATGAAGTGATAAGGCTTCTTAACCACAAAAACTACGGAGATAGTCAATAAATTAGAGTTTGATAGAACTCTTCACTTAGGAATTCCTCGTTCTAAACGAAGTTAAAGTTAAGGTAGTTCAATTTATCATTAATTAAATAGGATTTGTATGTGGTTTTACGCGCTTTCTGACAACCTTCTATTTTCTAATTGCTAAAATATAATCCAAATATTAACAAAATTCGTATAAATATTTATAAAAATTCAAAATATTAACAAATTTTATAAAAGTGATATATTTATTGTGTAACTTATAAAGATATTCAAGGGGGATTAATTATGTTTAAGAAAATGATAGTAAGTACCTTAGCAACAGGTTTATTATTCTCGGTTAGTGGAAATGCATTTGCTGAATCGCCAGATTATGATTCAGTGAAGTATGAAATCAACGCTGCAGTTAAGGCATCGGAATTTAAAGATATAGCAAAGATGCCTATAGATATGAAAAAAGTAACTTCCACCGATCCTTATAATTTAGATAAAAAGAATGGTAGAGTACATAAAGGCTTTGATTTTGCAGCACCACAAGGAACAAGAATAGATGCTGTTCAATCTGGTAAAGTAGTTTTTGCTGATTTTGGAAGCAAAAAAAATGGGTTTACTGATTATGGTAATGTAGTAGTTATCGAACATACGTACAATAAAAAGAAACTTTATACCTTATATGCCCATATGAGTAAGATGTCAGTAAAAAAAGGCGACACAGTAGAAGCGAGTCAAAAGATAGGAGAAGTTGGTAAAACGGGAGAAGCGACAGGTAATCACCTTCACTTGGAAGTAAGAACAGATACACTTCATGGTGAACGTGTAGATCCAACCAAATATTTACCACCATTTAAAAAATAATAATATATAAAACTTTTAAGCTAGCAGTCCTTGTATGGAATAGCTTAAAAAAGCCCTATTTTTGCTTGCAACAGGGCTTTTTTATTTACATAATTTTAGTTATGAGAAGTTCAATTATAGGCTTATTTTATTTTTTTAAATGCATGAAAGTAGTATTCATAGGGGTTTTTATCGTATTGAATTCCTTTTTCAGTATATACTTCTTTCCATAGAGAGAAATCAATCTCTGGGAAGTAACGATTTCCTTTAAATGTAGCATGAATCCTGGGTATGTATAGTTTTTGAGTGTAATGTATAATTTTATTTAGTATTTGGAGAATATCAAAAGAAATGATATGCAACTAATGTTAAAGGGAAAATGAATGTAAATTAATAAACAAAAGTTTATATTGGTAAAACTCCTGTTTTATATTTTTTTGAATTTTATGTAATAATTGTAATTTATGTATTGACTATTACCATTATTATGTATATATTTGTATATGTAATTTATGTAAAAGAGGTGATAATCATGGGAACAGCATGGCGTGAACTTGGTCGTACAATTGGTGGTTGGTTTAGATAATATCTAATTATTTAGTTAAGTTTTGTAGGAGGTGAATACTAAATGTGGGTTAATTATATGGAATTTTATAAAGGTTTAATTGAAGGTTATACTGGTAAAAGAATTAAATAATAATCTATTTATATTTATATTAAAATTAACAAATAAAAAACCAGCTTAATTCTTAAGCTGGTTTTTTATTTAGTTTTTATGCCAATTAAAAAGTCTTTCTATAGCGTAACCGCCTGCGCCACTAGCTACCCTTTTAATTAATATACCAAGAGATTTCATTTTGTTTTTGTATTTTTTTCATTTAATGATAATTTTGTAAGAAATCTTTTCGAATTCATATGGCGATAATAAAGTGTTTTCGATAGATATATTCAAAAAACTTATTATTAAATAATAGATAAAGGAGTACATGTATTATGGAGAAAGATAAAGATGTTAGTTTAAAAGCATTATGGGAAATTACAACACCACCTAAAGTTACACTTTTTTTAGGGGTAATATTTGGCTTAATTAATTCAGGATGTTCTTTAATTATACCTTTAATATTAAAAGAGCAAATTGAACAACTTTCTAAAGGTTTTTCATATGAATTATTATTTTTAGTTTTATTTTTATTAATTGTAGAGATTATTTCAATGTCACTTTCTTTGTATCTTTTATCTTTGGTTGGACAAAGGGTTGTTCTTAATTTAAGAAAAATGATATGGAGAAAAGTTTTAAATCTTAAGGTTGATTTTTATAGTAAAAATCAACCTGGTGAAATTATTAGTCGTGTTACTAATGATACAACAGTTACTATGAATTTATTATCAAGTGAGATTGCCGATTTGTTTTCAAGTGGATTATCTATGATTGGTGCTGTTGTTATTTTGTTTTTATTAGATGTTCCTATGACTTTAACACTTTTATCTGCAGTTCCAGTTACTTTATTTATAGTTATACCAATTAGTAAAAAGCTTTATAAAGTATCTTATGAACAGCAAGAAAAAATGTCGGAATTTACAGCGTTGCTTTCTCAAGTTCTTGGCGAAATTCGTTTAATAAAATCTTATGGTACAGAGAATTTTGAATTTGAAAGAGGTAAGAGGAAAATAGAAGAATTATATGTAAATGGAATGAAAAGAGCGAAAATAGAAGCTATTTTAATTCCATTGATGACGGTATCAATTACTCTCATTATAGTTGTTGTAGTTGGGTTTGGTTCATATAGAGTAAGTGAAGGCTATCTTTCTTCTGGTGAGTTATTAGCATTTATTTTATATTTATTTCAAATTGTAGGACCAGTGGGTGTCATGAGTCGTTTTATTACAAATGTTCAATCTGCTAAAGGGTCTACGGAACGAATTTTTAATATTTTAGATGAAAAAGATGAAAAAAATAATGATTACTTTTCAAAAGAACCATCATTTGGGATATTGGAATTAAAGGATATTGGTTTTGCTTATGATGAAAAAAGTATTTTTGAAAATATTAATTTAAAAATTATGCCTAATACTGTTACTGCACTTGTTGGTCCTAGTGGAGTTGGAAAAACTACTTTATTTTATTTATTAGAAAGATTTTATGATCCTCTTAAAGGTGAAATTTTATTGGATGGAAAATCTCATTTGAATATAGATCTTGATAAATGGAGGTCTATGTTTAGTTATGTTTCACAAGATTGTCCTATATTAGTGGGTACAATTCGTGAAAATATTATATATGGTGTTCAAAGAGAAGTCTCTGAAGATGAAATTATAAAAGCATCTATTTTAGCAAACTGTCATGAGTTTATAACAAGTTTTTCAGATGGATATGATACTGTTTTAGGTGAAAGGGGAATTAATCTTTCAGGAGGTCAAAAACAACGTATATCAATTGCTAGGGCATTTTTAAGAGATACTCCATTTTTATTATTGGATGAGGCTACTGCAAATCTTGATACTAATTCAGAAAATATGATTAAACATGCCTTAGAAAATCTTGTTTGTAAAAAAACAACTATTGTAATTGCTCATCGTATTTCTACTATTCAAAATGCTGATCAAATTGTTGTTTTAGATCAGGGGAAAGTTTCGGGATTTGGTACACACGATCAATTAATTAAGAATAATCAACTATATCAACTTTTATCGAATCAACAAAAAATGACTTCTTAAATAAAATAAATATAGCAATAAGATATTGAATAGCAGATAGGAAAGCGAAAAATATAATGGGTCTTGCTAGCATTGATAACCATCCAGTGAAATTTTCAGCTAAGTTATATTTGTATGTGACAGCACCTATTACGACAAAACAAAAAATAAAGGTATTCAAAGTAACTCATCTAGTATTTTTGTTATATGAATATAAGCTTTTAAAGAAGGGTTATATTTATTACTTTCAATAAGACTAATGGTTTGTCTTTTAAAGTTTACAATATCGGCCAACTCTTGTTGGGTTAGACCTTTTTTAACTCTTGTAATTGTTATTATTTGAAAAAAATGTATATTTAATGTTGTTTATTCGTATTTGATAACTTATTATTTAGATATAAAAATTAAAAAATAAAGGGGAAAGAAAATGTTACAAAACACAGTTCGTACTCCAAAAAAGAAAAAGAAATGGATAATAATTGGAGTTATAGCGTTAATTATTATTGTTGCTGCTATTAATATTTTTGTTATGCAAGGGAAGAAGAAGGGGGCATCAACAAATGCTGATGCTGTAAGTTTTGAGAAGGTGACAGAGCGTAAGCTGAATAATACAAAGTTAATTTCTGGACAAGTGAAGCCTGGTAATATTGAAAGTTTCTATGCGGATCCGACTAAAGGAAAAGTGAAAGATATTGAAGTGAAAGAAGGGCAAGAAGTAGACAAAGGTACGAAGTTATTCTCTTATGATAATGAAGAGATTAACCTTCAAATGAAGCAAGCTGACCTTGATCAGAAGATGGCCGATATGCGTCATGATCAAGGGAAAAAGAAGATTGATTCGTTGAAGAAAGAAATTAAGAAGATGAAAGATAGCGGAGCTGGGAAAGAAGTAACAGATCCGATGGAAGAGCAAGTAAGTGAGTTAGAAATAGGACAAAAGACAATTGAGCTTGAGAAAGAAAAAGGAAAATTACAAAAAGAAGAATTAAGTAAAAAACAAAAAGAGCTTACGATTTATAGTAAGTTTGCTGGTGTCGTTCAAAAGTTAGATGAAGATGCTGCACAAAGTTCATCTCAAGCGTTAGGTGGTCAAGGAAAAGCATTTTTACAAGTCGCTTCTAAAGATCAGTTCCAAATTCAAGGGACATTAACTGAACTTCAAAAGTCACAAATTCAAAAGGATCAAACATTCACTGTAACTGCGAAAGCGAATAATAAGAAGAAGTGGACAGGTAAGATTACGGAGGTAAGTGAATTCCCAACGAGTGCAGAGATGGCTCAAGCTGGTGGTATGGGTGAAGCGACTCAAAATATGTCTCAATATATATATAAAGCAAGTCTTGATAGTCAAGATGATTTATCTCCAGGTTATCACGTTTCTCTACAAGTAAATTTAGAGAATAAGAAGATGGTTGCTGTTCCAAGTAAGAGCATTGTAGAAAAAGGTGATGATGCATTTGTTTATGTTGAGGATAAAGGAAAGCTTCATAAACAAAATGTGAAAAAAGGTTCTACTGATGGAGATTGGACAGAGATTGTAGAAGGCGTAACAGTTGGGCAAAAAGTTGTTAAAAATCCTTCCGACGACGTGTATGACGGAATGGAAGTGAAAGAGAAATGATTATGTTAAATCATATTGCTAAAACGTATTATCAAGGGAAACTGGCGGTACCGATTTTGCACGGTATTAGTTTAGCTATTCAAAGCGGTGAATTTGTTTCGATTATGGGACCGTCTGGTTCTGGTAAGTCAACGCTTATGAATATTATCGGTTGTTTAGATCGTCCAACAGAAGGCGAGTATATGCTGAACGACGTAAATATTTTAACAGCAGACGAGTCAAAGCTTGCTTTAATTCGTAATGAATATATCGGTTTTGTATTTCAGCATTTCAATTTACTGCCTCGTCTTTCTGCGGTGGAAAATGTTGAACTTCCGCTCGTATATGGTGGCGTGAAGAAAGCAGAACGTCGAAAGCGTGCTTTAGAAGCATTAGGTAAAGTAGGGTTAGCAGACCGTGTGCATCATTTACCGAATGAATTATCAGGAGGACAGAAGCAACGTGTAGCAATTGCAAGGGCGATTGCGAATAATCCAACGTTCATTATGGCCGATGAGCCAACCGGTGCGCTTGATACAAAGTCCGGTGAGCAAGTTATGGATATTTTTACGAAGCTTAATGCCGAAGGTACAACAATTGTTATGGTTACGCATGAAGAGGAAGTAGCAGCATATTCATCTCGTCGTATTGTACTACGAGATGGGAAAATTACAGAAGATAGAAGGTGTGCAGTATGAGTTTACTAGATAGTATAAAAATTGCTCTATCTTCTATTTTAGCTCATAAACTTCGTTCAGCTCTTACGATGCTCGGTATTATTATCGGGGTAGGTTCGATTATTACTGTCGTTGCAATTGGACAAGGTGGAGAAATGGCTTTGAAATCTGAGTTTTCAGGTTCCGGAAATAATACAGTTCCTATTCAATTTAAAGAAGATATGAATGAACCTTTGTCAATGGGGCAAAGACCAAAAATAACAGATGAAGACCTTTTTGAAATTAAAAAAATTCCCGAAATCAAACATGTTATAACCACTAATTCAAGTATGGAACCTCTTAATTTGAATGAAAAAAAGGATATGGCAAGTGTTATAGGGTTGGACAGTGAATATTTTGAAGTAAATCAAATACAATTAAAAAAAGGTAGAGCTTTAAATAAATATGATGTTGAACAAGGTAATAATGTGGTGATGATTAGTACAGATGTAAAAGATATTTTTTATCCAAAAGAAAATCCTGTTGGTAAGATCATTGAAATTAAAGGTCAGCCCTTACAAGTTATTGGTATTTATAAATCTGATAATGGTTTTATGGGTATGAGCATGCCAGAATTATTAATTCCGATTTCTATTTGGCCAACAATATATGGGACAAGTGACATTCAAAATATTGTTGTTCAAGCAAAGGTACCTGATCAGCTTGAAGGAGCAGGGAAAAAAGCAGTTGATGTTTTAAATAATCGTAAATCAAGTGATATTTCTGGAAAATATGAAATTATGGATCTTAAAAAATTACAAGAAGGTCTTTCGCAATTAACAAAAATCATGACTATGGTTATTAGTGGGGTAGCGGGTATTTCATTAGTTGTTGGTGGTATTGGTGTAATGAATATCATGCTTGTATCAGTTACAGAGCGTACACGTGAAATTGGTGTTAGAAAGGCACTTGGAGCAACACGTAGTAAAATTTTATTACAATTTTTAATCGAAGCGGTCATGTTAACACTTCTTGGTGGATTAATAGGAATTGCCCTTGGTTATAGTGGAGCTTACATTGTTTCAAAAATTGCAGGGTGGCCTCCTCTTGTTTCATGGGAAGTTGTTGTTGGTGGAGTATTATTTTCTATGACTCTTGGTATTGTTTTCGGATTAATTCCAGCAAATAAAGCTGCGAAACTCGATCCTATTGAATCATTACGTTATGAATAGATATGCATATCTATTTTTGTGTTTGTCAATATTATGAATGCGCTATATTAAATTTTCAATTGATGATATTGTTGCAAATCAGTTATTGCAAACTTTACATATTGTTTCCATGATATACTAAATATTCATCACTAACTTAAAGGTTGTATCCTTTTAAACTCTCTTTGTATGTGTGCATATAAAGAGAGTTTTTTATATTTATGTAATTAGTTTTTAATCCTTTTAGATACATCGGCCTCTACCTTAAAAGGGAAGATAAAAAAACACAAGGATTTTCCTAGTGGGTTCTGTTGTATTTTGTATGTGATTTTTAAGAAATTATAGATCTTTTTCTTTATTTTGATTTTTAAAATATTCTTCTTTAATTATTTGTAATTTTTTTTCGTTTTTTGTTAATTCAAATATAAATAACGCTTTTTCCATGTTATTAGCTACATTTTCTTCATTAGATTGTTCAAGTTTTAATAAATTATAACCTTTTGCATAGTATAGTTCACCCAATAAATAAAAAGTATTTAGATTAATAGCCAATTGGATACCCATATCAATGTATTTTATTGCCTCTTCGTATTGATATGTGTAATTGAAGCATTTGGATAAATTATAAATGATTTTTAATTTAATTTCTTTATCTCTAGGAAAATCTAACTTATTAAAATTAGTTAAACATCTTTTTAATATATTAATACTTTTTTTGTACTCTTTATTTTCTGCATGAAGTATAGACATCGTATGCATAATATCTATTTCTCTCTCTGATAAAAAATCAATATTGGTTACAGTTAGTTTTAATGCATTATTTAAAAGAGTTAAAGCCGCTTTTATTGAGTTATTTACACGATATATAGCAATTGCTTCATGCCATAGTAGAAATTGTTTATCTTCATTTGTTTGAAAATTATTTAAGTTTTTTTCTTTTGTTACTATTTCATAAAGCTCTGTATATTGATGTTGTCTTATGCAATCCTTTATTACATATTTTACATTTTCTATATATTTTAATTTTTTGTTTTGAGTTAGTGCAAATATAGTATTTGGATCAACACCAAGTCTTTCAGATAATTGATATAACAATATGCTAGATGGATAAATCATGCCCTTTTCAATCTTACTAATTTGACTTTGTGAACATATTCCATAACATAATTCGGATTGTGATATATTTTTTTTAACCCTAAGTTCTTTAATAGTTATACCTAAATCGTAAAAATCCATTTTTCCTCCTAATATGTAACAAATTATGAGTATAAGAATATTTTCTAACTTTCATTTTAATGTAGAATCAATATATTTACAATTATTGATTAAATTATTTTAAAGGTTTTTAATAATTGCATATTCCAGATAAGTATATTTTGGAATTTATAGGTATCAAGCTCCTATTCAACTAGTTCGGAAGTGAATGATACAGATTTTGAAGCATAAGACCCTGGTTTTGATTGTACCAGGGCTTTTTTGCGTTTAGAAAAAACTCTAGTTATTGCTGTTTATTCCAAAATTGCACATATCTATGCAAGGCCTCAACGCTTTTCAATCCCAAAAACGATTTAATTTCAATGGGTTTCATGTCATTCTGTAGTGCATTTAGTACAAAACGGTTCCGTAGCATAGTAGGCGTTATATGGATTTCAGCGCGTTTCGCTTCTTTCTGTAACATGCGTTGTACAGCGATTCTAGTTAAAGCGGCGGGTTGATCTTTTTCATAGTCCCAGCGGAATGTTTGTGGGCCGAAATCAAACGCCACAAAGAAGGGATCGTCCGTTTGTTGGCGCGGTCTAACAAGATTAGGAATCTTGTTGTAATACGATAAGGAAAGTTTTACATGTTCTTTTGAAAGGGTAATGGATCGTTTGTGGGCGTGTAGCCCTCCTGGGGTAATCGTATGTGTCCCAAAGTGTATATCGTGCATGGATAGCGTGAGAATGTCCTGGATAGATAGCCCATAATCTAACATGAAGTGGATCAATAAAAGGTTACGTTCCAGAATAAACTTTCTTCCTGACGCCTGGTAGTCGGTTAACCCGTTATAACTACGCATGACGCGGAATAGCTTTGTAATTTCTTTGTCTGATGCAAAGTGTTTAGAAGTCAGTCCAGGAGGGGAGACGTCACTTTTTAAATCTTGGGCGGCGCCATGAAATTGTAAAAAGTTAATTAGAATGCCACGCACACGCTTTACATTAGAAACCGACGCTCCACGGCCTATTTTAAATGCCTTTAAGTACCTATCTAATATGTTTGTATCAAAAGAACGAAAAAACGATTCTGGGGGCAATTTGGAGTGTTTCTGAAGCCAAGATGTAAAAAGTGTGAGATCGTAGCGATATTGTTTAACAGTGGAGGATTTACGACCATGTTTTAACAGATCAGAAAGAAAAGCATCAACAGAAAGTTCCCAAGTCATTTTTATATACTCCTTTTTCCTAAAAATTGTGTACCGCAATTATAAGCGAAAACAATACGAACAGGCAATAGGGGATTCAAGGGCGTGATGTTTTGGGGGATGGAGTTGTTTGGAATGCCATAGCCGAGACTTTGCGGGGCTATGCGGAGACATATGGGCCTGGCTAGACAGGGCGTGGAGTTGTGATATAGGGGAATATATTGATGTATTGGAATGAGTGGAAGGCGAATGATGGGACAATGTTGAGGGAGGACGATATGTGAGGAATGGGAATGGCCGCCGCCCCGCCTACGTAGTTTTTTGAAAATCTGCCTGGCAATGGAATCTGATTCATAACTGAATCAAGATACCCTTACCAGGAGAGCTTCAAGATAAATCTAAGTTTCTAAATATTCCGCGGAACCTAGTTCTATCAATGAGTTTAAGATAAGAATAAGTTCAGAATAACCTAAGTATGTTGTCGCAACTAATTCTGTAGATTTATCTCATATTATTCTGAATTAATTCTGAGGTTATTCTCTTTACTGAAATGCTCATAATGAACAGAAATGATTGTTTGTTTTTAGAGTTCTGTACTATATATTTATGGTAAAAATCACGAATATTAGTATTTATACTGTCTATAGATATTCGGTGTTCCGTAGATTTTTATATTAAATGACAAGAAGAGTTCTATTTTGGTATTTAGTTTGATCTGGGGGTTTATGTTTAAAAATCTAGAAAAATATAGTTCTCAATATGAAATACTTATTTATAATAAATCTTGTTTTAAAAAAATTAAAATGATTAAATACATTAGGATTTATTTTTACTCAATAAGCCTTACGCCCACAAGGGATTAGAAAATTCTTCTTATTTAATTACTGATTTAAGAGCAGATTCAATTTGAGTATAAATTCATAGTGTATTTGTTGTGAAGAACTTCCTTAATTTACAAAAATATAATAGGTTGATAATATGTTTAATCTATTAAAATAAAGAATGGCATGACAAAAAGCCTTGTTAGGGGAGATTTTTTTGAACAAGGCTATAAAACAATTATTTTTTTGAAAAAAGAGATTTAGGCGTTCGGATCAATCATTTTTTTGAATAAATCCATTGATGGTATGAGACTCTTCTTTGGCTTTCCAAATACCATATTTGTTGTACGTTCTTTTGCTTGTTGCTCTCTACGCTTTCTGTTTGCAGTTAACTGTTTTGTATATGTTGTTATGAAATGTGCAGGTGTACTTACTTGCGATTTGTTTACTTCAAACAGCTGTACACAGTCCTCAAAAGTTTTTCTTGCTTCCCAATCTATGCATGGCGGCATACGTAATGCGATTGTATAAGCATCTTTTTCAGTAATATTTGTATCTTTACTTATGATATACATATACAGTTTCTTTTGATCTTCGCTCATAAACTTATCCATTTCGTGGAAGCGTAGTTGTAACTTTTCACCCGAATCAGGGGCATTCATTGGCTTTTTTTCTTCTACTTCT
Source organism: Bacillus cereus group sp. MYBK195-1 (assembly GCF_051916605.1). NCBI lineage: Bacteria > Bacillati > Bacillota > Bacilli > Caryophanales > Bacillaceae > Bacillus > Bacillus cereus group sp. MYBK195-1. The sequence goes on along the minus strand of NZ_JBQAGZ010000013.1, from coordinate 23,400 downwards.
TCAATTGTAGGAGCAACAGAATCCAATATATCTATTCCCTGGCATGTAGGCACAGTTGGTTTTTCGGCTTGTTCTGTAGATTTCTCCTGTTTTTTACTTAGTTTTTTAGATAGAAACTTTGTAAATGTAGAAAAAATATTAATGGAAAACGCCCATTTTTGCTTAAAATATTCAATGATTTTCAAATAATTGGTATTGAGGCTTAATATGTAAATAGATGGTGCAATCTTACCATGACGTCTTGTTTTGATTTGATGGCATACTTCAAGGTCCTCTAACCAATTCAGAATGAAGTTGATGATCGGCACAGAAATACCCGATTTTTCACTGATTTGATTTTGTCTCATTTGAGAGTAACCTTCTTGTACTAGGTAAGATAAAACAACTTCTAAAGCCTTATAGCGGCGTGGTGTTTGTATGAAGAAATCTTTAGTGGTTTTACCTTCTGTATCTAAAAGAATTGTATCGATAGCCTTAATTACTTTTTGTACTGTTTTATTGATAGCACCTTGAGGAACATGAACTAGGTGTGGGCTTAATTCTCGTTTTGCTGTACTTAGCAAAAAGTTATTTAATAGCACAAAAAAACCTCCTATTTTTTCCACCACACATTTGTTAAGGAAAAGTAGAGGATTTTCTTCACAAGAGATTCACTTTGTGCTAAAATAAACGTATATAAGTGAATAAATTCTATGCGTTAAAAACCCTACTTTCTGGGATTTTTAATTGGTGTCTAGTTTGCCGACCGGAACAACCAATTAAAAATTTGTGAGGTAGGTTTTTTTTTGTTTTGATAAATTTATTTTATCGTTCTTCTTGTAGAATATCAATCTTTTAAAAGTAAAAATTACACTAAAGTGTTAATAATGTGTTTATTTTATATAGAAAGCAGTTGTTAGAAGACCCGTATTTGTCTGAAAAATATTGAGAAACATGTATATTTACCTATTTCTGTAATATAATCCTCAATTTAGAACAATTGTTTGATATAATCATGTTGGATATGTCTGAATTTTCTTTCAAGAGGTGTGAATGTATGAACTACTGGAATAGGAAATTACAAGAAGAAATTAATAATGCATATAAGACATATGATTGTTTTGCTATTGAAGCAAAAGTTTCTAAGTCTACTCTAACTGATCTATTTAAATATAATAAAGAAGTTTCAATGTTTAGTGTGTTTAAAATGGCGAAAGTTCTTTTCCCAGATAGAAGAGACATTCATGAAGAATGCTGTATAAACATTTTTACTCAATATGAAAGAAATGTAAAAATTAACATGAAAAGATTATTTGTTATTGCCTATCTTAACGGTTATTCCTCAATTTTAAAATATTTAGTTGATTTATCTAGCAATCATACAGATTGTAATGTAAAAAAATATTCTCCACTTTTTAAACTGTTCTATGAACGTCCCAGGGGCGGAAATCCGAAGGAACACATTTTGTGTTTAGAAGATATTCGAAAAACAATTCCTAAAAAAGAAAATTTAGATATGGAGATATTTTGTGATATTTTATACCTACTGTCTAGTGGTGATATTGGAGACTTTGGAATGTTTGATACATATAAAGATCGTGTTGTTACCAATATTTCTAAGATTAAAAATCAAGATTTAAAACTCCTATATAATTACTGGATTACTGACATTTGGAGTTATGCTTTATTAAGAAAGTTAAAAGTTAATGAATTTAGAGAACAGAATAATAAATTAATGATGTATGAAAATATACAATATTTCCCCGTTATGAGTGCAATGAATAATTTGAGGATTGGAGAGAGTTTTTTATTTTCGGATTATCAAAAGTCATATGAGTATACTTTAAAAGCAATTGAAGAATTAGAAAATAAATGTGATTTTAAGTATAGAATAGCTATAAATAACATGAACTTTTTAAAACTTATACACAATATAGAAATAGATACAATTAACTTAGAACAGCTTCATCCAGCAGAATTAGCGTTGTATTTTGTTTTAAGAGAAGAGTATTTAAAAGCAATAGAAATTTTAATGAAATTAAAAAATAAAAATAAAAAACTGACGCCAATTCAGTATTGTTATTTAGGTCAAGCAAAAATGGATCTGGATATAATAGCGGAATCAAAAAAGTTATTCATTGAAAATGGTGATTACTTTTTTGCCCAATATGCAACAAAGGCGTATAATGATTGTGAAAAATTGTTAAAATGTGGAGGCGTAAAATGAAAAAATTAGCCATTTTATGTACTGTATCATTAATTTTATTAAGTGGATTAAGTGTTTCTGAAAAAAATAAAGTTCAAAATTCAAATAACATGCACTATATGGTCGATCCTGGAGGAATGGGCTGACTGTAAAAAACAAAGAGTGACAAAAGACACCGTTTATACGGTGTCTTTTGTCACTTTATAAACAGTTTTTTAAATGTTTAATCTGGATTTCAACGAACAAGAATATCAATTAATCCCAAAAAAGGAGCGATAACATGGAAAATATTCAAAATAAAGCTAATTGCGAATTACTTATTGTTCAAATTGTTCAAGCATGTAATGGAGATTTAGAAATCATGGGAAAATTAATTGATTTATATGATAGTACAAACCATTTGGACATTGATTACTCGTAATTAACTAAAAAGTATAGATAAATATATGTACTCTAATTTGTTCTTATAATGTGCTCTACTCCTCGTGTTGCGATTGCATTTCTATTTCAATTTCCAGAAGTTGCGCCATCCTAAGAATTTCTTTTTCGATTCTTGGTTTGTGTTCTTCTGGAACATTTCTATATTTTTCAATCAAAATTTGAGCCATACGTTCGATTGGATCAGTTTCACTACTATCCTTTTCTAAAATTTCATTATCACTCATTTGATGGTGTAAAAGTCTTGATTCACTAACATTAAAAAGTCTCGCGATTGTCGGTAGACGTTCAATCTTAGGGACTTTATCTCCATTTTCCCAGCTTGTTACGGTACTATATGGTGTATTTATTGCTTGGGCAAACTCTTTTCGACTAAGGCCTTTCATTGCTCGTAACTTTCGTATATTTTTCCCGAATATATTGTTATCCATTAGGTATAATCCTCCTTTATACTTTAGTGTTATTTTTAATACTAAAGTGTTGACTTTCGTCTTTAAGCCGAATACAATGTAATTAAGGGAAGGGGGGTAAAAAAATGCTAGCGTCAGAAAATAAAACCATTGTACGTGAATACAGGGAATCCAAAGGTTTAAGTATTAAGGAAGTTTCTAAAGGCGCTAAAATTCCGATCGGCACATTATATGATGTTGAAATTGGAAGAAGGAGTCTGAAAGATAATAAAGCTAAAAAAATAGCTGACTTCCTTGAAGTTCCGATCGAAAAACTTTTCAGACCAACATATTATCGTGCAATACCCATCACTGAATGAATAAACCCCATGTTATTGATTACATCTATCTAAGTGTATTGTAAATGAAATTCGGCTAAAAGACGAAATAATTATCACTAAAGTATAACTTTCTATATTTAGAAGATTTAAATTCTGAATATTCCGCCCTTTGAAAACTGAATAATCCTAAAGGAGCTGTAAAAAATGGTTTTAAAACGATCGTATCAAACACTACTACTCTTTACGAGTGTACTTTTATTTGTGATGAGCTTCTTGATTCCACTGAATCAAGCCAGTGCGGAGGTAATCAATCGAGAAAGGTATCAGATGGATTGGGCCTATAGTCCGCAGTATGGGAAAGATGTTCGTACAGAGCTTTTAAAGAACGCTAGTGGTCAAATCGCATATTGTCTGGTATACGGTTTAAAATCCCCAAATGGAGAGGATTTACCAGAAGCAGGCAAAACAGATGATGTATCCTATCGTGTCTTAATGAATGGATACCCTCAGAAAACACCAGAAAGTTTAGGTGTTTCTAATTGGCAAGAAGCCCATTACGCGACACAATTAGCTCTTTGGAATGCACTTGGTCAGATTTCCGTTGATGAATTACAGTTCAAGAATGCGGCTGTTAAAAAAGCCGCAAAGAACATTATTCACGCGGCAAATCAAAGCCAGGATACACAAGATGTCTGGATGAATGTCATTCCAACGGATAAACAAGAAGCACAATTAAACGGTGAATATTTTGAAACAACAACATACAACGTTCAAACAAATGCAAAAAAAGGTACATTCCATGTAGAAATGAACAATGCACCACAAGGTACACGTATTGTCACAGAACAAGGTGAAGTAAAAGAAACGTTTCAACTAGGAGAAAAGTTCCGTATTCAAGTACCAAAATCCTCTAAGAGTAGTGAACTATCTCTAAAAGTCGTTTCAAATCTAACGAATGTTCATGCAATCGTATATAAAGGAACAAGTACGATTCAAGATGCAACTGTATTATTAGAACGCAGTACAGAACAAATAAGCACAGACTTACAAGTATTCTGGAAAGCAAATGGCGCTTTAAAAGTGATGAAAGTGGATGAAAACCAGAAGCCACTACCAGGCGCAGTATTTGAAATCGCAAACAGCAATCAACAAGTTATGGGAACGATTACAGCTGACAAAAACGGTATCGCTGAAATGGGCAACTTAGAACTTGGCACATACACTGTAAAAGAAGCGAAAGCACCTGTTGGATATGTGTTAGATGCTACACCAAAGCCTTTCGAAGTGAAAACAGGTGAAATTGCTGTTGTAGAAATGAAAAATGTACAAATCAAAGGCAATATTGAAATTAAAAAAGTAAGTGATACAGGTAAGATTCTCCCAGGTGTTGAATTTACAGTATTTACGCCAGAAGGAAAGGCAGTTACAAAAGTAACTACAAATCAAGAAGGGATTGCGAAAGTAAATTCTCTTCCGTTTGGAAAGTATTACTTCCAGGAAACGAAAGGATTAGAAGGTTACTTATTAAATCAAACAAAGTATCCATTTGAAGTAAAAGAGCATAATCAAACACTTACATTCGAAGTGAAAAACGATCAAGTAAAAGGGAATGTACAGCTTGTAAAAGTAGATGAAGATGGGAAAACAAAATTAGAGGGTGCTGTTTTTATCGTAGCCGATGAAAAAGGCAAGAAAATCAGTGAGCATAAGACAGACAAAAACGGGTTAATCAAAATTGATAATATCCCATTTGGAAAGTATCAATTCATTGAAAAAACATCACCAGCGGGCTATGTGCTGGTAAAAGACCCGATTCCGTTTAGCGTTACTGAAAACGGAAAAACAATTGAGTTAGTTGCAAAAAATACAAAGATTAAAGGCTCAATTGAAATTACAAAAGTAGACGTAGCCGATGGAAACAACAAGTTACCAGGTGCAAAGTTTACAATCTATAACAAGCAAGGCCAGGAAGTCGTGAAAGGAAAAACAAACGAACAAGGCATTGCGAAGTTTGAGAAATTACCAGCTGGTAAATACACGTATAAAGAGACATTCGCACCAGAAGGATATTTAATTAATGAAGAAACATTCTCTTTTGAAATTAAAACAGATGGTGAGATCATCAAACATGTTGTAGCAGATCAGAAAAAAGAAGTTCCACCAACACCAGAAACGCCACAACCAGAGCAACCGGAACAACCACAGCCAGAACAACCAAAACCACAACCAGAGAAGCCACAAACACCACAGGTCATTGAAAAACCTGTACCAACACCAGAGAAACCACAACACATTGTAAAACAACCACAACCGATGAAAGAACAACCTAAGAAAGTAGAAAGTCATTTACCAACAACAGGCGGCAAAACTGAAAATCCATATTGGAAATGGATCGGTGTTACATTTGTCGTTCTTGGTAGTATCCTAGCTGTTTACGCATTTAGAAAACGTAAGAATCAAGAAGTGTAAAACACTCTCAACTGATAAGGGAGGGCGGGATCAAATGTGCATATTTGATGTACATTATCAAATCAATGATAGGAAATATACGAAATCATATTTACTTGCATTGGTGGAAGATGGGTTTCAGTTGCGAAAAAATATCCAACATGTTCTGTTCAAAGAGCACCAACAAGAAATTACGATCCTTTCTACAGATTTAGAAGAATTAGATTTAGTAGCTTCATAATGAATGAAACCTCTTAGATGTACAGCATATTTCTATTTAGCGATATAGAAAGATAAAACAATACAGGAGGATTTCTTATGAAACCAATTAAGCATATGCGAAGTAAACGCGGTTTTTATATCGGTCGAGTTCCTCATACAACACATACACCTTCAACAAATAAGCGTACAGAAGAATGGGCGGGAAGAATGGGGAAAAGCATGATTTTCTCTTCTCTCTTGGTCACGCTAGACCCTTACAAAAAAGCGCGCAAATCATAATATTCATGGGAGGACATTCTTTCACTGAATATCCTCCCCACTTAAAAGGAGGAAGCAAGATGGGAAAACAAGCGTATCAAAATCGTCAAGAATGCTGGGAAACCTTTTGGAAAGAACAAGTATTGGTAAATGGTGAATTAGATATTGAACAAGTGAAACAAGAACTCTTCAACTATAAAGCACTCTTAGATCAAATTAACAAACCTCAAAACGGGATCATGCAACCTCAACTTCTGATTCAACTAGCCGCTGAAGAACGAACACAAAAGCATCGTGAAAAACTAGTAGCCCTTGCATAAGGCCATTTCAAGGATAGAAAGGAAGTGAAGAAGTGGCGCACAGCAAGCTCGACAAAGAAATTGAAAACTTCATAGAAAAGAACTGGAAAATGCTTTTAGGTATAGGAGCTGTTGCATTTGTCTGGTTTTCTAAAGAAAAAATCCTCACAGAATTGATGAAGCTGGTGCCAACTGTAGTCGGTGTGTTTCGTGGGATTGTTTTATTGATCCTGTTGGGAATTGTCATACGGATTGTCTTACATGGTATCTATTTATATCTAGAAAAGAAGCGGTATCGATACGTATTATTTATTCCGCACATCGATGATGAAGTCACACCAGATAAACTAGGGCAAATGATTCGGCATGTACATGGTTCGGGTCGAAAGCCTTTAGAACGTCTGTTAAAAGGTCGCGATTGGTACCGCATGACGATGTATCGTTCAGAGGGAGAAAATGAGCGTGTCCGCTTTTATGTAGGTGGTCCAGAAGATAAAATCAAACAGGTTGTGCAAGCCATACAAAGCGCCTATACCCACAGTGAAATTTATACCGTCCCAAAGGAAGAAATGCCATTTCCAACAAGAAAAGCGGTAGGAGGACGGATGGTATTAAAGAGAAAGCGGCTAGATGCTACATTATCACTCGCGCGCTATACACGTGATGTATTACCGATGTTAGGAAGCGCAATGGAAGAAAAGACATGGATTGATATTGCTTTTACACCAGATAACGGGTATCAGCTGACAAAAGGGATTCGAAAAGCAGAAAAGGTCATTCGAAAGAAGAAAAAGCATGGTTTAGACGCTTTTGAAAAAGAAGAAATTCGCGCATTAAATAAACGGTTTGCAAAAAATGAAGTGGCGTTTCAAGTATCCGTTTCATTTGCAAGTGACCGCTATCCTGGTGTACCTGTCATCAAGAACTTAGGGCATATGGTAGCAAGTATTATGGCAGATGTGAATGAGTTGAGATACAGAAGGTTGAGACGTAGTATGCCAGCTGTACCACATCCCGTATACGGGAAAATGATATGGACGGGATCAGAGCTATTAAACTTGTTCCATCTACCTAACGTAACAGGGGATAAAAACAGCAAGACAGAGCGTAACATCTTGTATCTAGATAAAGGGGAAAACATGATACCAAATGATTTATTGGCCGAAGGCATTTCAATTGGCCATGTGATGCATCCCTATATCAAGGATCGATTAGTAAAGATTCGAGAAGACTTTTTCAAGAATCATGGTTACATTACGGGGAAAGTTGGGTCTGGTAAAAGCACCATTGCCATGAGATTGATGCAAAGTGTCATTGATAAATGGCTAGAAAATCCGAATGAAGCGGGTGGATTATCTCTATTTGATCCAACCGAAGATTTGGCATATGTAGCAATGAATCGACTCTTAAAAGCGGAAAAGGATGGGAAACAAGTTGATTGGAGTAAGGTTCATTTTATCCGTTTTCGAAATACAGATCATCCACCAGCCTTGAATTTGTTTCATCGCTTTCCAAATGAAGATATCCAAACAGTGGTTGAATCCATTATGGAAATGATTAAGTTAATGATTCAAGGGCAAGCACAACAAACAGAACGATTACTAAGGGCGATTATTGGGACGTTACTTTGTGATAAGAGTCAAATTCATACGATTTTAAGTATCCCATTATTCATAAGTGATGAACTGTTTCGAGCAAATGTAATTGCCAATTTACAAGGGCCAGAACAAAAATATTACTCTCACTTTTGGAAATATGAAGTGGGAAGCGCGTTAGAAGACAGCACACAAGCGATTTTAAACCGATTAGATATCTTCCGTAATACGTTGTATTTAAAGCGTATGTACGGGCAAACAGGCTTTTCCTTAGAAATTCGGAAGTGGATGGATGAAGGACACCTTATCTTTTACGATTTAGCGGGAATGGGAAAAGAAGATACATTGCTTACAGTCGGTTACATTTGTAACCAATATCACCGTATCGCTCAACAGCGGCCGCATGGTTCAAAACTACATTTAGGCGTGATAGATGAAGCCCATGACGTGCCAGTACCCGTGCTTCCGAAAATCATTGCAAAGGATCGGAAGCATGGATTTGGATTATGGGTGATTACCCAGCAAGTGTCGGGACAGTTAGACAGAGAGCTAACAGACATGTTAACAGAGGCGGGCGGAAATTACTTTGTATGTAGGCAAGGTCATAATTCCGCAAAAACGTTAGAAGGCATTATGCAAAAACAATTCCGTACAGAGTATTTGCAAAACCTTCCAAACTTAGTTGTAGCGATTCAAACGCAAGATTATATCAGAGGTGAGGCAAAAAATGTGTGGTGTACTATACGTGTTCCACCATTAGACCGATATCTACCAAATGGAAAAGCGGCGAATTATAAAAACGAAAAAGAAATTCATGCATCAAATGAATGGACCAGAGCAAAGATTCATTCTTTAGAGCAACAAAATGGGAAAGCAGGATTAGAGATCGACAAGGAAATTGATGATTTTCTATATGGAAAAGGCAAGTATCAACAAGCCGAAAAAGTCAATTTAACAAAAGAAGAACCCGTTGTAACATCGGGGCTAGATGAATTAGAAGAAAAAGCACCTTCCAATGAAGAAGTGAAAGAACCTGTTTCCGAAACCAAGCCAGTTGAACCCACACATCAAGCGCAAATTATCCCATTTCGAAAACAAGCTACCGAAGCGGTAAAAGTGAAAGAAGAAAAACAAGAAGTGAAACAGCCAGAAACACAAACAAAAGAATCTGGCTCCTGTTTAGTTGGATGCTAATTGTATCCATCACAACCGTAGTAAAAGGAAAGGGAGATACAACAGCAAAGGCCAGCACCACTCCAAAGGAAGTTACGCAAAAACAAAACCTTGCCTCGCGTCCAGAAGCAATTGAATTTGCGCGCGGATTCGCAAAGGAATACTTTACATGGCAAAGAGGGGATGAAGGAAAGAAGAAGCGTTCAGAGCGCTTACATCCCTATATACCGAAAACGTTTGATCCGCAAGTTGGTTTAGATTTTGTAAGTATGCAATGGGATTCCAATTTTCTATACGCAACTGTATTAAGAGTAGATGAGGTTACAGATAAAGAGGCAAGCGTAATTTTTAAAGTGAAATACAAATTAAGCCGCATGAAAGCAGATAATAGCGGGCCAGAGGATAAGGAGGTGATCCAGCAAGTGTCGGTTCCTGTTCGGACAGATGGAAAGGCTTTTGTGATTAGTGGATTCCCTCAAATCGTCAAAGTGAATGAAAAAGCAGAAGTACCAGAAGAAAAAGCAGGAAAAGAACGAGAGGAAATTCATGAAATCACTGTAAAAGAAGACATTCGAGAATTTTTACCAACCTTTTTTAAATCCTATACCACCGCAACACAAAAAGAACTCGCGTATGTTTTAGCCAATACAGATATTAAAGGGTTAGAAGGAGCCATGAAATTTGAAAATGTACTTTCCTCTAAGATTTATCCAGGAAAAACAAAAGGCACATATGAGGTACAAACAGAGGTATCTATGATTGATCCACATTCTGAATCGAAAATGAAAACAGGTTATACGTTGTTTGTAAAACAAGATGGAAAGCAATGGATCGTAACAGACTTAAAAACAAAATAGGAGAGGGGCATGTATATGTTCAATATAAATCATTTTGTGTTAGGAATCGGGTTAGAAGGATTTTTCGAAATGATGAAGACACAAGGAACATACGCGTTATATTGTGCGTTTATCATTGTAATCTTGATCGTAGCGGCAAAGCGCGCATGGGGAAAAGCGATTACGTTAATTGTTGGCGGCGGGATTGTTGTATTCTTCATTAACAAACCAGATGCATTAAAAACAATCGGAACGTGGTTAGGCGGATTGTTTGGCGTCTAAGTAAGGGATGGAAAGGAAGAGGGCTACATGAAAGAAAAAGAATCAAAATCTATCATTGTCTATTGTTTCGGAAGCTATATGAACTATATGCGAAGACAGTACGAAATTATGGGGTATCGTCTTCCGCGTGCGGTTACATGGAGGGCACTTGGTTATTTTGCGGCGGTAGAAGCGGGGCTTGTAGCCTTCCGCTTCCTTCCTCCCTTTAAATGGATATTTGGGGATATGATCGATCAAGTTTGGCTCATGTATTATGGTGTGATTCCTCTTTTCTTAGTATGGGGCGCGGATAAATATAAAACAGATGGAAAATCACTTTTCTCTTTTGTTCGGTCCTGGGTCACATTTCGTTTACGGAAGCATCAAAGTAGTCGCTTGGTGAATGTACCCAAACTTAAAAAACATGTGTTTTATGGTCATGTATGTGTACAACATGACGTCAAAGATTTACCAATCGTACATTCATTCAGTGAAGAAGAGAACGACATACACGCTTATGATGTAACATTTTTACCCCAAAAGGAGGAAGTTGAATATGTTGAAAACGATGAACAGACCACCATTAAAGCACGTTGAAAAGAATTTAGCGTTTAGTACAGACGGAAAAGTATCCGCAGTGTATGAAGTAGACGGATTTGAATACGATCATCAAGACGAAAGTACAAAAAAAGTATATTATCGCAATCAACTCGCTCTATTTACCCATCAAGAATATGATATCCACTTGCTTGTGATTCCTCGTACAACAAATTCAGATGAAATTCTGGATGAGCATATTTCCACTTTAAAAGGGCCAATGGCCCCAACAGGACGCTTTCTTTTTAAAAAGGTAAAAGAATACTTACGAAATGCGGCCATTGCGAAAGAGAACATGGAATATCGCTTTTTCGTTTTAGTACAACTGAATATGGAACAGAAAGAAAGACAAATTCGTAACCCTGTCGTAGAAACATGGAAGTTTATGAAGAAGATAAGAGAAGGGTTTGCAGAGACAGCCCAAAACATATCGGGTATGAATGTGACGGATATTTTAGAAGAGGAAATTGAAAATTATTTAGAAGTAGAAGACGTGTTATTTAGCCAGGTTAGAGGGGCCTTTCATAATACAAGACGTGCGAAACCGTCAACAACGCGCTTTTTATTCCATCATAACTTCAAACGTGGCATGAAAGAACTGAATCGGGATCAAAACTGGAAAGTAGGTTCTACAGTTACCTTGAAAAATGAAGAAGGAAAGGCGGTAAAAGTACGTCGGCCAGATTTACAAGAAATGGTGCACTTAACGGATACGGTGATTGATGAAAGCCCAGGGCGCTCTTTGATACTCGAAAGACAAAATGAAGAAGGGGAAATGGAAACTTCCCATGTTGCTTTTCTTGCGGTGAAAGATATGCCCGAAATATCGGCTTTTCCTGGTGGAGAGTGGATTTATCGCATTCAATCTCATTCATTAAAGTTTCCTGTTGAAATGAGTATTCGAGCGTATCATTTAGAGAACCAGATGGTTACCCAAAAACTTTCGAACAGTGAACTGGAATTAAACGATCAACGCCAACAAGCAATGGTAGGTGGCCGCACAACAGATTTAACAATTGATCGTAAAGCAAGAGGCGTCAAAATTGTAAAAGATCGATTTGAAACAACGGGAGCACCTGGATATGAACTAAGTGTACTGTTTTGTGTATATGCAGAAGATGAGAAAACATTAAAATCACGTGTCAATACGCTGATTACAGAATATCGCAAAATGAAAATTGAATTGGTCAATCCATATGGAGAACAATTAGCATACTTCTACGAGTTCTTACCAGGTTCTAAACGTTATAATACGGATTTCAAATTGTTTGTGGAACCAGGCGTACTTGCAATGGGCATGTTCGGGGCCACAACACAAATTGGCGATAATCAAGGGTTTTACATTGGAAAGACAAAAAAATTAAATCGTCCTGTTTTTGTTCGTCCAGAACTCGCGGCGAAAGCATTAGATAACATTGTAACAGCGTTTGAGAGTTTATCAGTTATGTTTGCGGGGCAAACAGGGAAAGGAAAATCCTTCTTAATGAATTTACTCGCTTTCTGGATTGTGATGAGTGGGGGAAGGGCATTTATCATCGATCCAAAAGGGGACCGCACACGATGGCCAGAATTATTGCCAGGGTTCAATGAGGATACCTTGCAAGTATGGACGCTTGGGAAGGATAAAAAGGATGCGGGCTGTTTAGACCCATTCCGAATAAGCGCAACAATAGAAGATGCAAAAAGTTTAGCGCTTGAAATTTTAACGTTCCTATCGGATGTAGGCTTAGAGGATATCCGATATGACTATTTATATAAAGCGATTGAACAAGTGGCGAAAAAAGAAGACGCATGTTTAACTTTGGTTCGTAAAGAACTAGAGGAAATGAAGAAAGAACCAAACTTATTGCCAACTGAATTAGAACGGTTAAATGCCCTTACAAATCGTTTAGCAACCTTAGAAGGCATCCAGTTAGGAGATTTATTGTTTGGTAGACCAGGTCAAGATTACCGCGTATTAAGCCTAGAACGTCCATTACAGGTATTACAAATTCAACATTTACGCATTCCGAAATCAGAGGAAAAGAATGAAAGTGTTACAGATAAATTATCTCGTAGTATCTTAATTGCATTAGCGGCATTTGGTAAATCCTTAATGCATTCCGACCGTAGTATTTTCAAAGTATACCTACAAGATGAGGCATCAAGTATTTTGAAAAATAAAGAGGGTGCGGCGTCTTCTGACAAAATTATTCGAGAAGGACGTTATCACAATATCGGCTTGTATTTAGGAACACAAAACGCATCCGACTATCAATCTGAAAACAAAGAGGTTGCCAATGTGGGTATGAAGTTCTGTTTTGCGCTGAAATACGATAAGGAAGCGGAAGAAATGTTGCGTTACTATAACTTACCGGTCACAGAAGAAAATATCTTAATGCTACGCCAACTTAGACGCGGCGAAGCCTTATTCCAAGATATTTTCGGCCGAACAGCTGTTGTAGAAATTGATACTGTTTTCCAAGAATTAAAGACTGCATTTGATTCCTCTACGAAAACAGACGAAGAACGCGCACAACAATTGGCGTAATTCGTATTACAATACAGATAAGAGTATTCTAAATTATCTGTATATGGAGGATGGAACGATGAAAAAATTACGTATGTTATCTGGATTATGTGTAGCAGGAATGTTAATGGTAACGGGTGTTGCGGGTTGCTCAAATGAAACGAAAAGCAATGCAAATCAACAAGAGATTCAAAAAGAACGAGATATGAAAAAAGCGGATAAGACCGCGATGGATTATGTAAAGGCTTATATTGAAATGGATTCAAAAAAATTAAATGAACTTCAATATGAAAAATATGATTTTATGAATAATGAAGTTAGAAATCCAAATAAAAGTCAAGGCATGAAGGAACGATACGACTTATATCGATATGATTTAAAGGAAAACGAAAATGAATATTACTATCGTGTGAAATACTTTGATCCTGTAGAAAATGCTCAAATGGGAATGAAGTTGAAAATGGTAAAAGATAAAAAGGACGGGAAATGGAAAAATTACGAATGGAACTGGGATAGACATAATAATTTAGAGTCTATTGTGGGGAGTATAAAGCCAGTTCATATTCATAAATGGGGGCAAAAGGAATGAAAAAACTTTTCTCTATTTGTATGATTCTTGTATTCTTCTTACTACCGTTAGGGTCCCATGTGGCCCTAGCGGAAGATACAAAAAAGGAAGAAAAACAGGAACAAAAAGGGGCGCGAATCTCTGAAAATCTATTTAGTGGGTACACAGATGGAATTTATAAAGGTAAATATTATGAGATTGATACGTATCAACCAAAAGAAGATGAAAAAAACGTATTTGAAAAAGTTGGTGGGTACTTATTTGGTGATGATAGTGTAGGTAAAGACTTACAAAGGATGTTGTATACAACTTGTCAATGGTTTGCGAATATGGCCTTTCAGTTAAATGTGATTCTTGGCCAATTAACAATCTTTTTAGTCGATCAAGCGTTGAACCTAGATATTGTAGATGCGGTAGCGGATAAATTAGGAGCGGCTATGCAAAATATTGCTGGTATTGAAAAAGGTGGCTTTTTATCTTCTGGGCTATTCCCAGCAATTATCGGCATTGCATGTGTGTTATCCGCTTGTTACGCAGGCTATATCTTCTTTATTAAGCGTCAACCATCAAAAGGTTTAAGTGAGTTAGTGAAAACGGTACTTGTTATTGCTTTTATTGTTACGTACATCGGGAACGCAAGTACAACTTTAAAAAGTGCGAATACAATTAGTTCTGAAATTAGTGTAACAGTATTAGCGAAAGCAACGGGAACAGTTGCGGGTGATCCAGGACGTTCTAAAGCAGACGCAATCTTTTCAGTGAAAAAGCAAATTTGGGATTTGTTAGTTGAACGACCATATTTATTTTTACAGTACGGGGAAGATTCAAAAGAAAAGTTGGGTGCTAAAAGGGTGGATGAACTGTTAGCACAGGCACCTGGAAAAGATAGAGAAAATAAAGTTCAAGATGAAGTGAAGAATGGAAACCAAATGATGGTTATCTCTTCAGTAGGAGAGCGCCTTGTATTTACAATCATGTATTATGTCGTGAATACATTCGCAGGTGTTCCAGTAATCGCGTTTTGTTTACTAATTGTAGCATTCCAATTATGGTTCCTTGTCATGAGTATTATCTCACCAATCGTCATGGCGGTGGCTTTATTGCCAGGACACCGCAGAGTAATTGAAAGCTGGGCTTCACAATGGATTAGACCATTGGCATTAAAAATCTTTATGTCTGTTATGCTTGTCATCATCTTTACGATAGCAGAACTACTTTATGTGTTACCAGAAGCGGGCGTTGCAGGATATGTGTCTACAATGATTTTCCAAATACTTGTTTTCGTTCTTTGCTATCTGTTTAGAGGAAATATTGTTGCGGCCTTTAGTCGAGCACGTGGTGTGTATGAAACGGTCACAAATATATCTCTTATGACTGAAAACTTTGTAGATAAGGGGAAAGAGTACGCTGGAAATACAATGTCTTATATTGGAGACAAAATGGGAATGCATTTTAACAACGCGGCTGAATTGGCAGCGGCAGGCGGCCAGTTAGAAAATGCAGGGACAGACGACGAAAAGACAAAAGCCAACCCGTTAGTGCAAGCGAATATACCGAATGATTTACCAAATAATCAATCGGAACAAGAAAAAGAAGAGAATCAAAAGAAAGGAAACCTTATTTCCTTACAGGATCGTGATAAAGATGGGAATTTACCACAGCAGGAAGAGGAAGGAAAAGAACAAACGACACCAGGTGAAGAAGAGGCACCAATGCAACAAGACCTTATCAGCTTAGATAAGGAAGCATTAGAACAAGAAATGGAAGGACAACAAGAAGGAACAGAAGTAGAAGAATCAGAAATGGAAGTTCAACCAGAACTTGTATCTTTAGAAGATGAGGAAATTCCAACAGGAGAGGAAATGCCAGCTGATATAGAGGGATATGAAGAGGTACAACCAGAAGTGCCAGAACAAGAGGTACCATTAGAAGATATTCCGACTGATATAGAAGTATACGAAGAGGTACAACCAGAAGTACCAGAACAAGAGGTACCATTAGAAGAGGTTTCAACTGATATGGAAGCATATGAAGAAATCCAAACAGAGGTACCAGAACAAGAAATACCACTAGAAGAAGTTTCAAGCGATATGGAGGCATATGAAGAAATTCAAACAGAAGTACCAACACAAGAACTTCCATTAGAGGAAGTGTCACCAGATCATGAAACATTTGAAGAAATCTCATCCGATATCCCACAACAAGACATTCCAACAGAAGAAATTCCGATGGATATTTCAAGAGAAGAAATACAACCAGAACAGGACATTTCAACACATATTCCACAACAAGAAATTTCAACGCCAATTGAAACAGAGGCAAATGAACCTTTAATACCAGATACAATTCGTGCAGATGTAAATGAAGAAGGTGTCATTGTACCTCATACACCAGAAACAACAAGTGCAGATATTCCAGATGCTATTCCTGCAGAAGTGAATGAAGCGGGGGAGATTGTTGCAAAAAATTCTAATATAGATGTCGAGTCAACTGTACAAGAAACAAATTCTTCTGACTCATTTATCCCAACGGAATCCATTTCCCCTACTGATTTAACACGAGTAAATGAGAAAGAAGTAAGCAAAAATGAACCGATTCAAGGAGAAGCGGAAACAATCGATACACCAGATATACAATATGGAGCTGTAGCCGCGGGAAGTGAAAATTGGATGCCTTCTACTGATCCGCAAAACTTAGATAACTTTGATGATTTGGAGCCACCCAAAAAAGATGAGTAGAGTCCTAGACTTCTAGGACTTTACTATTTTTTTACGAAAAAAGGAGCGATATAGCTATGAAACACTGGGGATTAACGTGTATGAAAATGGTGAGTATCAGTATTTTTCTCTGTATTGGGTGTTTAGGGTGGATGAACATAATCATTCTTTTCATACAGAGAGAATGGCCGACAGATTTATTAGGATGGATTGGTTTAGGGTTACTTATCTGGTATACGCTTATTCTTTTAACTCTCCAAATTATCCATAATGAGTTACGTTGCCCTATTGATGACAGGGCCAAACTAGCCTTTTTTATCTGGTTTGTAGGAATTGGTCATTTTGGATTATTAGACTTTATACAAAACCAGCAATCTACTCTTTTAACGTTACTATTTCATGTTTTAGCGATTATACCTATTCTTTTGGCCCTTACATATGGGCTGATTGTTCGAAAGTATTCCAATCAATCTTGATACATGTTGTAAGGGGGGAGGGATGATATGAGACCAGAAATAAAAGAAGTTGTAGATAAAACGGTACAAGAAGAGATTGCACAAGAACAAAAAAAGAAGAAGAAAAAGAAATCCTGGTTACTGACATTTCTTTTTGGGAGTTCTACTTTCACGATAGGATTGTTCGTCTGTATTGGATTTCTTTTATTTATTGTTTTAGGGCAAGGCATTGGCAAAAAAGAAGAGGAAGCACCAGCAACCATCCCAAGTAATGGAATGACGGTTTGTCGGCCAGGTGGAAAAGCAGTGGCACCAGAAGAATTACAGCCCCATTTAGGCGGCGTTTTTACAGGGAAAGCACAAGCCTTTTTAAATGCAGGAACACAAAACCAAATCGATCCCGTTTTACTAGCGGCCATTGCAAGATTGGAAACGGGTAACGGTACTTCTAATGCAGTAAAGAACTATAACAACCCTGGTGGCCTCATGGACCCTAGTAGTTCACAAATGAAAGGTTTCATGAAATTTGCCACCTTAGATGAAGGAATCAACGCTATGGCCCGAAACTTATATAAAAACTATATCGGTATGGGGATAACAACCATAGAAGCAATTGGAGCGAAATATGCACCGCCAGGAGCCGCAAATGATCCGCATGGTACAAATGGTTTATGGCCTGTATTAGTAACAAAGTTTGTGGCGCAAATGGGCGGCCTTACTTTTAATTGTGAAGCGGGAAAGCCAGGCGGCGTTGTAGATACTGGATCAGCAAGCTCACAAGGGTTTATTCGTCCTATCGCCCAAACAACGATCACAAGCCCATTTGGACCACGCTGGGGCACCATTCATAAAGGTACTGATTATTCTTGTCAGGACGGTGTTACCCCAATTGCCGCGTCGAAAGGTGGCGTTGTAGAGTTGGCGAAATTTGGCGCTTCCGGTTCGGGTTTTGGCGGCTATGGAAACGTAGTTGTCATCAATCATGGAAATGGATATTGGAGTTTATACGGTCATATGTCATCTATTACCGTACAGAAAGGGCAAAACATTGGAGTCGGTCAACAGGTAGGTGTTTGCGGAAGAACAGGGCAAGTAACAGGGCCACATTTGCATTTTGAAATTAAAACAGCCTTTAAATTTGGGCAAGTCGACCCAGCACCATATTTGCCGAAATAAGCGGAAAGAAAGGGAGGATTAGGGATGAAACAGGGAATCGTTGGTTTTGTCATACTTGTATTGGTAGGTATCAGTTTATGGTTATGGAATCAAAATCGCACCTTACAGCATAAAGTTGAACAAACGGAAAAGAAATGGACGGAACAAGTAAAAGAGCTAAAAACAGAGAATCGAGCATTGGAAAAGCGCGTAACAGTTTTAACAGAAAATACGCAAGATAAAGGGCAAGAAGTAGCGAAACAGTTTGTAGAGCTGTTAATACAGAATGATAACAAGCAAAAAGAAAAGCCAGGATTTGAAAAAATCAAAGAAATGATAACAGGAGAAGCACGAAACAAATTATTAAATGCGCCAGAGGATGCACATAACCATATAGAAGATGATGGCTCTATGCACATTCAAACGAAAGCAAAGATAACAGATATGTACTACATTAAAACCGCTGATAATAAAGCGGATGTAACGGTTAAATATGATTATCTTGTAACGGTTGATGGAACAGAACAACAAGAAAAACACACCATGAAATTAAATTTACTATTAGAAGGTGAGAAATGGTTTGTAGAAAATTATGAGTTCCAAATCAATACAGGAATTGAAGGACCGTAGGGAAAGGAATGAGGAGAGCTGGTGAATCAAAATGTATTGCATCATATCGGGTATGAAATATTGCAAGAAACGTTTGTATTGATTCGAAATGTCTTTTCCTATTCAAACCAAGATGAATCCAGTGTGACATACGTACGAGAAATTGCGGATGCCTTGCATAATATCCCGCATTCAATTCAGAAACAACATGATAAATTCCTAGAGTTTGAGTTCAAACTGTTAGAAGAAACATTAATGCATATGGACTTTGGAAAGGTTGCCGCGCAAAATATTCCCTATTTTAAAATGTATGCGGCACGTGTACAGCAATTGTTACAGAAGCGCTATAAAGAGGTGTAATCGAGTGGAAATGGGGCGATAAAAAATGATCGTATTGGGAATTGGGCTGTCAGTTTTGCTGATAGCCTTTTTGTTTAGCCAAGTATATCCGTTTCATGAACAAAAATTAGAACAAAGAAAATATGATGAATATGGAATCTGGATCATTATTTGTACAGGGGGATGCCTCTATGTATCGCATCATTTTTTACAAGAAAACACGTGGAAATGGGGATTGAAAATCATTGGTGCAACCTTTTTTACAGGATTTTCAATCGGATGTGTTGGAAAACAATGCATATATGATTTTCAACATAAAAAGTTTCCCTTTCAGAAAAAATGACGCTTCAAATTCGTCTGTAATTAATTTTAAATTAGTTATTAATACATTTGGTATTGAATAAGATTACGTCTTTTATTCGGTCTTTTAAGTGGTTCAAATGAATTTTTAGAGAAAAAGGGGGGGAGGATGATTTTTTTTAAGATCATTGCATATATTTTGTTAAGTATAAGAGTTTGTAAGCTTGTTTGGGCAGGAATAGCCGCGATTGTAAAGAAACAAATGATAATCGCAAATATAAACCTATTATTGGCCATGTATTATTTTTGTTCGGGAAGTCTTCTGTATTTGTGCACGTTATGGGAAACACAAGATATTTTTTTACAAGCCTTTTTGATTTTAATTGTGGGAATTGCGATCATCCGATTAAGAAAAAGCTGGTATGTACCGCAAATGCGTACCTATCTTCAAAGACTACAGGAGCAAGCGACAAATAGGAATGATCTGTGAGGAAATCCAGGAAAAAGGAGTGGAGAAATCTTGATACATCAATATGAATTAAACTTTTCAGTGATGTATAGTGGCAAGGTAACAGGCTCACAATCTACAATTATTCCAGCAAGTTCTTTAGAGGAAGCAAATGAAAAATTACAATCGGAAGTAAAGCGGAGATTAGGAAAATGTAGTATAAAAGTTAATGCGGTTAGTTTATGTGTTTCAGAAAATAGCCGATATAAGATTAAATAAGATAATAAAAAAGTTCCCTAAAAAGGGAACTTTTTTCATAGTAACTCCGCATAATGCAGGCACATATTAATTGATCGTTTTTAGTATAGGATAAGAATGAAAGGAATGCATCTTTTAAATATGTAATGTTGATATTGATTTTAAAATTTGGAGCGGATCAGTACGTGTTTGGATAGAATTTTAAATGTATTGGACTATATTGCATCAATTTATGTATTGCATTTTTATTTGTATTTTGTATACTAAACGTGAGTTTTCCTTACAGTAGGCAATCTTTCAATTTCTATGAAAGCCAACTAATCTGTTAATTATGTATGGTAGCAAACAAGCTCTTATGTCTATGGATATAAGAGCTTGTTTGCATATGGATCACTCTTTTATGTACAATGAAAGAAAAACATCATATGAGATGGGGAGAGGAAAACCCATGTCCAACCAACAATTAGTAAATTTACGCATTGATTTTGCTTTCAAACAATTATTTGGCACAAGTGGAAATGAAGATATTTTGATTGCTTTTTTAAATGCTCTGTTACAAGATTCTTTAGACTCCCCTATTGTTTCCTTACAATTAGAAGACCCACACTTGCACCGAGAACATGAAGAAGATAAATTATCGATTTTAGATATTTCCGCAACATTAGATACGGGAACAAAGGTAAATGTAGAAATCCAGTTAAATAATAATCATGACATGATTAAGCGAAGTTTATATTACTGGGGAAGGCTATACACATCCCAACTTCAAAAAGGTATGCCTTATAGTTCTCTTCATAAAACAATTACGATTAATTTATTAAACTTTGTCATGTTTCCAGAATATGAAGCATTCCATACAACAGGAATCTTATGGAATCAACAACAACAGAAAATATTGAGTGATGATATTGAAGTTCATATTGTGGAGATTCCAAAACTCATGCAACAGTGGCGGAATGAACAAGTAAACCCCTGGGAAGATTCATTTGTTCGTTGGTTGTTATTACTTCCAGCGAATGAGGATGAACAATTAACCCAAACATTGGAGGATATTGCGATGAACCAAGACCCTATTTTACAAAAAGCGATGAATAAATGGGAACGTATGAGTCAAGATTCTTCTTTCCGACAAGCATATGAAGCAAGGGAAAAAGCGTTGATGGACGAAGCCGCAAAGTTTGCTTATGCAGAACAAAAAGGTATTGAAAAGGGTATTGAACAAGGGAAAATACAGCTTATTCGTGGTATGCACAAAAACGGAATGCCAACAAAAGATATTGCGAAATTTACGAATTTATCTATAGAAAAAATACAAGAAATTCTTGAATTATAAATGAATAAATGGGAACGTATGAGTCAAGATTCTTCTTTCCGACAAGCATATGAAGCAAGGGGAAAAGCGTTGATGGACGAAGCCGTAAAGTTTGCCTATGCTCGTAATGAAGGGAAAAAAGAAGGGATTCAAGAAGGGGTTCAGCAAGGGAAAATACAAATGATTAAAGGTATGCATGAACTTGGTGTACCAATTGAAACGATTGCACAAGCAAGTAAATTAAGTATAGAAGAAGTTGAACTTATTTTGAAAGGAAATTCATAATAAACAATTAAGATCGTAAAAGAGCCACAAGAGAAAAGATCAGTGACAAGATATTACACATAGAAGAGACTTGACTCTTTTTCTTAGTATCAATTAAAAAACATAATATATGTTACCAATATACGGAACATATCAGTAATTGTACCCATTTCTCAAAAAGGAAAGCAATTTAAATAAGTGCTTTCCTTTTTGACATGTGTAAATGATCTACAGATTGCTCTTCGATAATAATTATATACCCACTTAATAATATTTGGGTTTAAATAATACTAAGAAATAAGACCTACATTGTGGTCTTATTTTTTAGTGACCAACGCTACGAGGAATATAAACTCCAGTTCCTGAATCAGTTAAATAGTTACTCTTATCTTTATATCTACAGTAATTATATATTTGTTACTCACTTTAAAGTAAATGTGGAGTTTATATAGTGACAATTCTTAAGGGTTTTATTAATCAAATCTTCCCCTTTATTTTTCCGCTCTTTTTCTTGCTGTTGAAATGAATTAAAGAGTTGTGTTGCGTTCTCCATTGTATGCGTTGAAGGGAATAATCCTTTTGCTACCCCCATTGGTTTAAATTCCTCTTGTAATTGAAATGAATGAAGCTGTTGTGATGCATGTTCTATTGAAGGGAATGAAGGGAATGAAGGGAAAAAACTTTTTGCTAAGCCCATAGTTGTTAGCTCCTTTCTAAAGTATCTTACTTATAATATAGCGGGTGGAACTGAAAAATCAGAAAAATTAAATTATTTTTAGTGTAATTTATTTGACTCCTTTCGTTTGTTTTAAATTTCTTTCTATTTATTTTTATTTATATATAAATCCCTCACAGAGTAATGGCAAGTTATCTTATCTCTTTTATATACCATTTTTAATAGAAAAATCCTTGCTTTTTCACAAGGATTTCTCTAGGCTACTTTTTCAGAAAAATAATCGTTTGTCAATTAAATTTTCCAGTGAATTAGTTTTACAAAAGATACAAAATGTTAAACCTATAAAAAACATTAGTATTCATTTGTATGCATGAGACCAATGGGTTTTTTATTCGGATATTTATTTACAATATTTTTTATAAAAAAGATAAACATAACAAATTTGGTTTTATAAATTGATAATATATTCAACATGATTTTATATGTTTTGTATGTTTATATAATAATTGTTTTATATGTTTATATGTTTTATATGTTTTAGGAAGCTGAAACATATTGATATATAAGGGATTATAGCACTTATATATAACAAAAATGGTTTAAAAGATAACAAATTTGGTTTCATCTATAACAAAAATGGTTTAAAAAATAACAAATTTGGTTGCCTATCTATAACAAAAATGGTTTAAAAGATAACAAATTTGGTTTCATCTATAACAAAAACGGTTTAAAAGATAACAAATTTGGT
>NZ_JBQAGZ010000012.1:0-79580 GCF_051916605.1 Bacillus cereus group sp. MYBK195-1 | reverse complement strand
TCAAGTAAGAAGTAATAGCCGCGATAAGGCTATGTAGTTTCAAGTAAGAAGTAATAGCCAAGATAAGGCTATATAGTTTCAAGTAAGAAGTAATAGCCAAGATAAGGCTATGTAGTTTCAAGTAAGAAGTAATAGCCAAGATAAGGCTATATAGTTTCAAATAAGAGCTTATAGCCACGATAAAGCTATACAATTTCAAGTAAGAAGTAATAGCCAAGATAAGGCTATATAGTTTCAAATAAGGGCTTATAGCCAAGATAAGGCTATATAGTTTCAAGTAAGAAGTAATAGCCAAGATAAGGCTATGCAGTTTCAAATAAGAAGCAGTTTTATATAATTAAAGACAAGTAAAGGGAATTTAAATGATCCACAATAAAACGTGTGAAAACCAACAATTGTGAGGATTATTCAGATAACATTTCAAATTAAAGGTTATGTGGTTTTCATCTAAATGGGAAAAATAAACGCATTTTGATTCATACATTCGTTTAAAGTGTACTTCCATCAGTGGGAGTCTTATAGCATACGAATTGTGGAATGAAAAAATGGACTAAGAATTTAATCTTAGTCCATTTCTTATTTTATATCCATTTTGTATGGAATGTACCTTCTTTATCTACTCGTTTATACGTATGCGCTCCAAAATAATCGCGCTGCGCTTGTAACAAGTTTGCAGGTAGTTTAGCAGTACGATAGCTGTCATAATAAGAAATTGCTGCTGAAAATGCAGGTATCGGAATGCCCTGTTGTACCGCCATTGAGATAATTTGGCGTAATCCGCCTTGATATGACTCTACAATTTCTTTAAAGTATGGATCAAGTAAAAGGTTCGGTAGGTCAGTGTTTGTCTCATAAGCCTCTTTAATGTTCTGTAAAAAGGCAGCACGGATAATGCATCCGCCTCTCCAAAGCATAGAAATGCTGCCAAAATCAAGGTTCCAATCATATTCCTCAGAAGCTGCCTTCAATTGCGTGAATCCTTGTGCATAAGAACAAATTTTACTCATATATAAAGCTTGGCGCACTGCTTCAATTAATTCAGCTTTTTCAACTCCAATCGCTGTTTTATCTTTAGGGCCAGATAAAACTTTGCTTGCGTTCACGCGCTCTTCTTTTAAAGCAGATATACAACGTGCAAATACAGATTCCGTGATAATAGGAAGAGAGATACCTAAATCAAGTGCGCTTTGACTTGTCCATTTCCCTGTACCCTTTTGTCCTGCAGTATCAAGAATAACATCCACTAATGGCTTACCAGTTTCTTCATCTTTCTTCTTAAAGATATCGGCTGTAATCTCAATTAGATAACTGTTCAGTTCACCTTTATTCCATTCAGCAAATATTTCATGGAACTCTTCTGCCGTCAAATCAAGTGTTTGTTTCAAGAAGAAATATGCTTCACAAATTAATTGCATATCTCCATACTCAATACCGTTGTGAACCATCTTTACATAGTGGCCTGCCCCATTAGGTCCGATATAAGAACAGCAAGGCTCGTTATTCACTTTTGCAGAGATGTTTTCAAGCATATCCTTTACTTTTTCGTATGCATCCTTCTGTCCGCCTGGCATAATAGATGGTCCCTTCAATGCACCCTCTTCGCCGCCTGACACACCTGCCCCGATGAAATTGATTCCTTCTTCGGCAAGACGTTTGTTTCGGCGAATTGTATCGACAAAGTATGTATTACCACCGTCAATTAAAATATCACCTTTATCGAGGTGAGGGACTAGAGAATCAATCGCCTTATCTGTAATTTCCCCTGCATTAACCATTAATAAAATCTTTCTAGGTGATTCAAGTGAGTTAACAAACTCTTCAACTATATGAGTACCAACTAAGTTTTTACCACGGTTTTCCTCAATAATTTCATCAACTTTTTCCTTCGAAATATCATATAGGGCAACAGAATACCCTTTGCTCTCAAAGTTAAGTGCGAGGCTTTTTCCCATAACGCCCACACCAACAACTCCAATTTGTAACTTTTCCATATTCCATCGTTCCTTTCCATGTATGTTACTCTGTATTATAGTATATATACCTAAAATAACACTTTAATCAAATAATCAATCTTTTTCATTTCAATAGGCTCCGCCAGTATTCGTGCAAAAGGTTATAGGGACACGGTACATCACTATCAAGCTAAAAAATAAAGAGAAATTTTCATCCTTATTAATCAATCATGAAAAATAACCGGTTAATTATGAAAAATCACATTTAACAGCTTCCGTATCCCTTTTACTGTTTAGAAAGATCTATACAAATAAACTTAATAATAAAGTAAACCCTAATCCGGCAACAGAAACGATAGTCTCAAGTAAAGTCCATGTTGCGAATGTTTCTTTCATGCTTAAACCAAAGTACTCTTTGAACATCCAGAAACCAGCATCGTTCACGTGTGAAGCAATTAAACTACCAGCCCCTGTTGCAAGGACAACTAAAGCAAGGTTAACATCAGATTGACCTAACATCGGAATCACTAAACCGACAGTTGTTAATGCAGCAACCGTAGCAGACCCCAATGAAATACGTAAGATGGCAGCGATAATCCATGCGAGCAAGATCGGTGATAATGAAGTTCCTTTGAATAATTCGGCTACATAGTTACCAACGCCGCCATCAATTAATACTTGTTTGAAAGCGCCGCCTCCACCAATAATTAAAAGCATCATCCCAATATTAGAGATTGCTGTTGTACATGATTCCATCACGTTTTTGATTGGAATATTTCTTGCCAATCCCATTGTATAGATTGCAACTAGTAAGGATATCAACATGGCAGTATCCGCATTCCCAATAAACTCGATCGTTGCTAGTAAACTATTATCTTTGAATCCCATTGTTTTTTGCAGCAAAGTAATAATTGTAGCGACTGCCATTAAAAGAACAGGCAGTAAAGCGGTAAAAACACTGATTCCAAAGCCAGGAGTTTCTTCAAGTTTAAATACTTTCTGCTCACCCAAAGATTTGATATTACCGGTTTTTGTGAACGCCTCAGGTACTAGTTTTTTTGCAAGTTTAGTAAATACAGGTCCAGCTAACACAACCGTTGGAACCGCTATCATAAAGCCGTAAAGTAATACTTCACCGATGTTTGCATGCAATTCACCAGCGATAGCAGTTGGTCCTGGGTGTGGCGGTAAAAATCCGTGTGTTACAGATAAAGCTGCTGCCATCGAAATACCGAGATATAAGATAGAAACTTTTAATTCTCTTGAAATCGCAAATATAATTGGAATTAATAATACTAATCCTACTTCAAAAAATAATGCAATCCCGATAATAAATGAGGCAGTCACAACAGCCCATTGAATGTTCTTTTCACCAAATTTCTTCACAAGTGTCATGGCGATGCGTTGTGCGCCCCCAGAATCTGAAAGCAACTTACCTAACATCGCACCAAGTCCAAAAACGAGTGCTAAATGACCAAGTGTTCCGCCTAATCCCGCTTCAATGGTTTTAAAAATCTTTTCTGGTGGCATTCCAAGTGCTAAAGCAACCCCGACCGATACAATGATTAATGAAATAAAGGTATTTAATTTAAAGCGCATAATCAGTAAAAGTAATGCTAAAATCCCAATTGCTACAATGACTAATGGCATCGTAGTTCCCCCCTAATCTTAGCTGTATTTGTATTTATCCCACTATTCGCGGGAAGTAAGGCCCCCCACCTCAAGATTTAGATAGAAGCGAGGCGTGGGGAATTACTCATGAAAATTTTACTTTATTAAATTTCTTTGATAATTTGCAATTCGTGTATAATCATCTTCTAGCGCCCTTGATAGGTTAATAAATATCGGCAGTAATTGTCTGTATTCTTTTGTTGCTTCTTCTTTCGGTGTATGTTTGTAGGTACTCCCAACCATTTCGGAAACGATTTCAAAAGAATCAATTTTTCCTGTGGCATAGAGACCTAATATACATGCACCTAGACAAGAGCTTTCGTAGCTCTTTGGAACAACGACTTCAGATGCGAAAATATCAGACATCATCTGTCGCCAAACGTCAGACCTTGCGAAGCCGCCTGTTGCTTGAATACGAGTTACAGGACCATCCATGCATTCGGTTAATGCTAAAAATACAGTGTATAAATTATATATAACGCCTTCTAAAGCTGCACGTATCATATGTTCCTTCTTATGTGACATCGTTAAACCGAAGAAGGAGCCACGTACATCTGGATTCCATAATGGTGCACGTTCCCCTGCGAGGTATGGATGGAATAATAATCCGTCTGCACCAGGTCTCACGCGTTCAGCTATTTTAGTTAATACATCGTATGGATCAATTCCTAGTCTTTTCGCAGTTTCTACTTCTGATGAAGCAAGTTCATCACGAATCCAGCGAAGGACCATCCCTCCATTGTTTACCGGTCCACCAATTACCCAATGCTTTTCCGTTAAGGCATAACAAAATATTCTTCCTTTTTTATCTGTTTGTGGTTTATCAATGATGGTCCGAATAGCACCACTGGTTCCAATTGTGACAGCAATCTCACCTTTTCGAATTGCATTCACACCTAGATTAGAAAGCACCCCATCACTGGCACCAATGACAAACGGTGTTTGTGAATCGATACCAATCTTTTGGGCTAAATCTGGATTGCAGTTGCTAAATATTTGGGTGGTTGGTACGAGTTCAGATAATTGATCTGGTGTTATACCAGCAATTTTTAAAGCTTCCTCATCCCAATCTAGTGTTTTTAAGTTCATCATACCCATGCACGAGGCGATGGAATGATCAACAACATATTGATCAAAGAATTGTTTGAAGATATATTCTTTGATTCCAATATATTTTTTCGTTCTAATAGCAATTTCCGGATGATCATTCACAATCCATGTAATTTTACTTAATGGTGACATTGGGTGAATAGGTGTTCCTGTTCGTCTATAAATTTCATGGCCATTCAGTTCATCTTTGATTTTATGTGCCCATGCCTCACTACGATTATCTGCCCAAGTGATACAAGGTGTCAGCGGCTGATCATTTTCATCCATAGCAATGACACTATGCATAGCACTGCTAAATGAAATAAACGATGGTTTTTTATCTGAATGCTGTTTCGTTATATTTGATATTGCTTGTAAAACAGCTTGGAAAATCTCTTCTGGATCTTGTTCCGCTGTGGATATATCCGGTGTGCGAAGTGGATAACCAATATTCTCGGTTTGGATGACTTCGCCTTTTTTAGTAAATAAAACTGCTTTCGTACTTGTTGTACCGATATCTATACCTAACATATAGCTACTCATGTCCTTGCTCTACTCCTTTAGATAACATTTGTTGTGACATCCAGAAATCTTCAACTTTCCCTTGAACATCATCAAAGTTTAGATGTAAGGCCTCAATCATGAGGGCTCGATCTTTTGATTCGATTGCTTTTATATAAAGCTCATGATTTTTAATAACCCGTTCAAAGTCTTCGTACTTTTCCTTGAAACGAGTACGCATTGATAAAAGGATTAAGCTTTCCATAACAGGCTTTAAATTATTCCAAATCATCAGGATGTAGGAATGCTCAATGGTTAGAATAATCGTTTCATGGAATAAAAGATCTTGATAAGAAAACTCATCAGAATCATGATATTTAATGGCGATTTTCATCATTTCCATTATTTTATTTAGTTCTCTTACTAAATCATTTGTGTCCATCTTTACAAGTCGCTCAAAGATAAACTTTTCTATAAGTAAACGAACATCATATATTTCTTCGATTTCTTTCTCGGTTAAACCAATGACAACTGCGCCCATTCTTTCTAAGCGAATAATATTTTCAGAAGCTAGTACTTTTAATGCTTCACGAACGGGTGACCGACTTACAGAAAAATCGGCAGCTAATTTATTTTCCGACAGGATGGTACCGCTTTCAATTTCCCCTGCAATAATGCGCATTCTCAGTTCGCTCGCAACACGATCACCTGTAGAGGCTTTTGAAAGCCATTTTTCAGGATAAAGAAATTCCATTGATTTCGCCATAAATTCACCTCATGTTAATCAAGTATACTTGTATACAAGTATTATAACTCGGATTTTTAATTATGCAAGCGCTTTTATTGTTTGCTTTGGTCCTTTTAGAGGAAAGCCCCGTAATTATCAAGCTAACAAATCGAGTCGCCCCAAAAACTATTATTGTTGATGAAGAAGATTTAGGGAATGGAAAACTGAAGAATACGATATTCAAGGACTTACATCAACCTATTTACCACTCGGGTTTACAACTTTTTGAATCAAAAATATAGATGTTAAAAATGTAACAGTAACTGAATTTGAGCATTAAACACTTTTAAAAATTGAAATTGTATTGTAAAGTAATGATTTTACAAATAGAAGCAGTTTTATATAATTAAAGACAAGTAAAGAGAATTTAAATGATCCACAATAGAACGAGTAAAAATCAACAAATGTGCGGATTATTCTGATAATATTTCAACTTAAAGGTTATATAGCCATCATATAGCTATGACGTTTCACATTTTTAAGATTCAAATTATATTTGTAATTAATATTGTTAGGAGGTATTTAAATATGGAGAAAGTGTTAGCATTGTTTAGTGATGCCCTCCTACTTGCTGCTCCAATTTATGAAGAAAATAAGCAGTTATGGGCCAAATGGAATAAATATTATAAAGAAGTACAAGAGAATCACGATAAATTAGTAACATCAGCTAATATGTCCCCTTCCTTTTCGACACTTGTTTCTTGGTTAGGTCAGAAACAAGAGCAAGGAATATCGTTGTTAAACATTTATGCCAATCTGAATAAATATAAAATTGAGATTCAAAATGTACTAGATAAGATCATTGAACAAGAATTTGGAGAAAAAGTTGAAGCAGTTGAACCAACTCAAATTTCAATTTTTGAAGATAGTCAGGTAACAGAACATATAGAAGATATATCTGATGATTACTATCCTGTAACCAATGACGCAATGTACTATCAATTACGTGATGGAATAGCAAAAAATCATTTTGAGGAAGATGAAGCAGTAGCAAAACCGGTACTGCCATTAGAAACAAAAAATTCAAGCGGAGTTGCACAACTATCTTCACATAAGGATGAGGATTTGAGATTAGTGAATACAAACGAAGCAGAAAGATGGTCTATATTAGTTGATGGAGTAATTAGTAATATGGATGATCTTACAGCAGACTGTTTGGATACCATTACAATACAATGGTTAAATCAAGCTAAATCTCCAGATGAATTCATAGATTTTAGTTATGAAAATGTGTTGGAATTATGTAATATGCCGAAAGCCTCAGCAAACGGTGTAGAGTATTATCGTGCAGAAGATAAGATAAAAGTAGCGCAACGTATTGCAGCGTTAGCAAGCATCTTTATTTATTTGAATGATGATAATGAAGTTGTAGTATTGAACGATCAAGCTGAAACTGGGGAAAAATTTGAAGTAAAACGTGAAGTAATCAAAAGGCTATTCGTGCTGGACTCTGTAGTGTTATGGAGAGATAAGAATACTAATGAATATATGGGGATAGAATCCTGTAAGATTAAACCAGGTAGTTTTTTATCGGGCTATTTGTATGGATCTAATAGCACAACTGCTTTATTATCCAAAAAAGCATTAGAGTATAATAGCTATAGACACAAGTTTCATAAACGTTTAATACGTTATTTATCCTGGCAGTGGCGAATCCGTCAACAATACAGTACTTTAAAAAGACCATACTCCATTGGTGGAGAAAAAGGTTTACTATCTGTAATGGGTATTACAACCACAAAGGGTCGCCCAACTCGAATTCGTGAACAACTAGAAAATGTTTTAATTGATTTAGAAAAAGAAAATGTAATTTCACATTGGGCGTATGCAGAGGAATTGGATGAAACAAAGATAGGAGAACGTAATTGGTTTAAGAATTACTATTCAAAATTAGGAATCATTATCTTACCACCAAAAGAATTGATGAATAATATAGATAGTATGGTAAAGAAAAAAGCAATAGGTATGCAAGAGAATCCGGAGGACCATTATATTGCAGAGACTGTAAAACAAACTCCTGAAGGATCAGAAGATATGATACGAGAAAAAATTATGTATCAGCATATGCATCAAAATAAAACAATGCGTGAAATAGCTGATGAAATAGGTCTATCCCCTGCTACGCTATCAAGATTCTGTAATAACAAAATGAAGCGTATTTCAAAAAGTGTTAATGAAAAACTAAACAAGTGGTATGAAAGACAAATGATTATAGAGTCAATGTAAAGAGAAGCAGATACCTTTTAAAAATGGAGAGGTACCTGCTTCTTTTTAATTTGTTCATATTCTGCCTGTATTAATCCATAAACGCGCTCGATTGTTCGGTGGATACCATGTGTCCTTTTGTACATAATAAGATTTGCAAATATTAAAGTCAGGAGGGTTTGTATGCAACAGGATAAAAAAGATATAGAAACGTCTGGTTCTATTATGAAACCAAATTTTGCAGAAACTGATGCGCAAAAAGTGAAACAAGAAATTCAAAATGATGTAAGGGAAGGACAAGGAGCAATGACTTCCCGAGAAGCAGGTGCAATGCGGGATTAAGAAAACACTCCTTACTGTTTTTTATTTAGTGAAAGTTTTAACCAGTAAGGAGATTTCCTATTATCTGCTTTTGTTTCTAAAAAAAATTGTTTTTACTTTGATATAAAGTTTATTTCATGTAAGTATCCCTCATTAGAAATAATCTATATTTTGTTTGATTTCTTTAAAAAGAAGTTTAACTTGTTGTGATATAAACAATTCCAAAAGTGTCTATTGTAGTTATCATCATTAATTAATATGTTATTATCAAGCTCGACTAATTTGTTCTTCAAATCATGAAAAGTCTTTATTAGATCACAATCTTTGTAGTGCCCCTGCCCTATTAGCTGAATCCAATACTTTTTAAAGCAATTGAAGCAGGAATGCATTTTCTCTATAGAAGAATTAACAAAATATCTTTCTACTCTTTCTGTAATTTCATGCTCTAGCTCATATATCTCGCCTGTGGGCTGGTAGATAGTAATTAGATTACCTGAATCTATATTACTCCCAATAACAAGGTATGGTTTAAACTTCTCTAAACTCGCTAAAAACGCTTCTGTATATTCTTTATCCAATATTGATAAAGAAAAATCATTTTGTTTTGTCCATTCCACTACATCTAAAAGAAAACCATTTGAATAGGTGTAAAATTCTACATTGAGACATTCGAATTCATTTCCTTTAATTTGATGCTTAAGTAAAAAGTGCATACTATCAATGGGCAAATTTAATTTGGCTATTTCCAATGTCATTCCTCCAACCCTTAATATTTAATCCATTTTCTGTTTCTACACAAACTCAATTAAATTTTAGCATAAAGAAATGGTCTTCTTGCGGAAAGTGGAATATGAAATAATAAAAAGGTATGAGTATACAACCCACACCTTTTTACCGTTATAAATATTCGTTATATGCTTAGTGCATCAATTATGATCAATGTCACCTTCGATATATTGACTGAGTTTATCCTTAATTGCCGCACTTTCTGGAGTTACTTCTGCTACTTTACGATTGCGAAGACGAGAGCCACCTTCCATTTCATCTAAAGGTAATGTATTTTCTTCTTCTTGAGGAACAGTGGCAGCCATTTGTTGTAACCATTGCATTGTTAAGTTAGATGTTGTATTTTTACCATTGATTTCTGCAGTTCGTTGAATTTCCTGCTCCTGCTGATTATGGGTAACAGTTGATGTGTAAGCAGGTTCTCTATATTGTGGTGTATGCTTCGCCCTTGGCACTTCTATTGGAGTTTCAGTAATAACTGATGTTTTGTTGTTAAGTTCAATAGGTTCTCTATGTTTACTTGTATCTGGTACATTTTCTTTTTGAACATCGATTACTTCATTAATTTTTTCGGGTTCTGTTTTATTAGAAGTAGCAATTGATGCTATACTGTTTTCCTTTTCTAGTTTAGGAGCAGAATTTCTTGAGTAATCTTGCACAGACTGACTATTAGTTAACTCTCCTTCATTGTCTGTATCATCTTCATTATTATAAAAATCGTAAGTATCAGGATTTAACGTTTGTAACCAGCCTTCTATTGCAGTAGGTGCTGTTTTAGGTGTACTCAATTCCTCAATTACAGCTTCTTCACTATCAACATTTGTATCTGTGACATAATCATTATATTTAGTTTCCACATTCAATGACTCTTCACGAATTTTTAACCAATAAGCAGCTGCTTCTGTATCAACTTGAATCTTAGCTGTTTTAAACTCAGAGGCAGGAACAAAGTTAGCATTTACTTGTATTCCTCCTTGTGGAGCATTATCTTTTACAATTTTAGCCGCACACTGGAATGCTTTTTGAATTAAGATATCATTTTCAGAAAGAATGGGTACCTCTAGTTTCGAATAAGAGTAGGATGTTCTTCGTGTACTTTGAGTTTTCGTTTCTGCAGTTACCATATCAATTTCTTGATCACCTTCACGTGCCTCATAAATTGTTTTCGTACCCATTAGCTTACTAAACAATTTAGCATCTTCATTTGTAACATCACCATAAACAAGTTTATTACGAAATGTTCCTAACAGGATATCCATGAATCTTGGGCCATGTTCAATTGCTAATTGACTAATGGTTTGTGCAATAACAATTAAAGGTGCTTTATATTTACGTGATTGAGCAGGAAAACTTTTAAATGCTTTATAAATGTAATCCGCAAACTCATCGACTAAAACCGGATGATAAGGAGATACGTTAGGCTTACGACGGAAAACAGCGTTCTGTACGGCATATAAACACAATTTACCGAATACATCAGATAAATCAGAAAGTTCCCCTTTCGCTGTATTGACTAACAGAATACCTCCAAATTCCAAATGCTTCTCAAAATCAAAATCCGATGGACCACATAAAACACGTCGGAGCAGAGGTTGAGCAGAAATATCATTTAATGTGTTTCGTAAACCGCGAACAAAAGTTTCTTGTTTATCAATTATCTTGGGTTGACCATAGTATTTCCCTTCAGTATGATAAACAACTTCCCCTCCCCCACGGCCACCAGAAATTTCAGGAATATAATTTAAATCAAACCATTCATCAACTTGTTTCATTATGCGGAAATGGTTTCGTTCATCCCTATCTGGAATGGATTCAATATCATTTGGAAGTCGTTCTTTTAATTTGAGATGCATCTCAAACACGAGATTAGCATCATTATACATATCAATTAAATGCTCAAATCTAGCTTCAAAATTAGAATCATGGAGTTTTAACAAATAAATATGTTGTTTAAGATGAGAACGCTCAGATTGAACGAAAAACGGATTTCCTGCGCCATTATCAGAGAGACCCGTTAATATTGAACATAACATCTCAGCAACCTTATCAACTGGACCATGTACAAAATTTATTGAAGGGGTATCAGGATTTGTTGGGTCTAAATAGAAAATAACACTTTCGGGAATCTTGTGTGCTAATACCAATTTATATACTTTTTCGCAGAAGTCATTAGATGGCTCGATAACTGTAAGACCATTAACCTGTGTTCCTTTTACATCCTCTGAATGATAATCTTTTCTTGCATATAAGGTTTTAAAGTTATTAATCATTGAAGCCATATAGTCAAGAATTTGATTGGCAATTGGCAAACCTAGTGCAGCTGATTTCCCAGTACCAATGTTACCGATGATCATTATATTAAGCGTTAGAGACTTGCCCTGTATAACTGCCATTTCCCGTGTAGCACTGTTAGGACCAAGAAATATATCAGGTTCTGGCAATTTTGATGGATTTTTTTCAGTGAAAAATTTGTGTAATGAAGTAGCAAGTTTCCGTTGACAATCATCATTCAAAAAGGAAAGCATCCAACCAGGTATTTTAAATACGTATTCCCATTTTCCGAATTCATCTATAAGCTCTTTTTTATGTTCATAAAAAATCTTAAAGAGCCATAAGAGTACGAGAATAATAATAATTACAGGTATAGCAAATACAAGGTACATGATATTACTAAAATTTGAAAGTATAGTATCCTCTAATCCTTTGTCATTTAGTGAAACCTCTCCAGCTTTCGAATGTAAGAATGGAATAAATATCTTAGCTAATGGAACACTAAACGCCCATAAGTACTGGGCAACTATACCAATTAACATCATCGAGAAAATAAACAATCGACGCTTTATCTCCTGATAGGTCTTAACTTTGGTTGATAGTTTCCAAGTATAAATTAAAATCCAAAAGCTAAAAAAGGTTTCAATGTAATAATTAGTTTTAAACGGATTACCGAAGATACTTAAAGTAGGTAATGGAGCCCCCATTTGTATGAACCAGAAAGAAGCGTATTTATAAATTCCTCTAAAAGCAAAATACCAAGCTAGCAGAAGTAGTAATGTCACAACATAGTAAGATGAGCGGGCTGCTAAACGATATTTCCAGCTTTTTGTAATGTCGATTGTCACTATATAGGAATTTTTTTTGCTCTTTTCGGTTTTTGGATCCTCCCCATTACTTGGTGCATTATTGAGTTCAGCATTCTTTTGAACTGCATTCTCCAAATTCTTGTTTCACCCTCTCTTTTAACGAATAAAAAGCAGCGGTGAAATTAAGCAATTCAGCAGAAGTAGCCAATAATATATTCTCTGGTGCTATGGAATTGTGATACAGATCAGTAAAAATGGCTTGCTGCCCATGCTCTAATTCATCCGCTTCATATATCCCCAAAATCTTAATTGGGTTGAGTGTTCGGTGTTGATTTTGCATGGCCAACAATCCTGATAATTTCTGTAATTTAAAGTGTGTGTTAACCTCCCCTACCTTAAGTATTGTTAATATACATAATATTTCTAAGTAATCTAAAGATTTTTTTTCTTCATCAGGTGCTTTTTTTCGTAATACCAAAATGTCATCTGTTAGCTCAAGTAGTTTAGAATGTTGAATCCCTTTCACTTGAATTTTATTTTTATTAGAAATCCACTCTACCGAATAAGGGAAAGAAGAATTTATGTTTAAACGTTCAGCAATTTTTTTGAGCAAATGACTTTTGTTTAAACTATTAATTTCGCGAATTTCTTGAAGAATATTATTTATTACAAGTGCAGATCCACCCATATTGCACACGTAAACATTTAGGTTATTTACTACACTTAAACGTGGTATATTGCTGAAAGCCTTTTTTAAATTTGTTACACGTGTAGTTCTTTTTTTGTAAGTAGAAATTGTGTGATAGGAATCATCGATTACTGAAAATAAAACGTAAAACTGTTTAGACGGATTAGAAGCAGCGATATCAAAATATTTTTTAAGTTTGTTTTTTAGAAATGGAATGTTTTCTGTTCCTGTATCAACTTCAATATTGATAATAGAATCATTACATGTAAGAACCCAATCAGGAATGATTAATGGGTCTCCCTTTGCGTCTGGATAAAACTCTTTAGATGGACGAAATGAATAAACGAGTTGAGGTAAATCTGGTTGGAAGGAAACGGGTTGAAGTTCTGGCTGAAACATTTCGCGATACTCTTCATCTTCGTATAAGAAGTAAACATCATTTGAATCGGAATACATTAGGTTGGGTAAATGTAAGTTTTGCTTCACAATTGAGTTTAATGGAAAAAGATAATCGCCATTACCACCTACAATTGCACCGGTATGTTCATTTTGGGATTCTGCTTCAAGTAAATTGAGCACAAATTGTGTAATAGCTATATTGTGTTCATATTGCCTTTTGGTAACAAACGAGGTGTTGCAGTCAGTAATTAATTTTAAAAGATATAATATTTCTGCTCCCTTTGAAGCTATAGAAACGAAATCCAATGTAAAGCCACGTTTTTTTCTCACACTTATATTTTCTTTTTTTATTAATTTCATTTTTGCCCACTTAGTTAACTTGGATGAAAACGTAGTTCGACTTATAGGCCCCCCACTTATCAATTCATAAAATTTTCGTAATTGAATTTGAGATACTGTTCGTTGTTCATATAAAAATAAGACTGTAAAAATGTCAGAACGATTAAAATAAACTCCACGGTCATTCTCTCCGACGATATATTTAACAGCATGATCAAATGATTTTTTCAATTTAAAACACTCCCTTGATATGGAAATAATGTACGGGAATCTGAATAAAATCGGTTGCGATTGTCATGAAATGAAAGTAATTAATGTTGGATAAATTAAGCAGTTCAGTACATAAAAATGATTAGTGTATATTTTAACGGAAATTTGCAAAAAAGTAACCCATTATCCCCTATAGAATCTCGGTTTAAAAACACATATTATTTCATCAGGTGTGGGTAATTAAAATCAATGATATCAAGTGAGAATTTACTATTAGAGTTCGTCATTTGTACTTCGACATAGATAAAAGAACATATGACGAACTCTAATAATGAAAAAAGGGTTCGGCATATGTATCTCGTCATATATGTGTAGAGTAACAAAAATAAATAAAATGTACAGTGAATATTCTTTTGCATAGATGATATTAAGTATTAAACAAAATTGTATTTAATTCTGTAGAGCTATTTGTTTATCAGAAGGAAAAATCACATCATAAAAGAAATAAGTAAATAAACATAATAAAGTAAATGAAAATTGTGTATATTTCATATTTTGCATGTTACAATCTGATTTAAGGGGTGAAAAAATGCGGAATTTGAACACAGAATATGGGCTAATAAAAACAATTATACAAAGTGAATTTGAAACAGACGTTCTTTATAACATGGTAACTAACACATTAAATAACGAATATGAGATAATCCCATTACAGTTTGCTGCTCTAGATCCTTATAAAATCTACAATACTTCACAAGTTAGTAGACTATTGAGACTGAAACCTAATAAATTAAGGTATTTAATTAACAGATACGGTGAATACATCCAGTTAATAAAAAAAGGAACTAAATATGTTATTTCATTTAAAGCTGTATATAAGATATATTTAGTACATCTATGTTTAACAAAGAAATTAATTAGTTTATCAGAGTTTAATCGCTTTATGGCTTTACATGTGAGTTATAGTGATTATATTGATATGAAATTGACAAGTTATACTGACAAGTTTGTAGAACTTAATTTTAGAGAAAAACAAATGAATGAAAATGAATCACAATTTTATGTGTTATTTCTACAAATCTCAAAAATAACTACGGAATTAATAAAAGAAATAACGAAATATAACATGACATTGACATCCCCTTTCCTTTCTGTAGACAACCAACAGAAAAATGAGTTATTGAAAAAGAAGCAGGATCATAAAGATCTGTTTAATAAACTAAGTGTCTTATATAAAACTATATAGTTAAAAGAGTAATACTTAAGAAGTATTACTCTTTTTTATAGGCCTATATACACGTTTTATTGATAAGTCTTTCATATAAGACCTTTAAATAGGACGTGTAATAAATCGTGGTAATATTCTATTGACATGAAATTAATATAAAAGCATATAAATCCTTTAATAATAAGTGTTTATTTATACGTCTTATATATAGTTCTTATATATAAGACGTATAAATGAAATAACCATGATAATAGTAGGTTATTTTAGGAGTATTATATATTGGAATTATAATTCTAGATAAAAATATACATAAATACTGCACTCATATTTATAATTTAATAGTTATTGTTAGTTATATGAAACCTCATATTAACATGTTTTATTTACTGCTTATATAAACGACTTTCATGTACGTCTTATATATTTAACATTGATATATAGAACATTGCTTCGATTTTACATTTTGTAAATATTATATAAGTCTTGTATATAACAACTTAATATAAGACTTATATATAATGACTTGATATACGTCTTACAATGATGTAATATATTTTTAGGAATAATTAACCAACGTTTTAAGGGGGGGACAACTTGAACGAGGTATTAAGTGAAAAATATAAACAAAACAAATTCACTGAAGAAGTTGTGGAAATGTTTGCAGACATTATTGAAGAAGACGAAATACTCTACAATGTATTTCATTACATAGGGTCACAAGTAAACAAACAATACCAAGAGACAAAGTATATGAGAGGAATCTCAATAAATGAAATAGTAGAAAGTGTTGTTATTGATAGGAGAGTAAAGAAACCTAAGGGTAAATCCTATTCATTAGAACTTGAAAGAACTAACATTTCAAGAAGATCGGCAGAAGGTAGTGTTGCTACTTTAGCTTCAATGTCATTAATAACAGAAAAAATTATGCATCCGTATAAGTTTTTAATTTCAACTATTAGGGGACAACAAGTATTAGTTGAATTAGGGAAACGCAAAAAAAGTAATGAGAATAAGGGAGAGATAAAATAATGGCAAAAAACTTTCTGAAAAACGAAGTAGCTGTGAAAATGACTATGGTTGGTTTTGGTCAAGCTGGAACTAGAATGGTAGATAAGTTTGCTGAGTACAAGCATACAGACGGGACAGCAGTTTATAATTGTCTAGCATTGAATAGTAATGATGGGGATTTAGCTGAACTGAAAAATGTGCCGAAAAGTAACCAAGTTTCACTAAAATTAGGTGGTTTAGGTAAGAATCCTGAGCGTGCTGTAAAGGTCTTAGAATCTAATGAAGAAGCTAAAGATAAACTAAAAGAATTTATAACAGAACGTGTTAGACCAACTGATGAATTAGTACTATTTTTTGCTGGTTTAGGTGGTGGTACAGGTACATCTACAATTATTCAAGCAATTGAAGAATTCTCCGCTTTTCATAATAAACCTGTAATTGCTGAAGAACTTAAAAGTATGGCAATGAAAATTCCTAGAGAAGAATTAATAAAAAATCAACAAAAGTATGCAAGAATTGCTTTCAATAATGCTATTGAGCGTAAAGATTTTATTAAAATGGGTATTGTGGTTACACTTCCAGTTAGAGCAGATGGGCCGGATGTACTAAGACAGGTGAATAAATTCTCACAAGAAATTTGGAAGTTAGCTAATGATCCAGCCAAAGGCGTTGCATTTGTTGTATTTGCAGATAACCAACATTTCTATGATGAGTTTAAAGGATTAAACGAGAATGAGAAAAAAGGCATTGGAAACTCACGAGACTATGCAAATCAGCGTATTGGAGATATTATTCATGAGTTAAACACAGCTGCAAATGGTTCAGGAACATCAGTAATTCTAGATTCTCAGGACTTTAAACGAATTTTACTAGAAAGAACAGGATGTTTAGTAATTAATAAGGTTTCACGTAATATGAATCAAATTGAAAACAGTGAAGAAATTGTAGATATGTTCTCAGAATCATTGAAAGGAAGTTCATTCCATCACCCTATTGACCTGATGAAGACAAATGAAAATGGAGATTTAGAGGCATCGAAGGTACATCATTTTGGTATGTTAGCAATTTTAGATGAACAGAAGAACATTGATGATTCATTTATGGATGATGCAAAAGTAGAAGTGACAAATAAACTACCAATCAATGGAACTGTTTTTAATGGTTATTTAGTGAGTAAAAATGACTTTATGGGCAGCGTGTATACTTTCTATAAGACAGATGCACTACCATCACGTTTATCTAAAGGATTAGTTGAAGAATATAATGAATTTAAAGAAAAACAAAGTCAAATTCAATATACAAAGTCTCAAATTAATACTATTGAAGCGCAAGACTCGGATGATGACTTCAATATTAACTTTGGTGATTACTTTGAATTAGAACCAGTTAAAGATGAAGAATCACAAGCGCAAAATGATGAAGAATTAGCGGCATTTATGGATCCAGATAAGATGTTCGGAACTAAATAAAAAATAAGCCTGGAATCTTCCAGGCTTATTTTTCTATTTTCATTACATTTTTCATGTATTCAATCATGTTCTCATCAATATAGTTTTCTATGAAAAGTTGTTTTCTCGCAAGATCTTCCTCTTTTTTAAACCAACCAACTTTTTTTATACGA
Organism: Bacillus cereus group sp. MYBK195-1; assembly: GCF_051916605.1. Classification (NCBI taxonomy): domain Bacteria; kingdom Bacillati; phylum Bacillota; class Bacilli; order Caryophanales; family Bacillaceae; genus Bacillus; species Bacillus cereus group sp. MYBK195-1. The sequence goes on along the minus strand of NZ_JBQAGZ010000012.1, from coordinate 61,695 downwards.
GTTTCTTCCGGCTGTGTATTCCACTCGTTTTCAGCTTGTTTTCTTAACTCTGTACGCGCTCTATGTTGAATAATTATATTATCTAGTCTTTCTTGTCTTTGGCGCTCTTTTAACTTTTCAGGGTCTTCTGGTTCAGGTAGCACTGCACGTATAGCCTCTTCAAACTTTCCTTGATACTCTAATTCAATGTTTTGTAAATGTATTTGAATCTTTTGCTCTACTATTTTTTCAATAGTCGCTGCAGCTTCCTGCATGTTTAATTGGCTTGAGACTTCACTGGTTTGATTTTCTGGAGAAACTGGTCTTAGTTCAAATTGATGTGGTAAAAGCTCAATAATTGCATCTAGCGACCACTTTTCATCCCTCTTTAGCTTGATAAATAAAGCTATGTCTAAATCCAGTGTATTATATAGCTTTTCATTTGTATTATTGGTTCTTAATGTTCCGTGTAACCCCTTTTCCTCTAGGATATTGAACCAATTGTATACAGTGTTATGATGTCGGCCTACTAGTTTTGAAAACTCTGTTATTCGCCAAGCTTTTTCAAAAGTATCTTCATGACTAGAGTTTGTATTATTGGACTCCATATGTTCATTTGTATTTTTGTTATCTTGTTCAATCATCGTTATACCTCCTTGAAATATAAATATAATGGCCATAGCAAAATGTAATTAACATATAAAGTGAGATTAACATGTTAAGTGTCTTTCGACGATATAAACCTCAATACCTTTATTAATTGACATTCACATGAAATGTGTCATTGATATATAAAGTATCACTTGTTAACATAAAGTTGATAAATCAGGATTTTGAATTAACTATTGTTAATGTCCTATTAATAATCCGTTAGTTATTAATGATTATTGTTGCTATGAAATTAACAAATTAGTCTACAATATACTAATGATAAGAAAATATTAGTGATTTGTAAATAAATTATGAGGATATAGCATTAAACTTAAAGACTTAAAAGCTAAAAAGCATGTATAAATCTAAAGAGAAAAGTCCATACTAATAGTAAATAAAGGCCTATATTTATTATAATTTATGATACCCGGTAGTAGAAAACCAAGAACTGTATAGCTAATTGGTTTCAGTAGGTCTTTAGAATGCACGTAAAGGCTATTATAGGTTATTGAAGTATTTTTATGTGGTTTAATATAAACTTACTTTTTTAAGGGGTATCACCCTTTACAAGTGATCTCTATATAATCAAAATTGATTTATACAATTGCTATTTTTAAATCGTAAGTAATAAAAAGCGATTCATTATTTTTTATTACTATTAAAATGTTTTCAAGAATGATATCTTCCGCAGTTAATGCAGTGAATTTTACTATAGAAAAAAGTCCTTTAATAGATGTAGAATCTAAAACTCTATCTGTATGTATATTCTCAACTTTAGAATCATAAATTGTTAATGTTATGTCAATATTAATCAACAATAGTTGATATGAAACTACCATTAATTAATAACTAGCCCTATTAACATGTTAATCTCAGGTTATATATCAATGATAAAAAAAGAGAAAACTGTTAATTTTCGTGTGTTATTAATAAGAAACGATCAATTGTATGGATCCCTTGTTAATGTCTATCCACAATTATAGTTCTTTTAGGGTGTTTTCCTTTTTGTTTTTTAATAGAAATCTGTTGTAGTAGATAAAATTTTTAACTAATGTGGATTTTAAAAACCCGAAATCTGCTTCTATGTGCATTTCTACTATTTAATTGTCAATGTCATATTAATGTTAAATGCAAATTTTTGATATAACATTAATAATTCAATAGCATGTCTCTTTACGTTTTGCTTTTAGACTATATGTCATTGCGATTAAATTTTAACTATGTTTTGATAGTGTGAAAACATCTTTTAGGATAGATCATCACTAAATTTGTTTCGAGTAAACCTCCACAGAAGAAAATTTTCACCGATATAGATTTTGAAATCTCGAAATCCATAAACGCTTTCGCTTTTGATACCTTATTGTTAATGTCTTATTAACATCAATTAGAATAATATCGATAACAAAAGAATACGAGCGCTTAACATGTTAATCTCAAGTTACATGTTAATGATAAATGTTTGATGTCACTAATAAGAAACCATCAATTGTATGGATTTCTTGTTAGCTTCTAACCAAAATTATAGTTCTATTAAAGTGTTTTTTTGGTTTTTCGATAGAAATCTGTTGTGGTAGATAAATTTATAACTAATACAAATCTCGAAGACCTAAGATCTGTATTTATGTGTATTTTAACTACTTAATTGTTAATGTCATATTAATGTTAAACACAAATTGTTGATATGAGATTAACAATATAAACAGTATTCCTTTCTATGTGTTGTTTTTAGACTAAATGTCAATGATAAATAAAGGGTAAAATGCTGTCATCATTTATTATCCCAATTAAATTTTCAACTATGTTTTAATGGTGTCGAGACATTTTCTAGGATAGATCATCACTAAATTCACTTCAAGAAAATTGCCGAAGAAGAAAAAATTCAATCGATATTGATTTTGAAATCTTGAAAGCTATAAACGATTCTTCTTTTTTGAAATCTTATTGTCAATGTTATGTCAATCTTATTCAAAATGATATTGATAACAAAAGAAAATAATCAATTAACATGTTAATCTCAGTTAACATGTTAATAACAAATAAGAGATTGAAAACCATTTCTCTTTTCATTGGTATCGACATGAGATTGATAGTTTCATGGTGTTTCTTTTTTTATGTCGTACTAGCATTTAAACATTTGCAAAGGTAGTTTATTAATTAACTTATTTCCGTACAATCAGTTGGAGTGGATTAATGTTCATCTAATATAGATTTTGAAGTTTAGATAGGTACAAACGTTTTTGATAAGTAGCTGCTTGTTAATGTTATGTTAATGTTAACCGGTGGATACTAACGATAAAGTTGGTGCGCTTCATTTGACATGTTAATCTCAGCTGATATGTCAATGTCAAATGCGGGTGAGATGTGTTGATTTTCTGTTGGTATCAACATGAGATTGATAATTATATGACTGTTTTATAGTCCGTATTCTAAAGTGTTTTTGAGTAGGATTAATTAAATTTGAACAAAATATAATCTTATGATGCTTGTTTACAAGAAAATGATTACGGTTAACAACGGTGCCCTTAATAGCGCAATTAATTGGTTAGTAGAGAGTATACTGTACCAAAAAAAGTTAGCAGAAAAACATTAGTGGACGGTTAATAAGGAGGCTCCTTATAGCTTAGTAAATATAGATTGCTAAAATAGTATTTAATTCCGAAGAAGTTCTCGCTTCAAAAGGTCCAAAAGGGGTTAAGCAGTAAGATGCCCATGTATAATTATAGTGGGAGTTTAATAATATTATAATTAACCTCTAGATTAAATAAAGAATTTTTAGTATATTCTTATTATAACTTGTTAATTTTTTTAATTTCTAGTGATTACATGAAGCCCTTCGGGTTACGGATTAAATTACACGTTTGTGTGGTATTTAACCTCCGTATTCCAAAGGGCTTTTTTATTTGCTCAAGGGGAAAGGAGATATGTGATGTCAATTGAAAAGTTAGCAGCAAGTAGAATATTAAGGCCAGTGAGAAGCATGAATAAGGGGAGTAATGAGAGGTGGTTTGAATATTATAGAACAACGTGCCCTATATGTGGTAAGCAAGGATGGTGCATGGTTAATGATTCTGAAACTAAAATAATATGTGGACGAATTTCATCTGAAACAGTATTGGGGGAAGCAGGCTATTTACATATAATAGCTGAAGATCAAAAAAGGGGATATGACTTTTCTCAAAATCAGATGATTAAGGAACATAGGAAGAAAAATGATTACAACCTTGATATTATTTATACTTTATTCCTAGAATTTTTAGACATGCGAGATGAACATATTAAAATGTTAATGGGATCGAAACATAGGGTTACAAGTGAAGTAATAAATGTTAGAAATTACAAAAGTTTTCCTATTAAACCTTGGGATACTACGAAAGAGCTAATAAAAAAAGTAGGAGGGAAAACAAGCTATATTGTTGGAATTCCAGGATTTTATGCAAAAGAAACAAAGGATGGAAGATATTTTACGTTTGCAGGAAGGAGAGATTCTTTATTAATACCGCAGAGAAATATATATAATCAGATATGCGGTTTTCAATGTAGAATTGATAATCCTGAATATATGACAGTTGTAAAAAATCATAAACCAAGCTTTAAGGCAGAAGTTATTGAGCAACCCAATGTTATAGAGGTGACCTATAAAATCAATGGGAAGATAGAGTCTATATTTAAAGCTAAAATCGATGTTAAAGAATGGTATGAAACTAATTATGAAGGTGAAAAATTAGGTGAAGTACAATTAAAGTTAGAAAGTAAATATATTTGGATCAGTTCAGGTGGGAAATTCCATGGAACAGGAGCTGGGAACCCATTGCCAATACATGTAGCAGTACCTAGTCGAGAGTTGAAAAGTTTGGAACGTGGAGAACTAATAAAAAAGGATAATGTATGGATTTCAGAAGGCGCTCTAAAGTCTGATATTGCTGCAGAAAATTTAGACGAGCTTCTAACAAATGAGGAAAAAGTATTGTATGGTACCACAGTTGTATCAATACCAGGGGTTAAAGTATGGAGAATATTAATTGAACCATTGAAAAAAATGGGAGTTAGACAGGCGACGTTCGCTTTAGATATGGATATGATTACAAATTCAGATGTTCAGCGGTCGTTATTAGAATGTGCGCAAGCGCTTTATCAAGAAGGGATAAGTATTAATTATGCAAGTTGGGATATTAATCTTGGAAAGGGTCTAGATGATTTACTGCTAAACGATTATATTCCAGCAATAGAGAAAGTGAGATAAACGCTATTTTAATTGAAGTGAATTAAGATATATATTAATAAGGGGTAGAAATGATTCAGTACTTTTCTATACCATAACTAGAATGAGTGGGTTTTATAAAATCGAAGGATGTATTGTATAGAAGAATACAATACATCCATTGTTTTATACGTATTCTTGATAGTCATCAGGGTTTAAATTGTATATATAATTAGTTTAATCATAAGGAAATGATGGATATTTTAATATCCTGGTAATTTTTGGAATTTTTAGAATAATTTATTTTACATTTTGTTATAATCCTATATCATATACATACAGGAGAAATTTGGAAGAGTTTTGAAGGAGAAGTTTCGTATCTATGTAATACCGATAGTAGTTTTTAAGTACTAAATAATACTATTTATGTATACGAGGTGAAACAAATGGGGAGACGAGTAAGCGAGAAGAAAACAAAAGAGCAGTTTTTATATGAAAGAAGAAGACAATTAGAAATAATGGAAGGTATTAGTAGCATCTGCAAAGGATGCGATATTTATATAGAATTGAGAAAAACGAAAGCACATAAAGAAGTTGCCAATACATGCGCAAGGAACTGTAAGTTGATTAGTAACGTACAAAAGGAGACAAAGATGTTTTTAGAAACAATTCGTTAAAAATGAGAAGGGAGGAATAAGTATGAATCAATCATATAGCAGCTTGAATCGCGATGAGTCATTAAATAAAACTATAACACAAGGTTCTACTGCAAGAAGTATTAAGCCAATGGCTTATCCAGAAGGTAACACTTTTGAAATTAAGGAAATAGGAAATTATCAGGTACTTTCAAAACAAGAAAGTTTAAATTTATTTCAGCGGTACAAACATGGTGAAAAGGAGCTACGTGATTATTTGTTTCATGTGAATGTAGGGTTAGTATTATCTATTGCAAGAAAGTACAAAAATAAGCACCCTGATATAGAGTTTGATGATCTGGTTCAAGAAGGAAATGAGGGAATGTTACGGGCAATGGAAGATTTTAATCCAGCTTTAGGCTATTGCTTTTCCACATACGCTTTTTGGTGGATACAAAAAAGGATGTTAGGAATTATATGTAAAAAAAGGTCGGGACCTTTTAAAATACCTAACTATGTGAATCAATTTAATTTAAAATATGTCGAATTAGAAGATAAATATTTACAAATGTACAACAGACCCCCTTCGGTGGAGGAAGTTGTAAAAGAGTTAGATGTAACTAGCGAAATAGTCATTAGGCACAACGTATATTATAAGCGAGCTACTACTATGACTTTGGATATAGATACAATAAATGAAGATATAGGTATATCAAATTCATCCCATGATGATAAATCAGCAATTCCTTCAATAAATGAGATGGTAATTGAAGACTTAAATTACGAGATATGGTTAATATTTGATGAAGTATTAAACCCAAAACAAAAGATGGTACTAAATCTATGTTTTGGTCTTTTAGATGGTAAAGTGTATTTGCATAAAGAAATTGCAAAAGCACTTATGATAACAACTGAAAGAGTGTCACAAATAAAGGAAGAAGCAATTAAAAAATTGAAGAAATGTGACTATAAAGATGAAATTTTTAATCTACTACATGAAAAGTTGAAAGTTATGGATGAACTTAATATGGTGTAAAAATATAAACTCATATATCCCTGAATATTCAATGCAGTAAGTGTGTAGTATCTTTTTTTATCTAAAATTTGAAACAAAGTGATGCATTAAGAGGAGAACATGTACTATGAATTCAATAGATGTAAAGTAAAAAGAAGGATAAATGGGTGCAGACCATTTATCCTTTTTTAATTTATCATGCTTAAAAAATAATATTATCACTAATTTTCCTTAGTTTTTTTGTGGAAATATCTAATGATTAATTATGAAGGATGAATAATTTAATTACTCTCATTAATGAGGTACTGATAGAAAGGAGGCTGTTGCTGTTTTATGCAAAATAATAGAAAAAGAAACGTAATTAAAGAAAGAATTAGACAAGAAAAAGAACGACGTGAGCGATTACTAGCAGAGGAAGAAGAACAATATGAGGATGTCTACAAAGATCCAATAAATGAGCAAATACAACAAGAGCATTCAGAACAGCCGCGGAACCAACGTGAAGAAAGTGTAAATGTAAATTTACCAAAAAATGAACCTTCAAATAGTAACCCAGCTCTTGCTTGGATCACTACAATTCAAAAACAGGCAGGCACTTCTGAAAATGATTTAAAAATAGAAGAAGCACGGGAACGTGAAGAAGAAGCACGTAGAAAGGCCGAAGAAGAAGCAAGAAAACAAGCAGGAGCAGAAGCGCGTAGAAAAGCAGAGGAAGAAGCAAGAAAACGTGAAGAAGTGGAAGCACGTAGAAAGGCCGAAGAAGAAGCAAGAAAACGTGAAGAAGTGGAAGTACGTAAAAAGGCCGAAGAAGAAGCAAGAAAACGTGAAGAAGTGGAAGCGCGTAGAGAAGCAGAGGAAGAAGCAAGGGAACGTGAAGAAGTGGAAGCACGTAGAAAGGCCGAAGAAGAAGCAAGAAAACGTGAAGAAGTGGAAGCACGTAAAAAGACCGAAGAAGAAGCAAGAAAACGAGCAGAAGCGGAAACGCGTAGAAGGGCCGAAGAAGAAGCAAGAAAAGAAGCAGAAGCACGACGGAAGGAAGAAGAGAAAAAACTTGAAGAAGTAAGAAAAAGAAGATTAGAGGAAGAAAAGAAAATAAAAGAAGCACAAAAGAGACAAAAAATAGCTGTGGTGAAAAGGGAGCCCGATAGTGATGAAATTAATTTAAATAATGAAAGAAATCTACCAAATGAACCTAAATTTGAACAAGAAGAGAAAGTCGCAATCGATAAAAAAGGAATCTTAAATAATATGAAAAAATTAAAGTACGCTATTATAGGAATCGCATCAATTGTTTTATTAGTAGTAGCAGGTTTTGCCTTTAGCAATATGAAAAATTCACAGGCTGCATCTGCAAATAATGTAAATAGTTTAGAAGTTAATGCGAATTTAATAAATGGGTTAAGATTATCTGCAGTTCAAAAATATCAAGATGCTGCCTTGGAATTTGATAAAGTCGATTATAAAAAGTTAGGAAAAGAAGATAAAAAGGCAGTTTTATTTACGTATCTATTAAGCGGTAAAGCACAAAAAGCAATTGACTTAGAACAAGATTTTGCAGAATCAGTAGTTTCATATTATATAGCTGTAGATAATTTGAAAAAAGTAAAAGAATTAAAAACAAAAAATCCACTAATTAATTTTGAAATTGCTGCATTAGATAACAAACATGAAGAAGTTATCAATTTAAGAGATCAAGTGCCACTAGATGGCAGAAGAGAAGGAATTATTGTTAATAGTTATTTGAAATTAAATAAATCTGAGGAAGCTAAAAAATTTGCTCAAAAGGTTGGAAATAAGGATTTACTCGAAAAAATTAATAATTCTACACCTAATAGTTCTGCTACTTCTGTAGCAACTATAAGTGCAGGTTAGGTAATGAGGAGGAATTGATTGTGCCTTTAGATTATTCGAAAATTTTAAAGAAAGTGTTACTTACGACTACTGTAACTACCTTAAGTGTTGGGGTAGTTACAGGCTGCTCGCTGTTTTCTTCTGAAAAAAAGAGCACTAAAACAGCATCAGTATCTAAAAAGAAAAAGGATAGTGAAAAAGAAAAGAAAAAAGATGAGAAGAAAGATGAAAGTAAGAATGAAACGAATGAAAATCTAAATACTAATGATTTTGATGAAATCATTGATAATGCAAAACGTAGCTCTGATCAAAATTTAGCCGGTATCATTGAAAATAACAAAACCAAAAAGAAATTTGATGACTTAACAGATTCAATTGCAACCGCCGCTATAAATTCAGATCGAAACCTAGCTTCAGTTATTGACGGTAATAAATCAAGTAATCGTTTTTCTGATGTAAATAATTCAATAGTATCAGCAACAAACAATCCTTCTGTCTCGGATAATAAGGATAGTAAGAACTTTGTATTTGGTGGCGATCAAAATATTAATGACGGTGTAGCTATTGCAGATAACTCAATACCTCTAATTAATAATGATAAAAAACCACCAACTTCTGGTGACACAAATGGCGGGGAAGTGAAACCGCTAACTGGTGGTGAAGGTAATAATAGAGGTAGCACAAAACCACCAACGAGCGGAGATGGTAACGATGGTGGAGGCGGTACAAAACCACCAACAGGCGGAGATGGTAATGATGGTGGTACAACAAAACCAGAAAAGGATACAGTGGCACCAGTAATTACAGCAAAGCAAGGTATAACTGTATATGTAGGAGATAGCTTAAGCGCAGGAGATTTAGTAGAAGTAAAAGATAATAAAGATCCAAACCCAGTGGTAACAATGGGAGCGTACGATACAAGTAAGGCAGGGGAAATTCAAGTAACAGTAACGGCAACAGATGCATCAGGAAATAGCTCAAGTACAACAGTAACTGTCAACGTAGTCAAGAAAGAAGAAGAAAAGGATACAGAAGCACCAGTAATTACATCGAAACAAGGTGTAACTGTACATGTAGGAGATAGCTTAAATGCAGGAGATTTGGTAGAGGTAAGAGATAATAAAGATCCAAACCCAGTAGTAACAGTGGGAGCGTATGATACAAGTAAGGCAGGAGAAATTCAAGTAACAGTAATGGCAACAGATGCATCAGGAAATAGCTCAAGTACAACAGTAACTGTTAACGTAGTAGAAAAAGAAGAGGAAAAAGATACAGAAGCACCAGTAATTACAGCAAAACAAGATGTAACTGTACATGTAGGAGATAGCTTAAATGCAGGTGATTTAGTAGAAGTAAAAGATAATAAAGATCCAAACCCAGTGGTAACAGTGGGAGTGTACGATACAAGTAAACCAGGTACAATATCAATTCAAGTAACGGCAACTGATAATGCGGGTAACAGCTCAACTGTAACGGTAACAGTAAAAGTAGTAGAAAAGGAAGAGGAGAAGGATACGGAAGCACCAGTAATAACAGCGAAACAAGTTGTAACCGTACATGTGGGAGATAAATTAAGTCCAGGAAGTTTAGTGAGTGTAAAAGATAATAAAGATCCAAATCCAGTAGTAACAGTAGGAGCGTATGATACAAGTAAGCCAGGCACAATATCAGTTCAAGTAACGGCAACCGATAAGGTAGGAAATAGCTCAACTGAAACAGTAAATGTGGTAGTTCTTGAGAAAGAAAAACCAGAGCAGAAACCAGAACAAAAGCCAGAACAGAAAACTGCAGGAACAACTTCTAAAGAGCAGGATAATGGATTACTTGCATCAAATTCTAATGATGTAGCTAAATAAGATTTTAGCGGAAATTTATAATAGCGTAGATTTTAGAAGGTTCATCTATAAGTTTTTTTATCAGTCGAACTTAACTAGTCAAAATCATATTGTAAAAAGGTCCGACTGTCCTACAGTTGGACCTTTTTTATATGTTTAATTAATTGTATTAAAATTTCATAAATTTATTTAATGGTTTATAGCGTAAAATTAACTTACCTTCAATATCATTCAAAGATATAAATCCTATTTCTTTAAATCTACTGTCTAAGCTTTCTTCACGATTATCTCCTAATACAAAAATTGTATCATTCGGAACCCTATCGAAACCGTAAATACTTTTTAATGAAAAATCAACTGTTATACCTTTTGAGTATAGATCTTTTACCACAAGTCCATTTATATAAAGCTGCTGTGATTTATATTCTATTGTATCTCCAGGTAAACCAATTACTCTTTTTATAATGGTTTTATTATTTGAAGTGCTTTCTAGCGGGGAATTAACAACAACTATATCAAATCTTTGCAGATCTTCTATTGAACGAGTGAAGTGATTAATTAAAACCTTGTCATTATTAAATAAAGAGTTTTCCATAGAAACTCCAGAAACCTTATATGAAAAAAAAACGAACTGTCTTAGTAAAAGTAAGGCAACGCCAATAATAAATATTAATATTGGAAAAACAGAAATTAGGCGCTTTTTCAATTTAAGATCAAACTCCATTCTAAAGGTTTATAATATTTATCATAACATAGAATTAATAGATTAAATATTCTGATAATTATTGTTTTTATAGCTGTAATTTGTTAAAATTAAGTGTAACTTTTTTTAATTTCAATTTTTTTATATCTATAACTACTATAGCCCTTTCGGGGTTTCGATTTTCAAAGATAGTTTAAGTTTCTTACTTTTACTTTCTTTTTAAATATAACTCCGAAAAGGGCTTTTTTGCGTTTTTTGGAGAACATCACATTGTGAAAGGAAGAAGATTTTATGAAGATTAAAATATTATTTTTAGTGTTAGGCGTTTTAGCTATGACGTTTGTTTTTTATAACACCTTTATAAAGGATGAACCTCAAACAGATGCCTTAACTCCAATCAAAGTAGAAGGTTTGAAACAAAAAATTCAATACAATTATTTGTTTGAAGATGAATTATCACAAAATGTGATTAATGACTTAGGAGGGCAATTCAAATTAATATTTGATGATATTGATAGGGATGGTCACCTAACCATTTATCAAAACAAAAAAGAACTAGAAATATTTTTAGGAGATCATGTAACTACTGCAGAATTAGCTGATGAATTTATATCACACTACTTTAGTACAAATAAGAATTACAAAGTTACTTATATAAGTAAATCAAGTCTATTTAATTATGAAAAACCAAGAACTGTTACAAAAGTAAAAAAAGGACTGTTTTTGGTAAAACAAAACAATTTAATTCTGGAATTTAAATATGTACCAGAAATAGATGGATTTCGAATTTCTGAGATTACATATTTAAAATAAAAAAATATTTGGGGGGGATTTATTATGTTGCAAATTAGAACTGTTATTGCTGATGCATTAAGAATTGATGAAGAAGTGAATGGCTTTTTGAAATATTGTGCTAATTACGAGAAAATAGTTAAAAAAATAACACCAAGCGGGTTCGTGGAACGTGAACAAGACCAACCGCTTTTGGTTATGGTAATTGAATATGAAGAAAAATTTAACTGTAGTTATGAAAAAGACAAGGATTAATTCCTTGTCTTTAATATTTTCTAAGAGGGGTGGATATATCTACCCTACTTAGAAAATATTAAAAAAGTGGCTGTTACAATGGTACCTATTGATTTAGCGGAAGTTCTAAAGTTTATACGTAAAGAGTCATTCTCAGTTAAAGAATTATTGAATAGAACTTTCAAATTGAATCAATAGTCGCAGCTACAGATTATAGGAGACCTGAATCGTTTAAAAATTATACTAATTTAGGCGAAATCACAGGAACTAGGATAATAAATTTATGTAATTTTAATTTGATAATTTCAGAAAGTTAGATTATGAAATTAATTTTCTGAATTGAAAGATAAAAGTGGCTCGTTGTGATATAATTTAGTTGCATTTTTTTCTTTTTCTTTTTTATATCACTAACTACTTATAACCTTTCGGGTTAATGAAATTACACAAAAAGGAACTTTATGTTACTTTATTTCATTGTGTAAACAATTCATTTTCCTGGAAGGTTATTTGTTTTTGCCTGAAAGGGGTGATGCTGTGTCATAGCAACTAATTATTAAATAGAAACTGCTGCTGCAATGTCAAAAGTTTTTCGAAAAGGGGTGCATATTATGTTGGTTACAGTAATTGTGTCAGTTGTGGCTGGTATGGTCTCAGGATTGGCTAGTCATTACATCACAAACAAAAAGTTTTTGTTGCCTCGTAAGAAAAAGCTTGCATTTCACCCGGGTTTCTTGGGAGAGATGTTTGTAGGAAGTATTGCTTCACTCGTTGGTGTTGCAATGTTTAACCCTGAAACAATGATGGATATTCTTAAGGTGAGTATTCTTGCTGGGATTTCAGGGCAAGCTTTCCTGCTGCACAATCGCTTGGCGACGGAACAAGTAAAAACTGACGAGCTTCAGTCTATTTCAAAGAAATTGAACGAACTGGAAAAAAAGAATAAGGAATAATAGAGGAGTAATCTGGTATAAATAGAAATAGAGAGATGAGGAGATTTGGTTATGTAACGGCCAAATAAAGTGAGTTGAGTTGAGGTGAGCCCGATGTCTCGAAAGGAAGTTTTTGATTATCTAGATGATCAAGAAAAGGAAGATTTAGCAGAATGGACAGAAGAGCTTAAGAATGCTCAATCTACGAAAGCAGTTAAACTTTATTCAAGTAAGATAAAGGAACTGCTAGGAAAGATTGAACAACGAATGATTAATTCAGGAGAGGAAGCAGCGACAGTTAGCTTCTAATTGAATAGCAAGAAATAGAAAAGCTGATGGAGGTTTTATCCATCAGCTTTTCTTTATTATAAAAAAATTTCTAAGAAAACAGAGAAGATGGTTGATTTGCTTTGTTATTAAAAAAATTATGAGGAGTGTTTACAATGAGTACAGATTTATTACAAGAATTATTAGAGGTTGATCAAAAAGAAAGAGAACAAGAAAGAGTTCATTTAATCCAAAACTTTTTCAATTTAGGTGTTTCAGTTGAAATCATAGCGGAAACAACTTCAGTAAGTGTAGAGGATATAAAAAGGATTGTTAATAGTTAAATAATAAATGTATAAAGTTAAAAATATAATAACCATCTATCGTATATCAGATAGATGGTTATTAAAATTGTTTTAAAAGTTCCATCAATAATTACTAAAATAAGGTAAAATGGGTAGAGATGGAGAGGCTAGAGATAAGGTTAGTGAAGGGGGATCTGTATTCGATATGTTAAAAGATGAAATTATTTTGGATAAGTTACAGCAATTTGTTTCTGGGGAATCTATACAACGCCAAAGTATGAAGAGTAGCCTTGCTGATTTTATACTATCATCTGGTGAAACGTCGAAAGCTACAAATTGGATAGTTAGCTATATTGAGAGCTTATGTCATGACAAGCATGATAAGGGTGTTTACACTCAAATGAACAATCCTGAATTAATTGCTGATTTGTTAGAAGTGGCTTATGAAAGTCTGAGTAGGGACGCTGATCTACAACCATACGTTACGAAAATCGCACGATTATTGTATATTGACAAGAAGGAACGAGATAAGTTAAATTCTGAACGATATGTTCAGTACTGGGCAGCTGTAATGTTGGATGGATTAATTTCGTTAAACGTTTCGTTGCCACCGGAAGTAGTAGAACTGATGTTATCGAATTATTATAGACAAGATATACCGACAAATGAGTTCATTTGTAGTATATGGAGGAGATTGGCTGAAAGAGGCATTAATATATCCAATCATATAAGTTCACTTGTCATAAATGTTAATAACCACGAATCATCTACTCTCACTAATAATAGTATACTAGCTTTATGGGCATGCATTCGCAGGGGATTTTTTGATACACCTATCCCTGATAGTAATCAAACTTACCACGTATGGCTTTGGCATATGACTACAAGCTGTGTAGGTAAACTTAAGAAAACATACGAGGAACCTATCCGCTCAGTGGCAGTTGGCTGTCTTCTTGAAACTGCAAGGATATACCCGGAGACTCAATCTTTGATTCTAGAGTGCATGGATAAATGGGGAATTGCAGAACCAAAGCGTCCACGTAGTGATTTTCAACGAGATTTAAAAGAGCTTTTTTCACGTTGCAAAAATCATCCGGGCATAAATTGCTTACCAGAGAATTATGTTATTACTAAAAGAGGAATCATGTCGAGATCTAAATCTAACTCATAATTCAAATAACGTAAGGATTGTACGAATCAAGTTTGGTTCTTGTATTACTTACATTCATTTAAGAAGCCTAATGTAAGTAAGCATTTATTTTAAGTTGTAAGCGATAGTAGAGTTTTAGTTTTGCAAAGATGGTGGGGAAATGGAAGAGAAAAACATAAAAAGTAAGAAGTATTATAGAATTGCTTTTCTTGTATCAACAAGTTACATTTGGTTTTTGATTTTAGCAGCATACAGTATAGGTATTCCGCGATATATCGAGTTACTCGGGGGGATTTTTCTAATTACAGCCTTTACATTTTACTTTTCAGTACCTATTTTTTATATCGCTTTGCCTTTAGTATATATTCGTGTTGTGCTTGCCTGTTTCCGTATATATACTACAGAGCGAATGTTGGCTTATTATGCACTTTCTTGTATCGTTTTAGGGATTGCTTTATTTGTTCCTTTAGCAATGTATCATTTTTATGAGGAGAACTACATTTTCGCGAAACAGGTCCAGGAACAACGTGTTGAAGAAAAAGTAAAACATGAGGTTGAAAAAACTAATGGTCCTATAAAGATTACATATGTGACAAAGGAAAGTAGGATGCAAGCGAATGAAGGTACAGGAAGTCCGGAATATTCCAAAATAAATATTCATTTTGAGTTAGCTAGCTGTGATGCACAAAATGAAGGAAAGAGCGGATTTTCATGCAAATCCTCTGTCGAAGCGTACTACAAAGATAAAAAGTGGCTGGTAGATTATAATTCGGAAGAAAATACAAGAGCTCTAAATCTATCTAAAGATAACCAACATGCCGTAGAATTAGAAAAGCAGTTGGCTCTTACACCAGAGGAAGAAATGAATATCCGTAATATTTCCGAATTGAAAGCGATTCAGTATATGAAAAATGAATATAACTTCGATTTAACAATTGTTGAAAAAGCCTTTGACAAGCATACGAGTTCCTATAAAAAAGAAAATAGACCATCAAATGCGATTCATGCCCTAACGATTGAAGGATATGTAAATACAGATGCTCAAAAGAATGTCACAGTTAGGGTAGAATACAATCCCATTACAATGAAATATTGGACTCATATCACTGAAATGAGTGATGAAGCTAAAAAGTAGATAAACAACTTTTTACAGAGTTTGGAAATGTAATTAGGGACATGGCCAGCAATATTACTCCAATTCTTTAGGCGAGTTGGCATATTACAATTCATGTCTCTGGTTGATCATTGGGGTATTGATATAGCAGCCATTAGGGGTCACCATACATATCCATCAAGCTAAAATTTTGATGTCCCCAAAAACAAAAAATTTATCTTTTCACAGTTAGTTGTCTATGAGAATTGAGTTTGTTTTTTTGTTTTTAGATATTTGCGTTTCTTAGCTTGATGGCAATGTGGTTCTACTCCTTATAAAGGTTACAAAAATCTTTCAAATAGCTCTAACTTGCACAATGCTTCCCGTTAATATAATACGCTGATTCTGTGAAAACCGTAAATACAACCTCTACTTCTGGAAGTCCTAAATCCATTATATATGTAGTAATGGCCTTGGCAAATCGATCACGAATTTCCTGTCCACGCTCAAACCATTTCACTTCAATAAGAGGAAACGCTTCTATTTCTACTCCATTGAATACAAACGTAGAACTTGGTAGTTCCAACGTAAAATTATTCGTACCACACTCACAAATCTCTGCAAGCTCTTCTATTAATGGCTTGCTAATGCTTTTTAATTGTTCAATAGTAATTCCACGAAACACAACATGCGGCATGTGAATCCCTCCGTTAGATAGCTTTATATTTGCTCACATCATAACACAATTCATTTTGCTGCACTAACATCTATTGGTACATATCAATGACATTCTTAAGAATAATCATATGTTATTGAAGTAATACATGTATTGTAACTATTTAAAACATTTGAGAGCTCGGTAATTGGGTAAATATAAAAAGTCTTATTATTCTCCCTGTAAGGAGGCATGAAGGGGAGGCCTCTATTAGGAAAGGGATGGTGCGCTTATATATTTTAAAAAGAAAAGACACCCAGGGGGTGCCTTTCGCCGACTTGGACTATCCTGTATTAATATCGTTCCAATTAATACATTAAATTATAAAAAATAATACGTTATAATTCCATGTACCCTAGTTGATATAATATATAAGGAAATTATTGATTAATTAATAACGCACATATATTAGGGAGATACATAAGTTATGATAGATATAATCCTGTCATTCTTTTTACTAGTTATATATTCTATTCGCTATCTATTTTCAACAGGTGAAAATAGGAAACAGGCAAAAGCCGATTTAAAAGAATTTTGGACTGATAGTGAGGGGCAAATGCTATTAGGTGCTGCTACGGGACTTGTAATTTCTGTGATGATTTTTGGTTATTTGCTTATGAATCAATAGATGTTCAATCAAGAAGAAAGTATTAGAGAAAACAAGATACTGAATAATATACATAAGAACCTCACCATTGGATGTTGAGGTTTTTTAATGTACAAAAGAAAAGACACCCAAAGGTGCCTTCCTCCGACTTGAACTATCCTGTATAAATGCCGTTTTGATTAATAAATTAAATTATAAAGATAATTTATTATATTCCCGTGTACCCTAGCTGATATAATGAATAAGGATATTATTGGTTAATTAATAGTGCATATATATTTGAGAGGGGACATAAGTCATGGTATTTATAATAGTGTTATTTTTCATATTTATAATCTCTATTATTCTTTCATTATTTTCAAAAGGTGAAACTCAGCAAGAAGCAAAAGAAGTTGTAAATGACATTGTTACCGGTCCTAATGGGAAAACACTCTTAATCGTTGCTGTGGTATTTGTAATCGGAGGGGTATTTATTGTTGGGAGTATTATAAATAATGACTATGAACCAAATACACATCCAAGTATACGAGACGATCGTGATCCTTTAGGATGTGCTCATTATGGTGGCGAATGGGACACTGGCGGTCTTTTTGGAGAAGCTAAATGTGTTTATAATAAAATTGATGAATCGGATAATAGGTAGTATATAAAGGTCTTATCTTTTTTATAGGAAGATAAGGCTTTTTTATGCATAAAGAAAAGACACCCTAAATTGTCTTCCTCCGACCTGATAACTACATTTTATGATTTCATTTTCTTTATTACATACCTTGCTGCAGGCACAGGAGAAGTTAATGCTAGAATGTAGAGTTTTGCTTTTTCTTGGTTATTTACAGCGTTTTGAATGTATACTTTTTTATCATTTTTGATGATATCAAGGGAATTGGTTTGGGGCGCAATGTTCTAGAGGATTTGAAAGTAAACTAATATTCAAAAGTTTACTTTCAGGAATAACAAAAAAGAGTCCTATATTAAGAGGACTTTTTTTCTATTTCCCTTATTTTTTTCCGCAACTGTTTGCCAAGTGAACATGCTCATTAAAAATTTTGTTGTTAATTTGTTTTTCATATTTTTTTAATGTTTCATTTATTTTACTACCAGTTTTACTTTCGAAACTTCTCTCTAGTTCTGATGCTATATCTCTTGTATTTGTTTGTAAATCGTGAAATATCCCTATGTTTTTTTGAAGAGCATATGTATCTTCTTTTATAATATCTATTGATTTAAACTCTACCTCTGTTTTTAACATCATACGCTGCATTTCTTTTTCAATTTGTTTTTTAGCAGCTTGTAATTCATCAACAACCTGATTTGCTAAATCTCCTGCAGCACTTTCGATTTGCTTTTCTATCTTTTTAATTTCCCCCATAAAATCCATCATATAATTATCTCCTTATCTAAACTGAAAATTCCCTGCTAATTGATTGTCTTTATCTCTTAGTGAATTTGCTGCATCACTAATATCATCTCCGAATCGGCTTAAACTCTTTTGTTCTTTTTTTAAAAGATGGATTAATTCTTCTGCTAGGTTTGCGTCATGAAAATAGTCATTTCCACCTTTTTTAATTTTAGCAATTTGTGAGATGGCTTCATCTACTTCGTGTTCTTCTAATAAATGATATCTTCCACCTGGCCCTGTTTCATGTTTTAATTGATTTTTTAACTTTTGAACTGCTTCAGCTTCGTTTCTTTGAAACTCTTCTATATTTTTTGCGATATCTGATAATCGATTGCTGAGTGTTTGAATTTTTTTTGCTTGTCTTATAATGTCTTCAGGTTCTAATTTTAATATGGGACTTCCATTTGAATGAAAGGATCCCCTGAATGTATCTCTGCCGTGTCCTTCCATAGTTAAACGTGTAAAAAATCCTTCTTTTGTATCATTCTGTCTTACTGTAAATTGCTTACCAATTAGAGGTGCACCGAATTGAGTATGGTTACCAATTGGGTCATTCTCATGTGTATAATCTGTAGCCTTATTTTCCATTTCCCCTTTATCTACTCGTTTTTTTGCTTCAGGACTTAGTATACGATAGGGATTCGGTGCAGCCCATGTAGTTGCATAACAATCTAATTCTGCAGCGATAAGGTCTGCTTCTGCACCACCTTTACTATGTCCAGTGGTATGAAGAGAAGAAGGGTTATATTTTGCTACGATGTCATTTTTTGCCCATTTTAATCCAGTATCAAATGATGTTTCAGAATCAGGTTTTATAGTTTGACTGTTACTTGGAGTAATTACTTTAGAATGTGTTTTAATTCCAAACGTAATCTGATCGATATCTGTTTCGAAATCTGCTAATTGGTTAGGCTCTGTCCCACGAAATGCTAGGATTATTTCATCATAATGTGTTGCATTTTCATCATATTTGTTTGCTGGTACTACTGCGATAGCTTCTAATCCATTTTTTACTTTTTGATAATCTGCATCTATTGATTCTATAACTATCCAAGTTTTTCCATCAACACCTTCTATTTCTGTACCTTTTTTTAAAACTTCGTCATCATAAACATGATCTGCTAATTTGAAATAATCTTCATCTGTCGCAATTGTGTTCTTTTTAAACTCACTCATATGTTCCAACTCATTTCATGGTATATTTTAACTATATTCAAATACAAGGGGATTTTAAATGAAAAAGAAATTGGTAATTATTTTATCCATTATTTGTATTATAGCAGGAGGATATTTTACTATGGAATACTTAAAACAAAAAGAAAAAGAAGAAAAGTTTTGGAAGGCACAAGAGGCACGAGTAGAAAAGTATATTCATTACAATATTCAAGATGTAAAATCGATTACATTTAAAGAACACAGTGTAAGTCCAATGGGTGTTCCCAGATTAAAAGGTTATATAAACAATAATGAAGAATTGTATTTTATAGCTTATATTAGTACTACAGAAAATTTCGAAGATGATTTCACACGTTCTGGAGAACTTGGAAAACTAATAAAAAACCCTAAAAAATCAGTATCTGAAATTGAAAAGGAGGAGAAAGAAAAACAACAAGAGTAGTCTTTGTACTACTCTTTTCTTCTCTGTCTCATTTTAAGAAGAATCCATTGGTAGGTTTTTTATAAGGAGATTTTCTAATGAAGAAAGTAATGATTTTGGTTGTATCTGCTGTGGTGATCATAGCAGGAGGGTATTTTACAATGGAATACTTAAAACAAAAAGAAAAAGAAGAACAATTTTGGAAACGACAAGGAGCACGAGTAGAAAAGTATATTCATCATAATGTTAAAAACGTGAAATCTATCACATTTACAGAACATAAAGTAAATCCAATGGGTATTCCTTATATAAAAGGATATATAAATGATGATAAGGAATTGTGGTTTAATGCTAGTATTAGTACTACAAAGGACTTTGAAAGTAAATTTGGATGTTCTGGAGAACTATATGATAACTACATGAAAAAACCAGCA
This sequence comes from Bacillus cereus group sp. MYBK195-1, assembly GCF_051916605.1. NCBI lineage: Bacteria > Bacillati > Bacillota > Bacilli > Caryophanales > Bacillaceae > Bacillus > Bacillus cereus group sp. MYBK195-1. The sequence continues at coordinate 41,306 of NZ_JBQAGZ010000012.1, read as the reverse complement.
AAGTCCGTATCTGAAATTGAAAAAGAAGAGAAGAAAAAGAAACAAGAGTAGTCTTTGCACTATTCTTGTCTTCTCTATCCCATTTTAAGAAGAATACATTGGTAGGCTTTTTATAAGGAGATTTCCAATGAAGAAAGTAATGATTTTGGTTGTATCTGCTGTGGTGATCATAGCAGGAGGGTATTTTACAATGGAATACTTAAAACAAAAAGAAAAAGAAGAAAGGTTTTGGAAAGTACAAGAGGCAAGAATAGAAAAGTATATTCATTATAATATTCAAGATGTAAAATCTATTACGTTTATAGAACATAAAATAAGCCCTATGGGAGTTCCTCACATAAAAGGATATATAAATGATAATCGAGAATTATGGTTTGATGCTGGTCTTGATGATAATGATACTTTTGAAAGAAAATTGGGGCGTTCTGGGGAACTTGGAAAACTTATAAAAGACCCTGAAAAGTCGGTATCTGAAATTGAAAAAGAAGAGAAGGAAAAGAAACAAGAGTAGTCTTTGTGATTACTCTTGTTTTTTATTATAGGAAAAATAAAATATTTGTAAGTTTTTAACAATGCATTATAATATATTTAGTAAAATTAACCAAATGCGCATTTTACTCATTATGTACTAAAGGGGAGATAAAAATGGCTGGACAAATTCGTATGTCACCAGAGGAGCTTAAATCGAAAGCGACTCGATATGGACAAAGTGCAAATCAAATTGAGGACATTTTACGTCAACTACAAAACTTACAAAATGAATTAAGAGGAGAATGGGAAGGCCGTGCATTTGAAGGTTTTGACCAACAGTTCAATGAATTAAAGCCAAAAGTACAAAACTTTGCACAGCTATTACAAGAAATTAATATGCAGCTTAATAAAACTGCAGAGGCTGTTGCTTCTCATGATGAAGAATTATCACGTAATTTCGGTTTGAAATAAGAAATGTTGTAATTTCTACATGTAATTCTTGGAAAATGATAGAAAGTAGACTAGTATTCAAAAGTTTACATTCGAAGATACATAATAAAAAAACAGTAGTGAATTTTATACACTACTGTTTTTTTATTGTTTCTTGCAAGTGAATTATTTATATTCCTGTCTATATAATTTAAACGAATAAATAGCTCCAATAAAAAATACAAAACCTTCAAATAATATGAAGATTTGACGGGAATTCTCAATATCTTTACCAACTAAAGAAATAAATATGCAATTCATTAGAATTTGAGTAGTAAACATACAAGAAATAATTTTAAAATAAATAGGATTTGTTCTTTCATCTCGTTTACCAATTTTTTTGTAAATAATAATAAGTGCAATTACTGAACCAAAAAATAGAAGTGCTGTAAGTCCTACAACGATATTGAAATTGCCTGTACTTTCTAACATCCATTTATTTAATAAGTCAATCATTATTATCTTCCTTTCCTACATAAGAGAATATTTCGTTCTTCTTTTTCACTATAATAAAAAAAGAAAAAGGAAAACATCGAACTTTCTTACAAACATTCGTGTATTCTTACAGTTTTGTCATTTTGCAAATGTATTCATCACCTTGTCTTTCACTTTTTTCTTTGGAAAACATAGTGAATTACGAGAAAGAGCGCTACAAGATCAACTTCTAAGAAGTAGTGCACTAAACCTCTTAATTAATGCAATTAGTTTGTTTTAAAGTAGTAAGTGGACAATACTTCTTAGTTGTAGAAAGTATCGAGATCCCTGTGCCAATTCCAGCGTTTGCTGCAGCTCTATTAATTGGTTAAGGAACTCCAAACAGCCCTACATTTCAATTGATAAGCCCTCAAGTGTATGAATGCTTGGGGGGTTTTTATAATAAAGAAAAGGCGCACTAAGGTGCCTACCTTCGACTTGAACTATCAAAACTTGAAATTTTTACATTTTTATAGAAATTATTAGGATAATACCTCCGATTTTTATGTTAAGCTATTTGAGCTAGTATTTGTATCAATATTAGGGAGATGAATAGTATGTTGGGCGATTTCAATATGAATTCTAGTAATTATGAAAGTGGTGCTGAAATCTTAGAATTATTAGGCAGTTTAAGTCGTTTATTAATTGTACGTGAATTGATTGTAAGTGGGACCTTGACAGTTTCCCAGTTGAACGCTGCGACGCATATTTCGGAACCTATGATTTTACAACATTTACGCAAACTAACTAAAGGTAATATGGTAATGATCGAGCGCAAGGGTACAAAGCTTTATTGTAGGGTAGAAAATAAGAAGGTCATTGATATTATCGATTTATTGGGATTATCATATTAAGTTCTATTCTATGTCTTTTTTGAATTCAAGTACTTTATAAATAAAACAATAACCAGAAGAAAAGACACCCTAAGGTGCCTTCCTCCGACTTGAACCATCTTAATTTTAATAATTTGTATCTCGTAAATATAATTTTACCATATTTATGTATACTGTTTCTTGAGAAATAATAAAAGCACTCTTTCGAGTGCCTTTTACCTATCACAAGCGATCCCATCGCCATCTTTGTCTAATTTACTACTATATCCAGGTTCCCCTTGTTTAATCGGAGCCTTACCGGCTTTTTTCACTTGTGTACAATTTTCATACACTACATTATTTTTTTCTGGTTGTTTTGGTTGTTCCTCTGGCTTACTTTCAGGAGTAGTTTTTGGTTTTGGTTCTTCCTTATAATCCCTTACATCATCAATTACCACTTGATTATTAGATGAATCTATAATTTTAACTACAATCTCATCTTTGTTAGCGATATTGGCTTCTTTTCCATAAGCTCTGAATGCTGTATCTCTATACCTTTCGTATGGTCCAGCAGATGTTTTGAAAGTGGACACAGACAATTCTTTATCGACCTTATCATATTTTGCGTATGAATCTAGATCGAAAGCAAGAGTGATTAGTTTTCCATCTTCACTAATAGATACTGTAGGATTAACACCATCAATTTTCTTATAGGTTTCCGTTAATCTTTTTTGAGTATCATCTTTAAATTTATTAATTTTATCTTGTTTCTTATCAACTGGTTGTTCTACTGGCTTCGGTTCAACTTTCTTTTCTTCCTTTACAGGGGCAGTTTTTGTAGTGACAGCAAGTTTTACTTCTTGTTTCGGTTCTTCTTTCTTTCCGGTAACCGTATTGAATATAGAAACAACAATGACCAGGTAAATTAAAGAAGCGATAGCCATTTTTACTTTATTATCAGATCGGAACCCGAGTACTTTTTGGTACCATTTACGTTCAGTTTTATGTATCTCAATATCTGTATAACTTTTAATTAAGCTTTCTATTTCTTTTCCGGAACCATTTGGAATAAATGTAAATGTATCTTTAATTCCTTTGAATTCAAAGTTGGATTTAATAGCGTAATGATCAATAAATACATCTGTATAGTTACTGAAGTGATGTGTAGATATACTTACTACATCTTTGGCGTCTTTATCGTAAGTAAATGTTTGGATATGTTCTTTTGAAACTGCAGCGTATCCTGTTTTAATCCCCCTAAGAGTAACAGTTACAATAATAGGAGTGATTCCATATTCTTTTTGATACTTAGCAGCTATAGCTTGTTTAGCGAGTTCTAATTCGCTTGGCTGTTTCTCTTTTTTATTTTTTTCCATGATTTTCCTGCCTTTTAAAATGTAAGATTTAATGCAAGCATAAAAAATCCAGTTACAACTATATCGTCATATTTTGTCGAGCGAAAATAAAAAAAGAGAGCCATAACTCTCAATGGGAAAGTGATAAGAATTTACCGATGGATATTAGATAAATCCTCCATTTTTCACCAATGCAAGTAGCAAAGGATGCTCAAACTCAAATTATGCTTAGAATGGACCCAGGGACAGGAATGGGATAATTTTCTGGTTAAGGGTCCGATATAAATAGATTGAATGCGATTGTCTCTTAATGGGGCAATCGTATTCGCTGTTTATAGGGGGATTAACTAAATTTCAAAATATAATCGAAAAAGAGTTAATTGAAGTTGAAAGTAATCTACAAGGAATCTTTAATGCGGCTCATAATGGGGATGCTGAGTCTTATGAAATTCTTTTGAAAATAAAAGAGGCGATCGGTAGCATTTAACGCTATCAATCGCCTGCTATTTTAACTAGTTGTTTTATCATTTCAATAAGTTCTTTTTGTTTATCAGAATTCTTAGATCGGATATCTATCATTACTTGTTCTAAGTCATCCTTAGCTGTTAATTTAGGATTCTTCTCTTCGGATTCACTTAATACATAAGAAACGAATACATTTGCGAGTTTAGCTATATCTAGAGAAGTTTTTCTCAATGGACATTTATATATTTCTTCGTTCTCCCACATAGATACAGCAGATTTACTTTTTAGTCCTAGTGCGTTAATGAATTCAGATTGGCTCATGTTAACACAACAGATTGCAGAAAACGCATCAAAGTTTACATACCTAGACCAAATTCTTCAATCACAAGATACTGTAACAGTCTCACAAGTTGCAGCGGATTACGGATTATCAGCGATGAAGCTTAATAAAATCCTGAAAGAAGAAAAAGTGCAGTACAAAGTGAATAATCAATGGTTACTGTACTCCAAACACCAAAACAGAGGTTATACAAGATCGAAAACGGTTGATGTAGTGCATACGGATGGTAGAAGATCATTGAAAATGAATTCTCGTTGGAAATAAAATATTCATGAAATACTAACGAAAGGTGGAATTATTTCAGAAATGGATAGGGCGGCGATGTAAATGATGGAGGAAAGCACATTATCACTGGTAATCGTGTCGTCAGTAATATGTTTATTGGAATACCTGGTACACCGAATAAATAGATGTCTGGGACAAAAAATGGGATGGTAACAAGATGGTGAATATGAACAAAAGAAAGTCTTGTGGATCATAAGGGATTTAAGAACTAGAGTTGTGCATAACAGCACTGATAAGGTTGAGGTATATCACTCTAGCTAATGATAAAAGCCCTACAGGGGATGTAGGGCAAGACTAAGGGTATTGAAGAATTGTCGATTCTAAAAGTAAAGGACTTCTTGGAATGTTATAAGTTTAACATAAAATCTATTAAAACATTATATAAAGATGTTACGAAATTATGAATATAAAAAAACAAAGATAAAAATTATGAAAAAAGTTGATAATCCATAGGAGCCAAAAGGGATTATGTTTGTAATAGCGTTTTTACAGAGTGAATAAGACAAGCTCTTGCTTTTCGTAATATTCGGTAATCTAATAGGGGCCCCACCTAATAGACTGGTTCCAAAGTATTACGATGCCTGAAAGCATCAAAAAAGCCCGTACAGAAGCACAGGCCAGTTGTTACACATATCGGTAACTAAATTTTAACAGATTGTTAGGTAGTTATCTATTAAAAATGAAAAAACGCTCGATGGCAACGAGCGTTGTAGAGAAAATATTCCCTAAAATTAGCTACATATATTATAACATACGTTTTCTCTCAGTAAATAAGGAGGAATGAAATATGATTGAAAATCCAATTACTTACGGTAATCATCATGACTCATCAGCAAGAGACTTTATTGAAGAATGTGAAGGTTGCAATGGAGAAATATACTTCGGTGAAAGTTACTTAGATTTTGGTGGTGATTACTTACACGCAGAAACAGAGTGCATTACGCAATATGTAATGTCTCATTCTACAGAGAAAGTGGCAGGTGAATAAGGTGGGACTACAAACCAAAATTGAAGCTGAAATTCAAATTTTAATGAATTTGGTTGAACGATATAAGCAAAGCAAAGAGCCTAACGCTGCATCAATGGTTGTAGCTTACGAATATGGATTACAAGCACTTATGCAAGTGTATGAAGCTAGTAAACAAACGGAAATAGCACCATTTTAAAAAGGGGAAATTCATATGACAACTGAAAATTACTTTTCTAAATTAGCTTAAATAGATTGCACGGAACATGTTGAAAAGAAGGGGCGTTTTAACTACTTATCATGGGCAGTTAAAAAGTAGATCCAACAGCAATATGGGAAGTAAAACGATTTAATGGAGGGCCTTACCTCAAAACAGATTGTGGTTACTTTGTAGGGGGGAATTAACTGTACAAGAAAATCACTAAGTCAAAGTCATCCACTATTAAACAATCAAAACAAGCGATTGCAGAGCGTAACAGCTTTGACATTAACACAAGTATCCAGCGGTGCTTAGTAAAAGCAATTGCAATTCACGGATTAGGTTTATAAATCTATGCGAGTGAAGATTTACTAGAAATCCAAGAGGAAATAATTAATGCCCAACAAGTTAGTGCAATTAAATTAAACATAAAAAAATTAGCTACTCGTCGAAAAGTAGATGAAGACATGATTAAAGGACAATTAAGTATTAAAGAAATTGTCGAATTGACATTAAAACAAGCAGAAGAAGTACTTAAGAAATCAACAAAGTGGGTTAAAGGCAACATAGCGGTATGCGAAAGGGCGAATGCGTGATGTTTAAGATACCTGTAAGGCGTGGGTCTATGAAGGAGATGTTAATAGCAGTTCGTGATTTAGAAAAACGAGGTTATGACTATGTAACGCCAATTAAACGAATATATAGGGCAGAAAGAACCTTTTATCATGAAGGTAAGTTCAGAGGGAGAGAAAAGGTTCGGTTTACTGGCATGGAGGACAATGTGAGTTATGAGTGTTGGATGAAGAAAGTGAACTAAATGAGCAAATTACTTATACATTAACAACCATTAATCGTTTTATTAGGATTAATAAAACAGTTGTATTAAATGAAGCGATATTTTACAACAAGTTCATTATTGGTAAATAAATTAAAGAATTTCAATGAAGGCTATAACAGTTACGATGAATGGCTTAAGCAATTTCCTTTATGGTCTTCTGCTACATTACGAAGGATAATAAACAAACTTGAGAAGCAAGGGTTACTTATAAAAAGGAATTACAACAAGTTAAAAATAGATCAAACAAAATAGTAAGGTTCAATCTACTATATTTACAACAAACCTTACAGGAGTGTGTTTAGAGGGTGCTTATGATGAACGGATTGTATCGCGGATTCTCAATAACTTCAGAACGATTACTTTCAAAGAAACAAAGTATTACAGAAGAAAGACATTATCAGTTTTAAAGGGGGAATTAAAATGTGTGCATGTAACGGAACGGGAATAATTAAGAACGATATGGGTAATGGCTGCTTTCAATTTGTACCTTGTATTTGCGAAGCGGGGAATCGCAGTCCTGAAGAAGTGGATAGAAGACGTCATGCTGTTATGGCGGAGCTAAGGGAAATTCATCAATTATAACTGGAGGGGAAATGGGATGCCACGACTTGGAACGGATTTGGAAAAGGAGAATTACATAATGGCGTTGCAACAGGAAAGGTACATGAAGAAATCGCGTCGTAACTTATATATCGCTTTAGAAGAATTAGACTTAGTGTTTGATGAAAGTGAAGTGATTCAATTAAGAAAAATGTGGGATGAGGATAAAGGTATTCTCGAAATAGCAAAAGAGCTAGGAAGGCATCAACTAGAAATCGCCGCATTAATCATGGATCAGGCAGATAAGAACAAAATCAAATCGCGCCCAATGGGGTTAGGAGCATGAAACAACTAACACTAGAGGATGTAGTCGGAAGTTTTGATTATACTGCAACAAGTACAGCGGATAAGTTTTTGAAACGTAATAGCATTATGACGTATTCAGTAGAGTTTTACGATAAAGACGAGAAATGGAAGCTCCGTTGGTTTGACGCGAAGTCCGAGGGCGCAGCTATAGAAATGGCTAAAAAGAAATACGGGAACATACAAATCATTACCACCCATATTTCAGATAGAACTTTAGAGGAGATTATGAATTTGGATTAGGAGGCATAGCGCCATGATGATAAATAGATGGCTAGAAAAGGAAGATTATCAAGCAGCCGAGAAGAACGGCATTGGCTATAACATGTTATATCGTAGGGTGTATCAAATGGGATGGGATGTTGGTAAGGCAATTAATACACCGCCTCGGAAATATCAATTTAGGGAACAAAAGTGGTTAAGAATAGCATTAGAAAATGGGGTTAAAAAGAAAACATTTTTAACTCGTGTTTATAAAGGGATGTCACCAGAGGAAGCAGCAAAAAAGCCTGTAAAGAAATTAAGAGCAACAATGGAAGATATGGTCAATTTAGCTGAAGAGAACGGTATTTCATATAGCACATTTAGTAAAAGAGTATTAAAAGGAGGATGGAGTCCACAAAGGGCAGCAACTACACCTATAAGGAGACCTAAGAAGAAAAGTAGCTAGGAGGCAACATGGACAGGAAACAAATCTATATCGATGTTTTACTACAAAAAGGAATTTATAAAGAGGAAAAGACTGGTCGACAACTTTATGAGATGACTGAACAAGAGTTGTGGAATCTAATTAAAGGAGTGTATCAAGAATGATGGAAATACAACATGATGTTTACAAAGTGACTCAATTATTAATCAAAGCAAAGGGAGGTAATTGACACTCCCACGGCTAAAGCCACAAGCTGACTAATGTCAGTGGGATTTTTACTACCAAAGGCGAAGTCTATTTCTAGTATCGCTGACGTGCAAGATTGCGGTGTGCCATCAACACTCCCTATCCAGTGCATATAGCAGATACGGCACTCATTCTCTATTACCAAACGAGTCAGATTGTGAGTTCTCAAATGTGTTTTAGCGTCTTGTGCTTGACGACTCAATACATTTTACGGAGTAGAAGAATTTGTTACTTCAACCTCCTATGTATTCTGTTTTCAGAGAACAAGATTGTTTTAGAGACTTTTATTTGCCTATTATGAAAATGATACCAATTCAAATTCTTGATGTAGAGAACGTACCTTCGGTGTTTTATTTGTACATCGCATTTGACCTCACTCTCATCCCATTCCTAAAGTGGGTGCTATCGCACCGTAGTGGGGTTTCCTGTTCGGAAAATCTATAAAAGATGTGGAGTTACCAAGATATGCAAAGTCTGGTGGTGCTGGTTTTGATTTTGTAGCAGCAGAGGACACGATTATATGGCCGGGCCATACAAAGGTTGTACAAATGGGATTAGCTTTGGAGATTCCACCAGGATATGAATTGCAGCTAAGCCCGCGTAGTGGTAAGACGCGTAATTCTTGGAACTGAAGATAGTGTACTTGTTGATTACATTGAATTCCCTAAAGAGCCTAGCATGCAAGCTAATGTAATTGAAAGAGGGAATCTGGTCTTCGAATCAACGGAGGGTGAAATAAAAAAGGCTAGGATTTGCTCCTAGCAAAGAATTATGTCGTACAGAAAGGTAAAAACCTAATGTTTGCAATTTCATTATATAACGTTTCTGGGGTGGAAGGCTTAAATCATAGCAATCTTTACGTAACTTTTACATGTGATTGAAGTATTTGATAACACAGACATGGATTTATTAGAAATTGAAATTATTAAAGGGATTTCTGCATATGGAAATCCTAAATGTAGTGTATGCGGTAAAGAAATCTTAATGGTGCCGAGTTACGTAGCTATTGATTTAGATGAAGATACTACCTACTAGGAATAGAGCTCCTAGCAAAATTAAAGAATCAACTAAAATTAAGAACTGGTTTTTCTGTGGTTTTCGAAATTCCCTTATTAAGCTAAAAACGACACTCATTCCGAAACAAATATATAACAAAATCATTATTGTTCCTGACATACTTAACACTCCTAATATATTGATAATTTAATTATATATCGAAAAGTACGTGTGTGTAAATTTTTAACAAAAAACTTATTGGAATAAAAAAATGGCTCTTACTATTACGTAAGAACCCCATAACCGAAGAAAAAAAGTCGTATGTGAAACCATGCAGGAATCACAATAATATTTTAACATTTAAATATATAGTTGTCTATACATCGAATTGAAAAAAATATTTATTTAAACGAAGGAGCCCTAGATTTAGGGATCTAGAGCTTCTTGTGTAGGTATAATTCACACAATTTATGAAAAGAAAAGAACATACTGAAGATAACATATAAATGTTTCATAAATGTATCAAAAAAGTGAAAAAATAGTTATTTGAATAGAAAATGACAGCTAGAATATTAAGATTGTATCAGCTGTCACTAAAATAAAAATTTATTTTTATTAGTAGGTTTTTAGTTGATATTTTTACTTCTTGTAGAAGAAATTGTACCAAATATTACTCCTGACATTGCTCCGATTAAAGTCATAAAAATTGCACTCCATGCTGCAAATGACATAACTACACCTCCTAAAAATAACTTATTGTAACTATTTAAAGCTATTGTTTCTTAGTCTTTTTAATAGAAATGATGATTGCAACAACTGTTAAGAAAATAAGAGGAGACCACGAAAAGAAAGACATGTAGTATTCTCCTTTCGATAATAATTATAAACATTGTATAAAGCAATTATTACATGTTTATAAATTTGATATACCAAATATGTAATATTGCATATTGAATTGTAGGACGTGGGGAAGTAAAGACGATAGTCGAACCAAAACACCATTTTAATAGAGAACATTTAACAGGACCCGATTAGGGGGACGGGTCCTGTTAATGGAACGATAGATTTTTACGATATTACCAATAGATTACCATAAAAGGTAATTGAATTCCATCGGTTGGGTGTTGAGAAAGCTTTTTATAAATGCCTTATTTTACATAACAAGGCAGCTAGCTAAAGTAGCTAATTGCTCGGTTGTACAATTTTAGAAGTTTCACTGGATACAGCTATATGTTGTACAAAAGTTACAACTATATCATAAACAAATATTAAAATATTATATATGAAAGAAAAATAAATAAAAATTTCATTTTGTTTATTTTAAAGCCAAAAAAGAGCACTTTATTAAGTGCTCTCGTGACGAGATCCATTTTGTGAAGACTACTTTATTTTATAAAGAAAGGAACACAGAATATTATATGCGTTTCTTGTTAATTGAGTGTATTTTTACAGACAAAGAGCAGCCAGCAAAAGCTAACTGCTCGGTTCTCCAAGGGGGAACAAGGAGAAAATCTAATGTCATATAAAGTATTGACGGAATATTGGGTTTTATTCACGAGAGATTATATTCCGAAATTTGGATTATAATAGTCGATATTCTCCATATTGACCAGAAAAGAACTAAAAGTTCTAGTGAAATTCCAAGTGTTCTTTTCTTAGTTTTTTGAGATTCTTTTATCAAATAGCCAACAGCACTAATTGCTATAAGAATAAAAAGAATAAGTTCTAGTGTAACTGGCATTTTATCTGCTCCTAAACAAATTATTTCGTATATAATAATTATAAGATATTTATTGATCATTAGTAGTAAACATTTGAAAAAAATAATCCTTTTGTCATAAACAAAAAGGCAGTTGTTTCCGGAACCACCTTTCAGTAAAATAAAGCACTTTTTCAGGAATAAAATATGGCTGATTCTTGAAAAGATTATAGGGTTTAATCCCATTTTTATAATTCAAGTGACGAACTTAATTTTAAGAAAGGCATGACTACATTATATGATAGCTTGTCAATAATGCTCACGACTAAAAGAGCAGTTAGTAAAAGTTAACTGCTCCATACAAGGAGATACAAAGAAAATTACTTCAAATGAGTTTTGACATACAGCCTACATATAGTATTGACGGAAAAATTATTTTAAATCCAAGTTACTTAAAGTAAACATTCCTACAGATACAATGGCTGCACCTACTGAAGAACCTAGCCAATCTCTCCAACTTAATGTATTTAAAGGTGTATCTGTTAGATCTATAATTAAGAAGATAGCAAATATTAATACACCAAATGCTAAGCATCCCCAAGAAGTTTGTAAGGATTTAATTATCTTCTTCCGGAATTTGTTCATATAAATCATCCTTACTAATATTTTGTATTTTTATAAATAAATTATTGCATATATGGAAATTGAAAGTAAAGAGTATACAATATTACATATTTAAACTTAACGAACTAATTATTTTTATAGACAGTGAGGAATAACAATACGATTTAACAGCAGAAGAGATTACTGGAAAATTAAGCGCATAAGTAATCAAAAGCATCCATAACGGGTGCTTTTTTCTTTGTTATATAGAAATTACACATTAAGCATACATGTATACGCATTGTTACGATACGCTAAGGAATAGTAATAAAAATATGAGACCAATAAAACCGTATAAAAACCAAAAGAATCCTAAGACGGGAAATATTTTATGGAAATTAAGCATGGTAAACCTCCTTGGAGATATAAAGAATTATAATATATCGTTGGTCTATATAGAAGGAAAAACATAAATTGGTACATATTAAACGAGGGGTAGAATAAAATGGACATTTGGATTAAAGGATTCTATATAAATAGGTAGAATCTAATTATTTAGTTCACATTTTAATCCAAGGGGTACAAATTCGATGCGACGTGAAAAGGATTTGTTGAAACAATGGAAGGCAGATTTGCAAGTTATTCAAAAAGAGAAGAGACTGAAGAAGAAGGCTAAGAAAAAAAATAAGAAATATAGCATTCCGGGTAATACAGCTGACTTCATGGATGGCAAGAATACTTATCGTAAAGAGAATGGGGTATGGAAACAAAGGAATAAATAAAGTCAGGATAAATAAGTTTGATTAAGTTTATAGCAATTATCGTAGGCGCTTGCCGTAATCTGGGTGGCGTCTTGTTTGTTGTTAAGGAAAGATTAGGGATCAGATAGACTTGCAAATTGAAATATTATTAGTCTGAAACATAGACTAGTAAACAAACCATTTCTAACTTTTAATCATAGAATATGATGAATTCAATTTTTAGAGGAGGGAATCATATCTATGGGATGGAATAATAATTTTGGACATTCTCGAGATTGTAATAGATTTTGGGATGATTTAGTATTTTGTGGATGCGGTCGTAGACGCAGAAGAAACGATTTTAACAACTGTCATTGTAGACGTGACTGCGATTGTGATGAGTGTCGTCGTAGACGTGATCATGAACGCGATCGTAATCATGATCACGGTGACCATCGAGAGTGGTAAATTCTTTTGAAGGAGTGCATATCTTAATCGCACTCTTTTTTATTATGTTTTTATCATTTTAGCCAAGAAGACTCCTTCCTCAAGGAGCGTGAAGGGTCACAGCCGAGTGAGTAGGTGGGAGATGAATTGGCTTCGAACAAGGGATGGCAGGAAGCCATCTTAATTGTTCGACTTACAGAAAGTTTTACTCCACTACCTATCGAATGTACGTTTGGTATATAATAGTCATATACTGAAATGGAGGTGAATTAAATGATAATTAATAAAGCCTTTAAGTTTCGTATCTATCCAAATCAAGCACAAGCAATTCTAATTAACAAAACGATAGGTTGTTCTCGCTTTGTATTCAATCATTTCCTATCCCTATGGGATCACGTATACAAAGAGACTGGAAAAGGTTTAACATATGGTACATGCTCTGCCAAACTTCCTGCCATGAAGAAAGAGTTTGTTTGGCTCAAAGAAGTGGATAGTATTGCGATTCAGTCGTCTGTTCGCAACCTTGCGGATGCATATACACGATTTTTCAAAAAACAAAATAGTGCCCCGCGTTTCAAATCCAAGAAGAATAACGTACAATCTTACACCACAAAACAAACAAATGAAAACATTGCCGTTGTAGGGAACAAAATAAAGTTGCCGAAACTAGGCCTTGTTCGATTTGCCAAAAGCCGCGAAGTAAAGGGACGTATTGTAAATGCGACTGTTAGACGAAACCCTTCTGGCAGATATTTTGTGTCACTATTAGTTGAAACAGAAGTACAAGAACTTCCGAAAACACATTCTTACATTGGAATAGATGTAGGACTAAAAGATTTCGCTATTTTGTCAGATGGTAAACCCTATAAAAATCCGAAGTTTTTTCGATTATTAGAAGATAAGGTGGCGAAAGCGCAGCGTGTTCTTTCTAGAAGAATGAAAGGATCTTCTCGCTGGAATAAACAACGAGTAAAGGTAGCTAGAATTCATGAATACATATCAAATGCTAGGAAAGATTACTTGCACAAAATCTCAACTGAAATCATCAAAAATCACGATGTTATCGGTATAGAGGATTTGCAAGTATCGAATATGTTAAAGAATCATAAGTTAGCAAAAGCAATTAGTGAGGTATCATGGTCACAATTTCGAACAATGTTGGAATATAAAGCAAAATGGTATGGAAAACAAGTCATTGTCGTATCGAAAACATTTCCTTCCAGCCAATTATGTTCTTGTTGTGGATATCAAAATAAAGACGTTAAAAATCTAAACCTACGTGAATGGGACTGTCCTTCTTGTCGTACACACCATGATAGGGATATTAACGCAAGTATCAATATAAAGAATGAAGCGATAAGGCTTCTAACCGCAAGGACTGCGGGATTAGCCTAATCAATTAGAGTTCGATAGAACTCTTTACTTAGGAATCCCTCACTTCTAAACAAAGTGAAAGTGGGGGTAGTTCAACTCTCTATGATTATCTCAGTATTGTTGTCATATTTTTGGTTGACATAAAGGCGGATGAAGGCATTTTCTTTAAGAGGTTTATTTCCAGGTTTTACACTTCCAAATGTAACTGTTTTTTCTATCCCATCCTTATTATAAGTAGATAAAGTATAGAATCGTTGGTTCCCTTTTATCTCACCGTTGTTTGTTATCTGTACATAATATTGTTCGGTTCCCATTCTATTTATAGTAGGTGATCTTTCGCATCCAATAGCAAAACTAGAAAATAGTGCGAGTAATACAGATATAACTAATGATTTTTTCATATAACACTCTCCTTGTTTGTGTATATGGAAAATTATAGTAAAGAGTTTATAGTGGAAAAATTGATTTTAGTGACATTAATATTACAAAACTTTAAGGAGTAGCTCATTAAGGATTTTTAATAAAATAGTTATTGTATTGAACAAAAAAACATGCACAAAAATTGTACATGTACAGTAAAAAACTATGTCTTGTCTAAGTAAATATATGCTTGGCTTATACAAACTGTGAGTCGTTTTTCATTAAGGAAGATGTTAGAGAAGATTAGAATAAAAATTTTATTTTGTATTAAGTTGGAATATAAAAAGAGCACTTAGTAAAGTGCTCTCGTGACGAGTCTCATTTTATAACGACTATTTTATAAAGAAAGGAACTCAGAATATTATATGTGCGCCAGTCAATTGAGTACCTTGTACAAATAAAGAGCAGCTAGCAAAAGCTAACTGCTCAGGTAATGGAATATGGTTCGAAATGGGTTGTTTACAGTATTGACGGAATATTGAGTTTTATTCAGGGGCAGAAATAGTATATGTACAAACTGTAGGCTGAATTAAATAAAAAATAACAGAGTTGCAACGTAGCAAGATAAAACTGAAATAATAGAAAACATGGTTTTAAGTTTTCGGCGTTCTTTTTCATCCTCCGTGGCAAACAAAATATATTTTCGTATTCCAAATACGAATAGCCAAATGGCAAAGGTTAATCCGAACATTCCAACAAAGAAATGAAGATTTGGGAATGAAGTAGAGGTAGTAGCGGATAAAAGTACAGTTTTAATAGATAAATAAGAAAATGTTGTTAAAAGAGAACAATATATGATAGCAATAATCCATTTTTTCATAATAGTTACCTCCTTTTATGAAATAGTAAATTTATGTAAATGAAAATATTATATCATGAAGCACGTTTATTGTATGTAATGGAGACAACTGAACAAAATACTCCTTTTAATAGAAAGTGAGGAGTAACAACGGGACTAGGAAACCGTGGGATTGCATTTGGAATGCTTATCAATCTAGCGAATGAAAAAAATGTATCAAAGAGGGGGAGTGGTGCTTATAAGTAAGCGCCCGGCTCCTGTGAAGGTATTAAATAAAGGTGGCCGTGTACTAAATGAATTTTATGAAGCTAAAAGTACAGTAGACTATGACGGTGTGTATAAGCGAGCTATCGCATTTGAAGCGAAGTCTACAGAGAAAGATACACGTTTTGATTTGAAGAACATTGCACAGCATCAATTGGATTACCTGGAGAAAGCGGAGAAGATGGGAGCAATTTGTTTCTTCCTTATGTTGAAGAAGCAGTAGCACCAGCTATGTTTGATGGAATGATTCAATTTGATCAGGACCATAAGAAATTAGTAAATAGCATTGAAGCAGCAAAAGAGAAGATGGCTAATAAGAAACACAAATTATTAAAGGCCTAATGGATAACGGAACCATACAGAGTGGTGGGGGCTACTCGCGTTATACGTTTCGAAAAGGCACCTATTTAGGTGCTTTTTTGTTTGCATCTTTCGAGATGGACGAGCATATATTGGAATGTGTGGATGGAAACCACTTTATATATCAGAGCACCTATCAATTATGGGTGTTCTTTTATTATGTGAAAATTTTATAAGTTGTGTGAGAGTTGAAAAATAGTATATTATCTTTCTCAATGTACATATTAAGAAAAGTTTTTAATATCATACATAAAAGGCGGGATAATATGAGTGAAAATAAGAAAAATGAAGAATTGAATAAGATAAAGAAGTATTATTTTAATGAGGACAATCAACCAGTAGCTGGTATAGAGTTAATTTTGCCGCCGGATATAGGAATCATGTTAGACCCTAAATCAGTTAATGATGAAAGTAGAGATATTGATAATGAATAAGTTTAATTTAAGCATCCATTCGGGTGCTTTTTTCTTTGTTGTATAGAAATTACACATTAACCCCCTTTAATACATGACTTAGGCATAGTTGGGAATGAGAATATCATATAATGACACTGAACGGTTTCCAACATGTTCCCCTATATTTTTTCAAGGGAGAGCACTTATTGGGGGAGTGCTCTCTTTCGTTTGTACATAAGGAGGCTTTTATCATATAATATCAGGTCAATATAAATACACCGTTATTCACTTAAAGAGCTCTATAAATAGGTATAGAGCTTTTTTATTGCACATAAGGAATTCCCAAACATACAATATCGAGTCAATGCCAACCAACTTATTCCTTTTCCGAGAGCTATATATATTCCGCTATAAAGCTCTTTTAGGTTGCGCCATTAGAACGGGCAAGGCATTGTCGTATATTTTATACTCAGAAGCTTAGGGCACTTTATAGTGTTCTTTTTTTATTGAACAAAATGGACATTTAAAAATAAGGAGATGATCCATATGGTAACTATGGCACGAAGAAAAAGTGGAGCTTGTTCAAAAAGGATGCAAAAAATACGCACCCGTGGCGGCGCGAATGAGAATTATGATTGGCAGTGTAATTATATTCAGCAATATTATAGATATTCCTCATGTATTTGCTGATGGTTAAAATCCGGATGTGAATGAGGTATTTAAAGATGTCCAATCAAACGACGGAAAGATAAAGAATTATATAGAGGGCCAATTATACAATCGTATTGTAAATGCGTTTGAACCGGTTATATTCTTAATTAAAGTGGTGTCATACCCAATAGCATCCGTTGTAGCGTTATGTGGTAGTTTGTTCATTATGGTTGGTAGTCAGGAGCGAGGATTCAGTCTAATTTCAAGGGCAGGTATCGGTTATAAAGTGGTGCAAATGATTCCGTTATTTATGAGATTGCTAAGGCTATTTAGTCCTACTTAATGTAGGACTTTTTCATATGATAATAACCATCTATTGTTATTATCAGACAACATATCTTAACTCAACATTCGCAATAAATAGTTTTATGTTTCTAAAATTGTAATATATTTACATAAATGAAAATCAAAAGTATGATGAAGGTGCAAGCTATAAAACTATTAAAGGGGGATTTTTTATGTTAAAGAAACTAGCAATTGGAGCATTAGCGACTGGGGTCATGTTATCTGGAGCTGGCGGTGTGATGGCGGCAGAAAACACACCAACTTTAAGTAAGGAAAAGGTTGCAGACTTAAATACTTTAAGTACGGCGTATACTACTGTTAATGTCTATGGGAGCACTGTTGAGTTTGCTGTAAAAGGCTTAGAAAATCCATTCACTTCAACGTATTATCAAAAAATAGCTTGGACAAATAGCTATTCGAATCCAAATAATTATAATACATTAGCAGTAGCATATCCACAAAGCGGGAATGGTTATCAGGCATATGGATATGAATCATTAAATAATGTTAAACAAAAAATAGGCTCTGGTCAGACTGTCTATGGTTTCGCCCTAGCAAATAACGGAACCTGGTATCCGGCTGGACAAGCTATAATTAACTATTAAAATTTAAAATAAAAAGGAGTCCTAGTGGGCTCTTTTTTTACTTTTAGGAATTTCTTAACCATCATGGAATACTGTTTACAATATGCAAATATGCATATTGTATTTATTTGGGTTTTTTTGTATGTTAAAATTATATATAAATATTTTTATATATAAAAAACCTTAAATCAAAAATATCCAATGGGTTTTGAGAGGTGTTATATGTTTACAAATAAGAAATTAATTCGAATTGGTCTAACAATATTTGTATTTTTATGTATAATTGATTTTTCAATCGGTTATTTTCAATCATATCTTGCATCAACAGCAGATATTAAATGGACAATGCCAGAAATGTGGGAAACTATTTTGATAGATGCTCCTCGAGGTATACTTGTTCTTTTAGGTGCAATCGCTTTGTATGATTTCACAAAACAGACATAAAAAAAAGATGCATCAATCTAATCATGTCTTTCTTCAATTAAAAATTTCATGATAGTAATCTTAAAAAAAGCCCTGATCAGGGCTTTTTTTCTTGTTACTGATAATGAGACACTATATCTGACTTACATAAATACCCTATTTGTTCAAATCAATCCTTGCTGATGGTACAATTAAAGCCATGGAGGGGAATTATGGGGATTTATTATGTAATACCACTACTTCTTATAAACGGCACTGCGTTATTCTTATTTTTCTTGTCTGTTTCACCAAAAATTAAGACTAAAAACCTATCATCGATAATGGTCTGTTTAGGGATAAATCTAATCACAAGTCCAGCGGCTTTTCTTATAGGTGGGATATCTGATTATGCAGGTGTGGCGGCTAATTATGGGGCTTATTTTGCGGGTGAGTCGTGTGCTTTATTTTTCGGGAGGATTTCTCTTCATTCAGGGAATACCACTCCTTATACTAATTGTGGCTTTGTGGAAGGTTGCAAGAGCAAAGAAAATAAATTAAGTATAGAAGTACATGATGAAAGGGTGGATTCCTTTTTAGAGGAGGGATCCGTTTTTTTCTTGCTATCGATTATAATGCGTTATGTTAAATAGAATTGTATAGAGCATTCATTTATTTTTCTTTTATAGATCAATTCATAATATAATATAGAAAATATTTCTTTGTTTCGTCGATTAAGGAGGGAATTTAATATTGGAACAAGAAAAGATTGATATTTTAGCTGAAACCTTATTATTGGAGGTTATAACACAAAAAGTTGAAATGATAGAGCAGCTGCCCATTATGCTAAAAGGTATTGACTATTTAAATGGTTGGGCAGAAGTCATTTCAAAAACAACAGAATGTGAAATTTTTGAATCAGATGCACCCAGTGTAATGAATTTTTTTACCGTAGGAGAAAAAGTTTTAATTGAGCTAGAGATGCCATGTCTTATATCAACATGGCAGAATAGAGAACAACTTCTGAGAATTACAACTACTGTGAAAGCAAAATGCTTAGTTTCTCATGCAGAAGTATTTGATTGGAACAATATGAATAAAATAGAATTGTTAAATTGCCAAAAAGATGTGCAATTTGTAGAGTTAAACTATATAGATACTGAATGTGATGATATTCGTGCTTATTGAATTAGACAAAACAATAAATTCTAGTTTTTGACGTATTTAGTAATTCATGTACTTTTTCTGCAGACTTAGAATTAGCTAATATCTTATCCATAGATTTTAATAAATCTGAAATCCGTATAATTAGAACAACATTTTCCATGTACTTAAAACCTCCTAAAGTGTTCTTTAAAAATTTCACGTACTATATGTTTAATATATTTTTATACACCAAATAATCAAGGGCATACTGTCTCTGAAAGGACGTAAATATCGTTTAGAATCTCACATGTAATTACATAAAATATAATCATAATATCCATATATGATTTTCTGTGTAGGGTTTTCTTTTCAAATATTTGAATTGTCTCGAAATAATAGGAACGATTTGTACATTTTTTAAAGTGTAAATCCAGTTAATTGATAGTTGATTTATTTTTATACAGCCAAATAGCTACATCAAATTGTATTAATTTTTTGATTATTAAAAATTTCGTAGTAGGAGTTTGATAATTATAATTTATAAGAAGTAAATATGAAAAAGTTAGAGAATTATCTTAGTTATTAAATAGATTCTGCCTATACTTTAAGTAGAGCCCAACTTATTAAATTTAAATAGTTTATATGTTCATATATAGAATTTTCAAGGGGGTAAATTGTAAATGATTCCAACGTCAACATATGTAGCTAAATGGGTATTAGATGACTTAACACTTGCATCAAGACCAAATCAGGGGATCAAACTAAGTACATTTAAAAAGTTAGAAAAACTTTATGTAGAATACAGAGAAATGATTGAGGGAGATACTAGTTTTGAAATTACACATTATCTGCTAGAGTTTATCAATCCACATAATCTTTTTGTAGTAAGAGATGGTTACTATATATTTGATAATAAAACGATGAAATTTATTAAAGTATCAGACGATATTCATTTTTTAAATCAAAACTTAGCGTATTGTAATAATGGAGTTGCAGTGGATTTAATAAACGGAAAAATGCATTTTTTAGAAGGGCATTATTATAAAGTTAAGACCTCATATGTTGATTTATTAAAAGGAGAAACTATCCCTGTAATGGTACTAAGTCATTTAGATAATAATGTTGGAGTGTCAGTTCCTCTGACAATGTTTAATGAGGAAAGAACTTTTAAAATTTCAGAGAGTTATATAGTGGATCTTGCCTCAAAGAATTGTAACAATGAGAGTGAATTTAGTAAAAAGGGAAACGTAATACGATTCCTAAAACCTTCTATTGTGTAGTTAAGTATATATGTTAATTAAATTCATAATGAATTTAAGAGGGTAAAAAAATTGTCTTTTGAAATGTATACAGCTTTTCGAGGTAAAGTAATTATAAAGGATTGGTGGAATTAATAAATACAGGAAGCTGGGAAGAAGCAGCGTTAAAGTTTCCATTTGTTAAAGAATATATAAAAGTTAATCGTAGTACAGACATTCCATTTACAAAGGAACAGATAAATGAAGCATTAGCAGAAGATGATTTTCTATATATGAGGTGGCACGTAGGAAACTGGGAAGAAGAGAATGACTATTATACAAATTTAAAAGGTAATGAATGGTCATTTATAGCCAATTTAAAGAATTATAGAGATACAGAATATAATGTGACACCTATTTCATTATTTATGAATTTGATATTAAAAGAAGTAGCAGAACATATTATAAAGATGGAAGCTTGGTATGGTGAAGCTGATGAACCAGAAGAATATGTTTTTATTAATAATGAATTTATAAAGAAGTTGTAGCAGTAATGAATTATTGCTGCTTTTTTATTTCTAAATACACTAAAATTATTGTTGTTGGATTTATGTATATTCACTTATAATAGAATATGGTAAATTTTACACTGCAATAATAAAGATTTTTATTATACAAGAGCTGGGAGCAGCTCTTTTTATTTTGTTCAGGGGGAGTGTGAAAGAAAGAAGTTTATGTTAGTCGCGAAGTTAAATGATCTAATAGAAAATAAAAAATTAGAATTAGTAGAACTGGTAAATAAACATGGCTTTAGTCATACGAAAGTCCTCCATTTAAGTCAGGAAATTGATAAATTAATTAATAAATATATGATTATAAAAAAAGGAACCCTATAATAGTAGGGTTCAAAGGGAACAGATACATAAAATAAATAATGAGAATAATTTAATTATATAAGAAAATTGATACCGTAATATTGAGAAAGTGTAAAACCTTAATTAATTATTTTCGTTTGCAAAGTGATGTGATTACTATTTTAAAATTAAGAATAAATTTAATAGAGAGAGCTGTTTAACGAATTAAGTTAACAGAGTACAATATAGTTAGTAAACAAAGAGCGGAACATTTTGTTAATGAATTAATCAAAAAAGATTAAATGCATCTTACTGCTAGATCTTGATTTGGCAAAAAATTCCGCTTCATTTCCTCCATCTACAAAACCACCAATATTTCTGAAAACCCCACATTCACCAGGTCCTAAATATCGTACGCCTACATAATCATTATAGCTATCAGGATCGTACTCCCATAATTCAACTTTTAACTTACTAGTTGAACCTACTTCAGCAGCTCGGCAAATCTTGTAATCTCCACCAGTCGAGGCATATACATAACTTTCAGCACCATTTGAATATAGCGTTTCTTCTCCTAAGTAATCCCATCCAGAACTAAAAGGCTCAATTGTGTTTGCAAACGTAGAAGAAGGGACCAACATTACTAACAACGTCGTTACGAATGCCATCATACTCATTTTTAATTTTTTCATTCTTATTTCTCCCTATTTTTAATTGAAATTTATTGTTCTTCACATAATACATAAAATATTTTGTTTTGTTGCAAATAAATGAATGCTTTAAATGTAGCTTTGAAATAAAGTTTGATCAAAAATACCTCGCAATCCAAAGTTTTACGATAAATAAAAAGAATCCATTTTGAAAAAGATTGATCAAAATGGATTCTTCCCCAGCAGATTTAAGTTTGGTTTTTATAAAAAAGTTTGACCATTTCTACCTATGTTGTTCAACAATCGCGCCCGTTTGTGAAATTGGCAAAAGCAGTCTAATTATCGAATAGTCCTCTTCCTCTCAGATTTGCGGAAACAGGCTCCTTTCCTATTTCACGTGCCCATATAGATAACTGGCCAATATGGTGGATTTCGTGGACAATGACATGACGTATGATCTCTCCGTGTGTACATTCAATAACTCGGCGCCTGATTGGTGCGTCTCTAGAGCTAATCAGTTCTTCATTGAAATCAGTTTCTGAAAGTTTCCGAGAATCCATTTCATTTGTCCAAGATGTCACAAATGGCTTCACTTTCTCATGGTATTGAGCTGAAAGATTTTTCACTTTTTGTAAGCTGGCATAACCCTCAAACAATGGCTCCTCAGGCACTGGTTCACCTCGCAAACCTAAGATCCACATATATTCCACATCTACAATGTGAAATAGGGTATGTAGTATACTGCCGAACCCACCGACCCGTTTCTTTAATAGTTCTTCATCTGGTATGCCTTCGCACAATGTAAACCAATCATCACGAACTTGCCAGTTATATTGAAACAGTTTCAACATTACAACAACCTCTATCTTTTATAGATTTAATATTTAATTTTCACCAAAAGACTTCAAAATCCTTTTTTAAATAATAGCTCTAAAAAATCTGTTAAAATCCTCCACAAACTGGCCCTTTAGTTGAGTAACTTTATTGCTACTCAACGGTTCCTTAATTCGCCTTTCAGCTCAAATCTTCTTTTCACTTTTTACTATAAAAACACCCCTTTAGATAAACAGATCCAAAGGAGCAAAACATCGCACCTTTTTTATAAACGTCGCGACTTTATTCAAAACATCGCGTCTTTTTTATAAACAGTTAATCTTTATTTCAAATCAATATTAAAATAATGTTGTTTGAAAACACTTCTATCCATATGTTAGGGGTAACTCCACATTGCTATTCAGCTAATAGGGGTCTCGCGCGATCGAGCTAAGGTTTTCAATTACCCTCTAAACGAAAAATTAATTTCTCTATAGTTGTTAATTTTAGGGAATTAGTCTTTTTTGTTTTTGAGGTGTTGACTTTTCTTAAGTTGATAGGCATGTGGCAGTACCCCTTATAGGCAAAGGTTTTGACCCTTATTTTAATGGTGGTTGTTGTATATTGATAATAAAGTCATTTAAAAACAAAAATAAATCTCTTATTATAATTTTGTTAATTTTTACCGAGCGGAAAAATAAAGTTAAAAGTGATGTAAAATGAATTCTTAGATTCGAATAAATAGGAGAAGTTCTAATAAACGAAAAAGAAATTGAAGAATTATTTGAAGGCGTAACCCCAACATTTCGGGAATTTTGTACGGTAAGTAGTCAAAACTATAAAATTTGATTGTAATATGTTCGCTTAAGCCATTACCAAAAAGATATTAACCAGTAATCATCGGCACTTTGTTTTTGGTAATGAGTTTTGGTGACAGCGAAAGAAGCCAGTGAGAAATGGGGCATTTCAGATCGTCGGATACAGCTTTTATGTAAGTAGGCAGGATTATAGGTGAATATCGCTCGGCTGGACATGGGCTATTCCAGAGAATACCGTAAAATTTGTTGATGGACGAATGAAATAAATCTTAAAACTACAGGGAAAATACAGATTGCTGTGTTATCCTTTTTTCGGAGGTATACATTTATGGATATACGAATACTGCTTGTCGAGGACGATGAGCATATTTGCAATGCAGTAAAAGTCTTTTTATCTGGAGCGGGATATAAGGTGGATGCCTGTTTTAACGGGGATGAAGCGCATACCAAGTTTTATGATAACCCCTATCAGCTTGTCATTCTTGACATCTTGCTGCCCGGAATGAACGGTCATGAGCTTTTAAGGGAGTTCCGTAAGCTGAATAATACGCCAGTTCTGATGATGACTGCTCTTTCCGATGATGAGAATCAAATCAGAGCGTTTGATGCGGAAGCGGACGATTATGTGACTAAGCCGTTCAAGATTCAGCTATTGCTGAAACGTGTGGAGGCGCTGCTCCGTCGCAGCGGTGCGGTAGCAAAGGAAATTCACTATGGCAAGCTGACTCTTTTGCCGGAAGATTTCAAGGTTTTTTATGACGACGAAGAATTACTTTTGACCCTTAAAGAGTTTGAAATCTTAATGCTACTGGTGCAAAAAAACGGAAAAACACTATCTCATGAAGTTATTTTGTCCCGCGTGTGGGGCTACGATTTTGACGGTGATGGTAGCACCGTGCATACTCACATTAAAAACCTACGGGCGAAGCTACCGGATAATATCATCAAAACAGTACGCGGAGTGGGCTACCGATTGGAGGAAACTTCATGAAAAAGAATGGGATATTTGTTAAGACTTTTGCCTATACGATAGTTGCTATGCTGTTGATTGTTTTAGTAACTGCCGCATTGTTTTCAAGTCAATTTTTAACACTGTACAGAGCAGTTGAAAGGGAACAAATAGTAGTGTCCTATCAGCCTTTGGTCAATAGAGTAAAAAATAGTGATTATAACGATATTCCCGCAGCAGCGCAAAGGTTTCGTGATAACAACCAATCATTTGAGTTTTGCATTATAGATGATAATCGTGGCGTGATTTACGCTACGCCGGGTGCTGATACCACGGATAATTTCAATGGTGACTTTTACTATGTGGTGCATAATGATAAAGCCCTCGGTTATTCTGTCGTCGCCCAGACCAGACCGGGATTAACTGCCTTTTACAATGAAATAATTGTGCAGGCATTGGTCGCGTTTGCCATTATACTCGCCCTCTGCCTTGTGTGCGCGTATGTTTTTGCACGGCAGATAACCAACCCAATTAAGCGACTGGCCGATGACGCCGGGAAAATGACAAGGCTTGAAGATGTATCGCAAAGCCTGCCTATACGCCGGGATGAATTAGGCGATTTGTCGCGTGACATTTACTTTATGTACGATAAATTGAAAGATACCATTTCCAGGTTAGAAAATGAAATCCTGCGGGTAAGGGAAATGGAGGAAGCACAGCGATATTTCTTTTCGGCGGCTTCACATGAGTTAAAAACGCCTATCGCGGCAACAAGTATCTTACTGGAGGGTATGCTCGAAAATGTAGGTGATTACAAAGATCATCCCAAATACCTGCGCGAATGCGTGAAGATGATGGAGGCGCAGGACGATGTGGTTTCCGGGATACTGGAGATTGTCAACCTGAGCGATGGGAAAATCTCTCAAGATCCTGAAAAACTGAAAGTTAGGCAATTAGTGGCTGACATACTGCCTGACTTTCAGATATTAGCTGAAGCAAACGGTCAGTGCATTGTTATGGACATTCCTGACGGACAAAACTGCCTTGTCGATTCTAAAATGCTTCAAAAGGCACTTTCCAATATCATTTTGAACGCAGTACAGAATACGCCTATAGGCGGTGAAATTAGGATATGGAGCGAGCCTGCGGCTATACAATATCGCCTTTGTATACTAAACACTGATGCAAGGATAGACGCTACAGTTTTGCCTAAGTTATTTGACCCATTTTACCGTATGGATAAAGTGCGGGGGCGGAAAAGTGGGCGCAACGGTTTAGGCTTGACCATCGTGCGAAAAACGTTGGAAGTAATGAACATTGAATATGCTTTGGAAAACGTTCCGGATGGCGTTCTATTTTGGATGGATTTGCCAAAGGCATAAATAACACAAGGAGAAAAATAATGAAATCAGAAAACCGAAATAAACTTACAATTGCATTGTTTGTAATATATATGCTGCTGTTGACAGGCGTCATTCTCTTCAAATTACCGTTTTTTTCTTCTGAAATATCAGACGGGATACGAGTAATCAATCTGATTCCATTTCAGGGGTCTTTCGATGACAGCGGAACTATTGATTTTAGAGAAATAAGAGGTAATATACTTATTTTTATCCCTTTAGGTATATATATTTGTATACTAAAAAGCAAATGGCCTTTTATGAAGAAAGTTCTTCCAATTGTTGCTTTGACATTGGCGTTTGAAGCTATACAATTCATTTTCGCAATAGGAAGAAGCGATATTACTGATGTACTTGACAATACGCTTGGAGGGGTAATCGGCATTGGTATTTATGCTTTATTGTTCAAGATTTTCAAAAATAGGACTGTTAAGGTTGTAAATATACTTGCCTTGGTAGTAACTGTATTCGTAGTATTATATTTCGCCTATCTGTTTTATCTCAGCCATTTTGTTATGAGGCGTCTGCACCCCTAATGTTAGCAACCAAGCTTTATCACTTTGATCGACAGGGTTATTCCTGCCGGTCTTTTTTGATTTTCTCCGCTACAGACAAACTACAGGTTGACTACAGGGAAAATACAAATTGCTTTGCCATAATAGGAGCATGACAAACGTAAATGTCTATTTTACGCCATACATAGAATGATTACCGCAATGAAAATGAAAAAACTAATCGCACTCGCTTTAGCACTTTTTCTCGTACTATTATTTCAACCAACTTGCTGGTTGATTGAAATAGGGATATTTGATTAACTTTATTGTCATTGGATCCTGCCATATTCCAACCACCTATACTCCCAAAAATGAAAATCCGAGCTGTATTCCGCAAATAAGTCTTTAAAATTATCATTTTGGGGTATTTATTTTTCTTAGCTTGATAGCAATGTGGCGAGACCCCTGTTAGAGCAAATAAAAATACGTAAATTAAATAGTTTTATTAAAAATCAATTGAATTTCATTAATTGAAAGAGAAGAAAACACTACAATTTTTTAAATTCATGTATAAGACATACCCAATTACTAACCTGTAATTTCCAATGAAATCCATTGCAATGTAGTAAGATAGGATGTAACATTTATCAGTATTTAAAAAGTCTAACATTGTTTAAATGAATTCAATGAGTAGTTAAGAGGAGAATACAATGAATAAAATAAATAGGCTAATGAAACGTAAAACGACTTGGATAATTCTTTTCCTATTCGCATTTATTTATGTAAATAACAGTTCTTTTTTTGCTAAAAGGGACGAGGGGGCTCCTATACTTCTTGCTCACCGAGGACTTTCCCAAACATTTAGCATGGAAGAGATTGAGAGTGATACATGTACAGCAGAACGTATAAATAAACCTGAACACTCTTATTTAGAAAATACAATTCCATCTATGGAAGCTGCATTTAAAGCTGGAGCTGATCTAGTAGAGTTTGATGTTCAACCAACTAAAGATAATAATTTTGTTATTTTTCATGATTGGACGCTTGATTGCCGTACTAATGGTAAAGGTGTTACAAGAGATTTTACAACAAAAGAATTACAAGCACTTGATATTGGTTACGGGTATACAGCTGATGGGGGTAAAACATTCCCATTCCGTGGCAATGGGACTAATTTTATGCCAACACTTGATGAAGTACTTAACCATTTTCCGGATCGTTCTTTCCTTATTCATATTAAGAGTGATGATGAAAATGAAGGAATCCAATTAGCTGCTTATCTTAAGAAACTACCAGCAAAACGCCTTGAGCAACTAACTGTATATGGTGGTGATAAACCAATTGCTGCGATTGAGGAGCGTATCCCTAGTTTACGAACAATGTCAAAAGCAACTATGAAAAAGGATCTTCTTACTTATATTGCGTTAGGGTGGACTGGTTACATGCCATCAAGTCTGAAGCATGGAGAGTTACATATTCCAGACAAAGTAGCTCCTTGGCTTTGGGGATGGCCGAATCGTTTTCTTAATAGAATGGATAAAGCAGATACTCGCGTTATCATTGTAGGTGGAAATGGATTTGGATTTTCAAGTGGATTTGACTCATTCGAAGATATAAAACGTATTCCTGAAGATTATACAGGTGGAATTTGGACAAATCGGATCGATAAAATAGCACCTTTATTTAAGAATAAGTGATGATATAATACTCGAAGTATTCATATGCTGAAAGAATTAATTTATGCTCCTAGAATTGTTTTGTAGAAATAAATCTTTAACAAAAAAGATGAATTTGTGATATATTTTTAAAGTAGTGCACAAGTGCAAAATCACAAAAAAGATCACCTATGAAATTTTGTAGGTGGTCTTTTCATATTCATTAAATAAACTTTAGATTCAATTAGTACAGTTGATTTTTACGTATCTTTAATAGGTAAAACTACATGAACAAAATAAGTGAAAAAGTGGAGGGTTATTTGTCTAAATATATAGAATTTTTAACAAAAATTCATAATTATGTTAACAAACCATATTTTAGGCATTACCCCCGATTGTGTAGAATAAATATTTTTTCGATGAGCTAAAGTATTTGGCTAAAAGAACTTGTAGTGGGGCCTTGCTACAAGTTCTTTTATTTTTTCAGTATAGGAAAATAAGAAAATGAAGGGGACACGAGTATGATCGGAAATTTAAAGAAAGCAGCATTGAATTCGTTAGATGGGAAATGGGGGGGAGGTATAGGAGTATCAGCTTTATTCTATTTTGTACCAACCTTAAGTGCATCAGCAATCGCCTTTTTTATGTATTTAATATTTGTACTGTTTATCGGGTTAATTGGCCCTGATGCATTATTTATTTATTCAATAGGTGGGCAACCACAAGTAGATCCAGTAGCACTTGCTATACTTATCCTAAGTTATATTGGTTTAGGGTTGGTATGTTTCCTAATTTACAGTGTTATACAAGGTATCTTTAATTATGGATATTCTGTTTTTACTTTACACTTAGGGAAACAAGAAGAAGTTAAGGTAGACGATGTATTTTCAGGATTTAAAAAGAAGAATTTGTTTAAATCAATAAAATTAGGTTTGATGCAAGCTATTTTTCTTTTTTTATGGAGCCTATTATTTATTGTTCCAGGTATTATTAAATATTTTTCTTATTCCATGTCGTATTACATATTAGTAGAGAATCTTGATTATACAGCAAGTGAAGCATTGAGAGAAAGTAAAAGAATAATGAAAGGACAAAAGTTAAAATTATTTGTTCTTTGGCTATCATTTATTGGTTGGTTCTTATTAGCTGCATTTATAGGAATGTTTACGTTTAATCTATCATTTATTTTCATTTCTCCTTATTACAATACAACTATCTCACATTTTTACTTAAATTTAATTAAAAAACAGGATATTGGAGAAGCGAAGGTAAGTATATAAATAGGAAGAAAGTATGTTTAAGGTGAAGGATATACCTTCTGGATAGTGGATATGCGATTAAGCATATCCACTTTTTAATATTATATTAAAATACTTAAGCTGTTGGATATATCATGTTTATTATGAATTGAGCATGGATACCGCAAACATGTTACTGTTTGGTTAAAATAAAGTTTGATTATAAATGCTATGAAAATCCTTAGTGAATGAGCACTAAAAAGAATCCAATTTGAAAAAGATTAATCAAAATGAAATGTTATTAAAATAAAAAATAATCAATTATAAAAGTGATTTTGAACGTAAGGAATTTGTAAGGAAGAGGTAAGAAAAAAGAGATTTCCATTGTGTATGATTAAAATGTAAAGAAGATTGAGAGGAGGAACAAATACCATACATTTATATAAAAAAACAAATTAATTAATAAGACTTGTTTGGAAGAAAAGAGACATTACAAAAGTTAACATACAACTGAAAAAAGGATAGGTTATTTTTTAGGTCAGAAAGTCGTTTGTGAAATAGTGGGTATAAGAATGATTACAAATTTAATATCGCCCTTTTGTCTTTAGTCAAGATAAAAGCTGTATGATTGATTAGTTTAAAAACAGTAAAAAACCATATATACAATATGAATAGGGGAGAGAAATATTTTGATGAAAAAGCACTGTCGAATTACATGTACAGGTTTAGCCCTTTTGATAACAGGAGGTTCTCTGTTATATACAACTCCAACCTCAATTGTAAAAGCGGAGTCCACTCAAAATGTATCTAACTCGTTAGAAACAAGCACTCAAAGAGACCGTAATTCCGTCAAAGAGGCAATGCGGGGTACATTGCAACTTGGATATCCAGGGATACTTGCTAAAGTTTCTAAGAGCGGAAAAACATGGAGTTATGCTGCTGGTGTAGCTGATCTGAGTACCAAGCAACCAATGAAAACAGATTTTCGTTTCCGGATTGGCAGCGTGACAAAGACGTTCACTGCAACAGTTGTACTTCAATTAGCAGGAGAAAATCGCTTGAATTTAGACGATTCTATTGAAAAATGGCTACCTGGTGTCATTCAAGGAAATGGATATGATGATAAACAGATTACTATCAGGCAATTATTGAATCACACAAGTGGTATCGCTAATTACACAAGGTCAAAGGATTTTAATATGATGGATACAAAAAAATCCTATACTGCTGAAGAATTAGTAAAGATGGGAATATCCATGCCTCCAGATTTTGCTCCAGGAAAGAGCTGGTCGTATTCAAATACAGGATATGTATTACTAGGAATTCTTATTGAAAAAGTAACTGGGAACAGCTATGCGGAAGAGATTGAAAATCAAATTATTGAACCACTTGAATTAGCGAATACATTCTTACCTGGAAATTCAAGCGTCATTCCAGGAACCAAGCATGCCCGTGGATATATCCAATTAGACGGAGCAAGTGAGCCAAAAGATGTTACTTATTATAATCCAAGTATGGGGAGCTCGGCCGGAGATATGATTTCTACAGCTGATGATTTAAACAAATTCTTTTCTTATTTACTTGGGGGCAAATTACTGAAAGAAGAGCAACTAAAGCAAATGCTTACAACAGTCCCTACAGGAACAGATGAACTTGGCGATTACGGGCTTGGAATTTCCAAAATAAAGCTTTCAAACGGTGTATCGATATGGGGGCATGGAGGAACCATTCCTGGTTTTTTAACTTTTGCTGGGGGCACACTTGGTGGCAAGCATACATTGGCCGTCAATTTAAACAGTATTAAAGCTGATAGTCCTGATCCTTTTAAAAATATTTTACTTGCTGAATTTAGCAAGTAGGTCAAAGGGGAGAACGGATAAATTTTATCATATTTTCATAGTGGAACAAACAAATGATGAAAACGGTCACTTATCTAAGGAGGTAATTCCGTAATGAAAAATAAGCTAACTGGTGTGTTAGCCACTGCATTAGCGGTAACTATGATTCTACCAACAGGAGCGAAAGCATTTTCTGAAAGTGAGACTACAGTTGTAACTGGTAAAGAAGTAGCTAGTCAGGAACTGAAGAAGATTGCAGCAGAGAAGGCGGAGCTACTTACAAAGTCTTATGAAGCGAATAGCGTGCAGTATGCGCTAATTGATAATGGAAAACTTATTTTGTCGGGTCAGGCTGGCAAGAATGATATGGAAGGGGAAAAGCCGCTAACCAAAGATACTCAATATGGGATTGGTTCAGTCAGTAAAATGTATGCAACAGCGGCTGTAATGAAATTGGTCGATGAAGGGAAAGTCGATTTGGATGCTCCTGTTGTCCGTTATGTTCCTGATTTTAAGATGAAAGACGGTCGATACAAACGTATTACACCGCGTATGTTATTGAATCACTCCTCTGGATTGCAAGGTTCTACGTTAGGTAATGCATTTTTATTTAACGATAATGATAGCTATGCCCATGATACCTTGTTACAGCAACTGTCAAATCAAAACTTGAAGGCTGACCCTGGCGCTTTCTCGGTATACTGTAACGATGGTTTTACGCTGGCCGAAATTTTGGTGGAAAGAGTTAGTGGTATGAGTTTTACTGAATTTTTACATCAAAGCTTTACAGGGCCTTTAAAGATGAATCATACGAAAACGCCGCGGGACAAATGGAGGGATGAAAATCGGGCTGGACTATATTTCCCGGCGTACCAAGGACAACTTCCAAGTGAATCGGTGAATGTAATTGGTACGGGAGGCATATCTTCTACGGCAGAAGATATGGTACGATTCTCACAATTATTTATGGGACTGGGAAAAGGGATCCTCTCTGATAAGGTAGTCAAGGCAATGGAGCAAGAGGAATATAAAAAAGGAATATGGCCAGGGGATGGAGATAATATTTTTAACTATGGCCTTGGCTGGGATAGTGTGAAACTATACCCATTTAGTGAATATGGGATCAAAGCTTTGGCTAAGGGCGGCGATACGGCACTGCAACATGCTATACTCGTCGTGCTACCAGAACAGAAAATAGCAGCGGCTGTACTGTCATCTGGTGGTAGGAGCTCTATAAATCAACTATTGGCAACTGAATTGCTGCTCACTAGACTTAAAGAAAAAGGTACTATTAAGGACATCAAGCCAAACAAATCCTTTGGCAAGCCGGTCAAAGTCAAAATGCCTCAAGGCGTAGCAAAGAAAGCAGGATTTTATGGCAATAGCGAAACCCATTTTAAAATTGAAATTACGAACAACGGAGAACTGTTCTTACCATCTAATCGAGAAGAAAAATATGTATATACTGCTGATGGAAGTTTTATTAATGAGGAGGGTACTTCCAAGCTCAACTTTGTAACTGAGAAGAATGGAAGAACTTATTTGAAGGAGAGCGCATATAAATCTCATCCAGGTTTAGGGCAAAGTGTGATGACCCACTATTTAGCTGAGAAACTAGAAGACAACGTGCTATCGAAGAAAACCGCTGCTGCATGGGCAAAGAGGGAAGGTGTCAAGTTCTATCTTATAAACGAGAAATTTAGTTCTATTCAATATCTCGTTCAACCGAAACTTCTTAGTACACAAATTACTCGCAAGGAAGGCCCAGCAGGCTATTGGGATGGCAGAAAAATTACAGGTCCGAACACCGCGGTGCATCAGATCCAAATTCCCGTAATGAATGGTCGTGATACGACGGAAACGCGTTTCTATACAGAAGGCGGAAATGAATATATGGAGATGGCTGGGTTGTTATACGTAAGTGAATCTAATGTAAAACCAATTGATGTAGGCCAATCATCCAAAGTTACGTTGGATACAAATGGGCATGCGAAATGGTTTACAATTCCACAAGCAGCAACAGACAAAAGGATGACCGTGACGTTGCCATCAAATGGTTCATTTGCGGTGTATGATGAGAAGGGAGTTTGCATCAACTTTAGCATCGTGAGTGGCAATAACAAGGTGAAACTGCCGAAGAACGGAACAATCGTATTCGCTGGGGCACCGAAATCGGAATTTGCAATCTCGGTGAACTAGCTACAATTTAAGATGATCTTAAACAAAACCAGTACGGCACAGAAAAGATGTATTACTGGTTTTGTTTGTATTTACGCATTCTCTACGAAAAAACTTGAATAATATCACGCTCAAGCACTATAAAACATCTATAATACATTATAAATTTGTATAAAGAAAAGGCACCAAAGGTGCCTTCTTGCGATTTGAATCTTCTTAATATAGAATTAGATGCCAATCCAATTATTATTTTACTGCATTAAGTAGTTTCAGTTATTGAGAAATTATAAAAGCCCTCTTACAAGTGCTTTTTTTTATGTGTTTACATCCTTAATTGATTGTAAATTGATTTGAATACGTGAATTCACCACGATATTTAATTGCAGCGACATAAGTACCGCTTGTATAGCTATCTGTGATAGGGGTTTGCCAAATTTCTGTTCCAGGAATAAACTCTGGTTCTATTGTTTGGAATCGTTCTAGGGTACCATTTGTGTGCACTTTAAAAATTTTCATTTGTGCACCAAAATGTTCCCTACCAAAGTGCTGTGTTAAGTAAAATGTATCACCTGTAATTAAATTTCCAATCTTCCAATCAGGTTGATATGTACTTTCATCTGAATTTTGTAAATCCATAATGGTTTTAAATCCCCAATCATCATTAAGTGGATCTGAGTAAGCTGCAGCTGCATGTGAGGTAGGCTTACTCATTTCTATTGCAGTAAAACCGCTGAAAGTTAACACACCAATTAATGCTAATTTTCCTAACTTCATTATTGTTTCCCCCTATTAACTTCAAAGTTTTCAAAACTAGAAATCTTACACACATAATAATATAATCAACTGTATTATATTTCAAATATTTTCTAAAAAACCCATAAAAATGTAAGTATGTAAGAGAAGTGAGAAATCCTAACAAGGTTTTTGCAAATACTTTTACTGAAAAAAATTGTGGCGGAAGTTCAACACTCGTTTTCATGTTCTGTTTTGATAAAATGAAATATGATTAGGGTATTATAAATAAATAGAAAAATCATGAATACCAGCATAGGGAGTTTCATTTTTAATATTTGTTTCTAGATTTTGCATGGTGTACTCTTGCCATGCTTCTAAATGATTCGTATCCCATGATTGATTAAATAGTTGATACAAATAAATCTCTCTTAATTTCAAGAAGGTTGGGATTTGTTTGATTGTATCCTTATGTAGGCTATTTTCCGTTGTATATCCCTTGAAGAAATTACGCATAAAACTATCACAAAAAGTATGTGTATTGCCATTGAAGGAGTCGTGCTGCCAATAAGCATGATAGAAAGCTACTGCAAGATCCTGTGCAAACCAATTGTAAGAACACTCATCAAAATCAATAATGGTTATAAATCCTTTCTTGTTCATAATTAAGTTCCCCTGATGATAGTCATTATGGATAAGGCCGAAATTGTCAGGCATTATGTTATCGGATGTGAGACTGTTAAGTAACTTATCATATTTTTCGCCAATCCACGGAATTAGATTTTCTCTAATATTAAAGACATCAGGGTTATCATTACGCCAAGCAGGACGGTGTATGCTTTTAAATTTGTGAATTTTTGATATTGCATGCATTCTCCCTAAACTTTTACCAAATTGTTTAAAAGTTACTTCATTCCAGTGTGATTTATTTTTAACATCAATTGAATCGCCTGGAATATATTCAAAATTTGTCTTAACTCGTTCTCCTTCATATGCTAATGGGAGTATAACCTTTGGAACAGGTACACCTTTATCATGTAGAAAACCCATCCACTCTATTTCTTGCATTACCATCTCTTTCGTTTTACTTTTTGGGGAAATCCTGACTACGCTGTTTTGCTCTTTGTTATGAAAAATATCGTTATGAAAACCTCCATTTAATCTAACCCGATTTTCTGTCATTTTGTATTCTCCTTTACCTCTCAATTTAAAAAGATGCATTTCTAAAACAGTGGGATTGTAAACATATTTAGGTCTTATTGACCAATACATATTAGTCTTTCTTTTCCTTTTTAGTACATACTTTTAGAAAAGGAAGCTACTCTCAATGTATTTATTTTGCTTCTACGAATATGTTGTTCTCCCTAAATAATAAAATTTTTGAGTTCTTTATGAAAATTCTGTTGTTTTTCTATCTTATAATATATATAATAATTGAGTTTGCTTCATAAGGCGTAATAAATGAAAAGAATCTACTTTTTTCTAACTGTAACAGAAGTACATAATAGATGGTGCTATATAAGTACCAAATGGTTAGATAAGCTGATTGGCAGAATAAATTTACAATGATATACCTTTTATATCAAAGTATACTTATATATCTATATAAGGAATAATGGTGATGAAGAAAACGGAGGAATTTATGAGTACATTACAGGCATCATGTCAACATATGCAGGAAATAGTTTACCTAGTACATAAATATTACAATGAACTGTATCAAAATCAATCCATACTGGAGTCATTTCCTGATGTATCCATTCAGCGTATTTCTGATGAAGAACCAGTAGTATTAGAAGGTGTACCATTTTCTCATTATGTACAAACAACAGATCGTCTTGTTATTTTTGTATCAGATAAAGGAGAGCAACCAGCTTGTGCCGTGTATCATTTAGTTGGTGAAGATGAACTACTTCCTTGTTTAGTGGATAGTTCATATTTAACGGATGAAACAAGAGAAGAATTCTATCTGTGGGCGAATATCTGGAATGATACATATTACCAGCTCCAAAAAATTGCTCAGGTTATGCAGCATAAAGTGTATGAAAAATTAGAAGAAAAACAAGTTGACCTTGATAAATTACAATCTGAATTAGAGAAAATGGAGAAAAGAAATCTCTTTCTGAATGCAAAAAGTTATCGCGGGGTAATACCAAGAAATTATAAGCAATTGCTAATCAATAAAGAATTGGTAACACATGAATAAGTGACTGGATAGCAACAACGAGCAAGAAGATATTGTTGTCTATGATGTAATGAAATATCATTTATTTAAACAAAAAAGGACTAATTGTCTAGGATAGTCAACTGAACATCCGATGTCTAGTCATGTAAAAATTTACATGTAACCAAATTATTATAAATAGATTATTGAGTAACTAGGGGGAAAGATTACAAATTATGAAATCAGAGAAATCTACAATTGCTGAGAAAGTACAATCTATTAAAGGAAAGACAGTTGCAAAGTATGGGGCAGTCGTTTTCCTATTCTTTGGGTTAACATCTTGTTATAACCAAAAAAACGATAGATTATCGTCACAAGTAGAACTTTATCGAGAAAAGTCAATGGAATTAGCCGAAAAGTATGATGACCTAGTAAGTGATTACGACAAGCTGAAGGCTAAGCTGTATGCTATAGAGAATCCACCTGAAGAAACATATGGAGAAGTAGATAGCGCTGAAGAAAAGCCTGTTGAGAAAGAGGAAGAAACGCCGATTCAAAATACGGAGCCAGAGAAATCTGAAGAGGAAACACTCAAAGAGGAGCAATATACAGCCCGAGAAAAGAAAGCATATGCGAATCTCACTTCTCTAGGAAGTTCAGAAGCGCAGGAAACATACAAAGAACTAATTAAGCCAAAGCTTTCAAGATGGGCTAGTAAGGATATGTTACAAATAGCGAAGGAGGGTGTGAACTTTCGTGAGATAGATGATAGTAACCTACCTTGGACAGATGTTACTGAGCCGAACGGAACGAGTACGAAGCATATCTATAAGAGTGGTTATGACCAATTAGAGATTACATACAACTTTGACGGGACCATTACAAAATCTGAATGGAAAACAGGAGTGAACAAATAAGCTGAAAAACCTAATGTCTACACTTACGTCGTCAAATTTTGATAAAACAGTTATCGCATACTCAAAAGGGGTTCAGGTC
Organism: Bacillus cereus group sp. MYBK195-1; assembly: GCF_051916605.1. Lineage (NCBI taxonomy): Bacteria > Bacillati > Bacillota > Bacilli > Caryophanales > Bacillaceae > Bacillus > Bacillus cereus group sp. MYBK195-1. The sequence continues at coordinate 3,574 of NZ_JBQAGZ010000012.1, read as the reverse complement.
TTTAAAGGTACATTACAAGATTACTTATTTATGCCCTATCAAGAGAAGCAGGCACTAAAGGTCACAACATTCCGTATCTGTACCAAAGAGGGGAACTAATATTTTTATATTTGAAAGATTACAAGAAGCATAAACTCATAGCAGTAAGAGACATTATGAATGAATCTTGATTAATAACTACGTTTATGGAATAGAATGTGAATTGGCTATATTTACGAATAAAAAAGTTACTACAATAGATGCAAATGATGGTTGATATTGTGAAAGACAATAAATTCATTCATACAGGCAATGCGGTGGAAACAAAAATGTACCTAGAGTTCTTATTTCAAGAAAAGTTAAGTTTTTCTCCTATTTTAGAAGTCTGCGAAGTTACTTTATACGTTGATCCCGATAACTTTATTATAGTCATGGATGATGCGACTTGGGAGAACGCTAGAACAGAAGGGAATAGAGGAGTAAAATAACATTATTCACAAAAACAAATACAGCAATTACATGAGGTAATTTAAAAAGACAAATACCCGAGATTAATTGCATTTAGGGAACTGTATCCCTTTACGGGGGAGCAGCTGACAGTGTTTAAAAATATTATACATGCAGATATTATGCATTTTCTGGGGTTTCTTACGGTGTATGGTTCCAAAAAATAGAAACACATTCGTAACAGAAAAAAGGTATTCCATATTTTTGGATGGAATACCTTTCTCTTTTTAGATACATCAACGCTTTATATCTTCTTCTTCGCTTCTTTCCGCTTCTTCCACGATTTTTGGAAATCACGGAATACAAGTACACATAAGATAAATGTCAGCATAATATGCAGTAATTTCCAAAATGCATCTACATTTGTACCTCTAAAACTAGATTCTTCAATGGCACGGCTTACGAAATCGATCAGGAAAATGAAAGATAAGAAGAGTATCATTCTATCTTCTCTTTTTCCTGTAAAATATAAAAGTAGAAAGACTATACCTAAAATAAGTGGTGTATAAATCGTGTCTAACATGAATTGTATGTCTCCTTTTGCTACTAGATATTCTAATATGTAAACTATATACTATTATAATTGCTTATGTAGTGAATTTGAAGATAGACTTCCCATTGGTTCGACACATAGAACTAGAGCATGGATGTTTACCACATAACTAATGATAAACTTTAAAAATTTACAAATTACCCATTTATTGATGAGATATTCCTAAAATCCCATAAGATCCTTTACATGTGTAGCGTTCTGTTTAGATGTTAGTATTTCAAGTAATAAAAAGGCAACATCAAAAGCTGTACCTGGATTTGAAGATGTAATAATATTTCCATCCTGAACAATTAAATCATTTTGTACGATTGCACCAAAGTTCTTTAACTGCTCTTTTCGTTTACTTGTTGGATGACTGTAAGTGGTGGCTTTTTTATTTGTAAGGATTCCGCTTTTACCGAGTGCTAAAGATGCTACACAGATACTGGCAATGGGCTTCTGTTTGGCATGGAAATGTTGAATAACATGTAAGAATTCATTACTGTATGCATCCTGATAAAAACCAGCTTCTTCAAATCCCCCTGGAATAGCTAATGCATCAAACTCGTCTAATTGAATTTCATCAACCGTTTTTTCTGGTATGACAGTAAAATTCCAGGTGCAGGTTAATTTATTTCGAAGACCAACTGTTACGACCTCGGTGGACTCATCACCCTCCCATTTATTCCAGCCTAGTACGTCAGTAAATACACTCGCTTCCACTGCTTCAAATCCGTCAGCTAATAATAAACAAATCTTTTTCATATTGAAAATCGCCTCCTTCTATCCTAATTTTATATAAAGATAGTAGGCTGATACATAAGTTGAACAAGGAAATTTGATTGTTTAGCTTTATTATATAAAGAATTTCATTTATTCTAGTTTATAAAAAAAGGTTGGATAATTTATGGATCAGATTGATAAAAAAATCGTGGAATTATTACAGTCAAATGCAAAAATTTCAATGAAGGATTTAGCAGAATACGTTCACTTATCTTCTCCATCAGTAACTGAGCGCGTACGGAAGTTAGAGGAACAGCAAATTATTGAAGGATATCATGCACATGTTTCTCTAAAAAAATTGAATCGCCCAATTTCTGCACTTATTTTGTTTAAGACAAAGGATTGTAAATCATTAGCTAACTTTTGCTATAACCATCCAGATGTACTTGAATGTTACAGAGTAGCAGGGGAAATTAGCTATATTGTCAAAATAGCAACATATTCTGTAGAAAGTTTAGAGCAATTTATTGATGATACAATGCAATATGGTACGCCTTCAACGAATATCGTGCTATCTTCTTATGAAAAAAAAATAATTGCTCCTTTTATTAGTGAAGAATAAAATACTGGATTAATCCATTTCTTACTGTTTATTCAATAATCCTAAAGTCTTTAAAAATAGCCTGATGTTTCTAACCTGTGTAAATAAATTAGGGTATCTAATCATTTTAGTGTACCTATTTTAATTAGTTTGATGGGTACGGTAAAACCTGAAGTGCCCCCCGAAAGTTAGACAAGTCGTTTCATTAGGCAGCCTCTAGGTCCGGTATTGTACCGGGCTCATACCCTTTAATTTTGTCTTTATTCTTTTATGATTATAGTAGTCTATATACTTTGCTAATTCTTGTTTGAAATGTGTTATACTTTCAAATTCTTTTTGATACAGAAATTTCGATTTCACGATACCGAAAAAATTTCCAATAACGGTATTGTCATAACAGTTTCCTTTGCGAGACATACTTTGTGTTATGTCACATTGCTTAAGAGAATGACGGTATTGTTTCATTTGATAGTGCCACCCTTAATCAGAATGAATATTTGTAGATGTGTCAAAATATTTGAACGCTAGCATAGAACAAGAGCATTGCTTTTTAATTAGGCAATGCTCTTGTTCTATTATTTCATTCAAGTACTTTTGTTGTTTAAGTCGCATACCACCAGGTTACGGAAGCTCAAATTGTCCCTTAGGTACCAAACTCACTGTTAATAAGATTAATTCGGGCTGATAATGCCTCCATTTAAACGGATTTTCCTTTTTTATACTAATCAAAAACCTTTTTTAGAGTCATACATATCAGTATGTTCAAGATTAGGATATTACTTGTAAGAGTCTTGGAATTTTTGCACCAGAATCGTTTTATACATTAAAAATTATTTATGTTATTTAATTATATTTTTGCAATCGTGCTGTGTTATAATTCTGAAATACTCATATATCTAGTAGGACTTAAAGATTTCGGTTTATCATATGAAGTGGAAAATTAATCCATTATCTTTGAGGGTCAGGCTATGATTATTTAAACTATTATTCACACTATTATTTAGACTAAAAGAAGTACAAGGAGGAAGGTATATCTATTAAAATAGTGAGATATACCAAATTCAAAATGAATATTAAATTTAATAAAAAAGTAGTAGCATTCACGGCAGGATTAACGGTAATATCTTCACCATTGGTATCGTTTGCAGAGGAACAACAATCAGTAAACAATAAGCAATCTACAAGCCTTCAAGTGCAAGGTAACACAGACCAACTTCAAACAACAGATGAAC
>NZ_JBQAGZ010000011.1:0-82864 GCF_051916605.1 Bacillus cereus group sp. MYBK195-1 | reverse complement strand
AGCGTTCATCCTGAGCCAGGATCAAACTCTCCAATAAAGTTAGTTTGTCTAGCATCTAAAATAAAAATTGACGTTTCACGTTGTTTGTTTCGTTCAGTTTTCAAAGAACTAAAAGCGGGTGAAGAGAATCGAACTCTCGACCAGAGCTTGGAAGGCTCTTGTTTTACCACTAAACTACACCCGCGTGGTCGGGAAGACAGGATTTGAACCTGCGACCCCCTGGTCCCAAACCAGGTGCTCTACCAAGCTGAGCCACTTCCCGTAATTGGCGCGCCCGAGAGGAGTCGAACCCCTAACCTCTTGATCCGTAGTCAAACGCTCTATCCAATTGAGCTACGGGCGCTTATTCATGATGTTTTTTCGTCGTTGTAATTTGGCGACTCAATTATCTTATCATACTACATTTTCAAATGCAAGTACTTTTTTTAAGATTTTTTTGATGCGGCCGAGAGGACTTGAACCTCCACGGGGTTTCCCCCACTAGGCCCTCAACCTAGCGCGTCTGCCGTTCCGCCACGACCGCGCGGAAAAAACAAAAGTGAGCCATGAAGGACTCGAACCTTCGACCCTCTGATTAAAAGTCAGATGCTCTACCAACTGAGCTAATGGCTCGTAAATGGCTGGGCTAGCTGGATTCGAACCAGCGCATGACGGAGTCAAAGTCCGTTGCCTTACCGCTTGGCTATAGCCCATCGAAATAATTATCTTCTTTTCAAAGACAAATGTTATTTTACCATAATGTCCAATAAAAAACAACTGCTATATAGCAGAAATTAAAATGGCGGTCCCGACCGGGGTCGAACCGGCGATCTCCTGCGTGACAGGCAGGCATGTTAACCACTACACCACGGGACCATTTGGTTGCGGGGACAGGATTTGAACCTGCGACCTTCGGGTTATGAGCCCGACGAGCTACCGTGCTGCTCCACCCCGCGACAATACTATTCATATAAAATTATATGGTGGAGGATGACGGGATCGAACCGCCGACCCCCTGCTTGTAAGGCAGGTGCTCTCCCAGCTGAGCTAATCCTCCAAAAGTGGTGACCCGTACGGGATTCGAACCCGTGTTACCGCCGTGAAAGGGCGGTGTCTTAACCACTTGACCAACGGGCCAATATGTATGGCAGAGAAGAAGGGATTCGAACCCTCGCACCGCGTTAGCGATCTACTCCCTTAGCAGGGGAGCCCCTTGAGCCACTTGGGTACTTCTCTGTATGGCTCCGCAGGTAGGACTCGAACCTACGACCGATCGGTTAACAGCCGATAGCTCTACCACTGAGCTACTGCGGAATAATGAAGACAATTTGTATCTTATAAAAATTCTCTCTGTAAGTCAAGAAGTTTTTAACAACATCTTGTTCAAACGTGACATGTTTATAATATACTGGATTGCGTTTTTACTGTCAAGATGTTTTCGATATCGGTTTGAGTTTCCCTTTACACTTTCCACAGACATATCTTTTTGTATTTATTTGACGCCTTCTTACATATTGAAGTGAACACTCCATACATTCATACTCATAAATCTTTTTTTCCTTCTCTTCATTAATCATTTGTTTACAAAAACGTGGTGCATCAACTTTCTTTAACAACTCACGAAAATCCCTGTCCCTGTGCTTATACCCTCTTCCTGCAATATGTAAGTGATAATGACAAAGCTCATGTTTAATAATCCCGACTAACTCTTCTTCACCATACACTTCGTAATATCGATAATTCAGTTCGATATTATGACTCTTCAATAAATAACGCCCACCAGTTGTACGTAATCTATTATTAAACACTGCTTTATGTAAGAACGGCATCTCAAAGTATTGTAGTGACACTTCTTCCACTAGTCGCTGAATTTCTTGCTCATCCACTCTCATTCCTCCTAAACAAAAAAATATTTTTACACTTTTCTCCCTTCTTATACATATATTAAATAGTACATATACCCATCCTCATGTAAGAAGCGTGGTTTCTAAAAACAAAACATGAATAGAAATCCACTCACCAACCTCTCATCAATAGCATTTTAGATTTTTGAGAGCAGGATTAAACAAGGAGGGATTCCTATGCCTACGTGGCTAAAAAAACAAATGCAACGTGCATATTTCGAAAAAAACCGGTATCAAATTAAATTATTAAATGAATGCTGGTTTTATTATAGCAAAATACATCAAAGCTCATAATCCATTACACTTTTTATTCCATAAAAAAAGAGCAGTTTCATCTGCTCTCTTCTCTTACTATTCAATCGGCAACATAGATAGTGCAACGCGTCCTTTTTTTGTATCAATATCATCTACCCATACTTTTACAATTTGCCCTACTGATACAACATCTAACGGATGCTTTACAAACTGTTTGCTAAGTTTAGAAATATGTACTAAACCATCTTGCTTTACGCCAACATCAACAAAAGCACCAAAATCAACAACGTTACGAACTGTTCCTTCTAGTTCCATACCACGTTTTAAATCTTCTAATTTCAAAATCCCTTTTTTCAGAAGTGGTTTAGGCAACTCATCCCTCATATCTCTTTCTGGACTAATAAGCGCATCTATAATATCAACTAACGTCGGCTCCCCAACTCCTGTTTCTTGAGATAACTTAGAAATCTCTACTTCTTCCAATCTCTTTTGTAATTGCGGTTGTCCTACGTCATCTATCGATAACCCTAGACTCTTCAATAACAATTCAACATTTTTATATTGCTCTGGATGAATACCTGTTCGATCTAATGGATTCGCTCCTTCTAGTATACGTAAGAAACCTATACATTGTTCATACGTCTTTGCACCTAAACGCGGGATTTTCTTTAATTCCGTGCGCTTCGTGAATTTCCCATCTTCTTCTCTCTTTGCCACAATATTTTTCGCAACAGTTTTCGATAAACCTGAAACATATTGTAACAATGCAACCGAAGCCGTATTTACATTAACCCCAACTTGGTTAACAGCTGTTTCTACTACAAATGTTAATGACTCATTCAGTCTCTTTTGAGATACATCATGTTGGTATTGTCCAACCCCAACTGATTTAGGATCAATTTTCACAAGTTCAGCAAGTGGATCTTGCAGACGTCTTCCAATAGAAACGGCACTTCTCTCTTCAACTTGTAAATTTGGGAATTCCTCACGAGCTAAATCAGAAGCTGAATATACACTAGCACCCGCTTCATTTACAATAATATAAAAGACATCTCGGTTCACACTTTGTAATACATCTACTATAAACTCTTCTGTTTCTCTAGATGCTGTTCCATTACCAATTGCAATCATTTCAACTTGATATTTATCTATAATAGAAAGAACTTTCGTTTTTGCATCATCATATTTACGAACAGGTGGATGCGGATAAATAACATCGATATGTAGTACTTTCCCCGTATCATCTACTACAGACAATTTACAACCAGTTCTATATGCCGGATCTACCGCTAGCACGACTTTCCCTTTCATCGGAGGTTGTAATAATAAGTTACGTAAGTTCTCAGAGAAAATATGTATCGCTTGTTCTTCAGCTGTTTCTGTTAATTCTTTACGAATTTCTCTTTCGATTGAAGATTGAATTAATCGTTTATAACCATCTTCAATCGCTAATTGTACATAATGTGCACTTTTCGAATCGTTATCACGAATTACTTTCTTATTTAAAAAAGTTACTATCTCATCTACTGGCGGAACAACAGCAACTCTCAATATATCTTCTTTCTCGCCACGATTCATTGCTAATACACGATGTGGCACTACTTTTTGCAATGGTTCTTCATAACTGTAATACATTTCATATATATTCTTTTCATCTTTTTCTTCATCTTTCACAGACGAAGACATAACACCTTTTCTAAAAGTAACATTTCGAATCCAACTACGATACGCAGCTTCATCTGAAACCATTTCTGCAATAATGTCTTGTGCACCTTGTAAAGCTTCTTCTGCAGATTGCACTTCTTTCTCTACATTAATAAATTCCACTGCCTTTTTAGCCGGATCTTCTTTCTTATATAACAATAACCATTCAGCTAATGGTTCTAATCCTTTTTCTTTAGCAATTGTCGCTTTCGTTCTTCTTTTCTCTTTATATGGACGATATAGATCTTCTACTTCTTGCAACTTTGTAGCTTTAACAATTTGCTGTCGTAGCTCTTCTGTCAGTTTCCCCTTCTCATCAATAAGACGAAGAACTTCTTCCTTCCTATCTTCAAGTTGCATCATATATTGCCATCTCTCTAAAATCGTACGAATCTGCACCTCATCTAAAGAGCCTGTCCATTCTTTTCGGTAACGAGCAATAAATGGAACTGTGTTACCTTCTTCTGTTAATTGAATAACATGACGAACTTGCTTTTCGGTAAAGCCTAATTCTTTCACTAACATTTTCATTAACGCTTGTCGATTATCTACCATTTCCATATACAACCGTAACCTCCTCTATAATAAAAAAAGTTGCCCTTCAAAGAGAGCAACTTAAACTGCCGATTTAAAAATCTATTAGTCCTAAACTAATTTGTAACGCTTCATCTACACGACTCATCATCACTTCATCCAAATGAGTGATTTTGTCCGTTAAGCGTTGCTTATCGATTGTTCGAATCTGCTCAAGTAAAATAACAGAATCTCTCTCAAAACCATACTTTTTCGCATCAATTTCCACATGAGTGGGTAATTTCGCTTTTTGAATCTGTGCAGTAATAGCCGCTACAATCACCGTTGGACTAAAACGATTTCCGATGTCATTTTGAATGACAAGAACCGGACGAACGCCTCCTTGCTCAGAACCAACAACTGGGGAAAGGTCTGCAAAATACACGTCGCCGCGTTTTACAATCAAAATATTACCCCCCGCTAACTAAGCGTTCTACTGTATGAGCTGCTTCATACTCTGCTAAGAAAGCTTCAGATGCAATACCAAGATTAATTTTTCCCATTTCAATGTACCCACGTCGCATTGATTCATGTTGGTAGCGTTTCTTCGTCTTATGTTGACGCAATAACAATTGTGTTGCCTGGCAAATTAGTTCATGGCGATTCTTATTCTCTTGTTTTCCAATTCCGTCCAATTCCGTTACCATTTGCTTTGGCAACCGAACCACGATTTCAGTAGTTACACTTGATTCGGACACAAAAATACACCTCCACCGTCAACTACACACCCAAATATATATATGACACCTATTGTAATAATACCATTGTATGGAGCCTGTTGCAAAGACTTCCTTATTCCTTGCTTATGTTTTCCAATTCACAAACAAAACATTCATCTTCTTAAATTTTTTATCTCATAACTAACTAAAAACAATAGAACTCCTCTTCAAAACTTACGTGCAACTTATATAAAAAATGATTATAAGTAAAAAGCTTCTCATCAAAAAGAGCTTATTATCCAGCAATGAACAGTCACTCCAATGACAAGAAGCAATCATACTACCTTCTATATATTGTTCAAGTAATTAATTATCTCTACAACCTTACCATTCCGTATAAATATTCTTGGCACACGGAAACTGATCGTTGCAATAATTTCATAATTAATAGTCCCTGAGTATTCCGCAACCTCTGTAGCGCTAATATACTCATCTCCTTGCCTTCCAATAAGCGTAACTTTCGTACCAAGTGGCACTTCACAAGGAAGATGAATCATGAACTGATCCATTGTTACTCGCCCTACAATCGGTACCCTTTTACCATTTATAAGCACTTCAAATCCTTGTAACCTTCTAAGCCACCCATCTGCATAGCCAATCGCTACAGTCGCAATCCATTCTTCCGTTTTCGTTCGATAGGTGACGTTATAACTAATTCCATCACCTTTAATTACCTGTTTAATATGAGCAACTTTCGTATGAAGTGATAGCGCCGGTTCTAATTCAAATGGTAAAAAAGGACGTATTTCTACAGAAGGAGATAATCCATACATTGCAATCCCAATTCGCACTGCATTAAATGTAATCCCTTGAAAACGTAACGTCGCAGCACTATTAGCTGTATGAACAAACTTAGGATCCACTCCGAATTCTTTCAACCAACTTAACTGCTCCAAGAACGTGTTATATTGCTTATCAAAATACGAAGTCTCAACCTCATCTGCCGTTGCAAAATGCGTGTATACTCCTTCTAACTCTAAAAACGGTGCACCCTCTAAACTCTTTAAAAATTCTTTTAGCTCTTTTCTTTCACGTATTCCAATTCTCCCCATACCACTATCAAAGTTAATATGGAATTTCATTACAGATGAACCATCCCAAAGTTTAATTGCTTCTTCCACCCATTCTTTTTGAAAAACAGTTAGCGCTACATCATTTTCAGCAGCTACATTTACATCACGCGGCGGCGAGGGACCTAACACTAAAATCGGTTCAGTAATACCAGCCCTCCGAAGCACTAAAGCTTCATCTAAAAAAGCAACAGCTAACCTCGTTGCACCTGCTTCTAATGCCGTTTTAGCCACCGGTACATAATCGTGCCCATATGCGTTTGCTTTAACTACAGCAAAAATCTCTACATTACTTGAGATGAACTCTTTAATATGTGTAACGTTGTTATAAATGGCATCTAAATCCACTTCCACCCAAGTGTCACGGTAAAATGGTGCTTCTTCCATAAATACACTTCCTTATACACGATATGCGAAGCTTATTCTTTTATATGCTTCTTTTATGAAATCCACCTTCAAACTAAGAAAAGACGTGGTGCACATATATCACCACGTCTAAGAAGTTTACTTCACCTGCTTCGCTGTAACTGAACGAGCAACCATTAACAGCTCCTTCGGCTCTAAACCTTTAGACACGAGCATATATTCTACTCCGTTATGCGACCACGTTACAGAGTCTTTCGTCAATGCACCAATCGTAAACCCAAGATCAACTGGTTCTCCACTTACACTTACCGCTGATGATGCCTCTGCAACTTTTGCCTTTTCTTGTATTAAAGTAAAGGATTTCTTATTTCCAGTGTATGTGAGTATCGCACGCTTGCCACTGTCTGTCTTCAACTCTTTTTCATCTTTCAGAGTCATACCTTGTGGTGTATCAAGTGGATACAAAATAGCAAACGGTTTGTCTTCTTTCGCTGTTGTTTGAACATCTACCTGTGCTCTAGACATATTTTGTTTCGTATCAAATGCACCTTTATCAAATTTCGCATCGAATTTCACTTTAGAGAAATCTACTTTCACAAGAACATTTTGATCATTATCCATTAACTTCACTGAAACTGGAGTCAAGTCGCTCTTATTCAATGTAATCTCTTGTCTCGGCAACATATTTTGATGTTGATAGTTTGTTTTTGTTTTAAAAATATAATACTTATCTGTTTTCTCAAAAGTAAGGTTTTTCTTGTCCTGCAAAATATCTCTTACAAGTGATTCATATAAATAAGCCTGGCTACTATTTTGCGGCCAATCACTTTGAAAACGGAAGCTCTTATTAAGTGCTGGCGTTAATACAAATACACCTTCTTCATTTCTCAAAATAATTTGGCTCTGATCTTTTTTTGCATTTTTTAAATTCACACGATAAAAAGACGGTTCCTTATGCCAAATCTCTACGTTATACTCTTGAGGCTCATTGCCTGTTTTAATAGATAATTTTGCCTCAGCTTGATAACTTTTCATCCCTTTTACTTTTGATTCTAAATCTCTCACGACATCATCTTGCTTCTTTTCCATACAACCCGCCAACACAAAAACGGTCAACAAACCGACAAGAACTAAAAACAGACGCCTTTTCATCAATTCAGCCCCTTTGCCCCTATAAATGAATGGAAGATGTACCTTCCTTATCGCTACCTCAAATATATGAGACAAAGATATAAAATATGCAGACTAGCGTGACGAGCTTTCTAAAACAACTTGAGCAACAGCAAATTCCTTACTATGACTAATTGATAAATGAACAATATACTCTGTACTTGTAATCAGAATTGGCTTACCTCTTTCATCATTTTTCACTTCAATATCTAAAAAACTCACTTCTTTTCCGATACCAGTACCTACAGCTTTTGAATACGCCTCTTTCGCTGCAAACCTTCCAGCTACAAACTCTGTAAGGCGACTTCCTTTCAGCTCCATAGCAACATTACGTTCATTTTCCGTTAAAATACGTTCCATAAATTTAAGCTTTCCATCTAGCATTTTTTCAATACGATTTAATTCAATAATATCGATACCAATCCCTATAATCATTTCGAAATCCCCTTCTTCTATTTAACTTTCTTCTTTCATATTTATAAGAATAACAGAGAATCTTTCTGATGCAAAAGGGGGGAAAGTAACCGTATGCTAATAAGATCCACTCATATTTCTTTACAACCGACTATTCTTACCTTACTTCTTATTCATTTAGTCATGATGATATTAGGCGACTTTTTTCTCTTACCACTGGCAGCCTCTAATGAATATATCGCTAAAGGAGAATGGTGGCGTGTCATAACTTCTCTTCTCGTACACGTAGACTTACAACATTTTCTTTCTAATAGTATTTTTTTGTTTGCTCTTGGTTCCTCTATCGAAAAGCAACTCGGACACTTTTCTTTTTTTATTCTATTTTTTCTCTCTGGAATTTCCGGAAATATTTCTTCTTATATTATTATGCCGCTTGAATATATTCACGCAGGTGCATCAGGTGGTATTTTCGGACTATTAGGTGCACAGTTATTTTTATTGTACAATCGATACCGCTCTTCAAAACCAAAAGAAATTGCCATTTTCTCAATTATGATTCTTCTATTACTGCTATTTACTTTCTTTAACCCTTCTGCCAATCCGATCAGTCATTTAACAGGTTTAATAACCGGTGGCATTTTAACCCCTTTTTTAACCCAAAAAAACGATGGTGCAAAGCTTATTTAATATAAAAGCTTGCACCATCGATAATTTCTACATCTACTTGTTCACTTAAATCTCTCATTAATTGAAATAAAGACTCATCCTTCATCTTCGCCTCAATCATACAATCAATTTGCGGAACACTTCCCTTTATCCTTCTTAAAAAAGATAAAAATGCGTCTACATTAATATAATCTGCATGGGCTCTTGGATCTTTCCCCTCTCTAGGGCTAGAGATATGCATTTTAACCGGCAACAAAGACGTTTCCCACGTATGAACGACACGTGCCCAATCTTCATACCAATCTTCTTGCTCATTATTCATCATATGGTGATGCAAGTCAAATACGACGGGAATATCTAATTTTTCTCCTAAATATAATGTTTCCTCTAACGTAAAGGTTGTATCATCATTTTCTAATATAATCATTTCTTGAATACTCCTTGGGACATTCGACCAATTCTCTATAAAGCGCTCTAATGCAAGTTCTTTATCTTTATATCCTCCTCCAACATGCAGTATACATCGTTGCTTATGTTCAATCCCCATGCCTTTTAATAATTTTTTGTGCATCTGCAATGTTTTTACAGATTGTTTAAAAACACTCTCCTCAGGTGAATTTAGTACAACAAAATGATCTGGATGGAAATCAATTCTCATATTCATATGAACTGCATATTCACCTAGTTTTTTTAAATTTTCTTTTAAAGGACGAATATAGTTCCACTCTAGCAATTCCTCATGATTCGCTAAAGGAATGAGCTTTGAACTGAGCCGAAAGAAAGATATGTCATGCCCTTTATTATGCTTTAATAAACGTAAACAATTTTCTAAATTGGAATTAGCAATTCTTTCAAGTTTACGAATTGCAGCAGCACGATCATCTAATTTCTGAAACTGTGCATACGTCATCGTTTGAGATGGAGATGCATTCTTCAAATGTACACTCATCGCAACGTAACCAAGCCTTACAAGCATATAACAGCCCCTTTTCTATCATAACTATTATGTAGTATGCACAATTATAGAAATAAAAAAAGAGAATGCCCGCAAAGGGCATTCTCTTTTTTTTATTAAGCTTGTGGACGGCTATGATGTTTTCTTTCGCCGCGTCCATTTGAAGAACCAGGGCGACCTTGGCCTTCACCTCTACGACCACGACTACCACCATCACGATTACGATCGCGGTTACCATCACGATTGCGATCACGGTTTCCATCACGGTTACGGTCACGATTACGTCCATCGCCACCGCCGCGTCCATCACGACTACGATTACGGTTACCATCACGGTATCCGCCTCCGTTACCGCCGCGTTTTTTAGAACCGCCACCTCTTGCAACAACTGGTGGTTCTGATGTTAAAGCGATTGGAGTTGTATCCGGCTCTTTTGTCATCATTTTTAAAGCAGCAGCTACTACTGTTACAGAGTCGTTCTCTTCTAACATTTCTTCTGCAATACGCTTGTAGTATGATAAATTTTCATTTTGAATTGTGCTTTGAAGTTTTTCAGCGATTAAACGTTGTTGACCTTCTAATGCTTCGTCAAGTGTCGGTGCTTCCATACGATCAACTTTACGTTTTGTTGTGCGCTCGATATTTTTTAATTGCCCTGATTCACGTGGTGTTACAAATAACATTGCAATACCTTTTTTACCTGCACGGCCAGTACGACCGATACGGTGAACGTATGATTCTGGATCTTGTGGGATATCGAAGTTATATACGTGTGTTACACCTGAAATATCAAGACCACGTGCAGCAACATCTGTTGCAACAAGAACTTCAATAGCACCTTCTTTAAATTTACGTAATACAGACATACGTTTCGCTTGTGTTAAGTCACCGTGAATACCTTCTGCTGCATAACCACGTAAGTTTAACGCTTCTGATAATTCATCAACACGACGTTTTGTACGACCGAATACGATTGCAAGCTCTGGAGATTGAATATCTAGCAAGCGTGTTAACACGTCAAACTTTTTCTTTTCTTGCACTTCTAAATAGAACTGCTGAATGTTTGGCATTGTTACTTCTTTTGCTTTTACTTTAATGTGTTGAGGCTCAGTCATGAAACGCTCAGCAATACGACGGATTGGATCTGGCATTGTCGCTGAGAATAGTAATGTTTGATGTGTTTCTGGCACATCTGTTAAAATTGCTTCAATATCTTCAATGAAGCCCATGTTTAACATTTCATCCGCTTCGTCAAGAACAACAGTCTCTACATTTTGTAAGCGAAGTGTTTTACGGTTAATATGATCTAAAATACGACCCGGCGTACCAACAATAATGTGTGGGTGTTTTTTTAGAGCACGAATTTGGCGGTTAATATCTTGACCACCATAGATTGGTAAAATACGAACGCGTTTATGTTTACCAATTTTGTATAGCTCTTCTCCAACTTGAATTGCTAATTCACGCGTTGGTGCGATAACAATACCTTGAACTGCTTCTTTATTTGTATCCACTTTATCTAATAGTGGTAATCCGAATGCTGCTGTTTTCCCTGTACCTGTTTGCGCTTGCCCAATAATATCTTTACCTTGCAATGCATGTGGAATTGTTTCAGCTTGAATCGGCGTAGCCTCTTCAAAGCCCATACTTTCAACAGATTGCAGTAAAGATTCACTTAATCCTAATTCTCGAAATGTTGTCAATGTTACTTCTCCTTTTCTATCCTATACTTATCATTTAAAAAAAGGCGTTTTCCGAATTTGCGGAAAAGCCCTTTTCCTGAATGCTCACGTATATAAACGGGCGTATATTCTTCGCGAAAATACTTCTAAACGTTATTACACTTTATCAATTATAAGTTTTGTATGTGTAAAAAGCAAACCCAACTGTTACCTTATTTTCATATTCAGAGTTTTTTTCTTCACTTTTATTTTTTTATATTTACTGTAAGCGCTTATTATAAGTTTCTTCTATTTTCGTAACTATCATCCCTATTTATATACACCAATTATTTCAACATCGTAATTACTTCTTCTAACTTCATACCGCGAGATGCTTTTATTAATACAACATCTTTCACATCGACTACTACTTGTAAATCTTTTACTAACTCTTCTTTATTATCATACGCCTTTACACGTTCATTAGGGAAATTAATTTTCGCTCCTTCAGCAATTTGAGCCCCTAATCTACCGTATGTGAATACATGCGAGATTTTTGCTGGATCGATTAATTTTCCTACCTCATAATGGAACTGCACTTCTTGATCTCCAAGTTCTAACATATCACCAAGCACAACGATTTTTTTAGCAAAACCATCTAAACCATTCATTAAATGGAACGCTGCTTCCATAGCCGTCGGACTTGCATTATAAGCATCGTTGATAATTGTTAAACCACTATTTGTTTTCACAATTTCCATACGCATGCCCGTCATTTGAAGTGTTACTAAACCTTCTTTCATCTCTTCCCACGTTACACCAAAATGTTTCGCAATTGCCATTGAAGCAAGTGTATTATACACATTATGTTTTCCTAACACCGGTAAGTAGAATGAAATATTTTCATCTCTATTCATTTTGAAATGTGTCCCAGTTGCTTGTAATGTTACAGTCGTTGGATAATAATCGTTTGCTCTTGCATCACCAAACGTAACCGTTTCTGCTGCTAAATTCATTTCAGGAACACGATTCGTTAATAAAGGCTCATCTCCGTTATATACGAACACGCCACCTTCTTGTAACCCTGTAACAATTTCTAATTTCGCTTCAGCAATTGCCTCACGAGATCCTAAATCCATTAAATGTGCCTCACCAATATTCGTAATGATAGCTGCATTAGGACGAGCTAACTTAGATAAGAATTCAATTTCGCCTCGGCTTGACATACCCATCTCTAATACTGCTACTTCTGTATTTTCTTCTAAGTTTAAAATGGTAAGAGGTAATCCGATATGGTTATTGAAGTTCCCTTCTGTTTTTTGCACTTTGAATTTAGTCGCAAGAAGACTTGTTACAATATCTTTCGTAGATGTTTTACCGTTACTACCCGTTACACCTACAACTTTAACATCCAATTGATCGCGATAATTTTTCGCTAACATTTGCAATGCCGATAGCGTGTCTTCCACAAAAATAACCGGAAGATTCTCAGGTGGATTCGCTACATCTTTCATCCATAATGTAGCCACAGCTCCATTTTCAACAGCTTTATCTACAAAAGCATGTCCATCGAAGCGCTCCCCTTGAATCGGAACATACAAGTTTCCTTTTTCAATTTTTCTCGTATCAATAGACACGCCTTGAATAGTAATTCCCTCATATTGCTCTTCTAATCCAGTACCATTTACCATCTGTTCCACTTGCTTTAACATTCGCTTTATCATATAGAAACGCTCCTTACATAGAGGAAGCACTATTCCTATGAATAGTGCTTCCTCCTTTTTGTTAGATTGTATATTTAATTTTTTGTTTTTCTTCGTGACGTTCAATCGCTAAACCAATTAGCTCTTCAATTAATTCTGGATACGGTAACCCAGTATGTTGCCATAATAGAGGGAACATACTGAACGGTGTAAATCCTGGCATTGTGTTTACTTCGTTAATATACACTTCTCCATCTTTCGTTAAGAAGAAATCAGCTCGCGTTAAACCTGCACCGTCTAATGATTGGAATGCAATAATCGCATCACGCTTAATTACATTAGATTCTTCTTCTGTCATTTCAGCTGGAATAATTAGCGCCGTATCACCATCGATATATTTCGACTTATAATCATAGAAGTCCTTTTTCGGAACGATTTCACCTACAACTGAACATTTCGGCTCATCATTACCTAGTACCCCAACTTCTACTTCACGACCTACAATATTTTCTTCTACAATAATTTTGCGATCAAATTGGAATGCCTCTACAAATGCATCCTCAAGTTCTTCACGATTTTTACACTTATTAATACCAACACTTGAACCAAGGTTTGCTGGTTTTACGAAGCAAGGATATCCTAACTTATCTTCTACTTTAGAATAAGCTTCCTCACGGTTTTTTTCCCATGCACTACGAATAAAGGATGCATATTTTGCTTGTTTTAAACCAGCCTCTGCAAAGATGTTTTTCATAACAACTTTATCCATACCAGCAGATGATGCTAGAACACCATTTCCTACATAAGGGATATTCATTAATTCTAATAGTCCTTGAACCGTTCCATCTTCACCGTTTGGTCCATGTAGTAATGGGAAAATAACGTCAATAGCGTTCTCCTCAGAAGCTGCAGATGGGATAATTTCTGTACTTAATGATAACGGAGAAATCGCATTTTCTGCACCGCTCATTTTTAAAGCTTCAACATCTGTTACTTCACCTTCAATACGCTCACCGCGTACCCATTGACCTTGTTCTGTAATATAAATTGGATGAATCTCGAATTTATCTTGATTTAACGCTTTAATAGCAGCAAGAGCCGTCTGTAGCGAAACTTGATGCTCAGCTGATTTTCCACCATATAATAAACCTAATTTAATTTTCGTCAATGAAATCACCCTAACCAATTGTTTTCATTTTTCTATTTTAGCACTTTTTATAAAAATAGGTAGTTCCTATTTGAAATAAAATGTAACTTCCATAAATAATTAAATAACATCACTTATTGGTTTTTCATTTCATTTTCTATATAGCTACACAAAATAAAATGGCAATCTAATCTAGTTATGTACCTAAAATATGTAGAAATCCCCTTTTTTGTGTATGTCACCTATTCACTAAGACGATTGTTTGGTCAGTGTGTCTTTTTGCCTTTGCTCCACAAGGCGATCTAAAGAAACATATACAATACCTGCAACTACACATCCTACAGCTAAAATTGTAAATAGAAAGTGACCAAGTAATCGATCTAATAAAAAACCTCCCAAAAGTGGACCAAATGCGCTTCCTGTAATCCACTGCAAACTTGCAGCTCCCATGTAAGTCCCTCTCAAATGCTCAGGGGCCAAATTTGCTACAAATGTCATCTGTACAGGCGACATAATCATCTCACCTAACGTATATATAGCATAAACGAACAGTAGTGTTATTAAAATAATTGTAGCATTTGTATTAAATTCTCCAAACCACTTCGGTAACCACCCTATAAAAAATAATCCAATCCCGAATAAACATGCACCGTATAACATCGTCTTCCCGACTGGTTTATCCGTAGCCCATTTTGAAATTTGAAACTGGAATAAAACAACTAATAGTCCGTTTAACGCCATTAAATATGGATATGGATTATTCGTTCCAAAAATACGCTTCATTTCATTATCAAAATGTAGTGGCAACATGCCTTCGGTTTGAGAAAACCCCATCGAAATGATAATACCTGCTAATAAGTAAATCATTAATGCCTTATCTTGCATTACAATTTTCCAAACTGCCCCAGATTCCTTTTCTTTATGTTCTTCCTTATCTGTCCTCTTTGGCATCGTCTCTTGAATAAGAAGTAATACAAGTAACGCATAAAATAGCATTGTAGAAGAGGCAATAATAAACACAAGGTTCTTTGACAACACAACTACTGATGCTCCCATTATCGGACCAATGGCAGCACCTATATTGTGTCCCATTCGTAATAAACCATATGCCTCTGTTCTTTTTTCTGGTGCCGTTACATCTGCGACCATAGCTGATGCAGCTGGATGAAATAAAGAATTACTCAACCCTAAAAAAATAGATAAAATCGCATATGGAATAAATCCTTCTATAAATAGAAAACCGAGCATTAATAATGCATTACTTGCCATAGAGAATATCATAATAGGCTTTCTTCCATATATGTCAGCAATTCTCCCTCCTATAAGTGATCCAAAGCTTGCAGCAATTGGAGAAAGCGCCATAATAACCCCAACTTCCAACAACGAATCTACCTTATCTTTTAAATATAATGCAAAAAAAGGCATTAACATCATCATTGCAATTCCATTTAACGTCTCTCCAATAAATCGAATCCATACGTTACGGTCCATCTCCCTTAACTCACGCCACGTATTTTTCATCATTTCACCCCTTTAGTTAGCCAACAATTATCTTATAATAAGTTCAGAAAAATGTAAATTTTCAAATAAAAAATCCATTCTAATTCTGTTAGAATGGATTTTTCCGCTTATAAATTTGCAACATCTTCTTCTTTTTTACTATTATTTAAAGCACTATGTTTTCGGCTATATAAGAAGTAAACCGCTATACCAATAACCATCCATATCCCAAAACTAATCCACGCTGTCCCCGATAATTGAAGCATTAAGTATAAACAGAAAATCACTGTTAATGCTGGTAAAAATGGTACAAGCGGAGCCTTAAATGCCCTTGGTAAGTCTGGATGAGTTCTTCTCATTACGATTACCGCAACAGCTACGAGTGCAAATGCTGACAATGTCCCCATATTTACAAGATGTGCTAAAACATTTAAATCTATTAATCCTGAAATCAGTGCCGCAATAATCCCCGTTGTCCATGTATTTAAAAATGGCGTTTTAAATTTCGGATGAACTTTAGCAAGACGCTTCGGCAGTAAACCATCTCGGCTCATCGCATAAGAAACCCGAACTTGCCCATACATCATAACTAGCATTACTGTTGTAATTCCTGTAATTGCTCCTACTGAAATTACCCCCGCTAAACCATCTTGTCCAATAAATTGAAGTGCAAAAGCAACTGGATCTGATATATTTAGCTGGCCGTATGGAACAATCCCTGTCAAAATAAGCGAAACAACAATATAAAGAACTGTACAAATTAATAACGATGCAATAATACCAATTGGTAAATCACGTTGCGGACGTTTCACTTCTTCTGCCGCTGTTGAAACTGCATCAAATCCTATGAATGCGAAGAATACTGTAGCCGCTCCAGCCATTACACCATCTAAACCAAATGGCATAAAAGGCGTCCAGTTTTCAGGTTTCACATAATTAAAACCAGCAAAAATAAAAATAAGAACAACTGCTATTTTAATAAATACCATAATGTTATTTACTCGTGCACTTTCACGAACACCCCTAGATAAAAGAACTGTCATCACTAAAATAATTAGAACTGCAGGTAAATCAATTATTCCACCCTTTCCTGTACCAGGAGCCGAGGAGAGAATAGTCGGAATGTGAATTCCAAACCCCTTTAATAAAGATTGAAAATATGCAGACCAACCGTTCGCTACAGCAGATGTAGCAAGTAAATATTCCAGCATTAAGTCCCAGCCAATTAAAAATGCGAACACTTCCCCCATCGTCGCGTATGTATACGTATACACACTGCCCGAGACAGGAACTGAAGAAGCAAATTCAGCATAACAAAATGCAGCAAAGGCACAAGCTAGAGCGGCAATCGCAAATGATAATATAATAGCTGGCCCAGAATGTTTCGCTGCCACAACACCCGTTAGAACAAAAATACCAGTTCCAACAATTGCTCCGATTCCAAGCATAGTTAAATCTAGCGCGCCCAATGTTCTTGCTAACGTTTTTTGCTTACTTTCTTGCATTAACTTTGCAATTGGCTTCTTTTGAAAAATTTGCTTCATCTTTCACTCCTCCAAGTTTTAAATTTTCTGAAAATTTTTAATTCGCTTTTTCATTTTACTCATTACGCTTTTCCTAGTCAATACTTTTGTCGAAACAAGTAGAAATTCTTCTAAATATGCACGATCCTTATTATTCTTTCTATATATCTTTCCATTATTTTTTGGGTATTATTATACATGTCGATTCCGTGAAAAAGGCATGCTCCCTTATTGAGAGCATGCCTTTTTTTACTTATTTCACAGTATATGAACCTTGTTCAATCCAGCTATACATATACTTTTCATCTTCTGTTTCATGTGCTTGTTTTACAATACGAAGCGGACGGAATGTGTCTATCATAACAGCTAATTCAAGCGTCTCTTTCTTCCCTATACTTGCCTCTGTTTTCCCCGGATGCGGCCCATGAGGAATCCCGCTCGGATGAAGTGTAATAGAACCTTCTTCCACACCTTTGCGACTCATAAAGTTTCCTTCTACATAGTAAAGAACTTCATCACTATTAACATTACTATGATAATATGGTGCCGGAATTGACTCTGGATGATAATCGTATAAACGTGGTACGAAAGAGCAAATAACAAAATTATGTCCTTCAAATGTTTGATGTACTGGCGGTGGCTGATGAATGCGCCCTGTAATTGGTTCAAAGTCCTCTACATTAAATACCCACGGATATAAATAGCCATCCCATCCAACAACATCTAACGGGTGGTGTCCTAAAACATGTTTATGCATATAGCCTCTTGATTTTGTCATTACGACAAACTCGCCTTTTTCATCATATGTCTCTAATTTTTCTGGACCACGAAGATCTCTTTCACAAAACGGACTATGCTCTAACAATTGTCCGTATTCATTTCGATAACGACGCGGCGTTGTAATTTGGCTATTTGCCTCTACAACAAGAAACTTAGTCTCTCCTTCATCTGGAATAACACGATAAATCGTTCCAATTGGAATCGTTACATAGTCGCCTTTTCTATAGTGAATCGTTCCAAACATCGTTTCAATTTTCCCTGTTCCATAATGAACAAATAACATTTCATCGCCATCACCATTACGATAGAAATAATCCATTTTTTCTGTTGGACTCACTACTCCAATTAACAAATCTTCATTTCCAAGTATGAAATTCCGTCCACTTATTGCATCACCACTTTTTTTACTTTCTTTCGTTCGAAAGTGGCGATGAGAAAGAGCAACATCCTCTTCATACTGCAACTGACAAGAATGCGATAATGCAGAATGACCTACTTCTGTTGGCATATAATGATGATACAAAATAGACTGCGTACCAGAAAAACCTTTTGTTCCCATTACCTGTTCACGATAAAGCGACCCATCTTTTTTACGAAATTGTACATGTCGTTTATGAGGTAGTTCTCCCATGTGACGATAAAACATGCCCATCACCCGCTTCCTTTTCTTTTTTGATCGTATTACGTAGTGTACCTAAACCAGTAATCGACAGTTCTACAACATCTCCATCTTGTAGCCACTCTTCTGTACCCAGTTCTAAAATACATCCTGTTCCTACTGTCCCAGAACCAATCACATCTCCTGGATATAACGTAACGTCCTCTGAAGCACGTTCAATCATTTCAGCAAATGTATAGTAAATATCTTGGAAGTTTCCTTTTGATAATAGTTTTCCATTTACATGAGCAGTCATTTCTAAATTATATCGATCACCATTACGATAAACGTCTAATTCCTCTTTCGTAACGAGATGTGCTCCTAATGAAGTTGCAAAGTCTTTTCCTTTCGCTGGACCGAGACCTACTTTCATTTCTGTTGCTTGTAAGTCTCTCGCACTCCAGTCGTTCATAATACAATAACCAAAAATATATTCCTCTGCTTGCTCTCGAGAGATATTTCGCCCTTCTCTTCCTATTACGCAAGCAATCTCCAACTCATAATCAAGCTTTTTAGACTTTTTCGGACCAATTACAAAATCACCGGAACCAATTACAGCACGATGATTAGTAAAATAAAAAACCGGAATATCATACCATTCAGGCACAACATCTAATCCTCTTCGTCCGCGAGCTGTTTTTACATGTTGTTCAAATGCGTAAAAATCTCGAATACTACTCGGATTAGGAAGAGCAGCTGTCAATTGTACTTCTTCTAAAGCATATATACCCTTATTTGGATTCTTAATATTCCGCACTACTTCTACATACTCATCCGCTTTCTCTAAAAAATCCATCATAGAAGAAGGGATTTTCCCTTCACTAGCAAGATTCATATCTATTACTTTGTCACCTTCAAGCCATCCAGCCCGTAGTTCTTTTGAAGGAAGACGAAATGTAACAAATTTCATCCTGATTCCTCCTTATAAAAATGAAATTTCCACCAGCAAAGGGACTTTTGCTGGTGGATACAAATCTTATAAGTTTCCGCGACGCTCTTGTTCTCTTTCAATTGATTCGAATAACGCTTTAAAGTTTCCTTCACCAAATCCACGAGAACCTTTACGTTGAATGATTTCAATAAATAAAGTCGGACGATCTACAATTGGTTTCGTAAAGATTTGTAGTAAGTAACCTTCATCATCACGATCTACTAGGATCTTTAATTCTTTTAACTTATCAATTTCTTCATCGATTTTTCCAACTCGTGCAGTTAGCTCATCGTAATAAGTATCAGGTGTATCTAAAAACTCCACCCCATTTGCACGAAGCGCTTCAACTGTTTTAACAATATCACTTGTTAATAAAGCAAGATGTTGTACACCAGCTCCATTATAGAATTCTAGATACTCTTGAATTTGTGATTTTCTCTTTCCGTCTGCTGGTTCGTTAATAGGAAACTTAATACGACTTCCATTCGTCATAACTTTCGACATTAACGCCGAATACTCTGTACTAATATCGTCATCATCAAAATGAATCATTTGTTTAAAGCCCATAACATTCTCGTAATAACTAACCCACTCTTCCATTTTTTCAACATTACCAACTACATGATCAACAGCAATTAAACCAGACTCTTCAAATGGAATATTAAATTCTACCTTTTGGAATCCTGGCATAAATGCCCCTTTATAATTTTTACGCTCTACAAGCGTATGAATTGTATCACCATACGTACCAATAACTGCTTTTTTCAATGTACCGTCCTCATCTGTTAATTCCTGTGGTGGAGCAATTGCGACGGCACCACGTTTCACTGCTTCTGAGTATGCTTTATCAACATCATCAACAAGTAGTGCCACATCCTTCACGCCATCACCATGAGTCTTTACAAACTCTGCAATACGATTTTCACTACTTAAAGCTCCAGACACAACGAAACGCATATTTTTTTGCACAAGAACATAAGATACCTTTTCACGGTTTCCAGTTTCTAATCCAGAGTAAGCCACAATTTTGAATCCGAACGCTCTCGCAAGATAATAACTCGATTGCTTTGCATTCCCTACGTAAAATTCCAAATGATCTACATCACGTACTGGAAAAAAGTCCTCCATTTGTGCAGCTAGCGTATCCATAGATTTTTGTTTCATAATATCTTCATCCCCCTGTAAATAGATTAAATGGTCCATACTTAAAACCAACCGAAAACGCTTCCAACATTAATTAATAGAAATTAGTTAGCAAGCTAACAAATTCTGACCTTTTAAATTTTCTATCTTTTCTGTCAAATTCCTCTTTTTTTCTTACATATAAAATTCGACTTTTTTCTCTTTGAAATAAAGCGGGATTTTATTCAGTGGATTTTTGATTATTCGTTGAATCAAGTTTCAACCGCAGCGTTTAATTAGCATTGAATGCTGGATAATGAGGTAACTTTAATACTTGAAGGTATATAAGAAGAATATAAAAAAGACTCCAACATATTAACTACTTACTAATACGTTAGAGTCTTTATTTTTTTTGAATGATTGTATTTATATATCTCATACTAATACATTTGCAAGGAATAGAATAAATGATGTTAATATTACCGCTCCACCTAAGGATCCTAATAAATCTGTTTTTGTTACTTGAAACGCTTGTTCACTGTTCATATCCCTCATTCTCCTTCCTTTTTTGTTTGATTTAAAACTTCTATTATACTAATACACTTGATAAAAATACAATTAATGCTGTTAATACTACCGCTCCACTTGCTGATCCTACGAAGTCACCTTTTGTTACTTGTAATACTTGCTCTTTCATATCATTTATCCTCCTTTTTTTCTTTTGTTACAAAGCTTCTATTATACTAATACGCTTGATAGAAATACGATTAACGCTGTTAATACTACCGCTCCACTTGCTGATCCTACGAAGTCACCTTTTGTTACTTGTAATACTTGCTCTTTCATATCATTTATCCTCCCTTTTATAAGTTATCTATATGTAATTTCTAAGAAATGTTTATTTCATAGTTTTTATGTTAACGTTACATTAAATTTGATAACGTAACGTTTGTAACATTAATGTAACATAACTATTATTACGTTGCAATATAATTACGTAAAATTTATTACACTTTTTTTACGTTTTTTTATAATAACCCTCAAAAACCTTTATTTAATGCATTTTTCACTAAGTTCACGTTTGTAACATCTGTGTAACATTACAGTCATAAAGTGAAATGTAGTCATATTCCTCTCTATTTTTGTTACAAATTGTTTATTTAGTGCCACTAAACCTATCTAATCTTTACTTACTTTTAATATGAGATAAAATACCGTCTTTCCAAGATAAGTTTATATGTTTCCTCTATATAACTATGTATAATAAAAACAAAGAGGTGGTCATTTTGAAATTAATCGCATTAGATATGGATGGTACACTACTATCATCTAATCTTGAAATCTCCAAAGAAAACCTACAAGCAATCCAAACTGCACAAGAAGCCGGTCATATTGTAATGATCTGTTCTGGTCGTGCGAAAGAGGATGCTTTAAAGCTATTGGAAGAATATAAATTATCTCTTCCAGTCGGAGCAAGCAATGGGGCTATTGTTTATGTGGATGGAAAAGTAATTAACTCGCGTTGTATACAAAACGACAAAGTGTACAAACTTGCAAAATTACTAGAATCTGAAGGTTTCCCATATAAGCTATATACGAATAAAGGAGTTTATTCTCCATATACATGGCAAGATCAAGTGATGCAAGCATTCGAAGAAAATAAGCATGCGCTTGATGTTACATTAGAGGAACTTGAACGAATTACAGAAAAGCAAAAGAAATCGAACCTAATTACTGATTTCAAAAAAATAGAAGATGTTGTGAATAACCAAGAACTAGAAATATCTAAATTCTTCATTTTAACGTTTAATGCAGCGCATCGCGCACAGCTATTAAGTATATTACAAGAAGATGCTGATATTATGGTTACAGCATCGGCTCCTACTAACTTAGAAATTATGGATAGGAATGGACATAAAGGAAACGGGATACAGCAGATGGCAGCTCATTTTAATATCCCTATTGAAGATACAGTTGCTATTGGTGATAATTTTAATGATGTACCAATGTTAGAAGTAGCAGGCTTATCTGTTGCAATGGGCAACGCTGAAGAAGATGTAAAAAAGCTATGTGATGTTGTAACACTAACAAACAATGAACATGGTGTTGCTCACGCAATCGAGCAATTTGTATTGAAACAAGCTTCATCTAGTATATAAAAAAAGGACTCTTTCAATCTCTGAAAGAGTCCCTTTTTTATACGTGATGACAAGCAACAAAATGCTCTGCACCAACATTACGGAATTCTGGTACTGTTTTTTTACAAACATCCGTTGCAAATGGGCAACGTGTATGAAAACGACAGCCCGAAGGTGGATTTGCTGGACTTGGAATATCCCCTTCTAGTATAATTCGCTCTCGCTTCACTGTTGGATCTGGTATTGGAACAGCTGATAACAATGCTTTCGTATAAGGATGTAGCGGATTGGTAAATAACTCATCACGCGGTGCTGTCTCCACAATCGTACCTAAATACATAATTCCGATTTTCGTACATAAATGTTCTACTACACTTAAATCATGCGAAATGAATAAATAAGATAATCCCTTTTTCTCCTGTAACTCACTAAATAAATTAATAATTTGTGCTTGGATAGATACATCTAGTGCCGCCACAGGTTCATCAGCTACAATGAATTCTGGATTTAATACCATAGCTCTTGCGATTACGATACGCTGACGTTGTCCACCAGAAAACTCATGGGGATACCGGTCAATATGATAAGGAGCTAATCCACATAACTCCAATACTTCAATTACCTTTTCACGAACATTTTCTTTCGTCGCTAATCCGTGGGCCAACATTGGCTCTCCAAGCGCTTCTCCAATTCTCATTCTCGGATTTAATGAACTAAATGGATCTTGGAAAACGAGCTGCATATTAGGGCGATGTTTTCTTAATTCATCCTTGGATAAAGAATGAACATCTTTCCCTTTAAACTTCACTTCTCCCTCCGTTTTTTGAACGAGGCGTAAAATTGTTTTTCCTATTGTTGTTTTTCCGCTCCCTGATTCACCAACGAGACCAAACACTTCACCTTTATTAATAGTAAAACTTACTCCATCAACTGCTTTTACATGCCCAATTGTTCTACTAAATACGCCACCCTTGATTGGAAAATATGTCTTTAGGTTTTTTACCTCTAATAATGGTTCACTCATTGTTCCGCACGCTCCTCATATAACCAGCAAGCTACTTTATGATTTTCATCATTTACATTTAGATTTGGAGCTTCTTTTTCACATATTTCCATACAATGCTCACAACGCCCACTAAAGTAGCAAAACTCACCTAAACCAACTAAATTCGGAACTTGCCCTGGAATAGAATATAGTTTATCTATTCGTTTTCCCATTACTGGTTTTGATTTCAATAATCCTTTCGTATAAGGATGTTTTGGATTTTGGAATATCTCTAGTACTGGAGCTTCTTCAATAACTTTCCCGCCATACATAACGACAACATAATCAGCCATTTCCGCTACGACACCTAAGTCATGTGTAATTAATAAAATCGACGTTTTAAATTCTTCTTTCACTTGTCTTAGTAGATCCAATATTTGAGCCTGAATGGTAACATCAAGAGCTGTTGTTGGTTCATCCGCAATTAATAACTTAGGATTACAACTAAGTGCAACAGCAATCATAATACGTTGTAACATCCCGCCGCTCAGTTCATGCGGATAAGAATGGACGATTTCATCAGCGCGGGCTATGCCAACTTTACGAATTAACTCAATTGCCTTCTTATATGCTTCATTTTTACTAAGTAATTCATGCTCCCTTAACGTTTCTACAATTTGCTCTCCTACAGTGAAGACGGGGTTTAGCGATGTCATTGGTTCTTGGAAAATCATTGCAATATCATTACCTCGTAAACTACGAAGTTCTTTCTCTTTCATTCCTAAAAGACTTTTTCCTTCATATAAAATGTCTCCACCCACTACACTGCCTGATTCAGCAATAAGCCCCATAATAGATAAAGCTGTTACACTCTTCCCGCAACCTGATTCTCCTACTACACAAACTGTTTCCCCTTCTCGAACCGCAAAGCTAACATGGTTCACAGCCTTTACTGTCCCCTCGTCAGTTTGAAAATGTGTTTGTAAGTCTTTCAGCTCTACTACCGCTTTACTCATATCTTCTCACCTACCGTCTCATCTTTGGATCTAACGCATCACGAAGTGCATCACCAAGTAAATTAATTGATACAACTGTTATAAAGATTGCAAAACCGGGCGGAATCCATAACCATGGACGCTTTTGGAAATCGATTAATGAGTTAGCTGCGCTAATCATGTTCCCCCATGATGGTGTAGGTGGAACGACTCCGAGGCCTAAGTAACTTAGTGCGGATTCTCCCAAAATAGAACCTGCAACACCTAATGTGGATACAACAATTAAAATGGGTAAAACATTAGGTATTAAGTGATATATAATTTTCCGGTAATCTTTTATTCCTAACACATCCGCAGCTTGCATAAATGCTTGCTCCCTAAGTGATAAAATTTGCCCTCTTACAAGGCGTGCAAGCCCTGGCCAACCTACTAGACTTAAAATAATCATAATGACATACAAACGATAATCAGACGGTACTTTCCACTCTGATAAAATCGCACCCATTATAATAAGTAACGGTAATCCTGGCATTGACATTAAAATATCTGCAAGCCGCATAATAATATTGTCCACAATCCCACGATAAAAACCTGCAATCGCTCCTAATAAAGCTCCAAGTATAACCGATAAAACCATTGAAGCTAAACCAATGGTTAATGAAATACGTCCCGCTTGCATAAGCCTTGTTAAAATATCTCTTCCTAATTGATCTGTACCAAGCCAATGAGAAACACTAGGTGGTTTGTTAATGAGCGCAACTTGTATTTTCCCTGATGCATATGGAGAAAAGAACGGACCGATAAAACAAAATAAAAACATAAAAATTAATGCATAAAACCCTACAAGTGCCATCTTATTTTTCTTTATCTTTTTAAAAGCTTGTCGCCATGGTGATGATTCGCTTCTGCTCTTTTTTTCTTTTTTTTCTGTAATTACTGTAACAGTCTCCATTTCTTCCTCCCCCTTACTTCAACCGAATTCTTGGATCAACAACTGCATATACGATATCTGCTAAAAAGTTTGAAACGATTGTTAAACAAGAAAGAAACATCGTAAATGCCATCAATACTGTATAGTCACGGAAATTTAATGCTTCTAATTGAATATTACCAATCCCTGGCCAGTTAAAAATTTGTTCAATAATAATTGCCCCAGAAAACAATCCCGGTAATTCAAATGCTAATAACGTAATTGCTGGTAATATTGCATTTTTTAATGCATGCTTATAAATAACCGTCTTCTCCTTCAAACCTTTCGCTCTTGCTGTTCGTATGTAATCTTGTCTTACAACCTCTAACATACTTGTTCTAAAATACCGAGTTAGCGAGCCGACCCCAAGAAGTGTCAAAATAAATACTGGTAAAATCATATGTTTTGCAACTTCTATCACGTAAGCAAATCCTGTTGAATTACTGCCAACATCAATCATTCCACCTATCGGTAATAACTTAAAGTCAACCGCAAACACCTTAATTAAAAACAAGCCGATAAAGAATGAAGGGAATGACATTGCTGCAAAAACACCGATTGTTACAAGTTTATCGAATAAAGAATGTTGTTTCGTCGCCGAGAATACACCGATAATAAGTGCAATTAGCCAAATAAAAAACAATGCAATAATTGCTACACTAAAAGAATTCCAAATAAATTTATTTAATAATGACGTTACAGGCTCTTGATATTGAAGCGAGAAGCCAAAGTCCCCTTGCAATGCATTACCTAACCAATGAAAATAACGCTCAACAATCGGTTTGTTCAACCCATATAATTCCCTCAGTTCAGCTGCTCTTTCCGGTGTAATTTTCGGGTTTGAATCAATATAATCCCCAGGAAGAAGTGCGAACAGGACGAAGATAATAATTGATGTACCAAGCAGTGTAGGAATCATTTGTAACAACCTACGAACAATATATGTTTTCACCCTTTTTCTCTCCAATCTTATGCTTAAAATAGAAGAACATTTTTTCAAAGCGGCACATTACTAACCGAATGAAAAAATGTCTTCTACTTATACATTCTTATCGTTATTTTTCAAATGATAATACCGGTAAGTTTGCACTAATACTGTTGTACTTTTCAGGATCAATTCCTTTTATATTCCCGTTATAACCAGTAATTGTTCTACGGTAGTTTAATAGAATTACTGGTGGATCATCACTTAATTCTTTATACAATTCTTTATAAATAGGTTTACGCTTTTCGATATCTACAGTTTCAATACCTTTTTGAATTAGCTCATCTACTTTTGCATTCTTATAACCAAGACTAGTTTCATTTGCAGTAGACAAATATTCACCAGCTGTTTCACTCGGGTCACTTGTAATCGGTGTCGAAACAGAAGCTAAATCATAATCTCCTTTGTTTACCTTAGAAAGCATCGTATTAAAGTCCATAAATTCAGGATTAAACTCTACACCTATTTCTTTATAATTCTCTTTCGCAATCGGAATTAATAAATCACTATCTTTAGCCGAACTTGGACCGAAATAAGAAAGTTTTAATTTTTGACCATCTTTTTCACGAATTCCATCCGAACCAACTTTCCACCCTGCTTCATCTAATAATTTTTTCGCTTTTTCTTTATCGTATTCGTATTTATTAACTCCTTCTTCCGTATAAGCCCAAGAAGTTGGATGAATTGGTACATTGGCTACTGTACCGTATCCTTTTAACGCTGTATCAACATATTTTTTGCGGTCTAATCCGTAAATAAGTGCTTGGCGAACCTTTTTATCCTTTAAGTAAGGCTTATTATTATTCATATAAATATAACTAAATGACGGCGCTGTTTCGATTTGGATATTTGCGAATTCTAAAGCCTTAGCCTGTTCAAGAACCTCATCACCGGTACCTAAGCCAGTATGGTCAACTTCTCCTGTTTGGAATAACTGAAGCTTCGTATCACCAGAAGTAATTTTATAAATAAAGTTTTGAATTTTTGGTTTACCCGCATAATAATTTTCGTTTGCTACAAAACGAACTTCTTGACCTGGAATATACTTTTCAAATTTATATGGACCCGCAGCTAATGGCTTTCCATATAAATCTTTTAAGTAATCTAAGCTTGTATTTTGCTTATAATCTTTTCCATAATAAGCTTTTGATAGTACTGTACCTCCTAAAACAAATATAGCTTGTGAATTCACTTTTTCAGTTGTAATTTTAATTGTTTGTTGATCAACAACTTGAATACCTTCAATTGAAGTTGCTTTTCCTTCTTTATATTCTTTACCACCTTTAACGGCATATTGAGAGATATCTACTTCACCTTCATATGCCTTATCATGTAAAAGCGTCAATGTGAAAGCTACATCATCCGCCGTTAATGGCGATCCATCACTAAATTTCAAATCTTTACGTAAATGGAATGTATATGTTAACTGATCAGAAGAAACGTCCCACTTCTCAGCTAATTCTGGAATTGGTTTCCCTTGTTTATCGGTTGATACGAGAGATGCAAAAATAACTGAAGTTACGTTTCCATCCCAACCATTTTGTTGAAAGTATGGTAAAAATACGCCGCCTGGCTTACTAATACCAACTACTAACGTATCTTTTCTATTCTTCGCTTTGTCTGGCACTTTCGTTTTATCTGTCGCAGCAATCTTTTCAATTTTCACACTTTTTAAATCCTGCTGTTTAACCGGCTCTGTAGAAGCCGCATCCTCCTGTCCCCCACAAGCAGATAACACAAGCGAACTACTCAGTAATACCGAAAATACACCAGCCCATTTTTTTGTCTTTTTCTTCATTGTCCCCACCCTAACTTTTCTTTTTTTAATAATTAAACCTTATGAACTGCTTGCCTTATGTATGCCTCCCACAGCAACATTTTATAGCCAATCGGAAAAGTCGGTTTTAATCGTAAAAGAATAGATGTTTTTGAGGGGTAACAATCTTATTCCGACTTTTCCGGTAGACTTTATGGTTATTAGCTTATATCTTCAGTTATATTTTGTCAATTCTTTCTAAATAAATATTTCAAGAATTTTTTTAAAATTATTATTCTATCTTTAATTTAGGTAAACTTAATAAAACTCCGTTATAGTCACTTCTTATAATCCTTGAATTCGTGCATGATGTGTAGACACCATTTTGCTATTATTCAAGAAGATTACAGGCGGGGCTTCGCTTAACTCTTGATATAATTTTTTATAAATTTCCTTTCGCTTTTCAATATCCAACGTTTCTAATGCTTGCTTAGCTAATTCATCTACTTTCTGATTATAATATCCATCATAATTTCGTTTACTTGTTGAAATAAACTCTTCAATCGCTCTCTTTTATTTCTTATAAAAAAATTAAAAATTCACTTCTATTCGTTCAGCATGAAACATAGAATACTAATAACCAATTACCAAAAAGGGGGCGAAAATATGGACAACCTATTCCAATACGTCCTGCACTACGTATTATTAACAATTATGATAGTCGGAGCGCTATTACTATTCCCGTTCTTCCCAAAGTTCGTCCTCTTTTTAGCTTTTTTTATCATGCTCGGGATCGCTATTATAATTTCAACGAGAGAAGATGCCACGCAAAAAGAGAGCAGAGTTCAGCGCGTAAAGCTGTAACTTTGCTCTCTTTTTGTTTTCATTCACTAGTCTCTGTTACACATATTTATCCCGCTATTTGCCGTGCAGTAAGACCCCCACCTCAAAATTCAGCGAAAGCAAAAGAAGTTAGGTCAGGGTCGGGGTGCCCGTAAAAGCCCTCACTTTATCTCTCGGGAAATAATTAGCCTTTGTTTTTGTAATTACTCCTATCGAAAAACCACTAATGACATTTATTTTTCACCTTATCATTTTCATATGTTTCACAAACTATGCAAATTGAGGAAAATGGATTTATCTAAGTTACTGTTTCACGTGAAACACATCGCTTCATTTAACCTTTAAAGCAAAATATCATTATGAAGAAAGCCACTTCCTCCAGCAAAACTGAAAGGAAGTGGCTTTCTACTCATTACTCCACAATATTCTCTAATTCATTATATAAATCTGCTCGTAACAACTCTTTCTTCGTTTTTTCCTCATATAATTTTTCAAGTTTTTCAACATCAGCTACATGTTCCATTCCACATTCTATTGCATATATATCTTCTTCTACATGCATTAACTCATTTTCAATCTCTTCAAGATTCCTAGCTTCTTTCTCTTTTACAGGAACCGTTTCAACACTTTTTCTCCCTTGGCGTTTCTGCTTTATTACTTGCTTCTCAAGCTTTTCCTCCCACTTTTGACGAGCCCATGCATAATTTCCTGCAAACTCAAATAATTTGCATCTATCAATCCAGTACGTCTTTTCAAATAACTTATTTAAAAAATATCGATCGTGTGAAACAGCTAAAATCGTCCCGTTATATTGCTCAAGGGCTTCCTCTAAAACTTCCCTTGATTCAATATCAAGATGGTTTGTCGGCTCATCTAAAATTAGAAAATTGATGTCTTGATACATAAGTTGCGCAAGTCTTAATCTCATTTTTTCTCCACCGCTCAGTTGTGTTACTTTCTTAAACACCGCTGGACCATAAAATAAAAACTTAGCTAATATATGTCTTGCTTCTCCTTCTGTTACAGCCACATACTCTCTAAACGCTTCCAATACATTACTCTTCACATTTCCATACGTATGCTGTGATAAATAACCAATTTTGACACTACTACCAATGCGAATTTCACCAACGTCTGGATTTATTTCTTCTAATAGTAGTTTTAATAATGTAGTCTTTCCTGTACCATTACGACCAACGATAGCAGCACGCTCTTGAAAACGAACATGTAAATTCGCTTGTTCAAATAAAGGTCGGCCAGCAAAACCTTTACTCACTTCTTTCATTACAACAACATCTTTTCCGCTTCTCTCTTGCCCTTCAAACTGAAGACCCATCTGTTTTCTTTCTAAAATCGGCCTCTTTAATTTCTCTATACGCTCTAACGCACGTTCCATATTCCTCGCTCTTTTATGCAATCCTTCATTCGGAGGATTCGCTTGATTTGCCCATTCACGTAGGCGCTTAATTGCTTCTTTCATTTTCTTTATTTTCTTTTGCTGCTCTTGATAAGCTTGAAACTCTTGAAGTAACCTTTCTTCCTTCTCCTCAACGAACTGAGAATAATTCGTATGGTACACGTGAATCTCTCCATCTTCCAAATCCAAAATTTTCGTTACAACTTCATCAAGGAAATAGCGATCGTGTGAAATAACCATAACTGTTCCAGTATATTCTTTTAAAAACTTCTCTAACCATTCAACTGCAAACAAATCTAAATGATTTGTTGGTTCATCTAATAGAAGTAAATCTGGTTTCTGCAATAGCATATATGCAAGGCTTATTTTCGTCTGTTCTCCTCCACTTAATTCCGTAAATACTCTTGGAAATAAGTTTGTGACTTGTAAGCCATTTGCTACCTTCATTATATTTGCCTCTATTTCATAACCACCGAGAAATGCAAATTTTTCTTGAATTACTCCGTACCTCTCCATTAGCTTTTGCAAAGCAGATTGTTCCTGCTCCTCCGCCATATTTTTTTCTAGAGCATGCATTTCTTTTTCTAATTCCTTTTCTACTTTAAAAGCGGAACTCAATACATCATATACAGTCATGGCCTCATCAAATTTCGGAATTTGCGCCACATGACCAATACGTGTACCTTTCTTCATATGAATGGCTCCTGCATCCAAACTCTCCATTCCAGTTAGAAGCCCAAAGATTGTAGTCTTCCCACTACCGTTTCGACCAACTAATCCAACACGTTCACCGTTCTTTATTTCAAGCGATATATTTTCAAATATGATGTTTCCACCAAAAGATTTCGTTACATTATTTACACTACAAATAGTCATTTTCCGTACTCCTTTCAATATAAAAAACCATGAGAAAGAAACATTCCCCATGGTTTTCGGCATAGAAAAAGGAAGCCAAATAGCTCCCTTTTCACACGTTTATTAAAAATGGGTGAAGAGATTTCTATCGTTCAATAGTCACTATGCAATTGTTAAAAAAGGGCATACGTATCCCGTTAACAACTACATCATGAAAAATCGCACGACAAAAATAGATAAAATCTAAAAATTTGGCACGCGCAGCTAAAGAACGTTTCATCTCATTCACCCCTTTCGTACGGAATTTAATACTTACTTCTTTATTATACTTTCCAATTTCATGTTTGAATAGTCATTTTTCTGAAAATAATGAAGATAGACTAAACATTTCAATAAGTGACATCAAATCTTACAAAACTGTTATGTTCACGTAATGGAAAGCGATAGTACGAAAAGATGCCTCCCTATACAATAAAGATGTAAAACAAGAGAGACAAACACAAGGAGGAAACAAACATGATGAAAGAAATCGTAAAAGCAATCTTTGAGGTATTAGTGAACGGACAAGCAGTTGTAAAAGAATTAAATGAACTATAAAAAGGAGTGAAGAAATATGATGAACATGGTGAAAATGATTTTACACGCTTTAGTCGATGCAAAAGCAGTTAGCCAAGAATTAAACCAACAATAAAAAGGGGTATATGAATATGAAGAAAGCCATTATTATAATTGCAAGCACAGCAATTACTTTATACACAATAAAAAATAGAAAAAAGAAAAATAATGAAAATGTTCTATATTATCCATACACACTATTAGAGAAAAAATAAAAGACAAGGTACCCTATCGTAATGAGGATATCTTGTCTTTTATTTTTTCCATATTGTCTTTAGAGGATTTCCTTCTCCTTTTCCCGAATGTATTAAGCGGGATTTTTACACATATTTTAAAGGGGCATATATACAAATGGATACACAACAACTATATTTTTTAAACGATATCGGTAAACAAAAACCAGAAAGTATTCGGAATAGAAGCGCTGCATGTCCATTTTGCGATAAAGAACATTTAACGGATATTTTAGCAACTGATGGTTCTATTATTTGGTTAAAAAATAAATTTCCTACACTACAAGATACATTTCAAACGGTGCTGATTGAAACGGATAATTGCGAAGATCATATCGCAACATATACAGAAGAACATATGCGAAAATTAATGCAATTTTCTATTCAACATTGGTTACACTTACAGAAGAACGAAGAATTTGCATCTGTAATTTTATACAAAAATCACGGTCCATTTTCAGGTGGAAGTTTGCATCATGCACACATGCAAATTATCGGAATGAAATATGTAAATTATCTTAAAAATATTGAAGAAGAAAATTTCCAAGGGGTAATTGTTCAAAAAAATGAACGCATTGAGCTTAATATTTCAGAGCATCCCATTATTGGCTTCACTGAATTCAATATAATCATTGATAATATTTCATATATAGATGAAATGGCAAATTACATTCAGCAAACTGTACGTTACATACTGATAGATTTCCATAAAGGATGCAGTAGTTATAACTTATTCTTCTATTACTTAAATGGAAAAATCATTTGTAAAGTTGTACCTAGATTTGTCGTTTCACCATTGTATGTAGGATATAAAATACCGCAAGTTTCTACAAAACTAGAAGAGGTGAAAATACAACTCACGCAGTATTTCACGAAAGAAAAGGATGAAATTATTCATAAAAAAACAGAGTAGGTATAGAAAACCTACTCTTTAATTACACCTTTATTTCGATAGTACACATCTTCTAATCCGATGTTATACTTCATGTTATTATCCGTCCACTCTGGCCCTAAATTCCCTGGCCATCCAGATGTATTCGCTATATATTTCAGTAATGCAAAATCAGTCAAACCTTTTTGCACCCCACGCTTATATCCTTTCATTAAATGCGGCATTGCAATTTGCGCATTTGTACGTGGATCTTTCAGCTCATCATCAGTTAAATGTTCTGGTGCAAGCCCGCCGCCGCGGTGTAGTTGAAACAATCCAAATGAAGTTCCATTATCTCCAACACTTCTTGGATTTAATCGACTTTCATGCTCGGCAATTGCAAGAGGTATCCATTCCGGAAGATTTACTTTCTTCGCTTCCTCTATAATGATTTGTTTCATCTGTTTTGCTTCTTCTGAATCAACATAGCTTGTTCCATTCACTAGCTTATCCATTCCTTCAGACTTTCCTTGGAAATATAAATATACTCCAAGAACAACTAAAAATCCTACAAAGAATTTCTTCACTACCTCTACCTCTTTCTCCGCTGAAATTTGTCCCCTTTCAGCCTTCTTCCCTTTACAATTACCTACATTTCATCATTCTCTTACTCTTTTATCATAGCAAATAACTATACATATTATCATCATGCTTTAGACCGATTTTGTGAAAAAACAGCTGGTAAATACGTGCAAAAATGTAACTTTCATAGACTATAACGCATTTTTTGCATATAATTGTAAACTGAATTCTAAATATAAACTAGGAGAATAATAATATGAAAAAATGGTTGCTACTCTTATTTAGTTTACTACTATTAATTCCTGTCCCTATTTCCGCACAAAAAAACGCAAATCCAAAAGCCCTTATTTTATACAGTTCGAACGATGATCAAATTACAAGTGATACCCAAATACTT
This sequence comes from Bacillus cereus group sp. MYBK195-1, assembly GCF_051916605.1. Taxonomy (NCBI): domain Bacteria; kingdom Bacillati; phylum Bacillota; class Bacilli; order Caryophanales; family Bacillaceae; genus Bacillus; species Bacillus cereus group sp. MYBK195-1. Next base: position 48,422 of record NZ_JBQAGZ010000011.1, on the reverse strand, counting down.
AATACACAAGTAGGGCATTTTACTAATAATATAACAATTAAAAACATAAAACAGTTAGCTAAAATAACTGATACATCTTCATATACACATGTTATTTACATAGGTGAAAAACAAGAAGAACTTTCTACTGAAGCAAAGGAATTTCTAGAAGGCTTCCCAGGACCATTATTAGTTTTAGGTCAAAATATAGAACAGTTATCCAATCGTTTTTCGTTTATCACACTTAAAAATGAAGATATAAACTCTGATACAATTGAATATCCAACACGTAAAATAAAGAATACATTAGAGGAAGAACGATCAATTAAACATCTTGATACAACTGGAACAATTCTTGCCCATGCTTTAAAAGGGAAGAATCCTTATCCATTAATTGTGCAACAAAATAATTCTTATTACGTTGCAACGCCAAATCTCTTTGACTGGATGTCTCATTACATCGGTGAAGTGTTATTTTCTTACTTCGGACAAAAGCCAACGAACAATAAGGTAGAAGCTTATTTACGTCTTGAGGACGTCCATCCAGCCGCAGATATAAATCAATTAAAAGAAATTGCTACATTACTAAAAGAGAAAAAGATTCCTTACATGATCACTGTCATTCCTGTATATGCAGATCCAGAGACAGGAAAAACACTACATTTAAAAGATAAACCCGAACTAGTCGATCTTTTACGCTCTATGCAAGATGATGGTGCAGCAATTATTATGCACGGTTATACGCACCAATTTTATGATAGTGAAACTGGGGAAGGTTTTGAATTTTGGGACGTAAAGACAGATCAACCAATTCGCCAACCGAAACATGAAAAACCAAAAACAAAAGATGCCTTCCCTAATATAGAAGCATATAATGCATACGTAAAAAAAGGGGAAGAATTTGAAGAAAAATATACAACTGAGCATATTGAAAAAGGCATTCAAGAACTTGTAGATGCTAAACTATATCCCGTCGCATTTGAAGCACCCCATTACACGATGTCTCAAAAGGGGTATGAAATATTATCAAGATACTTTTCAACTTATGTAGGACAACTACAGTTAAGTGATATAACTTGGAAATCCATGCACTCTCCGGCATATAGAAGTACACCATCATTTCTACATGGAATGAAATTAATGCCTGAAACAGTCGGTTTTATTGAAGAAGACAAGCCACAAGCTATTGCTAAAATGAAAGCAAATGCTTTATCTGTTGCTAAATTATCCGATGGGATTATTGGGGCATTTTATCATCCTTACTTAGGTGTGAAACCATTACAAGAAGTGTTAAAAGATCTAGAAAGTATTCCAAATATAGAATGGATTGATTTACAAAAGGAAAAGAATGAAGTAAAAATGAAAGATATTCATATTACGACGAATAAAGACGGCATTCACGTTGAAAAACCAATCAGTGCGAATGACATAATTGATTATATAAAGCAATATGGCTTCTTCCTTATACTGGGGTTCGTTATCATTGTCTTTCTTTTATTATTAAAACGTGCGAAGAAATTAGAATCCTAATACAAAACCACCGAGCGGAACGCTTGGTGGTTTTTTTCATATATCAAACCGTGGCATTTTATTAAATAAATTCAACTTTTACTTTTTCCGTTACATTATGAAAATTATAATTCTCCTATCCTTTCAAATAAAATCGAATGGTATTTTCATATATTGTTTCTGCAACCTGATCAACAGATATGTTTTTTATAACACTAATTTCCTTTAATACATCTCGAATCATTCTCGGGTGCGTCATAACATCGTCTTGAAATTCCCACGGTCCATCTGTTTCTACCATCATATATTCAAGCGGATAATACGAAACAATTTTTCTAATCTTCTCCTTATGTAAAACATCCGGTGTAATCGAAATATAATAACCATTCTTCATCATCCGTTTCATTGTTTCATCACTTCCTTTAAACCAATGGAAATGTGCACGTGAAACTTTATATTTCTCTAGCAAATCACATACAGTGTCAGCATCTTCATAAACTGCGTGTAATATAATCGGCAAATTATACTTACTAGCTAGTTCTATAAATTTTTTCAATACAGCTATGTATGGATCTACAGCAATGCTTTCATCTTCTTTCCTCAAATAATAGGGCAAACCTACTTCACCAATCGCAACAATTTCCTCTGCGTTCTGTTCAATAAGTTTATAAATCTGTTCACACTCTTCTTTATGAATCTGTTGCTCTGGATGAAACCCTATCGCTGGATATATAAAGGAATACTTCTTCGCTAAAGATAACGTTTCCTTACAAGATTGATAATTCATAGATACAGCAATAAGCCCCTTTATTTCATTACTATTTTCCACCTCTTTCAGTAATCTGTTCTTCTCTTCATCCTTATATTGATCAACATGTATATGACTATCAATCCATTTCATCTTTATGCCCCCATAAAAAAAACAAGAAAGGACTTCCTTTCTTGTTTTATCATCTATATTATTTAACAATTAAGTTTGTTATGATATCAAATAATCCAATACACACTACGGCAACAGTAAAGTAGCTACAGAAATCTTTAATTGGTAACTTCACTACTTCTTCTTTACGCATCCCATTTTTCTCCCTTCTTACTAGATCCCTAATTATTTTTCTATCTGTATCTATTATGCAAAAAATATGACAAATTTACTATCGAATTAACTTACGTAAACCTTACAATGTTGTAAGGTTTAAAAAAGGATCCTCATCTTTATTCAGATGAGGATTATTAAAAATTAGTTGGTTTTTCATTCTTCATTACAAACAGAAAGTAATACATTAAGACTTTCTAGTTACACTATATGAAAATTACTATCTTTTAACTATCGAATTACATTACAGAAGGCTTACATGTTTGTAAGTTATGTGTAATGTAATTCGATAGTTCCCCTTACTTATATTTCGTACAATAAAGTTAGAAAGTAAGCCAAATAAGAAGAACACTCACATAACCAAATTGCATTGCTAGTAGCTACTCTTCTTATACCTTTCACCCATGCTACTACAATGTACCCCCTTCCCCTTTATATAATAAAAAAGCCTTAGTCTATATGGACTAAGGCTTTTTTGCTAACCCCTAAAATACCCTTACCCAGTATTTTTATTTTCGACAAAAAATAGCTGGGGGTATATTTTACTATCTCATCGTTAAAAGTTTACTCTTCGCATTTATAGGAATATTTGCAACCTCAATCTCTTCAATCGATTCACCGTAACGTCCTTTTGCATACACCTTTAATGCTTCATCTCTCTTTAACATATGCTTAACCGTTTTCTTTATTTTCTGCTCTCTACCACGTTCATCGAATGCAATAAATTCATATTCATACCACTCATCACCAATATGCTGACCAATTGTATTCACAACCGTATAGTATTCTTTCGTCTTATAAAATGGATTATATTTATCGATAACCGGTCCAAGTTTCGTAGGCAGTAACATTACTACTATCACTATCATCGCTATTATAGTAGTGATCATTTTTTTCTTCATAATAAACATTCCTCCTCTGCAGGATATATATACATCCATTTTAAAAAGGGGGAATAAAATCTACTATTGAATCTCATTACATTACACTTACATTTTTGTAATAATTAAAAAAGGTGAACGAATTTACTCGTTCACCTTTTAGCTTGCTTTAAAGCCACCGCCAAGTACATCACGTACATCATGTATAACAACGAAAGCATCTTCATCTACCCGGCTAATAACTTGTTTTAACTTAACAAGCTCTTGTTTATTAATAACAACATATAAAACTTCTTTATTTTTACCAGTATATCCGCCGCGCCCTTCTAATACAGTAACACCGCGTGTCATATTTTTCGTAATAGCTTCACGAATTAAATCTGGTTGATTCGAAATAATCGTAACAGCCGTTTTTGTATCCATTCCTTCTACAATGAAATCAATCACCTTCGCTCCGATGAACACAGCTACAAGTGTATACATTGCCTTTTCTTGCCCTATTATAAATACAGAACCAGCAATTACAACAATATCAATAATTAGTACGCCTTTACCTACGCTCCAACCTAAATATTGATTTGCTAACCGAGCTAAGATTGCTGACCCTCCCGATGTACCTCCGGCTTTGAACATACAGCCTAATCCAATACCCACAAATAAACCAGCAAATAAAGCTGCTAATAATGTATCACTATTTACATGATACTCAATATGTTCTGTAACGTATAAAAACAAAGATGTTTCTACAATCCCTAAAATTGTATAAATCATTGTTTTCTTATCAAAAAATTTATAACCAATAGCTAGTAAAATTGCATTTATAGCAAAATTCACAATCCCTGGTGACCAATCAAATAAGTAGTACGTAACAACCGTTAAACCAATAATTCCACCTTCCGATAAACGGTTTGGAATTGCAAAGTAATTAATACCAATTGCGAATAATAATGAACCAATTGTAATTAGTGTTATTTCCTTTATACGTTGATTAACCATAGTTCATACCCTCCCCCCATTTGACATTGTATCACTATCTCCTAGAGGTTTAGAAGTGGTTTTTATTCCGCATTTCCCCTCTTAAAAATTGAAATATTATGTTTAAACAGAGGGTTGATTAATTATTCATATTTGCTCTAACTGCACGGACAAATTGCTCCACATTCCCTTTCTGAATATACTTAGCGCGAATGGTTTCATGATTACAAGTAAACTCAAAGTACGGATGAAAATCTATGCTATCTATATGCAAATATGAGTACTCTTTAAATGTTGAAGGATAGTACGGAAATTCCCCGTAAAAAAGGAGACGTCTAGTAGTGGCAACAAAAACCCCATGTTGATACGATAATATAAAATTATCCTTCTCAAATATCCCTACCACAAAAACCAAAATCTTTTCATCATCATCTACATACTTTTTCATACTCGATAAAAGTTCATTCATGCATATTCCTCCAAATTCTATTCACTGCTTTAACACTTGAAAAGAATCCATGGATATTACAGACCGGTTTAACTCCTTTATAAAGTATGAAACGCGTTTCCTGTCAAAGATATTTCAAAAAAATAATCCGTTATGCGATTATACACATAACGGATTAAAATTAAACCGTAGAGCGTTCCACAAGTTCGTATGGAATTTCCAGCTTTTCTTGTTCAGAACTCTCGTCATTCACTTTTCTATGCAACATTTCAAAAGCAGTTTTCCCTATCTCCTTTAAATTTTGATCAATAGTTGTCAATTGTAACACTTGCGAGATAGGTTGATTATCAAAGCCAATAATCGCTAAATCCTCAGGAACTTGAATCCCTAATTTTTCAACCTCTGTCATAACCCCAATCGCAACTTCATCACCTGCTACTATTAATGCTTCAGGAAGATCCTGCATCTCTTTTAACTTATGAGCCACTTTTACACCATCTTCTAGTGTAAAACATTCTGTAAAAATCCATTCTTCATTAACCTCTTCGTCTATAGATTGCAATTGCTGTTTATAAACATCAAAACGCTTTTGACTACTCGGCCCTAATTTTCTTCCCGTACAATAACCAATTTTTTTATAACCTTTCTCAATCAAATAATCCATTCCTAATTGAAAGGCCGCTGAATGATTCGTATATACACTTGAGATGTTTGAAATATCATTGTCTTCACAAGCAATTATTGTGCCGTAAGAAGCATACGGTTCTATCGTTTCCCAATCATTTGCACGGGAACAAATAATAAGACCATCCAATTGTTTTGTTTTTAACATATGTAAACTTTTCATTTCTTCTTTTTTATTATAATTCGTTTGGCAAAGTAACACTCTGTAATTATGAGTTAACGCAATCTCCATCATTCCGCTCACCATCGCATCAAAACACGGATGATTAATATACGGTAAAATCACACCAACAATATTCGTCTTTCCTTTTGATAAATGAACAGCATTTGCGTTTTGCGAGTAATTCAATTTCTCAACTATCTCTATAACCGCTTTTCTTTTTTCTTCACTTACATATGGGTGATCATTCAACACTCTCGAAACAGTCGTAACTGAAACTCCCGCCATCTTTGCGATATCTTTAATATTAGCCATACACTCACCTCTATCTTTAAGTTAATGAATCTCATGAACATATGTCAAATCTTCTTATCATTACACCTTCATTCATTTCTCTTACAAAAGTGTAATTTTTTTGTAAGCTAATTCGATAGTGACTTTCGGCAACATTTCATACAATTAAGTCAGAAACAAGGTAACAACCATTCGAAAAGGAGCGGATTAATATGATGAACAAAATGAAAACGAACAATTTCTTACATACAATGGGCATGGTATTTTCCGCTCTTATCGACGCAAAAGCTGTTGCTTCTACATTAAACAAGTAAGGAGAATATATTATGAATAACATCACTTTTAACAAATTAGATTTTTTAGGACTAGCTAGTGGCTCGCTTCTTCTTACTGCTTTTATTTACGCCGCTACGCTTGTATAACTTTGTGTCCCCTTTCCCCTTTATTATAAATAGTAATAGAAAAGACGACCGTCTATGCCCGGTCGTCTTTTCTTATTTTTGATTTGATTGCAAAGCTTCTTTTAACTCCTCAAATTTCTCATTTAATTGATCTGTCATCATTTTCATAGCAGTTTTTCGATCTATTTGTTCTCCAGCCTCAATTTGAATCGGATCTCCAAAAATCAATTGTGCCTTTTTCCCCTTTATTAATTCTTTTACACTTGATGGACCAACATAAGCTGCCGGCACTAAAGGTACATTAGAACGCATCGCAATTGTCACAGCACCCGCTTTTAATGAAACATCTTCCGCTGATCTCGTTCCACTCGGAAAAATCCCTACTACCTTTCCTTCTTTTAATAAACGTGATGGAATTTTAAGTGTACTCGGTCCCGGATTCGCGCGATCTACAGGGAATGCATTTACATTTTTAAAGAACCAATTTTTGAATTTCCCTTCAAATAATTCTTTTTTTGCCATGTAATGAATTTGAGTTGGGTACATCCCTGTAGCTAACATTAATACATCCATAAAACTTGTATGTGTACACGCAACAACATACGGACCACCTTCTGGTAGCTTTTCTCTTCCTTGCACGTCTACTTTCCCAGCTGTTTTAAATATATATTTCAACAAAAATGTAATTGGTTTATACATTTATTTCGTTCCTTTCTAAACATCCGAAGTATAATCATATTCTTACAACAATTATAACACTAAGTTTTAGGAGTTGGTAATAAAAATGAGTATGAATTGTTACATTTTAATTCTTACAAAAGTGTAATTTTCTTGTAAGCTAATTCGATAGTTACTTCTTACTATATTTCATACAATTAAGTCAGAAACAGGGCAACAATTATTCGAAAAGGAGTCGATTAATATGATGAACAAAATGAAAACGAACAATTTCTTACATACAATGAGCATGGTATTATCGGCTCTTTTTGATGCAAAAGCTGTTGCTTCTACATTAAACAAGTAAGGAGAATGTATTATGAATAACATCACTTTTAACAAATTAGACTTTTTAGGATTAGCTAGCGGCTCTCTTCTTCTTACTGCTTTTATTTACGCTGCTACGCTTGTATAACTTTGTGTCCCCTTTCCCCTTTATATAGAAAAAGACGACCGTCTATGCCCGGTCGTCTTTTTAATTTTTTCTTTCTTTCAATTCTTTTAAAAGCTGTATCAGCTCAGCTTGTTGTTTTATCTTTTTACGACCATTTCGATTAATTGCTGCAAGCTCACAGGCAACTCCGACGGCGAAGAAAAACAATAAACTTTCTAACATGTAAAATCCTCCATTTGCCTATTAAACAGCTTGACGTAATTGTTCTTCTTGTAAAACTCTCTTATTTATATTTTCTTCTTTTCTCTGACAAACGTTATTGCGAATAAGCGCTGCAATAACAAGTACAGTCCCTATAATATCAAACATTGTGATTTGATACCCTTGCATCATCATAATAGCTAAAGTCGTAATTGGTACAAAATTAATAAATAAAATCCCATTAATGGATGATAAAATTTTCACACCATAGTTCCAAGCAAGTAGCGCTACAATACCTGGCAATGTCATCATAAATAACAAATCATATTTCACAATAGAAATCGTTCCCATACTCGGAACTGAAATATATCCAAGCGACGTAATAATTACCGTTATAATCGCTGTAACAGTCGTACCGAATACACACGTCAACGTAGAATAACGTAATGTTGACCAATCACTACAAGTTTGACCACCCATCGTATAAATAACCCAGCCTACAACACCAATAAATATAAATGCTAATGGGAACATATTATCTTTCAATGTTACAAAGAAACTCATGTCACCTTTTGTAATAACAAACACAGCTCCTACAAAAGCAATAACCATACTCGTTATCATATACTTCTTCGGTTTTATATGCTTATATCCCCATAAAATACAAATAGAAATCATCGGCATAAGTGCTTCCATAATGGAAGCTACCATTACACCCGACTTACCCATCAACATTTGCCCTAAAAATATGAGGACATTATATACTGTAAATGCCATCGTTCCAAAAAAGACGAGTAACTTTCCTCTTCCCTCTAAACGAAATGCCTGTTTTCCTTCTTTCATTAACAACAATACAATCAGCATTATCGCCACTGCTCCATAGCGAATAAACGAAAAATAAAATGGATCTATGTATTCTAGCGCATGATCAGCAACTGGAAACATCGCTCCCCATGACATACTCGCAATTAAACACGCTAAAGCCCCTATTATCATTTGACCTCTTCTCACCGCAATCCCCCGTTTCTTTCTATTTGCACAAAGAGAATTGTAAAAGAAAAAATATATCACGTAAAATGATTCAAAATGATGTTAACTATCATTTATAATGATAGTTAACATCAAGGGGGATTACAAAATGGAATTACGAGACTTACAAATCTTTAAAAGCGTTGCCGATCAGGGTAGTGTAAGTAGCGCAGCAAAGGAATTAAATTATGTACAATCAAATGTAACTGCACGTATTAAACAACTAGAAAACGAATTAAAAACCCCACTCTTTTACCGCCATAAACGAGGAATGACTTTAACAGCTGAAGGAAGAAAAATGCTCGTTTATGTTAGTAAAATTTTGCAAGATGTCGATGAACTAAAACAAGTATTTTTAGATAGCGAAACACCCTCCGGTATATTAAAAATCGGTACAGTCGAAACAGTAAGTACACTGCCTACCATTTTATCTTCTTACTATAAAAGCTATCCGAATGTCGATTTATCATTACAAGCGGGTCTAACAGAAGAATTAATTAGAGAAGTACTTGATCACCAATTAGATGGTGCCTTTATATCAGGTCCTATTAAACATCCACTAATCGAACAATACGATGTTAGTACAGAGAAATTAATGCTTATAACACAAAATAAAGCCTTTCATATAGAAGAATTTACAACAACTCCTCTACTCGTTTTTAACCAAGGATGTGGATACCGCTCCAAACTAGAACGTTGGCTTAAAGATGAAGGTTTGCTACCAAAAAGAATTATGGAATTCAATATATTAGAGACAATATTAAACAGTGTTGCACTCGGTCTCGGAATTACACTCGTACCACAGTCTGCTGTCCATCATCTTTCTAAAGCAGGTAAGGTACATTGTCATGCAATCCCTGAAAAATACGGCAGTATTTCAACGGTTTTCATACGCCGTAAAGATAGCTATATGACGAATTCAATGCGTAGTTTTTTAAAAACAATTGAAGAACATCATCATATCAATATGCTATGAAAGACATTCTTACACGAATGTCTTTTTTTCTTACAAAAGTGTAAGTCTTTCGTAAGCTAATTCGATAGTTGCAAGTAGACATATTTCCTATAATTAAGACATAAGCAGGGCAACAACAATTCGAAAAGGAGCGGATACGCATGATGAACAATATGAAATCAAATAAACTTTTAAATACAATGGGCATGGTGCTATCCGCACTTGTCGATGCAAAAGCTGTTGCAACTACATTAAACAAATAAGGAGAGATTATAATGAACAACATTACTTTCAACAAATCAGACTTTATCGGACTTGCAAGTGGAGCTACTCTTCTTACGGCTTTCATTTATACACTTGCTCAAGGTCTTGTTTAACACTTTGTTTCCCCAACCCCCTTTATATAGAAAAAGCTGCTCGTCTTATAGACAAGCAGCTTTTTAGTTTGTTTCATATACAATTTGACCTGTTTTCGTAATATCATATCCGCCAATCGCATTTAATTCATTATGAAATTCTTTCGATTGCAGAATGTCTTTCACAACTTCAATCAACTCTTCATTTTCTTTATTCTTCAAAATTACTAAATCATACTGTTCTTTCATGATTGGAATAAAGTCCACATTTACAATTTGCGAAAACTTTTCTGAACCTACTCCTACATCAGCTTTTCCATTTGCAACTTGAGTGGCAACACCAAGATGATTCGATTCTTCCCATTCATATCCACTAATATCAGCTTTATTTAATTTTTGGATTCGTAATTGTTCATCCACTAACACTCTAATACCAGAACCCTTTTCTCGATTCACAAACTTTATAGTGGACCCGGATATGTCAGCCCATGTCTTTATTTTCTTCGGATTTCCTTTTTGAACATAAAACCCTACATTTCTGGACAATAAATTAATCATAAGACATGGCTGTCCTACTAAAATACGTTTTACGTAAGGAATATTATATGTACCCGTTTCACCATCAAACAAATGCAAACTAACGATACTTCCTTCTCCTTGATACATTTTCACTAAACTCGTTAAGCTACCTTGATACGCTCTTAAAACATTAGAACTTGGCAAACGATTTTCTATACGTTTAGCTAACATATCTAACGTTAGTTCTTGACCACTAATAATACACGTGTTCAAGATACTACTACCATCGTTTTTTACAGGATTAACTTGTACTTTTCCTGTTTTCATTTGCTTTATATATTGATCTAAATCTGCTGCATCAATGCGCATCTGTCTACCAACTCTATAAGAAGGAAGTTCTCCTTTTTTAATTAAGTCGTATACAGTTAATTTTGATACTTTTAATCGCTTTGCTACTTCTTCCGTTGTGTAGGAATGATGATCCATAGACGATTCCTCACTTTCTCCTTTCATTGTAACAAAGAAAAGAATATTTCTCCTATTTTTTAAAAATAGATATATGTTCAAATTATATTCAATTATAACTAGTTATAATTAGTTATATTTAGTTATAATTAGATGTATCAAAATGAAAGGGGATTTTTTTATGAATAAATTTACATTACGTTCCATCGGGGCACTTATACTTTCTTTCCTTCTTATATTTAGCGCTGCTTGTACAAGTGGGGAAAAGCATACAAAGTCAACTGCTAAAGAGGATAAAACAGTTGAACTGACTATCTCAGCTGCTGCAAGCTTACAAGATGCATTAAAAGAAATCAAAAAACAATATAAAGAAAAAGAGCCAAATATCAAACTTTCTTTTAACTTCGGTGCTTCTGGAGCACTTCAACAACAAATTGAACAAGGTGCACCTGCTGATTTATTCTTCTCAGCAGCAGAAGATAAATTCCAAACCCTTGTAAAGAAAGGATTCATTAATGAAAAAGAAGGGAAAAATCTTCTTGGAAATGAACTAGTTCTAGTCATCCCTAAAGATAGTTCTCTTACAAAATTTCAAGATTTAAAAGATGAGAAAATCAAAAAAATTGCACTTGGTACACCTGAATCTGTACCTGCTGGCAAATATGCAAAGGCTTCTCTAACACACGAAAACCTTTGGAATGATGTTCAAAATAAAGTCGTATTTACAAAAGATGTTCGCCAAGTGTTAACATATGTAGAAACAGGGAATGTCGATGCTGGTATCGTATACAAAACAGATGCTCTCATTTCGGATAAAGTAAAGATTGGTGAGACAGCAGCAGCTACTTCTCATGAGCCAATCCACTATCCTTTAGGTGTTATAAAGGAATCTAAACATAAGAAAGAGGCGACTTCATTTTATGAGTATTTGCAGTCAAAAGATGCACAATCTATCTTTAAGAAATATGGATTTACAGTTCTGTCGTAATTACTATGAGCATTGATGCTATTTTATCGCCTGTCTTTCTATCTTTAAGAGTAGCTGCGTGCGCCACTATTCTCGTTACAATTTTAGGGACAATTGTCGGGCGAGCACTAGCTCGCTCCTCATGGCGATATAAAGTACTATTAGAAACCATATTTTTATTACCAATGGTACTTCCACCAACTGTTATCGGCTTCTTTCTCATTATCATCTTTGGAAACAACAGCCCGATCGGAAAGTGGGTTGAATCATTATTTCAGCAGTCTATTATGTTCACATCTACTGCTGCGATCATCGCTTCTACAGTTGTTGCATTTCCGCTTATGTACCAATCAGCGAAAACGGGATTTTCTATCGCAAATGTACAAATTGAAGAAAGTGCTCGTGACCTTGGCGCAAGTGAATATCAAGTTTTTCTGCACGTTACACTTCCACTCGCATTTCCTGCCTTACTAAGCGGGATGATTTTGAGCTTTGTCCGCGCGCTCGGTGAGTTTGGTGCTACACTTATGTTTGCCGGGAACATTCCTGGTAAAACACAGACAATCCCAACTGCAATTTACATGGCTATTGATGCAAGTAATATGCAACTCGCCTGGACACTTGTAGTTATTACTATCGTTATGTCACTCTTATTTCTACTATGTATTCAACTTATTAATAAAAGAATTACTAACTCTTAAAGCAGCTTTTTTCGAAGCTGCTTCTTTATTTCTTAGGAAATAAAATATACCAACGGGAAATAACTGAATTTTACCTCTTATTAAAATATACATTTTATTTGAATTCACTTTCTAAAATAGGCAATTTCCTGTTATTATATGGAGGTGTTTCAAAAAATGAAGAAATGAAAACGCATTTATATCGTGAATTCTTCATCCTGTTTTAGCGATCGGTAATCTTCTACTCTATTAGTGGGGCATTACCGATCGTTAGAACGATATGTAACTATATTGGTATAGCAAACCGAAGGGAGTCTTGTAATGGACATTTTATTAGCGCTTCTTCCTGCAATTGCATGGGGAAACATCTTATTAGTAAGCGTAAAAATGGGCGGTGGTGCATATAGCCAAACGGTAGGTATGACAATCGGTGCTCTATTCTTCGCAACAATTATGTATGTATTTACTCAACCAGCTTTAACAATGACAATCTTAATTGTTGGTTTTATTTCAGGTTTATTCTGGGCTTTAGGACAAGTAAACCAATTAAAAACAGTTGAAAAACTAGGTGTTTCAACTACTGTAACGATTTCTACTGGTATGCAACTTGTTGCAACTTCTATCTTTGGGGTTATCGCTTTCCGTGAGTGGACTACTACTACTACGATCATTCTGGGAACGATTGCAATCCTATTAATCGTAGTTGGTGTTGTATTCACATCATTAGATGATAAAGAAAATGCTCAGCCACCTGGACAATTGAAAAAAGGACTTCTTACTTTAATTGTTTCTACTTTCGGCTATCTTGTATATGTAATTATTATTCGTTGGTATAATATCGATGGTTGGTCTGCTATTTTACCACAAGCAGTTGGTATGTTTGTTGGTGCAGTTGTACTGACGTCTAAACATAAACCATTTAACAAATATGCAATCCGTAATGCTTTGTCTGGTTTACTATGGGGAACTGGAAACTTATTCTTACTTCTTTCATTACCACGTGTTGGAGTAGCAACAAGCTTCCCATTATCTCAAACTGGAATCGTTATCTCAACATTCGGTGCGATTGTATTCTTAGGTGAAAAGAAAACAAAACGCCAATTGATCTTTATTGCACTCGGTAGTGTTTTAATTATCGGCGGCGCTGTATTACTTGGTATGACAAAAGCATAATCTTATATTCTATTAGTAAACCCCTGAAGCATATATGCTTCAGGGGTTTTTCAATTCTAATTATTTTCTAGATATAATTATTTGTATGTTCTTGCCCCTTATAATTGCTCTTCCACTCTAGCAAACCAGCTACACATATAAAGAGATTAATAACAGCTAATATTAGCATGAATTTCCGCCTTCTCATTATCCATTCCATCTACGGTAAGTCTTTTCTTTTTACAAAATTCTCTTAAAGATGATATCGTTTTTATAACATATCTCTACTAGAAAGGAATAACGGATATGCTAACTAAACATCGAATTTTATTTATTGGTGCCGGTCGTATGGCAGAAGCTATATTTTCCGGATTACTTAAAACAAGCAAAGAGTACATCGAAGAAATTATCGTCTCTAACCGAAGCAACGTAGAAAAGCTAAAACAGTTACAACATCGATATAATGTGTCTACTGCAACAGATTGGAAACAGCATGTTACATCTGTTGATACGGTTGTTTTAGCAATGCCACCTTCTGCTCATGAAGAGTTATTAGCTGAGCTATCTCCGTTACTATCAAATCAACTAGTCGTAACAGTCGCAGCCGGCATTGGACCATCTTATTTAGAAGCTAGACTCCCAAAGGGCACGCCTGTTGCTTGGATTATGCCTAATACAGCTGCTGAAATTGGAAAATCTATCTCCTTATATACAATGGGACAATCAGTAAACGCGATGCATCAAGAAACCCTGCAACTGCTTTTAAAAGGTATTGGTACTTCGCAACTTTGTACTGAGGAAGAAGTTCATCAGCTTACTGCAGTTACTGGAAGTGCACCAGCCTTCCTTTATTACTTTGCTGAAAGCTTAATTGAAACAACAAAAAGTTATGGAGTCGATGAAGAAACCGCAAAACATCTTGTCATTCAAATGATTTCTGGCTCTGCTTCTATGCTCGAACAAACGCAAAATCCAGCTAACCTCCGCGAACAAGTAACAACGCCAGGTGGTTCCACAGCTGAGGGTCTCAAAACTTTATACGAATATAATTTTTCAGAGGCAATTCAAAAAGCAATAGAAGCAACAAACAAAAAAGCTAGGGGGAAATAATATGATTTTAACAAGTTTAAAAGACTATACAACATTACATAACGGTGTAAAAATGCCTTGGTTTGGTTTAGGTGTTTTTAAAGTAGAAGATGGTTCAGAAGTAATTGATTCTGTAAAAGCAGCAATTAAAAATGGCTACCGCAGCATCGATACTGCAGCAATCTATCAAAATGAAGAAGGCGTTGGACAAGCGATTCGTGAATCCGGTGTTTCACGCGAAGAATTATTTATTACCTCAAAAGTATGGAATAGCGATCAAGGATATGAAACAACACTTCAAGCATTTGAAACTACATTAGAGAAATTAGGTCTAGAATATTTAGATTTATATTTAGTACATTGGCCTGTAAAAGGGAAATATACCGAATCATGGAAAGCATTAGAAAAACTTTATAAAGATGGCCGTGTTCGCGCTATCGGTGTGAGTAATTTCCTCATTCACCACTTACAAGACGTATTTGAAATTGCTGAAATTAAGCCAATGGTCAACCAAGTGGAATACCACCCACGTTTAGCACAAGAAGAGTTACATGCATTCTGTAAAGAACATAATATCCAGCTTGAAGCTTGGTCACCATTAATGCAAGGACAACTACTAGATAATCCAACGTTACAAGAAATTGCGACAAAATATAATAAATCAACTGCGCAAATTATTTTACGCTGGGATTTACAAAACGAAGTTGTAACAATTCCCAAATCAATTAAAGAACATCGCATTATTGAAAATGCAAACATCTTCGACTTTGAATTAAATGCTGATGATATGAAAGCAATTCAAGCTTTAAATGAAGATCGTCGCGTTGGTCCAGATCCAGATAACTTTAACTTCTAGTAGAAAAACCACTGCCCTATGCAGTGGTTTTTTCGTTTAAGAAAACTGAAAATTTAAACTATATTTCATTTAGTTGACACTTCATTATTCAAGGTGTAAGATTTTGAATT
The DNA here is from genome assembly GCF_051916605.1 of Bacillus cereus group sp. MYBK195-1. Taxonomy (NCBI): domain Bacteria; kingdom Bacillati; phylum Bacillota; class Bacilli; order Caryophanales; family Bacillaceae; genus Bacillus; species Bacillus cereus group sp. MYBK195-1. Next base: position 32,508 of record NZ_JBQAGZ010000011.1, on the reverse strand, counting down.
ATCAAAGAAACACAAAAATTAATAAAATTTATTCGTTTACTCATTGTATCAAGAGAGGTGGAGGGACTGGCCCTTTGAAACCTCGGCAACAGGTTCATTTTGAATACTGTGCCACTTCCTGCAAGCTTTATGCTTGAAAGATAGAATGAGGGACTTCGTTTATATACGGGTGCATAACTTGTATGTAAAAATCCCTCTTTCTCAATATGAAAAGAGGGATTTTTTATTTTTCATTTCCCTCATCATCATCCAAACTTAATTATTTAGGAGGAAAATCAAATGAAAAAGAAGTTTGTACCCGGTATTGCATCAGTTGTAGGAGTAAGTATTTTATTAACTGGTTGCGGTAGTTATAAAAACGAAGCAAGCGGAGCAAATGCAAAAGACGAGGCACCTAGTAAACAGGTTTTAAACTTATCTTCACCTACTGAAATACGAACAATGGATACGGCTCGTGCTACAGATACTGATTCTGGTCAAGTAATGCGAAACGTATTTGAAGGTTTGTATAATCTTGGTGAAGGTAACAAACCTGTTCCTGGTGTTGCAAAATCTCATGAAGTAAGTGGCGATAAAACGAAATACACATTCCATTTGCGAGATTCAAAATGGTCAAACGGCACTCCTGTTACAGCTAAAGATTTTGTGTTCGCTTGGCAAAGAGCCGTAGATCCAGCAACAGCCTCTGAATATGCATTTCTATTCTTTGATATTAAAAACGCAACAAAAATTAACAACAAAGAACTTCCAGCCGACCAACTTGGTGTAAAAGCAGTTGATGACCATACGTTTGAGGTAGAATTGGAGCGTCCTGTTCCGTATTTTATTAGCTTAACAGCGTTCCCAACATTTCTACCAATTAACGAGGAATTCTTTAAAGCACAAGGTGATAAGTACGCTTTAGAAGATAATACAATCTTGTACAACGGAGCTTTTACACTAAGCGATTGGAAGCACGAACAAAGCTTTAAATTCAAGAAAAACCCTACCTATTGGGATAAAGATACTGTCAAACTAGAAGAAATCAATTTTAACGTCGTAAAAGAAAAATCAACAGAAGTAAATTTATTCGAGTCAAAACAATTAGATCGTATAAAACTAACATCTGACTTCGTCGATAAATATAAAAAAGATGCTAACTTTAAAGAACGTCCAAACGTAGGCGCACAATTTTTACGTATGAATCAACAAAACAAAGTGCTTCAAAACGTTTCTGCACGCCAAGCAATTGATCAAACAATTGATAGAAAATCCTTTGTAAATACGTTATTAAATGATGGATCTACACCAACATTTGGTCTCGTTCCAAAAAACTTTGCAAAAGGACCTGAAGGAAAAGACTTCCGTACTGCAAATGGCGATTTAACAAAAGTTGATACAAAATCTGCACAAGAGTTATGGAAAAAAGCTAAACAAGAGCTTGGTTCTGAAAAGATAACATTAGAATTATTAACGAGTGATGCTGACCTTGATAAGAAAACTGGTGAATTCTTAAAAGGACAACTAGAAAAGAATCTAGATGGATTAACAGTAAATATAAAACCGCAACCGCGTAAGCAACAAGTTTCGCTTTTATTAAAAGGTGACTACGAAATCGGAATTGATGGCTGGAGCCCTGACTTTGCGGATCCAATTACATTCCTTGAGCTATTTACAACGAATAACCCTTATAACTTAGATCATTACTCTAATAAGGAATTCGATGAAACAATAGCAAAAGTGAAAACAACTTTAGCTGGTGATGAAAAAGCTCGCTGGGAAGCATTACTAGCATCCGAGAAAATATTATTTAAAGACTCTGTTATCGCTCCTCTTTACCAAAAAGGCGAATCTTATTTAGAACGTTCTTATGTGAAAGGAATTGTGCAAGTAGACTTTGCAGGGCAATTAAACTTCAAGTGGGCAAAAATTGAAAAATAAAGTGAAACTTTAATAAGTGGGGGTTTCTTCATCCCCACTTATTATTAGCCCACACCAATTGTTTTTTTAGCAAAATATATTTAAAATAGGTTCTCTCACACATGAGAATCTGCTTTTTCAATATATTATTCTAAGAAATTAACAATCTATTTTTATTATTGACATATAGTTCTTTTCAGTGTTAATATTCTAAATAATCAAAGAAACGAAATATTTCACCATCAAAATATAATGTCTACTACGTTGAAACATATAACGATAGATTATAGATCAACATGTATATACATATAGAACACCTGATTACCTATAAACAAATATTTATAATAGGTTTTATCTCCTTCTATAGCTACTTCAGACATGGACATTATGACGTTACGAACAACACATTTAGGGAGGAACGAACAATGAAGAAAAAAGTTATACCTGTTGTTGCATCTGTTTTAGGGGCAAGTCTATTACTAACTGCTTGCGGGGGAAATAAAGATAATGCAAGCGGAGCGAAAGCAAACGATAAAGCACCTGATAAACAGGCAATTAACTTATCATTCGCTTCAGAAATTCCAACAATGGATGTTGCAAAAGCAACGGATGGGGAATCCATGAACGTAATGCGCAATGTTTTTGAAGGGTTATATGCAATGGGAGAAGATAATAAACCGGTTCCTGGTGTCGCTGAGTCGGTTGACATTAGTCCCGATAAAACAAAATATACATTCCATCTGCGTGATTCAAAATGGTCAAACGGTACTCCTGTTACAGCAAAGGACTTTGCCTTCGCTTGGCAACGTGCCGTAAATCCTGATACAGCAGCTGAATACGCATTCTTATTCTTCGATATAAAGAATGCGAAACAAATAAACCAAAAACAATTGCCAATTGATCAACTAGGGGTCAAAGCTGTCGATGACAAAACGTTAGAAGTACAACTAGACCGTCCTGTTCCCTACTTCTTAAGCTTAACGACATTCTCAACATTCTTACCAATTAATGAAGAGTACTTAAAATCTCAAGGTGATAAATATGGTTTGGAAACAAATCATTTAATTTACAACGGTGCTTTCACATTAGAGAACTGGAAACATGAACAAAGCTTCCAATTGAAGAAAAACCTTAACTATTGGGATGCTAAAACGGTAAAATTAGAAGAAATCAACTTCAATGTCGTTAAAGATAAGTCTACAGAAGTGAACTTATATGATTCAGGACAAATTGATCGCGTTGCTTTAACTGCAGAGTTTGTTGATAAATATAAGAGCGATCCAAACTTCAAGGAACGCGCTGAAGTCGGCATTCAATTCTTACGACTAAATCAGAAAAATGAAACATTAAAAAATCAACATGCACGCCTTGCTATTAACGGCGCAATGAATAAAAAAGCTTACGTAGAAACAATTTTAAATAACGGCGCTGTTCCAGCTGAAGGAATGGTTCCTGCGAAATTCGCAAAGAGCCCAGAAGGCAACGACTTCCGTAAAGAAAATGGAAATCTAGTCAAGGATGATGTGAAAACAGCGAAAGAAAACTGGAAAAAAGCAAAACAAGAACTTGGTACTGACAAAGTAACAATCGAACTATTAACAAGTGACAATGCTTTAGCTAAAAAGACTGGTGAATATTTAAAAGGTGAATTAGAAAAAAACTTAGACGGATTAACAGTGAATTTAAAACCACAACCACGTAAACAACAGCTAAAACTACTATTAAGTGGTGACTATGAAATTGGTATTGACGGCTGGGGCCCTGACTTCGCTGATCCAATTACATTCTTAGATCTATTTACAACAGATAGTGCTTATAACTTCGATAAATACTCTAACAAAGAGTACGATGAGCTAATTCATAAAGTGAAAACAGATTTAGCTGGCGATGAAAAAGCACGCTTTGAAGCAATGAAGCAAGCTGAAAAAATTCTATTACAAGACGGCGCTGTCGCTCCTTTATACCAACAAGGTCGTTCTTACTTACAACGCTCTTTCATTAAAGGACTTGTAACAACTGACTTCGGTGGTGAGTTTAACTACAAGTGGACAGAAGTTGCAAAGTAACAAAAGTAAAAGGTATCCCATGAAGGATACCTTTTTACTTTTATACAACTTTAACTACAGAGCTTCCTCTTCCCTTTGCCATTCCTTTTATAGCTAAAATCATACCTGCTACTAATTGTATAACCAATACAATAACTAATAATGAAATAATATTTCTTTCTAAACTAACTCCTCCAAATATTATTGTATAATAACCATTTCCTGCATATATTGCAGGAAATAATTCACCAATTGTTTGATATGTTTTAGAAAGCATTTCATGTGGTACAATTACACCCAAACTTACAAGTTGTAACGATAGTGAGATGATATTGAAAATCATACCTGCATCTCCAAAAACAGTTACAACCATTTGTGTTAATGAAAGAAAGGCGAAGAAGACTATTGTCAATAATCCTCTTTTCCTTCTTTTTGCATTGAACCAAAACTCATCATAAATATAAACACAAACATCAAATATGTTCTCCACGTCAAAGAAGGTATATGCCCTGACCAAAGATAGCTAACTAAATAATTAATTCCCATAATACAAGACGATATTACTAAACTAATACTTATTAGTTTTACATATTTGAGCATATCTTTTCTCCTTGTTTTTTATTTTTCTACTTCTTCAAATTGTAGATTCACTGGCTCTTCTAAAAGTGTTTCATAAAAGTTCTCTGCCAAATCTGTTGAAGGAATTTTTTCATCTACTTCATCAAATCGAATACTATCTAGCCACACACAACCTTCTCCTGATAATAAAACACCAAATGCAATACCAAGTGCTTCTTCTTTTATATCTAATACAACCGAGTACGATTGCCAGTTATTCGTATTTTTAATGGGGCGATTTTGCATATTATCCATAGCGAGCGGTTCTGTATCTTTTCCATCTACTCGCATCCACAATCCTGCCCAATCTCTTACATTTTCACTCTTAATAAATGCTGTAAAACGTAATCTCTTTCCTACATATTTATCCGCTCGGAACATTTGCATTAATGTTGAAAATCCTCCGTGCGTAACATTCTCTTTTGCTTTTATGTATGCAGATACTTTCCCCTGATGGACAACTTCATAATCTAAACCCATCTCATATTCAGCAGGATGACTTCCACTTAAGATCCATCCTTTCGGTATACCTTTTTGCATTGAAACACCCTCTCTTTCTATATAAAATGACTGAAAGTACTTTCGATATTTCTTTGGTGGCAATTGAAACATTCTTTTAAAAGCTCTCGTAAATGCCTCTTGTGAGGAAAAACCGTATTGCACTGCAATATCAATAACAGCTCTCTCCGTTGACACTAAAACTTGCGCAGCATGAGTTAACCTTCTCTTTCGAATATAATCTGTTACACTCATCCCAACATATCTTTGAAAGATGCGATGAAAATGGTACATCGATACTGCACTGTGAGATGCCACTCTTTCTGTTGTAAGCTCCTCATGTAAGTGATTCTCTATATATTCAATTGATTTTTTTATTATCTCTTTATATTCTTCATGCATTTTAGCCCCTCCTCACAACTTCAATTTACCATATACATACAAATCTTTTTTGATTTAAATTGCGGATTAGCCCTTGCAACTACAGAATAATAATTTATTTTCAACACATACATAATTACATGTTTTTGGGAAAAACTTGTATAGAACGAATTTACATAAGGAGGAATTTATAATGAGAATTCTACTATCAGTTTTATTAGCTCTTATGCTAGTACCTGCATTAACAGGATGTAAAGCTCCTGCAAAAGAAGACACAACTTCTAATAAAAAGACGACTGAAGAAGCAAAAAATGAGGCTCCTGCAGATTTAAAACTAAACTTCAATGAATTCGATTTAAAGGCAGACTACCAAGATACAAAGAAAGACTACGAAGCAGACTATAAAAATGTAGCAGCTGATAAGAAAATGGAAGCAAAAATTGAAGATCATAAAGCAGATGTAAAATTAACAGGAGACGAGGCTATCACAAAATTAAGCCCACTCTTACAAGAATTAAAATTTGATAAAAATACTGCTGACCAAGAAGTAATCGATCAAGTAGTGAACGTGTTCAAACTTGATAAAGACTATCAAAAATTTGATTTAGAAGTTGTCTTCTCTGATGGAACGAAAAAAGAATACAAAAGAGAAATAAAATAAAGAAGTAGGCGGTAGTAAGAAGAAAAAATAACCTTGCACAGGCAAGGTTATTTTTTCATTTCTGCTTGAAAACGTTTATAGTATGTTGATGCTGTTGCAAAATTAATTTCTATATCACGAATCAACGATGAATCTTCTTCTTTAGCTAACTTCTGTAATTTTTTCATTGCTTGCTCCGATTCATTCAAGAAACCAACATATACTTCATGTTCTTGCTCTTTCGACTTCGGCACACGAATTTCTTTACGTATATGATCAATATCTTCTAACATGCTCGTTGTTACCTTTTGCACATCTTCTTTATATGTAGCAGTCGTTATTTCCTTACCGCCCTTTTCTTTTGCTACTTCAAATAACTGCAGTGCTTTATTAATTTCTTTATTCATTTTCGTATCGTATTTTTCATGTACTGCACGGTATTCTTTCATCTCTTCTGTTTGTTCTGTAGATTGCTCTACCTTTTCTTTCGGTTCTTTCGTATCTTTATTTCCATTACATCCTGCTAGAAGGAGCATTCCTCCCATTACGGCAATACCCAAAACCTTCTTCATCTCTTCTTCTCCTTTTATCTACAACTATTACTCATTATAGTTTCTTTTATCTCCACTTGTTATTATACCGAGAACATCCTACTTTTTACACTTAAGACGACACCGTAATATATATACCAACATGTTTGTCACAGTATCGTCACTTTATACAAATAATTTTTGCAATGCTTTACTACATCACCTTACAAAACTGTATGAGGTATTTCAAAGAAATGAAAAAAGAACTGATTCAAACATTCCCTTTGAATCAGTTCTTTTTTGTTAAGCCTCTAGATTTTGTTTTTGTTGCAGTTCAAACTGTTTCTCACTTCTTCTGGCCATAAATAGATAACATAACACTGCTCCTACTTCACAAAGCGCAATAACAATACCCATCGGTAATGCTGTATTACTTCCACCGATACCTACTAGCGGAGCAACAAGAGCTCCTGAAATAAACTGTAATAAACCTAATAAAGCTGATGCTGTTCCTGCAGCTTGTTTCTGATTTCTCATCGCTAATGAGAACCCAGTTGTTGATACAACCCCGACACTTGATACAACAAGGAATAACGAACATAAAACACCAATTAAACCTATTCCTAGTACGATTGTCAGTAGTAAAGATAGACCACCAACAGCTGCGATAATAATACCCGCAACAAATAATGTCTTCTCATTCACTTTCCCCGCTAAACGACCCGTTACCTGACTAGCAATAATAATACCGATGCCGTTAATCGCAAAGAATAAACTAAATTGCTGTGGTGATGCTCCGTATATGTTCTGCAACACAAATGGTGAGCCCGAAATGTATGCAAACATTGCCGCTGTTACTAATCCTTGTGACAATGCATATCCCATAAACAGACGGTCCTTTAACAATTTTCCGTACGTCGCCAAAGTCCCTGACAAACCACCCGTTTCTCTTTCTTCAGGAGGTAATGTTTCACGTAATACAAAAGTAGCTGAGATTAACATGAATACGCTAATTGCTCCAAGAACGATGAAAACACCGCGCCACGTTGTAAACTGTAACAATTGCCCCCCAATAATCGGTGCCAAAATAGGTGCTGCTCCGTTTACTAACATAAGCAGTGAGAAAAACTTCGTCATTTCAGAACCTGAGTACATATCTCTTACCATCGCACGTGATATAACAATCCCGGCTGATCCTGAAGCTCCTTGTAGGAAGCGCAATAATACTAATGTCCAAATAGATGGCGCAACAGCACAAAGTAAAGAAGAAGCAACATAAATAATAAGAGCAATAATAAGTGGTTTGCGTCTTCCGTAAATATCACTAATTGAGCCAACAAATAATTGCCCTACTGAAAGCCCAAGTAAACAAGCTGTTAATGTAAGCTGCGCTAGGGATGCACCTGTTTGCAAGTCATCCGTTAACTTCGGTAATGAAGGCAAATACATATCAATAGATAATGGCCCAATTGCCGTAAGTGTCCCTAATACAAGAATCATCCACAACCTGTTTGCCTTTACAGGTTTATATATTTCGTGATTAACTTCATTCACTTTTTCAATTCACCCTTTCCTATACACACTAAATCGTAACAATTATAGTTACATCATAAACATACGTCAAGTACAGTGCATTTTCCTCTTTCATAATGTAAAAAAAGCGATAGAAATTCTACCGCTTTACTTTTTCACATTGCTATTCGTAAATTTAGATACCGAGGCCATCGTCTCTCCCGTATCTAAATATGTAATTTGAATTGGATCTCCTACTTCTGTAAACATAGCATATGGAAATTTCTTCACTGGTATCATAAATACCTTTTGTTCATTCTCTAAAAGTACGTACACGATTGTATTTTCACCAGATTTTTCTTTATATACACGTTGTACAATACCTTCTTTTTGCGCTTCTTTTCCTGTTGAGGTTGGTCTAAATGTATCACCATTACCGCTCATTACGTTTTTATAATTCTCAAGCGCTTCTTTCTGCGAAGAACCTGTCGCAAATATTTTTGCATTAGCAGCATATACAACTGTATGCGCACGTACTAGGCCTCCGTCATCAACAACCGGAATAATCCAAGCTGGTTTACCGTATACGTTATAAATGACAGGCATTGTCCCATGCCATTTCTCTCTCTTAAAGGAATTATCCACTACTTCTGTAGCTGCTGAACCATCCATAATCCCCTTTACTTCTTTTCCATTATAATAATATAGCTTGCCTGTGCGTGCATCTACTAATGAATAGCCTAGAGCTGAATCTACTCCTTCTTTTGGAGAAGTAAAGTCTGTAAAATAATACAGTGTTCCATCTTTACCAAAAATCGGGGTCACGCCTTCTTTCGTTCCCCACTCAGTCGGAATTTTCATATCTGTTTGTGAAAATTTCGTATTCCAAAATCCGTGAATATATTTACCAAAGTACGTATTTAACGTAGATGCAGTCTCATGATTTAATACACCATCAACAAATTTAGGTGCCTTTCCTTTATCATATCTTTTCACTTCACCTGTTTGTGCATCTACTACGACAACACCTTCTACCTCAAATCCAGATCTTCCTGAAATAAATTCACCATACGTCATTGTATAATATGGTTTTCCTTTATCATCAACCTCAAATTTAGGTTTTCCTTTAAAGATTAAATTTGGTTCTGCTTGCCTTACCACACGCTCTAAATTATTACCAAAAAACATGCTTGGCACATATTTCATTTTATAACCGAGGTGCAGTTTCGCTTCCGCATCAGGATTCGTACCTGACATCGTTACATACCCTGGAATTGTCTCAGCTTTACGTGCTTTAAAAAAACCTGAAACTTCAATCGGCGCTACATATAAAGCTTCGCCGTTTACCATTTGTGGCGTTAATTCTCCTAGCTCAAAATAAGCTACTTTTGGAATATCACCAAATACTTTTTTCATCTTATTCTCCGCTGTCTTTGGCGGCACTGTAAACGGCTGGTCATTTTCAGTAAATGGCTCTGAAATATCTTTCTCTACCTTAACAACAGAATCATATTTCTTTTGCGAGATTACTATATCGTGCAAATAACCAAAGTAGCCGTAACTTGCGAGTAAAATAAACATTAGAAGTCCTTTTAATGTACCTTCTAATTTCCCTATTTGATCTTGTGAAAATAAAACAAGCCCAATTAAAATTGCTACTGCAACAGAATAATGAGTAAGAATCGAATCTACTCGATCATCAATTAGCCAAAAGTATTCATAGATTGCAATACCTATCCAAAATAAAACAGGAATAACTAAAATAGATGATTTCTTACCCTTTACAACCTTCTTATCTCCCTTCTTATCCACTGCTCGAAGCTTACTACTACTTCTTGTCCATGGAATCAAAAACAAAGTAAGAATAGCTAAAACTACAAATTTCATCAAAGGCACTGTCCCCTTTTCTTTTGTATTCCCTTTTAGTATAACAAATAAAGGGTATTAAGGTGAAAATAGGAATAGTTATATTTTTTTACTACTTAATACAATCCCGCTCACTACATATAAAATAGATGCAATATAAAAAATTGTACCAATTGTAAAGAAATCTACTAAATATCCCGTGGCAATAACCGCTACTGCTCCGCCAATGGATGTCCACACATGGTATTTTCCAATCTCATAACCAGCCTTTTCCTGCGCAACCTTTCGTGCTAACGAAGTCTTCTCAGTATTACGCTGCACAGCACCTAAAACGCCCATTACAATTTGAAGAATATACACATGCCAAACTTCCGTGGCAATTGGAAAGCAAAGCATTAAGATTGCCATGGACCAAGCGTATATGATTAATAATTTTTTATCCCCTACTTGATCAGATACCTTTCCCACTAGTGGATATACAAGTGCTGATGTTAAAGCAAATAAGCCATACGCCCAGCCAAATTGCGAGAAGCTATTTCCAACGTTTCGAAGCAATAATATATAAAAAGGAAATACCATACTTCCTGCCATCATGATGATACTTTGCGAAGCCACAAATCTTCTATATGTCATTTCGTATACTCCCTATAAAATAAATTCACAAATCTCTCTTCTGAATCTACTTCCTTCTTTTTCTTGAGAAATTCTTCAATGCGAGGATATGCCCTCTTTAACTGCTCTTTCGTTGGATAAGAATAATACGGCAAATAGTAACTACCATTATGCTTTAAAGTAACATCAATCATCTTTCGAATGACATCCTCTGTTTTCTTTATCTCACTCTCTGAGCGTCCCTGGTTAATCAAAAGAACCAGCGCAAACATATCATCTTTCGCATAGGACAAAACTGCATTTTCATTCTTTTCCACGTAACGAATCGTAATGTTGAGTAAATTAAACTCTTCTTCATTTAATACGTTACGTAAATCATCTATATACTCTGTGAAAGCATCTATAGGCACAAAGTATTCTTGTAACACTTCGGTCCTATTTGGATTTTCATATTCCATAAAAGCACTATCTGATCTCATAACATTATTACGCGTCTCATAATTTCCATCTGTACGTTCAAAATAACCTCTTTGTATATCCCAAAATGTATTCTTTCCCCAATCACTATAACGTGATAAACCAAGTAAAAATTTCGGTGCAGCTATAATATTTTCTTCCTTTAATTCACTGTACTCTTCTCTCATATTTTGATTTTGTGCCAAAGTATAATCTGTCACATACATCTCTTTTAAAAATGAATTTGGAGCAACAGAAATACGCGCTAAGTGCATACGAACATTCTCATCTCTTTTCACTTTATCTTTGAAATAAGATGCGTATTCTTTATAATCTATCATTCTCGTGTGCATTTCATATAATTCATCATCTGTTAACTTCAGCGTCACATCTAAAATAACTCCAAATAAACCGTAACCCCCAATGACATATGGAAATAACTCTGCATTTTCTTCTCTACTTACATTACGTACCGTGCCATCTGCCATTAACAATCTAAATGAATCTACTGTATCAATCAGTGCCTCATGACGAATATCACGCCCGTGTACATTTACACTTAATGAACCGCCAACAGTAAAAATATTTTGAGACTGCATGACCTGTACCGCAAGGCCATAAGGATTTATTTTCTTCTGAATATCATTCCAGGTGACACCACTTTGAACTGTAATCCGCTTCTTCTCTGGATCAAATTCTAATATTTTATTATATCCTTTCATATCGAGCATCGTGCCATTCGGATAATATGTCTGTCCTCCTTGGCTATGTTGCATGCCTGCAATGGAAATTTTCTCTCCTGAAACTTTTGCATCTCGCACTAATTTTATTAACGAGTGCTCTTCCGTAGCACTTTCAACACGTTTTATTTTTGTCGGAAGCAATTTACCTACATCACTCATAATAGGATGATCAATTTGTTTTTTATACGTATGTACAGACGTTGCAAGCAAAACCGTATATGCGACAATGACCACTGCTATCTTTCTTTTTTTCAAAGGACACTCTCCTTATTAGCAACAAAAAGAGATACCCGTTCTTTCAGGTACCTCTCTTGACAGTGATTACTTTGCTGCTGGCAATTGTATTGGATCAAATTTATCATACGATGTAAACTTTGCATCCGTAATAATGTGCGCTTTATCCTCACCATTGCTACTCATAACCATATCTATCTTTGCTGATTCATATTTAAAATCTTTTGTAATAATATATTCCCCATCTATTTCTTCTATCTTTGCATTTTGGCCTTGTAGCATTTGTTTCTGCTTTTCATCCATACTAGCTAACATACTCTCTGTCTCTTGCCCTTTTAATGCAAACTTCAGCTTATAATTATCTCCACTTTTCTCCATCTTCACTTTATTTAAAATTTCCGATGGAATCTCTAAATTATCTACCATTCCTTGAGTCGCGTTCATTCCGTTAGCATTCAATTGTTCCTCTGGTACAGACATAATTTCACCCGTATTAGGATTTTTTAACTGACCAGCAATTTTGCCACCCACATCATAAACAACAACCTCTGTACCAGAAACATTCATTTCAGAACGAGAATTTTTTTTCTTCGGCTCTAGTTGCATTTTAGCCTTTATTACATTCATCTCTGTTCCTTCAGCCTTTATTCCCACATCATATGTCATCGTTACATTTTCTTCGTTTTTAAAAGCTTCATTCGCTTTATTAAAAACATCCTTCGCTGTTAATTCCTTTTCTTTCTGCACAGCTTCTTTTTTCGGTTCGTCAGTCTTTTTTGTTTTCTCATTACTACACCCTACTCCTAGACCGACTGCAAGTACTAAACTTGAAATTAAAATAAGTTTTTTCATAACGTCCCCTCCTTCCCAAAAATAATATCATCTCTTTTCCTATGAAATCTATATAATTCGTAATATTTATCTTTAAATTTATTTCCTATATAACAACATGTTTGAGAAAAAGTTTAAATATGATGTAAATAATAACAACTCATTTCAGGAGGTCATTATGAAAGCGATTATTTGTACAAAGTACGGACCACCTAATGTTCTCCAGCTTCAAAATGTAGAAAAGCCTAAACCTAAAAAAAATGAAGTATTAGTTAAAATTCACGCAACAAGTGTATCGACTGGAGATTGTAGAATACGTGGCTTTAATAGCCCACTCTTATTTTGGATTCCTATGCGGATCATATTAGGTTTCAGAAAACCGAGAAAACCTATACTTGGCGTAGAGTTATCCGGTGAAATCGAAGACATTGGAACAGATGTAACACAATTTAAAAAAGGAGATCAAGTTTTTGCATTAACAGAACTAAACCTTGGTGGTTATGCGGAATACACATGCGTGCATGAAAGTGGATTAATAGCATTAAAACCTACCAATGTGACATATGAAGAAGCTGCCGTTATTCCTTTCGGCGGAACTTCAGCATTGCACTTCCTTAGAAAAGGACAGATAAAAAAAGGGCAACGAGTACTTATATATGGCGCCTCTGGGTCAGTAGGGACAGCTGCCATACAACTTGCTAAATACTTCGGGGCGACTGTCACAGCCATTTGTAGTAGTTCGAATTTCGATTTAGTAACAACTTTAGGGGCAGACAACGTAATTGATTATATGAAAGAAGATTTTACTAAGCGGGGCGAGCACTACGATATTATATTTGATGCAGTTGGAAAATATAAAAAGTCTCTTTGTACAGATGCATTAATGCCTAATGGAAAATATGTATCTGTGAACGGAATGATGGCAAAGGTCAGTAAAGAAGATATGAACCTGCTAAAACAACTAGCTGAAACAGAAAAGCTAAAACCTGTTATTGATAGAACTTACCGATTAGAAGAAATTGCTGAAGCTCATATATATGTAGAAAAAGGACATAAAAAGGGGAACGTTTCGATTACCTTAAAATAAAATATATTCTGAAAATATTATTGACAATTCTTTTTGTAAGATTTACTATTAGTACCATATTCAAAACTACATACACATACTCTTATCAAGAGTGGCGGAGGGACTGGCCCGATGATGCCCGGCAACCGAGCTTATGACGTATAAGCTAAGGTGCTAATTCCTGCAAAACGAGTTTTCGTTTTGGAAGATAAGAGAGGAATCTATTTCGTCTATTCGGCACCTCTCTTATTTTTGGGAGGTGCTTTTTATTTTGGAACGTATATGAAGGGGGATTTATAGATGAAAAAGGTATTATTAAGCATTGTAAGCGGAGCAGTATTATTATTAGGCGCATGTAGCGTGAGTTCAGATAAAGAGGTAAAAGCATTAGACGAGAAAAAGATTACTGTGGGTGTAACAGGTGGACCACATGAACAAATTTTTGAAAAGGTAAAAGAAGTTGCAGCAAAAGATGGTCTCGAAATTGATATAAAAGTATTTAATGATTATGTAGCGCCAAACGTATCTTTAGATGAAAAAAGCCTTGATGTAAATAGCTACCAAACGAAATCGTATTTAGATGTATTTAAAGCTGAACGCAATATGAAATTAGCTGAAGTATTTTCAACAGTAACATTCCCTATGGGCATATATTCTAAAGATATAAAAGATGTAAAAGACTTAAAAGAGGGCGACGCAATTGCTGTACCAAATGACCCAACGAATGAACTTCGAGCTTTAAAATTATTTGAAAAAGCAGGGGTTTTAAAAGTTGATCCGAAGGCTACAGAAAAAGCGACTGCAAAAGATGTAATTGAAAATCCAAAAAAATTAAAGATTGTCGAATTAGAGGCATCTCAATTACCAACACAACTAAGTGAAGTGAAAGCAGCTGCTATTAACACAAACTTTGCATTAGGTGCAAAATTAAGTCCAGCGAAAGATTCTATCTTCCGCGAAGGAAAAGATTCACCATATGTGAACTGGGTCGTTGTTCGTACTGAAAATAAAGATGATGCCGTTGTAAATAAATTAAAGAAAGCTTATCAGTCTAAGGAAGTAAAAGAGTTTATCGAGAAAAAATTTGATGGTTCAGTTTTACCATCTTGGTAGGAGCTGACGATAATGATTGAATTACAAAACATATCCAAAGTATTTACAACAAAAAAAGGGAATGTTGAGGCTCTTAAGTCTACTTCCCTTAAAGTAGAAAAAGGCGAGGTATTTGGAATCATTGGGTATAGTGGCGCTGGTAAAAGTACATTGATTCGATGTGTAAATTTATTAGAAAAACCAACGACAGGAAATATCATTGTAAACCAACAAGACTTAACAACATTATCGACAAAAGAACTAGCAAAAGCGAGACAAAGAATCGGAATGATCTTCCAAGGATTCAATTTACTTAAAACTGTTACCGTTTATGAAAATATCGCATTACCGTTACGGCTTGCTGGCATTCCAAAAGCAGAAATTGAAAAAAGAGTAGAAAAGTATTTACGCATTGTCGATCTTTTTAATCGAAAAGATGCGTATCCAAGCGAACTTTCTGGTGGTCAAAAACAGCGTGTTGCAATTGCTCGTGCGCTATCACATGAACCTGAAGTGTTATTAAGTGATGAAGCAACGAGCGCATTAGATCCCGAAACAACCGATTCTATCCTTGATTTGTTATTAAAGATTAACGAAGAAATCGGAATTACGATTTTACTCATTACACATGAAATGAATGTCATCCAGCGTATATGTGACCGCGTTGCTGTTATGGAACATGGATCTGTAGTCGAAAGTGGGACTGTAAAAGATATTTTCACAAACCCACAACATGTAACAACGAAGAAATTTGTAAATAGCGCATTTGCAGCGAAAATTCCAGAAGAGGTACAGAAAGAACTACAAAGTACTGGAGAAATTGTAACACTTTCATTTATTGGCACTACTTCAGGGGAACCTGCCTTAGCCGTTGCCACAAAACGTTTCCAAGTGTATCCGAATATTTTATCCGGTAATATTACGCAGTTAAAACATGAAACATATGGGAAACTAGTCGTTCATATGCAAGGGGAACAAAATGAAATCCACCGTGTTTTATCATTTTTACAAGAGCAAGGAATCATCGTAGAAGGAGGTAGAACAGACTATGGGAAACAAGTCCTTTTTGGATGAATGGGGTAAAGTCATATGGGAAGCAACAATCCAAACATTTCAAATGACATCTATTTCATTACTCATCTCGATCCTTATTGCACTGCCACTTGGCGTCACACTTGTTTTAACGAGACCTGGTGGGCAACGTGAAAATAAAATCATCTATCCTATTCTTAATACAATTATTAATATCATTCGCTCTCTTCCATTTATCATTCTATTATTCTTCATCTTACCTTTTACAAAGTTTCTAATGGGAACGTCCATTGGCGTGCAAGGTGTTATCGTACCGCTTGTCGTCTTCACAGCCCCTTATATCGCACGTTTAATGGAGACAGCTTTACTAGAAGTCGATCGCGGTGTCATTGAAGCCTACCAAGCGATGGGCGTTTCTACTATAAAAATCATTTGGCACGTTATGGTGAAAGAAGCACGTCCCTCCCTTGTACTCGGATTAACAATCGCAACGATCGGCTTAATCGGCGCAACAGCAATGGCTGGCCTTGTAGGTGCTGGCGGGCTAGGGGATTTAGCATACCGCTTCGGACATTTACGCTACGAGCCTGAAGTAATGTATGCAACTGTCTTTATTTTAATTATCCTCGTTCAAGGATTACAGTCTTTAGGGAATGGTGTTGCACGAAGATTGAAGAAAGATTAAAAAAGAAGGCATCTCACCCTGGTGAGATGCCTTCTTTTTTATCTTTTAAATCCACCTTCTGAATGAATAACTTGCCCAGTAATCCACTCGGCTTCTTCACTTACTAGAAATTTAATGAGTCTAGCTGCATCCCTTGGCTCACCAATTCTGCCAAAAGGAAACATCGGCTTTAACCCTTGTTTTATCTCTTCAGTCATCCATCCTGTATCGGTTGGTCCTGGATTAATTGCATTCACTGTTATTCCTAAATGAGCTACCTCTGCTGACAACGTACTAGTAAGAGCATCAATAGCTCCCTTCGTTGTCGCATAAGCTAGTTCTCCTGCCATAGGACCTTGAAATTGCCCCGAAGTAATATTAACAATTCTACCACCAGATTTCTTATCAAATCCCCGAGAAAATTGACTACTTAACAGGGTACTCGCACGAACATTTACCATATAATGCTTATCTAATTCTTCAACAGTCAACGTAGAGAAATCATTATTCGTAGAATATGCTGCATTATTAATTAATATATGAGGGTACCCTAATTGTTCAGTAACTTTATTTATAAGCTCTTTTGGTGCATCATTCTGAGTTAAATCTAACTCCATACTTGATACTTTAACACCGTTTTTTAGTAACTCTTCTTTTAATTGTATTTGTTCATTTTTATCAACGCCCCAAGGCATCTCTTTATCGTAAGCTGTCCAATACGTAAAAAATATATCGTATCCTGATTCAGCTAATTCTTTACAAATCGCTGCCCCTATACCATCTAAACGACTTACCCCTGTAATAACTGCTACTTTATTTTTTAATTGGTTCATCATATACTCCTCCAAGTTTAAAGGACGCATATTTTATATAAGAGATATAAACTTTCCCACAAAAAAGACAGATACATAAAATAGACACCTATCCTTATAAAAGGGATGTACAAGCCAAATATGCATTCCTTGAATGATTTACAGATAACTAAATAAACCCTCGCTTATGAGAGCAAAATTTATCTATCTAGTAGTTTCTAATCATTACAAGTTCATCCACATATTGAGTCTTTGTCTCCTTTACATATATCTCTATTCTTAGTTTATCAAAGCAGATAAAATGTTACAAAAAATAAAACAATTATTCACAACCTATCCTTGTTCACATTCTCTCCATTGTGAATCTTTTCACATTGGATATATAATAAACGTGTAAATACAATATTGGAGGGATTTCAATGGTTATCAATTTTTTAAGAACTGATAAACGTGCTACTTTCATATTATTACTTTTACGGCTTTACATAGGATATACATGGTTCGCTGCTGGGATAGGCAAAGTCTTCGGACAATCTTTTGACGCAAGTGGCTTTCTAAAGGGTGCTATTGCTCAAGCATCAGGGGACCACCCTGCAGTACAAAGTTGGTGGGCAGATTTCCTTCAACATTTTGTCCTTCCAAACGCAGACCTATTTAGCTTTTTAGTTCAATGGGGAGAAATTTTAGTAGGTCTAGGTTTAATTTTAGGCGGATTAACAAAAACAGCTGCATTTTTCGGAATCATAATGAATCTTTCATTTTTATTAAGCGGAACTGTTAGTGTAAACCCAAACCTGCTTATTTTGACTATGTTCATTTTAGTTGCAGGGCAGAACGCTGGACGTATTGGATTAGATGGCTATGTTTTCCCTAAACTTTTCCGTAAAAACAACCACGGAATATATAAATTAAGTAAAACTGCGTAGTAACAATTTACTTTTAAAATATAAATAAGAAAAAGAGCCTGAATATAGGCTCTTTTTCTTATTTATCCTAATTTAAACTTTTAACGAACCACGAAAACCTCTGGCAGCATAGTAAGAGTCTGCTCCATTGTGGTACACGAAAACATGTCCAAAGCGATAATCGCAAAATAGAGCACCACCAAGCTCTCTAATATCTGAAGGTGTTTGTACCCAACTCGATGATTTCATATCAAAATCTCCAAGTTGTTGCAATTCCCGATATTGTTCTTCCGTTAATAGTTCAATGCCCATAGCATTGGCAACATCAATAGCGTTATTTTCTGGTTTATGCTTTTTTCTTGATTCTAACGCTTCAAGATCATAACAAAGACTTCTGCGGCCTTTAGGACTCTCCTTTGAACAATCATAGAAAGTATATTCGTCCTTTTCTTCATCATAACCAATAACATCCGGCTCACCACCAGTTACTTCCATTTCGTTAAGTGACCATAATTTTTCAGCATTAGCTTCTATCTTCGCTTCAACTTTAGCCCATTCAAGACCTTCATGGCGGTTCATGTTTTTCTCAAAACGAGCTTGCAATACTTTCAATAACTCTTCACGTTTTCCTACTAGTAAGCCATTTTTATTCCCTGTCATATTAGTCCTCCCTGATATATGTACTGATAGTAGTTTAAGTATATATTTTATAATAAATCATCTCAATATGAAGACCGTTTCAACCTTATGTCTTGTACAAATATCCATTACAAAGTCCTAAAATCCTCCATACTCTCTCCAAGAATATAGTGTGAAAACCACATCAAGTTCTGCTTCATAATAGCCACATGAACTCCTGGTTGGTCAGAACTATATGCCATTCCTTTAAATATAATTAGTTCTGTATCAACTTCCATATCCTTTAACCCTTGATGTAATTCATATGCATTTGTAATTGGTATTCTTGCATCCTTTTCGCCATGTTGGATTAAGGTAGGCGTACAGGCTGATTTAATATATGTCATTGGTGATGTTCTCTTATATATATCTGGATCATTCCATGGAGTATTTCCTAAATACATTCTAATAAAGTAAGGGATATCTGTATTTGCATAATGGGTACTCCAGTTAGTAATTCCTCCCCCAACTGAAATAGCTTTAAACCTGCTACTAAATGTAGAACAGAAAGCTGATACATATCCACCGTTGCTCCATCCCATAACTCCTACTCTATCTTTATCTACTATCCCTTGATCAACTAGTTTATCAACTCCTGATATAACATCGTCGTAGTCAGCAATCCCCTGTTTTCTATAGTTAGCTTTTAAAAATTCATTACCATAACCTGAACTTCCTCTGTAATTTGGCTCTAAAACGATAAAGCCTTTTTCAACAAACTGTTCAATCGGATATTTCTCATTGAAGCAGTCTGAAAATATCGGAAAAGATGCCCAAGCCGGACCACCGTGAATTACTACTAATAAAGGATATTTTTTATTAGTGTCAAACTCTACTGGCGTTGATAAAACACCTTCTATTTCAAGACCATCACTACTTTTCCATGAGATGATTTCCCTGTTACTTTTAAGTTTCCCTTTGAAAAAGCTATTTTCATCCGTTATTTTTTTATCGTCTAAATAGATTTCAAAGGTTTCATTTGTTATAGCCTTATTATAGGTTATATGATTTCCATCCTTTGTTATAGAGGCATCCATTATAAAGCCATCTACCTTGTCGCTTAATGCTTCCACAGTGCCATCTTCAGCTAGTAATCCAATACGATAATTCGTTTTATCCTGCCATCTAATTAAAATTCCTTTAGCTGTCCACTGTAATGGCATAACTGTACTATCAAAGTTTGTTAGAGGCTGAATTACCTCTCCAGTATTCATATCATATATCTCTAACGTACTATCTTGTATATGGTTTCTATAGTAATCCTTCTCTCTTATGCTTGCTGTGTAACATATTTTACTGCCGTCAGGAGAAAAGCAAACACTCCCTCCCAACAATTTATCCACATTCAGCTTTTGTAGCTCTCCAGCTTTAATATGGAGTATGTATAGATCTCCATTTATATAATCTGCCATATTTGAGCTTGGTGTCGCCATAAATACAACCTTTTTACCATCATTTGAAATATCAAATTCATGGATATGAAAATCCTTACCATCCGTTAATTGATAAACAACTCTGTTCTCGTGTTCATCTGTATCACTTTGTATCACCTTTTCTATTTCAATGTAATATAAACAATTATTCTGGTGTTCCTTACCAATATGTTGAAAATCTCCATATAGGTCCTTACGTTTCTTTATCTCCTCACATTCTTTTGACTGCGTAACATAATAAAGCTCCTTGCCAGTAGGCCCCCATTCGAATGTACTGACTCCTTCTTTCTCATCAGTAATTTGAACTTCGCTATAATCATCTAGCGACTTAACAAATATCTGATTTTCCCCATCACCAACTGGACTAAGATATGCGATACACCTAGCATCTGGAGACCATAATGGGTGTGTACTATCTATATCCCCATTTGATAATGGGTAACTCTGCTTCTTATCTTTTTCATATATCCATACATGATTCCTATATGTATTGTCTTTCCAATCAGCCGTCTTCTTAACAAATGCTACGTTTTTACCATCATCACTTATGTTTGTACTTGATACGGTTGGTAATGAAATAATCTCTTCTATACTTAAATATGTTTTTTCATTCACTTTCATCAATATCCCCCCTTGAAATGTCCATAAATCTCTCGTCTCTTTTTTCCGTAATAAATGAAATTGTTCACGAATACTTAAAATGATAACGGAAAATTCAGATAAACAAAAGTGGATTCGACAAAGTAAAACTTTAATCTATAGAGTTCTATCCACTTACCAATTCTAGATGTTCTTTTTCGACACAAAAACACCCCTTTTAGATACAAATTTGTAAATTTATTTTAAAGCTATAACTATATGTTGGTTTGAAATAAAATTTGATAAAAATGAAGTCATAAATCTTTATTTAACAACAAAAAAAATTCATTTTGAAAAAGCGATTGATCAAAATAGAATTACTCTTTCTAACTAAGTATGAGATTTTTTAAAAAAAATTTTAATCAAAACTCACTTAGAATCTTTACTTGAAGGAATAAAGCTTCGCATCTTTTTTGTGAACATCGTTAAACTAAGATAAATTTTGACCGCATCTGTAATTAATTGTAAAATATTATACATAGAAAGGTATTATAAAATAAATATAGAAGGGGTATGTTTTTTAGTTTTAAAGGGGCTAAAGCACATCTATTTTATGTTTTTAGAGGGAGAATTGAAAAATCATATGAAGAATTTCAAAAAGAGTACAGGTAAAATTTTACTAGCATCCGGATTAGTAGTTTCTATGTCAGCTTGTAGTGTAACTAATTTATTTGGAGAAAAAGAAAAAACAAATACTGAATCTGGTAAACAAGAAAGTAAAGAAACTAAGACAGAAGGTAAATCATCTGAAACAAAGGAAAAATCAACTAACTCAAAAGAAGAAAGTAAAGATGTTAAGATGATTATGGTTTTACCTGAGGATTACCCACAACTTATGGTAGACATTGAAGAAGACTTATTAAGACGTCTAGATTACTATGATGCTTCTGTGAGGGATAATAAAAAGGGAAGTAAGTCAAATGAAGAGGTACGAGATAGTATTAAAGACTTAGATAAAGTATTTAATAAAATAGAGCGTATAGATGCACCAGGAAAATATAAGGAAGATCATAAGGAAATTGTAAAAGCTGTTCAAAAGTTAAAAGAGTCTTTCAAAGAAGTAGCGAAGTTATTTGATTACTCTAAAACACTTAAAGATACGGATGATGCAATCATAGATAAAGCAAACAATAAATTAGATGAAGCAAAACGCATTTGGAAACCTGTATTTGATAAGTTAAAAGCGGAAGCTAAGGGTGGTTCAACAACTACTTCTACAACAAGTGGTACTAGTTCTTCTAACTCACCGAGTTTATCTAGTGGTAATACAGTTAAAACATACAGTACCCAAGATACAACTGGTATATTCAAAGGAAAAATTGATACACCAGACGAGGATTCCGCTAAGTTTAAGAATGTACAGAACAACTATAAAGACGGTACAGAGCTTGTAGGTAATTGGGGTATTGATTACGGAGACGGAGTCAAAACTACGTTAGTCCTAAAAGCAGATAAGACATTTGAAACATATGCAAATGGTTCTTATCCAAATAAAGATAATTACTTAACAGGAACATACCAAGCAGACGTTTCTTCCCATCAGTTAACCCTAATGGTGGAAAAAGGAACTCAAAATGGTCAAGAAGTGAAATTGGAAAGACCTATTTATTCATCATATGAGGTTAAAAATTTAGATGGTAAAGCATTACAGATTTTCCACATAGACGAACAAGTAACAATTTGTTATGTAAAACAATAAATAACTAAAAGAACTCTGTAAAATGATTTTTACAGAGTTCTTTTCTTAGTTTTAATTTATTATAAACGATCAGACTTTTTTATAAACTATCAAAATTTTTTTCAAACGCATAACTATATTTATTAACCTACCAATCTCCTACTCAACAGTAACAGACTTAGCTAAGTTACGTGGCTTATCAACGTCACACTCGCGGTGAAGCGCTGCGTAGTACGAGATAAGTTGTAATGGAATAACTGCTACTAGCGGTGCTAGTGCTTCGTGTACAGCTGGTAATACGAAGCTGTCACCTTCCATTTCTAAGCCTTTCATTGAGATGATACATGGGTTAGCTCCACGTGCTACTACTTCTTTCACGTTACCACGAATTCCAAGGTTTACGTGCTCTTGTGTAGCAAGTGCGATAACTGGTGTACCATTTTCAATTAAAGCGATTGTACCGTGTTTTAACTCTCCTCCAGCGAATCCTTCTGCTTGGATGTAAGAGATTTCTTTTAGTTTTAACGCACCTTCTAATCCTACGTAGAAGTCTACGCTACGTCCGATGAAGAAACAGTTACGCGTTGTTGCTAAAAATTGTTTTGCTAATGCGTCCATTTCTTCTTTTTGATCACAAAGTTCTATCATTGCATTTGCTACAAGTCCTAGTTCGTGTGTTAAATCGAAATCAAGAACTTCACCTTTTGCTTTAGCAATATCAGCCGCTAAAATTGAAAGTACTGCAAGCTGTGCTGTGTAAGCTTTCGTTGATGCAACTGCAATTTCTGGTCCAGCGTATAACGGAAGTGTATAATCAGCTTCACGAGAAAGCGTAGAACCAGGCACGTTTGTAATTGTTAATGCTTTATGACCCATTTCATTTGTTTGTACAAGTACAGCACGGCTATCAGCTGTTTCACCACTTTGTGAAATGTAAATGAAGAATGGTCTTTCTGTTAATAATGGCATGTTGTAAGAGAATTCACTTGCCACGTGTACTTCAACTGGCATTTTTGCAAACTTCTCGATAAATTGTTTTCCAACAAGACCTGCATGATAACTCGTTCCACATGCAATGATGTAAATACGATCGCTATCTAAAATCGCATTGCGGATGTCTTGATTTAATTCAATTTCGCCATTTTCATCTTGATACTTTTGAATTATATTACGGATTACAAGTGGTTGCTCATCGATTTCTTTAAGCATGAAATGAGGATATGTTCCCTTTTCAATATCACTTGCGTCTAATTCCGCTGTAAACGGTGCACGTTCAATCGTTTCACCTTGTAAGTTTTTAATTGTAATACTTTCTTTCGTTACGATTACGATTTCTTTATCCATTAACTCAATGAATTGATCTGTAACTTGTAACATCGCCATAGCGTCGCTTGCCACAACATTAAAGTTGTCACCAACACCTACTAATAGCGGGCTTTTGTTTTTAGCAACATAAATCATGTTTGGATTTTCAGCATCAAGTAATCCGATTGCATAAGAGCCATGTAAAAGAGATAGCGTATTACGGAACGCTTCTTCTACACTTAATCCTGTGCTCACTTGTTGTTCCATAAGCTGTACGATAACCTCTGTATCTGTTTCACTTACGAACGTTACATCTTGTAAATATTCCTTTTTCACTAATTCATAGTTTTCAATTACACCGTTATGAACTAATGTAAAGCGTTTTGATGTACTTTGATGCGGATGCGCGTTTACTTTACTTGGAACACCGTGTGTAGCCCAGCGTGTGTGTCCGATACCTACGCTTGCTGCTACGTTCTCATCTACGATTTCACGAAGTTTTGCGATACGGCCTTTTTCTTTGTATACAACAACACCGTTCTCTGCTTGTACTGCAATACCTGCTGAATCATATCCACGATATTCTAGCTTTTCTAAACCTTTTAATAAAATTTCCTTTGCATCTTGCTCTCCAATAAATCCTACGATTCCACACATGTTTAGTCGCCGTTACAAATGCTTACACTGCTCTGCGAACATGTAACGACATAGTCCGATACCATTTTTATTTATACTAAAAAACGGATTACATATTGCTAGCCCTGTAAGCTTGTAACGGCTTTCACCTTCCTCTCGATTGGGTTTAAGTCCGTATATACTTATACAGCTAGTTTTCATCCGTTCCTCTTCTCTCATCACACTTTCACCTTTGTCCACTAAGTCACCTTAATGATTTAAGTAAAAGCTTGCGGTTGTGATGAACAACCGGGAGTCATCCGCCGAAATCTCGATAAACCCCACCTCGTCAACTACACTATTTGTAGTTCTGGCGCTTTTATAATTTACAATATTTCCTTTGAGAAAAAGAACAAGACCATCTTATAACAAACATGGATAAACCGTCAATGAAATTTTTTTCATCGTCTATAAAACATATGAAAAAGGAGCACTTTTTGTGCTCCTTTTTCATATAAATTCAGCTAATTATTCAGCGCCAACTTCGGCTTTCACAACTTCTACAATGCGATGTACATATGCATCACAAACTTCTTGTGTTGGTGCTTCTGCCATTACACGAATAAGTGGCTCTGTTCCAGATGGGCGAACAAGAATACGGCCATCACCGTTCATTTCTTCCTCTACAACACGAATAATTTCTTTAATTTTTTCATTTTCTAATGCTAATTTTTTATCTGTTACACGAACGTTTACTAGCAATTGTGGGAATTTCGTCATTTCTCCTGCAAGCTCAGATAATGGCTTTTTCGTCATTTTCATGATGTTTACAAGTTGAAGTGCACTTAACATTCCATCACCAGTTGTAATGTAATCAAGTAAGATAATATGGCCTGATTGTTCTCCACCTAGGTTGTAACCTCCGCGCTTCATTTCTTCCATTACGTAGCGGTCACCAACTGCTGTTTTATCACTTGTAATATTATTTGCTTCAAGTGCTTTGTAGAAACCTAAGTTACTCATAACAGTTGAAACAACTGTATTATGTTTTAATTGACCAGTTTCTTTCATGTACTTCGCACAAATGAACATAATTTGATCACCGTCAACGATGTTTCCTTTTTCGTCTACAGCAATTAAACGGTCGCCATCGCCATCAAAAGCAAGTCCGATATCCGCACCTTTTTCTTTTACCAATTCAGCTAAGCCTTCTGGATGTGTAGATCCTACACCCTCATTAATATTCATACCATTTGGAGAAGTTCCCATCGTTGAAATATCAGCTTCTAGGTCTGCAAATAAGTATGGAGCTAGAGAAGAAGTTGCACCATGTGCACAATCTAAAGCGATATGTAGGCCAGAGAAATCTTCTTCAACAGTTTGTTTAATGTACTGTAAATATTTTTGTCCACCTTCAAAGTAATCACTCACTTGTCCAAGATTAGTACCTGTCGGACGTGGTAGTTCATCAACTTCTTTGTCTAATAAAGCTTCAATCTCAGCTTCTTGCTCATCTGTTAATTTAAAGCCGTCTGAACCAAAGAATTTAATACCGTTATCTTGTACTGGATTATGAGATGCAGAAATCATAACACCCGCTTGTGCGTCTAGTGCTTTTGTTAAATAAGCAACGCCCGGTGTAGAAATAACGCCAAGGCGCATTACTTCTGCTCCAGTTGATAATAGCCCTGCTACTAAAGCTCCTTCTAACATATGGCCAGATACACGTGTATCACGACCGATAATTACTTTTGGACGATCTGTATCTTTTGTTAATACATAACCACCAAAACGTCCAATTTTGAAAGCTAATTCAGGTGTTAACTCCTTATTTGCAACTCCGCGTACTCCATCTGTACCAAAATATTTACCCATTATGATTCGCTCCTTTTTCTTGCTCTTTTTGATTGTGATTATCTACTGTTGGTTCTTGACTCGTTTCTTTATCTTTATCTTTATCTTGATTTTGATTTTGGTTTTGATTCTTTTCCTGTTCTTTTTCTGAATCAGGTTCAGGATTTTTTGGTTTCTCATTTTGATTTTCTTGATCGGTGTTTGAATCCGGTTGTTGACCGTTACCCTGTACTTCTTTATCTGGTTTTTCTTTCTTCACAATAGTAACTTTAGCACTTTTTTGTTTTGGCTCTATTGAAATATTACCAGGACCACTCACTTGAATGGAAATATCTTTCGTTCCTGGAGATACATTTTGCAGATTAATTACCGCTGTTATTTGAGCAGCTGTTATTTTATCTACTATACTTGCTTCTCCTGAAATATCAACACTTATCTTTCCATCTTGCGGCGAAAGTAGCTGAGCAGTAACATCTTTAGAAAGTCCATTTTTCTGGATTGGGATACCATCAATCGTTTTTGTTTTCGTTTGTTTTGTTTTTTGCACTCCCACCGAAACCTTCACTTGATTCGGTTTTGCACTTGTTACACCCTTGGGTAATAAAACAGAGGCATCGAATGTTGTAGACTCTGTCAATTGACTAAGATCTACTTCGACCCCCTCTAGCGATTGTATATTATCCAAAATATCTTTTGGACCAACTATAGTTACTTCTCTCGGCTCAACACTGATATTTGTAACTGCCAATCCTTCTGCTAAACTCCCCTTCTTCGTATACGTTACAGGAACAGTTTTTTCAGTATTATTGGCTGTAGTTTGCGTTGCCACATTCAACGTTACACTAATCTTAGATGGACTTGTTCTTACATTTAAACGTTTTCCTTCTTTATTGTATAATGTAACTTCGGGCGTTTTTGTAACAGTTTTATTAACACCTTTTAAATCAACATACGCTTTGGCAGATGAAATACTTTCAATTTCTTCTTTCGTCCCAACTACCTCAACAGTATCCGGTTTAAGGCTTGATTTTTCTAGTGTAGTCCCCGCTGGCATCTGATCCTCATTTGATAATTTCAGATCTACATGAACATATTTTCTCGCCTTTTCATGAAGAGTAACTTTAATTGTTGATGGCTGAACTGTTCCTTTCACATCATCTGGAAGCCCGTTCGTTTTTAAAGAAATCTCATAAGTTCCTTTTGGACTATCTCGCAAATCAATCGGTATATCAAATTGTTTTTTTGCTTTTGCTGTAGCAACTGATGCTTTTGGGCCTTCTAATTTCACCTTAACGCCCTCTGCTGGAATACCACTTACAATATATTTCTCCTCATCATACTTAAGATTAATAGCATAATTAGTTAATGTTTCTTTCGTATCATTTGCAAAAGGTAATATACCTGATGTCGTATTTTTTTCAGTTAACGTCGCTGACATAAAAAGCATACACGCCAATAGTAATGAGATCCCTTTTAAAAACCAATGATTCTCCATTAACTTATCCATGACGCTTTCTCCTCCAATTCCATAAAGACGAAGAAGTCGTTTTTTCGTTTCCACTAAATTCAGCTAATAACATATCCTTCAGCTGTTCTGTCTTCAAATCACGATGCAACTTACCATTTTTCGTTAAAGAAATTTGACCAGTTTCTTCAGACACAACTACTGTAATACT
Organism: Bacillus cereus group sp. MYBK195-1; assembly: GCF_051916605.1. Classification (NCBI taxonomy): domain Bacteria; kingdom Bacillati; phylum Bacillota; class Bacilli; order Caryophanales; family Bacillaceae; genus Bacillus; species Bacillus cereus group sp. MYBK195-1. Next base: position 4,194 of record NZ_JBQAGZ010000011.1, on the reverse strand, counting down.
ATCAGTAACTTCACTAACTCCCATGGCAGCACGATGTCTAGTTCCTAATTCTTTAGAAATAAACGGACTTTCTGATAATGGAAGATAGCATGCTGCTGCTTTAATTGTACTTCCTTGCATAATTACCGCTCCGTCATGAAGAGGTGTATTTGGAATAAAAATATTAATAAGTAATTCCGATGATACGTTTGCATTAAGCGGAATACCCGTTTCCACATAATCACCCATACCGGTCTCTTTTGACAAAGTAATTAATGCACCAATTCTACGTTTCCCCATATATTCGGTTGCTTTTGCTATCGCTGTTGCAACCATTTCAGGTTCATCATCCTCATTTGTTCCAACACGCGAAAATAAACTTCCGCGCCCTAGCTGCTCAAGTGCTCTTCGCAATTCTGGCTGAAAGATAATAATAACGGCTAAAAATCCCCACGTTAATACTTGTTCAGTTAGCCAAGATAGCGTACGCAATTCAAGGAAAATACTTATCATCTTAACGACGATAATAACTGTAATCCCTTTTAAAAGTTGAACAGCTTTCGTCCCTCGGATTATAAGAATTAGCTTATATATAATAAACCATACAATGGCAATATCTAATGCCGTACTAAGATATTTCAAAATGGTCGTATCTTCAAAAGGCATGCTATCCCTTCCTCCTACTTACGAGCAATTCTATCCATATATTGAAATATTGTTTTATGCTCTATCTGTATGTATTTCCAACAACTAGTTAATTATACCATACATGAAACAAACGACAATTACAAACAACCCCCTTTAGCTCAAATTGGTAAGATGTCAAACATTTTTATTGTACAGTATAATATAAATCATTATTATACGCCTATTTTCAAATAAAAAAAGCAACTTCTCAGTTGCTTTTCTTACATTTATTTTAGTTTTTCACCGAATAAAGAACCCATTAAAGCAACTGCTGTTGTTGCCGTTCTATTTCTCTCATCTAAAATCGTATTTACCTCAACAAATTCAGCAGATGTGATAATATCAGCTTCTGCTAACATTTCCATCGCCAAATGACTTTCACGATAAGATAGACCGCCAATTACAGGCGTTCCAACACCTGGTGCATCATGAGGATCAAGACCGTCTAAATCTAATGATAAGTGTACACCATCAGTATGAGATAAATATGCGATTGTTTCTTCCATAACAGCCGTCATCCCCATACGATCAATTTCATGCATTGAGAACACTTTAATACCTTCATTGCGAATGAAATCTTTTTCTCCTTCATCCAATGCACGTGCACCGATAATTACGACATTCTCTTTTTTCACCTTTGGATATGCTCCGTACAAATCTACAAGTGAAGAATGTCCATAACCTAAACTTGCTGCAAGTGACATACCATGAATATTTCCAGATGGTGAAGTTTCCTCTGTATTTAAATCACCGTGTGCATCATACCAAATAACGCCTAAGTTTTTATAATGTTTTGCTACACCAGCTAATGTACCGATAGCAATACTATGGTCACCACCTAATACAAGTGGAAAACGACCTTCTTCTATAATATGATCCACCTTACTTGCTAATTCATTACATACAGTTGCAACTTGTGTAAGGTTTCTTAATTTTGTATTTTCATCTATCTCTTTTTCTCTCTCTATACATATATCTCCCATATCTTTAACGTCATATCCAATTTCTTCAATTCTTTCAATTACCCCTGCATAACGGATCGCGCTCGGTCCCATATCAACTCCACGACGCATCTGTCCTAAATCCATTGGAACTCCAATAACTGAGATTTCTTTTTTCATAGATAGTATCCCCCTTTTATGCCTTCACTAAATATTTTAAATCTTTTATATAGTCTGACTCAACTCGACATTTTTCTGTATGGATATACAATTTATGCACTTATATTCATACTGAAAACCAAATTTCAAGACTATTCTATGTATAAAGTTAACTTAATGAAACAATCGCAATCACTATTATTAAATAATAATAATAAAACACTCCTACATTTAGAAGTGTTTTTCTGATGCTATTTTCCATACTATTGCAATATTTTTTGTTGTCATTTCAATATTTTCTTCTGCTACTTTATATGCTTCTTCTAGTGTCATCGGTCTCGTTGTAATACTAAATACCGCATCTATTCCTTTCTCGTACACAGCTGAATAATCAGATGATACAGACCCTCCAATAGCAATTACAGGCACAGAAAAACGTTTTGCACGCCCCGCAACACCCACAGGAGCCTTTCCATATGCAGTTTGTTTATCTATTCTACCTTCACCAGTTATAATGAGATTTGCATCTTCTATATGTTTATCGAAATTTGTATAATCTAATACAATTTCAATGCCCCTTCGCAAGTCTCCCTTTAACACTGAAATAACAGCCGCTCCCATTCCTCCCGCTGCCCCTGCACCAGGTATTTCAGATACATCAAAAGATACATATCGTTTAAGCATATTCGCATAATGTTGTAAATTCTCATCTAGCTCTTTCATCATCTCTACATTTGCACCCTTTTGTCTCCCAAATATGAAAGATGCTCCCTGCATTCCGACTAATGGATTATCCACATCACATGCCGCTTCTATCTTTACCCCCTTTAAGCGTGGGTCCATTCGTGAAAAATCAATAGCAACAATCGAATGTAATGTGCCTCCAGATGGATCTATTATTTCACCCTTGTCATTTATAAATCTTACTCCTAAAGCTACTAACATACCTGCCCCACCATCATTCGTAGCACTTCCTCCAAGTCCTAAAATTATGTACTCCACTCCTTGATCTAACGCATGTAATATAAGTTCTCCTGTTCCTTTTGTCGTTGTAATAAGTGGGTTGCGCTTTTCAACTGGAACGTGCTGTAATCCTGATGCTGCTGCCATTTCAATAAACGCTGTCTTTTTATCTTTAGAAATGCCATAAAAAGCTTGTATACCTTCTCTAAGCGGTCCTGTCACACTAATTGATATAATTCTCCCCCCTGTAGCATCAACAAGTGATTCAACCGTCCCTTCTCCTCCATCTCCAATTGGTATTTTCACATACTCTGCATTAGGAAAAATTGCTCTAAAACCTCTTTCAATAGCTCCACATACTTCTATAGCTTTTAGGCTTTCTTTATATGAATCAGATGCAATAACAACTTTCACAATTATCTCCCCATCCCTTATTTTTACGTTTTCTTCATTTTAAACGACAAGTATAAAAGCTGTCTTTTTAAACACAAAAAAAGCTTACATCATATGATGTAAGCTTTTTTATTTAGATGGAGCCTAGCGGGATCGAACCGCTGACCTCCTGCGTGCAAGGCAGGCGCTCTCCCAGCTGAGCTAAGGCCCCTTATTAATTAAGCGGAAGACGGGATTCGAACCCGCGACCCCAACCTTGGCAAGGTTGTATTCTACCACTGAACTACTTCCGCAAAAATGATGAGCCATGAAGGACTCGAACCTTCGACCCTCTGATTAAAAGTCAGATGCTCTACCAACTGAGCTAATGGCTCGTAAATGGCTGGGCTAGCTGGATTCGAACCAGCGCATGACGGAGTCAAAGTCCGTTGCCTTACCGCTTGGCTATAGCCCATTAATATTTACTAGTATGGTTATCTTTTCAAAAAAATAAACCCTCTCAGGTTATTTTAAAGAAAATGGTGGAGGGGGGCAGATTCGAACTGCCGAACCCGAAGGAGCGGATTTACAGTCCGCCGCGTTTAGCCACTTCGCTACCCCTCCGACATTTTAAATATATATGGTGGAGGATGACGGGATCGAACCGCCGACCCCCTGCTTGTAAGGCAGGTGCTCTCCCAGCTGAGCTAATCCTCCAAAAGTGGTGACCCGTACGGGATTCGAACCCGTGTTACCGCCGTGAAAGGGCGGTGTCTTAACCACTTGACCAACGGGCCAAAAAAGTTTTAAACCTATTCCCAAGCTTCCAACCGGGCTTGAACCGGTGACCTCTTCCTTACCATGGAAGTGCTCTACCAGCTGAGCTATGGAAGCATAATGGCTCCGCAGGTAGGACTCGAACCTACGACCGATCGGTTAACAGCCGATAGCTCTACCACTGAGCTACTGCGGAATAATATTAGCCTGGCAACGTCCTACTCTCACAGGGACAAGGTCCCAACTACCATCGGCGCTAGAGAGCTTAACTTCCGTGTTCGGTATGGGAACGGGTGTGACCTCTCTGCCATCATTA
>NZ_JBQAGZ010000010.1:0-202562 GCF_051916605.1 Bacillus cereus group sp. MYBK195-1 | reverse complement strand
CAGCGTTCATCCTGAGCCAGGATCAAACTCTCCAATAAAGTTAGTTTGTCTAGCATCTAAAATAAAAATTGACGTTTCACGTTGTTTGTTTCGTTCAGTTTTCAAAGAACTTGTCCACCGCTTCAGAAGCGACTTCATCATATTAACATCTTCATTTTTCGATGTCAACTAAGTTTTAAAATTTCTTTTTTGTCGTTTTCTGCGTTTCCGCATCAGCGACGTTTATTAATATACCATCATGATTTTCAAATAACAAGTGTTTTTATAAAAAACATAAAAAAAATTATCTACCCTAATTTCTTCTATAGAAATAACTATTATCCTTACTACTGAAAATAGTTATTTTAATTGTATGCTAATACACTCCGTTCAACCAAATTGTATTTCACAATGCCTTCCCAAATGTTCATTCTCTTCTATATTAAAGTTTATAATAATTATCCTTCTATAAAATAACCATACAAATTAGCCGTAAGAAAAAATCCCATCTACATTAAACAACCACTCGCGCGCATTATCCCCTTCCTTCTCATTCAAAATTTATCTCCCTACAAATTAACAACATTCCAACCCTAATATAAACTTAAGGATATTGTTAGAATTTTTTTACATTTAATTGATGAAAAATATCCATTTTTTGTTATATAGTAAGAAAGGACGCACTCAACTATAAATAAACCAATGGAGGAATTATTTTATGGATAGGTTAACAAAGTTTTCATTAAAAAACCGAGCTGCCATTATCATCATGATTTTTCTCATTTCCATACTCGGTGTTTATTCCGGCTCTAAATTACCTATGGAATTTTTACCAAGTATCGACAATCCAGCAATTACCGTCACAACCTTATCTCAAGGACTCGACGCTGAAACGATGACAAAAGATGTAACTGATCCTCTCGAAAAACAATTTCGCAATTTAGAGCACGTCGACACCATTACTTCTTCTACATACGAGGGATTATCACGTATCGACATTGCGTATACATCAAAAGCAAACATGAAAGATGCAGCACGCGAAGTCGAAAAAGCCGTCAATACAATTAAATTACCTAAAGATGTAACCAAGCCCGTAGTTAGTCAATTAAACACTTCTATGATTCCACTCGCTCAAATTACTATCCAGAAACAAAACGGTTTTTCAAAAACAGATGAAAAACAAATTGAAAAAGAAATCGTACCACAACTCGAAAACATTGATGGTGTTGCCAACGTTATGTTTTTCGGAAAATCCACCTCTGAATTATCTATCGTACTTGATCCGAACCAATTAAAAAACAAAAACGTAACATCACAGCAGATATTAACTGTTTTACAAGGAAAAGAAACTTCTACTCCAGCTGGGGCAATTACTGTTAATCAGGAAGAATACAACCTCCGCGTCATTGGGGACATAAAAAATGTAAATGACATTAAAAACATCACTGTGGCACCCCAAGTGAAATTGCAAGACATTGCTCAAATTGAAATTAAACAACACTACGATACAATCTCACATATAAACGGAGAAGAAGGCACAGGATTAATCATCATGAAAGAGCCAAGTAAAAATGCAGTTGCCATTGGAAAAGAGATTGATAAAAAAGTTAAAGAGATAGATAAGGAATATAAAAATCAATTTTCTATTAAACTTTTGGCTTCAACCCATGAACAAGTTGAAAATGCTGTTACTAGCATGGGAAAAGAAGTAATACTTGGAGCAATCGCTGCAACTCTAATTATCTTAATCTTTTTACGTAACTTCCGAACAACACTCATCGCTGTTGTCAGTATTCCATTATCTATTTTATTAACACTCTTTTTACTACATCAATCTAACATTACGCTTAACATTTTAACCCTCGGTGGTTTAGCTGTTGCGGTTGGACGTCTCGTCGATGATAGTATCGTTGTCATCGAGAATATTTTCCGCCGTTTACAAAAAGATTCTTTCTCTAAAGATATCATTCTCGATGCAACGAAAGAAGTCGCAGTCGCAATTACTTCTTCTACTTTAACAACGGTCGCTGTTTTTTTACCTATCGGCCTCGTATCAGGAGCAATCGGAAAATTAATGTTACCTATGGTATTAGCAGTTGTATATTCTATACTATCATCCTTAATCGTTGCACTAACAGTTGTTCCACTTATGGCTTTTTTACTACTCAAAAAAACAAAGCATCGAAAGCCAAGTTCTTCATCACGATATGTCGCTACATTAAAGTGGGCTCTTTCTCATAAATTCATTATTCTACTTACTTCATTTTTATTATTTGCAGGATCAATTGCGGCCTATATATTACTACCGAAAGCAAACATAAAATCTGAAGACGACACAATGTTATCTATTAACATGACATTTCCAGCCGATTATAATGCTGAATCTCAAAAACAAAAAGCATTTGATTTTGAAAAGAAATTACTTTCTAATTCAGATATAACAGACGTTATTTTACGAATGGGATCTAGCGCAGAAGATGCACAATGGGGGCAAACAACTAAAAATAACCTTGCTAGTATATTCGTAGTCTTTAAAAAAGGTTCTGATATTGATCAATATATTAAAGAGTTAAAAAAGGAAAATAAAACTTTTGAGCCTGCTGAACTTGATTATATAAAAACAAGTTATTCAAGTTCTGGCGGCGGCAATAACTTACAATTTAACGTAACAGCTACTAACGAAGCGGATTTAAAAGAGGCGGCTACTATCGTTGAAACAAAACTAAAAAGCATGGATGATCTTTCTAAAGTAAAAACAAATTTAGAAGACTCTAAGAAAGAATGGCAAATTCATATTGATCAAACAAAGGCTGAACAACTAGGTTTAACACCAGAAATAGCTGCGCAACAAGTAGCATTCCTTATGAAGAAATCACCTATTGGCGAAATTACAATTAATAATGAAAAAACTACTATTATGATAGAACACAAAAAAGAAAACATTAATAAACAAGAAGATATTTTAAATACAAACATACTATCACCTATTAATGGCCCAATACCTTTAAAAGACATCGCAACTATTTCAGAAAAACAAACGCAAACAGAAATTTTCCATAAAGACGGAAAAGAAACAATCCAAATTACAGCCGAAGCTTCAAATGAAGATTTGAGTAAAGTAAACACAGCAGTAAATAAAGCGATAACTGACTTAGATTTACCTAGTGGTGCAAAAGTCAATATCGCAGGAGCTACTGAATCTATGCAAGAGAATTTTACAGATTTATTCAAAATTATGGGGATTGCAATAGGGATTGTATATTTAATTATGGTTATCACCTTCGGGCAAGCACGTGCTCCTTTTGCAATCCTATTCTCCTTACCGTTAGCTGCTGTCGGTGGTATTTTAGGCTTAATCGTTTCACGAACACCTGTTGATGTAAATTCCTTAATCGGCGCATTAATGTTAATCGGGATTGTTGTTACAAACGCTATTGTATTAATAGAAAGAGTCCAACAAAATCGGGAACACGGAATGGAAACAAGAGAAGCCTTACTTGAAGCAGGTTCTACTAGACTACGCCCAATTATTATGACAGCTATTACAACAATCGTTGCTATGCTCCCACTTTTATTTGGCCAATCCCAAGCAGGGAGTATGGTATCAAAAAGTTTAGCCGTCGTTGTCATCGGTGGTTTGGCAGTCTCAACTGTTCTTACATTAGTAGTTGTTCCAGTTATGTATGAACTATTAGATAAAATCGGGAGAAAAAGACGCTCCCGTAGAAAAATAAGCACTTCTACAGAAACACCTGATATTTAAAAGAAAAGGGTTATCTTCACGAATGAAGATAACCCTTTTTCTCTACCTACTCATATAATCCATCATTTTTTCCGCATACCGTTCTAGAGATTCACTAGAATCCACAATCTAAATTACATCTGTTCGTCTATATAATTAATCACAAATTCAACAATCGTTACGCCCTTTCCTTCTATAATTAAAATACAAAAGAACCCCCTATCTATAAGTAGAGAGTTCTTCTTTATAATTTATGCCGCTTTTACCTTTTTCGTCGTTTTACTTTTTCTTTTCGTTCCTGTAAAGCGCTTGTGTAATATAGATGCTACTAAGCGTGAAATAACATTGAATAGTAATACCATAATAATTAATACAGCTGCAGATTTTGTCGCAATTAACTTCGCATCCGGGATAATTCCTTCAGAATTTAACTTCCAAATGTGAACCGCTAACGTTTCAGCTGGTCTAAATGGATTTAAAGGATGAGCAGGACTTGAGAAGTCCGCTGCTGAATTTAAAATCGGAGATGTTAAACCCGCTGTATAAATTAATGCCGCTGCTTCACCAAATATACGACCCGCAGCTAAAATAACACCTGTAATGATTTGTGGTAATGACGACGGAATAATAATACGAGTGATCGTTTGCCACTTCGTTGCACCTAGCCCAAGACTTGCTTCTTTCACATTAGAAGGAACTTCTGAAATCGCATTTTCACAAACACGCGTTAAGCCCGGTAAGTTTAAAATAGTTAAAGCAAGGGCACCACCCATTACTGTATATCCCCAACCAGTCATTGTAACGAACACTAACAAACCGAATAAACCAACAACAATAGAAGGTAAAGATGCCATTGTCTCGATACATAAACGAACAAAGTTTAAAAAACGTCCTTGCTTTGCATACTCTGCTAAATATATTCCAGCACCTAATCCAAGAGGAATAGATATAATAAGCGTTATAACAAGCATATAGAAGGAATTGAATAACTGCGGACCAATCCCACCACCAGCTCTTGTATTACTTGGTTCTCCAAACAAGAAATTAGGATCCCAAAAACCCCATCCCTTTTGTAAAATTTCAAACACTAAGAACACTAGCAAAGCTACAACTAAAGCTGCAATCGTATAAAAGATACCTGTCCAAACTTTATTTACCGTTCTTGCATTCATTATTATCGCTCACCTCTTTGCCCAATCGCTCGAATTACTAAAATAAACAGGAATGAAATAACAAGTAAAATCATTGCTAAAGTCCATAGCGCATTGTTCCAAGCAGTTCCGTTTAATGTATTTGTCATGTCCATTGTTAAAATACCAGTTAACGTCGCTGTTGGACTGTATATTCCTTCTGGTAATTTAATCGTATTCCCGATTACCATTTGAACCGCTAGCGCTTCACCAAAAGCACGCGCTAAACCTAAAACAACACCTGTTAAAATCCCTTTCTTCGCAGCAGGAACAATTACTCGGCTAATCGCTTGCCATTTCGTTGATCCTAGACCATAAGAAGCTTCTAAATAATCAAATGGAACAGAACGTATTGCATCAGAAGCGATACTAGCAATAGTTGGCAAAATCATAATACTTAATACAACAATACCCGCAATTAAACTAAAGCCTACTCCCCCAAACGAATCACGTAATAGTGGCACTAAAATCGTAACCCCTAATAATCCGTATACAACCGAAGGAATACCAACTAATAATTCTAAAACAGGCTTCAATACTTTATTTCCAAACTTTGGCGAAATTAAATTCATGAATATAGCAAGAGCTATAGCAATTGGTGCACTAATAATGACCGCACCTAACGAAACCACCGTTGAACCTACAATGAAAATTAAAGCCCCGAAGGATCCTTGATCAGCATTTGGATTCCATTTTGTCGATGTTAACATCTCAGTAAATGAGATACCACTTTGTGTAAAAGATTGAATACCTTTACCACAAATAAACGCAATAATAGCTAATGTAATTAAAACAATAAAAATACCACAAAACGTAACAAGTGATCTTCCTATATATTCACTTTTTACGTAATTAATTTGTTTTTTCCCCTTCATCACAGGACAGACCCCACTTCATAAATTGAAATGAACAGGACTGGCCTTGCAGCCAGCCCCATAAATTTTATTACTTATTTAATTTAGACATTGGAATATAACCCATATCTTCTACTTGCTTTTCAAAATCTTTACCTTTTACATAGTCAATGTAAGCTTTTGTTGCTTCTTTTGCCTCACCTTTCGTTACCATGTACTCGTAAGACCAAAATGGATATTTACCAGACGCAATGTTTTCAACTTTTGGTTCAGCACCATCAATTTTTACTGTTTGTAGCGCACCTTTTTTCTCGCCAACCATGTAAGACATCGCTAAATAACTTACTGAACCTGGAGTAGAGTTAATCGCTTGTTCTACTGCACCGTTAGAATCTTGTGTAGTACCAGTTCCATCATTGATTTTCGCGTCTTTCATAATTGTTTTTTCAAATGTAGCACGTGTACCAGAAGAAGCTGGACGATTAATCACGTTGATTTTTTCATCTTTCCCGCCTACTTCTTTCCAGTTTGTTACTTTTCCAGTGAAGATATCTTGTACTTGTTGTACTGTTAAGTTATCAACTTTTACATCTTTATTTACGACAAGTGCGAATGCAATACCCGCTACCTTGTTATCTACTAATTCTTTCGCCTTATTAGCATCTTTTATTTTATCTGCAGATGGAACATCTGAGTTACCAATTTGGACTGCACCAGAAGCTACTTGGTTAATTCCAGTTCCACTACCGCCACCTTGCACTTGAATAGAAACGTTTGAATTTTTCTCCATAAATTTCTTTCCAGCTTCCTCTGCAAGAGGTTGAAGTGCTGTAGAGCCTGCAGCTGCTATCGTACCTGACAATTCTTGTTTTGCATTATCGTTTCCTTTAGCATCTTTACCTGATGTCTCTTCTGCTTTTCCACATCCCACTAATGAACCCGCTACCACTAAAGCTGCTAAAGAAAATTTAATACCCTTTTTCATAACCATGTCTTGTACCCCCATTTGGATTATCACTTTTCACATTTGTCTACTTCTTTCGAACACAAATTCATTGTAGGACAATAATATTATGTAAGTGTTAAGCAATTTTTAATTTTAAGTAAATGACGATAATAATCCTTAAAAACTAGGAATCCCAACATTTATAGTTAAAGAACCCAACAAAATCCACACTATTTAAGCTGTAATGTAAATTTATTCTTAACAATGTAAATCCAATGTAAATGTTTTTCTCTCTTTTTCCCTTTTAATTAAAGTTATATTTACAATTCCGCTGTATTTTGTAACTTTTACACGCCTAATTTATGCACATAAAAAAGAATTTCAGTAATATTTTTTAGTACAACTAAATAAATTGGAACAATTCTAAAATTAAATGAATATTTTTAAAGTACCAATTGACAGCATCATCCAATGTAGTCTACTATATTACTAACAAAAAGTTTACCTAAGGAAACTTTTTAAACTCAAACTAAAAATATAGAGATGAGGTAACTTTTATGGTATCGGCTAATATAAAACCACTTTCCGAATTTAAAATAGGAGAGTTTGTACAAATTGAGAAGATACAATTAGAAGGAACTATGAAACGACGCTTATTAGATTTGGGATTTATCCCGGGGGCGACGATTAAAGTATTGCAACGCAGTCCACTTGGAGATCCGGTCGCTTATCAAGTGAGCAACACAACTATTGCACTGCGTAAAGAAGAAAGCTCCCTTATTTTCGGGGTATTAATAGGAGATGATTTCAGATGAGCAAACATCGTATCGCTTTAGCTGGTAACCCGAATACAGGGAAAAGTACATTATTTAATACTTTAACAGGCTTAAAACAACATACTGGAAACTGGACGGGAAAAACTGTTTTAAAAGCTGAAGGAGAATATGAACATAACGGAAGTAATTATACATTAATAGATTTACCTGGAACTTACTCACTATACTCAAATTCCGCAGACGAAGAAGTAGCAAGGGATTATATTATATTTGAAAAACCAGAAGTAACTGTAGTTGTTATAGACGCAACTGCTATGGAAAGAAATTTAAATTTAGCACTCCAGGTGATGGAGATGACAAATAATGTAGTCATTTGCATTAACTTAATTGATGAAGCCGAGAAAAAAGGGATTGTTATCGATGAAAAGAAATTAGCAAAATCACTTGGTGTGCCTGTCGTTAAAATTTCAGCACGTAACCGAGTAGGTATTGGTCATTTGCTAAATGTTATTGCAAAAGTAGCAAATAAAAAACTAATTCCAACACCAATTAAAATTACTTACAGCGAAAAAATCGAAAATATGATTCAGGAATTAGAGCCACAAATTTATAAAGTATTCGGTGATACGTATCCAGCACGTTGGATTACGTTACGTATATTAGATGGAGATAAAAATTTCTTAACTACACTTCAAAAACACCATAATGAACCACTTGTAAGGGAGGTCGTAATTAATGGAATCTCACTCAGCCAGTAAAGCTCTTCCATTAGACTATATTATTCAACATGCACAAACACTTTCAAAAGAAGATATACGAGATGATATAGTCGGAGATATTTACCGAACATCAGCAAGCATATGTAAAGAATCCATCCAATATACAAATACTGATAAATTATATCGTTCCGAAAAACTAGATAAAATTTTCACATCTCCAATCTGGGGATTCCCAATTATGCTCGGTATTTTATCTATTATTTTTTATCTTACAATTGCAGGCGCTAACGTACCATCTGATATGATTGCCGAATTCTTCGGATGGGCCGAAGGATATTTAACATCTTGGTTCCAAGCAGCGCATGCACCTGAATGGTTACATGGCATTTTAATACTTGGTTTGTTCCGTGGTATCGGTGCTGTTATTAGCGTTATGTTACCACCTATGGCAATCTTTTTCCCTATGTTCGCGCTATTAGAAAACTACGGATACTTACCACGTGTCGCGTTTAATATGGACCGCTTATTCAAACGATCCGGCGCACACGGGAAACAATCTTTAACAATGGCAATGGGATTTGGTTGTAATGCAGCAGCCATTATGTCAACACGTATCATTGAATCACCACGTGAACGTATGCTAGCAATTTTAACGAACAACTTCGTTCCTTGTAACGGTCGCTGGCCTATGTTAATTTTAATGGCTTCACTATTTATGGCTGCTGGTTATACAGGCAGTATGCAAACATTGGTTACTGCTGGTGTTGTAGTTGGAATGGTTGTAATTGGTGTTATTATGACATTAACCGTTTCTTGGGTACTATCAAAAACAGCCTTAAAAGGGGTTCCAACTCACTACACACTTGAGTTACCTCCGTACCGCAAGCCAAAAGTTTGGAATACAATTGTTCGCGCAACACTCGATAAATCAATCTATGTTTTAAAACGAGCTATAGTTGTTGCTGCCCCTGCGGCTGCATTAACTTGGTTACTTGCTAACATTTTTATCGGTGACACAAGCTTACTTATGTATTTTGTAAACTTCCTAGATCCATTTGCTAAAATGTTAGGACTTGACGGGTTTATTCTAGCTGCATTCATTCTTGGACTACCCGCTAATGAAATTGTAATCCCAATTTTATTAATGTCTTACTTATCAACTGGGGCTTTAACTGAAATAGATGATTTTAATCAAATTAAAAATCTATTCCTAGAAAATGGTTGGACTTGGTTAACAGCGTTAAACACAATGTTGTTCTCACTTCTTCATTTCCCGTGCGGAACAACACTTGTTAATATATACAAAGAAACAAAAAGTGCAAAATGGACATTCTTATCGTTTGCAATCCCTACCGTTATCGCCATTGTTGTTACATTCCTCTCTACACAATTGGTACATTGGTTAGGGCTTGTATAAAGCAAAGCATACATAGAAGGTATCCCCCTTCACATATGCTTTGCACGAAAGAAACCTGAAATTATTCAGGTTTCTTTTTTTGCACATCAGTATTCCACGGCTGTGCTCCATACGTTGTGAGTTTTTTATGAATAAAATATATAGTTCCTGGAAGAACTGCCATTAATATCGTGCAACTAATTCCTAATCCAGTAAACAACTTTCATCACCTTATTTCACTCTTTTCGGTAAAGCTGAACCTGAATGTTCAATTGTTGGATGAACATGAACAGTAATTTCAGCATTACTAAAGTAATTTTCGCCTTGATCCCAATTCTTACTTACCTTTTTCCACTCTTTATAATTATATCGCTTATACACTTCCCCTAACTCTAGTACATCTACCTTATATTTTTTTTGAACAAGTTTAATTGATTTTTGAATACGCTTCTCCATTTCTTCCGATATATCCTTCTCTAAACGCTTTTCATTCAAAACCTTTTTATGATCACTAAAATGCAACTCAGCCAATGTGCCTTCCAGAGATAAATGAATATCAAACTTTGGTTTTGTAGCATTCGTTGTGGATACTTTAATTTTTCGACGTAACTTATGAATTTCATATGTAATAAGTTGATTCTTTTTACGGATGGTAAAAAAACCTCCAATTTTTTTACCTATTATATAATTCATCCCTACTGTTTCTTCCCCACTCAAATTGCCTACACACTTATTATCCTTTCCACGAAACAATGCTGCACCGTTCATTTGTACTCCTTGTTTTGTTAGTTCCAGAATAGGTAATACAAAACTTCGGTTAGAGATCATCTTTTCCTGCACCTCACCAATTCTTGCAGCCTCAATCATTTGGGCATTTTTCGGAGGGTGTTCAGCTAACATATCAATATACTGCGCCGGTAAATTTTCAGGCTTGGCACTTTGTTTTAAAATAGCTTCGGCATTTTTATTAGAAACGAATAAACGAATATTTCTTCTCATCTCATGATCGCGAATATATACATCTAACGTATTTTGTAAAATGTATGGATGTGAAAGTAATTCTTCAGAGAAAATAATCACCTGTATATGAGGGAAAAATAATGTACGACTAATTTTTTTGGCGATTATTCTTATTTGTTCAAATACACTATCTGCTTTTGCACTAACATTAATATAATTTTCGCTATCCCCACCCCCTTGTCCACCCTGTTGAGACAATTTACTGGGGAGTACCATCTGATAGGTCCCTTTCATAATTGGATTCGCTTTCTTCTCCTTCACAATATCGTAAGCCGCTCCTACTACAAATCCTCTTTCTTCTATCTCTTCTAACTCAGAACACCCACTCATAAATCCAGTTAAAGCCATAACCATTATAATTTTAAGAAGGTGTTTCATTTCCACCATTCCTTCTTTTTATTTTATATACAATTAAAACGAGCAAAGGTGCTAACACAACACACCCCATATCTATCCAAGCTAAATAAGTCCCATAACTTGATAAAGTATTTAAACTACTAGGTATCATATTCACCATAAAAATAATAGGGGCACTTACGAAAATAAAAATTTGTTTCTTCACTTTCGGAAACATAGCACAAAACAATAAAGATGCGACGTCATAATACATTGCTGTAGTGTTATAAATAGTAATAATCCAAGTCGTAAAAAAAATCGCATCAAACCTTTCTAAAAATCCTCCACCAATTTCAATTTCTTTCCCTAATTCAATTGTTGGATATGTCAATCCACGTGTTGTCATATAAGTAAAAACACTAATACAAGTTACATAAATTAAAATGTATGACAGCACGTTTACCATCACCGCTTTCGCGACTGCCATTGGCGCTTTTTTCGCTGTCTTATTATTCAGCAAAACTGCATAAAATAACGCTACTTCAAATCCAATAAACGTAAAAATAGAATTTTTAACTCCAACAGCATATTGACTTACTTTCGTTTGAAAAGCTGGTAGTAAATTATTTATTTCCATTAAATTTATATTCAATAAAGAAAGAAGTACTATCGCAATTAAAACAATAGGCAAGAATAAAACATTTAACCTTAATAAGGCTGCTCTTGATCCTGCTATTCCATAAATAACAACTAATAAGAAGAAAAAAGACAGTAGTTGTATTGGTGTATCACTAAATAAATACGTTTGAGAAATAACTGAAATCATTCGCGATTCATACGCTGTCAAAGCAGCAAAAGTTAATACTAAAATACTACTAATTGTGTATGCAACAGGCTTCGTCAAATGCGCACTCGTATATTGAACAAAATTTTGTTTTGGAAATAAGATAGCCACTCTCGTCACAAACCAGCCTAAAACTGCGCAAATCAGTCCACCCAAAAGCAAGATAATCCAACCGTCCGAAAATAAAGTTTGGTTAGCGATATCTCTTGGCATAGACAATGCCCCTATACCAATAATGGTCGATGATACCGCAAACCCAATTTCCCGAGATCCAATCTCTTCATCGCCATACTCAAATGGTTTCACTTATTTTCGCTCCTTTGGACGTATTGTAGAGTCTTTTGTTTGTAAGTACTCTGGTCTATCTTTCAACATCGATTTTGGCATGCGAATAAATTCTTCTTTCCAATCTTTATAAAATGCAGGAGCAATGGGAGTTGTATACGGTATACCAACACTTGTTAAATTTGTAATATGAATAGCAAGTGCGATCAGAGCTAGAATAATCCCATACAGTCCAAAAGCCGTTGCAGCTAATACAAAGACGAAAAGTAAAATTCGGAACGTAATCGTAATACTATATACAGGAAGCGAAAACGTAGCAATCGCAGTAACTGCAATAATAATAACTAAAAACGGATTTACAATCCCTGCATTTACCGCAGCTTCTCCAATTACAAGACCTCCTACAATCCCTATCGTTTGCCCCATCGGTTTCGGCAATCGGATTCCAGCTTCTCGTATTAATTCCATAGTCAAGGCCATCATTAATGTTTCAATATATGCAGGAAACGGAACACCTTCCCTCGCACCTGCAATTGAATAAGCCAATTTAGAAGGAATAAGTCCTTGATGATAAGATACAAGTGCTACATACATAGCTGGTAACAAAACCGCAATTATGCCTGAACCCATACGTAAAAACCTTAATAACGTTCCAATCACCCAGCGCTCATAATGATCTTCTACAGATTGAAAAATATCAACAAACACAAGTGGTGCAATAAGAGCAAACGGGGATCCGTCTACTAAAATGGCCGCCTTCCCTTTCGCTAATGAGGCTATAATATTATCAGGCCTCTCTGTATTCAAAAACTGTGGAAATGGGGATAAATTATTATCCTGAATTAATTGTTCAATCGTACCTGTTTCCAAAACGACATCTGTCACTATTGATTGAAGACGGCGATCTAACTCTTTTACAATGTGAGGATTAATAATATCTTCTATATATACTAGGGTTACTTCTTTCTGCGATCGCTTCCCCATAATATAAGATTGGAACCTCAACTTTGGATCGCGTAAGCTGCGTCGGATTAACATTTTATTCACATTAATATCTTCATTTAATCCAACTCTCGGTCCGCGTATTAAATCTTCTGTCACTGGTGGTTCTAAACTTCGCTTCTCCCAAGCCCTACTATTAATAATGATAGCAGTTTGAATATTATCAATTAATATAACTGTATCTCCCGCTAAAATCGCATTTATAATATCCGGAAATGTTGTCTTCTTACCCACTTCCGCAATAGAAATAAAACGGTCCAATAACGTCTGAACGACAGCCGCTTCATTTTGCACTTCTTCATATTGAAGAGTACGAACTACATATTTATAAACATTATCCTTGTCTGTTAACCCACATAAAAACACAACCGCACAACGTGTAAAACTCCCAGCAAGAGCAACTTCTCTAATTGTTAAATCATTAGGTGAACCTAACTCATCCCTAATTTCTTTCATAACTTCAAATAAGTTACCTTCAAGCTCTAACAATTTCCCCACCTAACTTCCTTTTCAACAAGTTTTTAGTTAGATTCCGCTAATTGAAGAAAATATATACAAAAAAGAGCTATCTCTTTTCAAAGATAGCTCTAATAAAGTAAAACTTTAATCACCCCTCACCAATCGGGCTTTTACAGGCAGCAAGGCCCCCACCTAACTTCTTTGCTTCCGCTGAATTTTGAGGTGGGGGTCTTACTGCTTGTTAATGCGGGATAAACGAATTACTTTTCCACTATTATAGTGTTTTTCTTTATAAATACACCTTTTGTAAATCCACTGACTACAAACATCACAATTATATTAATTAACAATGCGACTATACCTACATTCAAATCTTTTATATACTGCGGGAAACTCGGAAACATCGTGGCTATAGTTGAACCAGATAAGGTAATATATGCGACCACTAATAGCCCAACTCCCATTCCTGCAATAGCTCCTTGCTTCGTAATAATTTGACGTGGAAACAAACTACATACAAGTGCAGGGAAAAGTTGTGTAACGATACTGTATCCCATTAATAGAAGCGCTCCTATCGTTTCTCCTCCTTTAAATGTAAATAAAACTGCCACGAGCGTTACTACAGGCACAAATAATTTTGCCATCTTAGCAACTTGTCTATCTGAAGCAGATGGAACTATCGTTCGATAAATATTTTTCGCTAACAGTGTAGAAGCCGCCATAACAAGCATCGAACCCGGAACCAATGCCGTTAATACTCCCGCACTACCAATAATTCCAATAAACCAAGGGTCAAACGTTTGAAGAGCAAGTCTGAACAATGAAAGGTCTACATCCGCTCCTTTTAATCCCGGAACCTGTAATATAGCAGCAAATCCTGCAAAAAATACGAAAAGTAAAACTAAAGAATACAATGGCATAATTGCTGCATTTTTACGAAATACTTTTTCATTTTTTGCAGAAAAAGCAGAAGCAAATGTATGAGGCCACATATAGAAACCGAGGGCCGTTAATATAATAGTAGAAACAAACCAAGAAATACTCATTCCTTCTTCAGGTAAAGATAAAAATCCCGGTTTCGCTGCCTCTACAGCCTCAAACATCGGCTGAAATCCTCCATAATAATGATACGGTAAATATATACCTAAAAACATAACGATAAACAGTATCATAATATCCTTCAAAGCGGCCGTCCAAGCCGAACCATGTATACCTGAAACCATTACATATATAGTTATAACAATAGCACCAATCCAAACCGCAACAACAGGTGACACCCTTCCGTAAGAAGCTTCTGAAACGATAATTCCCA
Organism: Bacillus cereus group sp. MYBK195-1; assembly: GCF_051916605.1. Classification (NCBI taxonomy): domain Bacteria; kingdom Bacillati; phylum Bacillota; class Bacilli; order Caryophanales; family Bacillaceae; genus Bacillus; species Bacillus cereus group sp. MYBK195-1. The sequence goes on along the minus strand of NZ_JBQAGZ010000010.1, from coordinate 187,702 downwards.
GTCCTTTTAACTGTAAAACAAGATATGGGATGATGGAAACAACACCAACAATTGAAACAATAATCCCAAGCGCTTTACTTCTATATTTCTTCGCAAAAAAATCCGACTGTGAAACAAGGTTATGCTCTTTCGCATACTTCCAAATCGGTGGCAATAAAAAATACGATAAAAGATAAGCTAAAGCGCCATAGCCTAAAATATAAAAGGTAGGTGCTCCTTTACTATACGCCCAGCCACTTCCTCCCAAAAATGTAAACGTCGTATAAATTTCACCTGCCATAAGGAGAAAAACAAAAATAGTGCCAAACCCTCTTCCCCCAACTGACCATTGCTCTAAATTCATATCTTTTCCATGTTGTGCCCGAATCCCTAAAAATAGTGCGAGAAACAAAAATAAAATAATGATAAGTAATGCAGTCATTTTACATCCTCCTTATTAGCAGGATCAAACACGTACACAAGCCCCATACAAAAAGATGTAATAAACACTGATAATAATACCCAAAATAATAAAAATGGCATCCCTAATACGTAAGGAGTAACTGAATTCGCAAATATTGGCCCAACTACTAAACAAAGAACTGGGATAAGCGCTAGAATGTGTATTTTCTTCATCTCATTCTCCTTTACTTATAAAGTTCATAATGGCTGATACAAAGACTTCCACTCCAATCGGTAATGCATCTTCGTCAATCGTAAAACGAGGGTGATGGTGAGGATATATAATACCTTTCTCTTTATTTCCCGCTCCGATAAAAAAGAATGTCCCCGGTGCCTTTTGTAAAAACGCTGAAAAATCTTCTCCAGCCATCGTCGGCTGTAAACGAACAACTCTATCCCTTCCATAAAGTTGTAATGCCGTTTGTTCAATAAGCTCTGTAGCTTCATAGTCATTTACAACTGGTCGATACCCATATTCATATGAAAATGTATATTTCGCTCCGTAAGATTCCGTAATATGCTTCACAATCCGCTCAATCTTCTTCTCTGTTTCACCTCGTAATTCATGTCTTAAACTTCTCACTGTCCCTTCAATCTCGGCTTGCTCTGGTATTACATTATGAGTTGTCCCCGCATGAAATTGCGTAACAGATATTACGAGAGAATCTAATGGATTCGTGAGGCGAGATACAATTTGCTGAAGTTGCGAAACGACTTGTGTTCCAATTGCAATACTATCCACCGTTTCATGAGGGATTCCAGCATGTCCACCTTTTCCCTCTATCTTAATTTTAAAAACATCCGGTGCAGCCATTGCAGGACCATAAATAACACCTATTTTCCCAACCTCTAACGACGCCCAAAGGTGAGCACCAATAATATAATCCACACCTTCCATTACACCTGCAGCAACCATCTCCTCTGCACCACCAGGAAAATTCTCTTCAGCATGTTGGAATAGAAAACGAATCTCCCCTTTAATCTTCTCTCTTTCTTCTACTAACTTATATACAACCCCAAGTAATATCGCTATATGTCCATCATGACCACATGCATGCATTACACCTTTATATGTAGAAATAAAATCAAACTCATTTTCTTCATGAATAGGAAGAGCATCCATATCGGCGCGAATCGCAACTGTTTTGCCCGGATGTTTACCTACTAACTTTGCCATTACACTATATTTAGTCGGCCGTGACACTTCTAAACATGGAAATTTCCGAAGTATATCGAACACAAACTGCGATGTTTTTTCTTCTTGAAAAGATAACTCTGGATACTTATGAAAATGCCTTCTCCACTCAACTAACTGATTTTTTGACAAAACAAGTTCCTTTGCAACATCCATTTCTCTTCTCCCCTTCTTCACCAAGTTAAATGTTATTATAACGTGAATTGTTAACTTTTAAAAGAATCTTCTGAATTTTCAGTGATGATAAACTAAAAAGAAAAAGCCATCCAAAAGATGACTTTTTCATTATTATAAAATAGTAATTGCTTGTTTTCCCATTTGCTCCCAAGCTTTCTCAAATTCTGCTCGCGGAACAGCCAAACGTGGATTATTTTTAAGAGGATCATTTACATATACAAAGTTTTGATCATATCCAATTACTACTGCACTATGCTCATAATATGTAATTTTCACTTCGCCTGAACTCGTATTCCATGTTTCAAAACTACTTTCAGCTAGCGGCTTAAACGTCGTATTAATAATGACCCATACCGGAGAGCCTGAACTAATTACTTTATATATATCTTGCATGTCTCTACCTGTTAAATTAATTACTTTTTCAGGAACATATTTTTCTGCTAAATCAAAGATTGGTTTATTGTACACACCATATCCAGGCTCTGCCTTTGTATAAATATTTCCCACAAATCCCTCGTAAGGATTTCCACGCAAACCATTTTGTTCAAATGGAACACGATGAATTTCGCTAGCAAGTTGCATCTTATCTACTTGTACACCTTTATATTGCAGCAACATAGCTAAACTTGTCACTTCACATCCTCGAGGTAATTCTGGTAATTGTTTAATAAACGGAACATCTTCAATCATAGCTGCTTCTTTCATTTCAGATAGAAATTCTAGGCGTAGAACTTGCGCCTTTTGCATGATTTTATCTTTCCCTATAAAAAACGCAGCAGCAATTATAATCCCAAAAACAAAAAGATATTTTAACTTTTTCATTATAAACAAAACTCCATTAATTATTATTTTACAGATACAACTCTTATCATTGTACCCTTCTTCTTACTAGTTTGCTAGAAAGATCATGTGAATTATCGCTCATAGAATGAATTATAAAAATTCTAATTATTTTTAATAAAAAGAAAAATAAATATACATTTCCAGAATATTTTGCTAAAATCAAAATTGTTAACATAGTGAAGATATCACCATGTTAACAAACATTCTTAGAGTATTTAGTCATAGTTCGTTTTTTTACATACTCCATTCATTTCATAGCAAATAAACCGAGTGTGTGTTGCATCCCCCACTAATGATTAAAAACTCAGAATAAAACGAAGTTCACACATTCAAGAAAATACGGGGTGAGGGCATATGAATCAACAAATTGAACAAACAGATTTAAAACGAACAATGAAAAGTAGACACCTATTTATGATTGCACTCGGCGGTGTTATCGGAACCGGGCTATTTATGGGATCTGGTCAAATTGTCCATAATGCCGGACCTGGTGGTGCTATTCTTGCATTTTTAGTCGGTGGATTTGTTATGTATTTAACGATGTTATGTCTTGGTGAATTATCCGTTGCTATGCCAGAAGCAGGTTCATTCCAAAGTTATGCAAGCAAATTCATTTCACCTGGTTTTGGATTTGTTGTTGGTTGGATGTATTGGTTAAATTGGGCTGTTACAGTTGGCGTGGAGTTAACAACTGTAAGTATTTTAATGAAACGCTGGTTTCCAGACGTTTCTTCCTGGATTTGGTGCGTTACATTTGCAGCAGCACTCTTCCTTGTAAACGCTTTATCAGCAAAAGCATATGCAGAAGCAGAGTTTTGGTTCGCAAGTGTAAAAGTCGCGACAATTGTTATTTTCATCGTGCTTGGTGGTGCTGTTATGTTCGGTCTACTAGACTTCAATGGAAAGCCAGCTCCAATGCTTCATAATTTCACTGAAAATGGTGGGCTATTTCCAAACGGTACATTAGCTGTTCTTCTTACGATGATTACAGTAAATTACTCCTTCCAAGGAACAGAATTAATTGGAATCGCTTCAGGAGAAAGTGAAAATCCTGAAAAAACAATTCCAAAAGCAATAAAAAATACAATTTGGCGAACTCTCTTCTTCTTCGTCTTAGCGATATCAGTTGTTGTAGGTTTACTCCCATGGCAAGAGGCTAATCTAGTCGAAAGTCCCTTTGTACTTGTATTTGATGTAGCCGGTGTCCCATATGCAGCAGACATTATGAACTTTGTTATTATTACAGCTGTATTATCCGTTGCTAACTCTGGTCTATACGCAAATTCTCGTATGCTGTGGGCGATGGCAAAACAAGGAATGGCAAGTCCAGCATTTACGAAATTAACTAAAAAAGGTGTACCGCTAAATGCATTAATTTTCAGCCTAATTTTCGCTAGCCTGTCCTTACTAACAAGTGTATTTGCGGCAGATACTGTCTTTCTAGTTTTAACATCTATTGCAGCAATGGCTGCCGTTGTAGTTTGGATGTCAATCGCCGCTTCACAGTTTTTCTTCCGTAGAAATTTCGTGAAAAATGGTGGCGACATAAATGATTTAAAATATCGTACACCGCTCTATCCACTCGTTCCAATCGTAGCGTTCTCGCTCAATTTCATTACATTTGTTAGTTTGGCTTTCATTCCAGATCAAAGAATTGCTCTTTATTGCGGCATTCCATTTATGATTATTTGTTACATTTTATACCAAGTTAAATATAAAAAAATTGTCACACTTGAACAGCCACGAACTGTCACACAAGAAATAAACTAAATATACAAAATATTCAGCTATCTTTCTTATCATAAGATAGCTTTTTTCTATTTCTTGGATATCCTGGTATAACTTTATTTATCTTAAAATTTTCACAATCACGTTTTTCTCTGGAAAATAGTTTACAATGTAATCAAGTTACAAATGATATTCACCTTAAAAAGTGTGCATTTGTGTCTATTTTTTAACAATACATCAAAAACTATTGCCTTCTATAAATTAATAGGTTTATATTGTTTTATTGGCATAGTTTCAATCCAAGGAGAAAGGAGATTTTCAATCGTGCAACTAAAGAAAGCGTTTTGGAAGTTGGCTTCACTTCTTCCGTTATCATTACTTCTGTTCCTCGGTGGCTGTGATAAAAAACTCGCAGTATTAAATCCGCAAGGACCTGTTGCAAAAGCACAGTATGATTTAATTGTTTGGTCATTCTTGCTTATGTCATTAATTATCGCAATTGTATTCATTCTGTTTACAGTCATCTTGATTCGTTATCGTGAAAAACCAGAGAATATGGACTATGAGCCACCTGAACAACACGGTAACACATTACTAGAAATTATTTGGACGCTTGTTCCTGTTATTATCGTTATCGCATTATCGATTCCAACAGTAAAAGCAACTTATGCTTCGGAAGAGGTTCCGAAAGAGTCCGAACATATTAAACCAGTTGAAATTTATGTTACATCTGCAAACTGGAAATGGTTATTCAGTTACCCAGAGGAAAAAATTGAAACCGTTAACTATTTAAACATCCCAGCTGGTGTACCAATTCAATTCAAACTGACTTCTGTCGGCCCAATGAATGCTTTCTGGGTACCAGAACTTGGTGGTATGAAGTACACAATGGATGGCATGATTATGGATCTTTATTTACAAGCTGATAAGCCAGGTTCTTACCTAGGCCGTAGTGCGAACTTCTCTGGTGAAGGATTCACACACATGGAGTTCGAAGTTGAAGCAAAAACTAAAGAGAAATATGACAAGTGGGTTAAAGAAGTACAAGAAACTGCTCCTAAACTAACAGAAGCTAAGTACAACGAAATTGTTAAACCTGGTGTAGTTGGTCGTATGACATTCTCTAGTCACCACTTAAGTTATGTAGATCCAAAATCACTTGAATATTGTGATTACAACTACTACAAAAACAAAAAATAATAGCTATTATTCCAACAGATTGGAGTGAACACAGTGAAGCTTGATGAATTCTTTGTCACAGGTGACCCGATTATTTACGGTGCAGACGCTTCTATCGTTCTTGTGACATTAGCAATCATTTTCGTACTAACAAAGTATAAAAAATGGAAATGGCTTTGGGACGAATGGTTAACAACTGTTGACCATAAAAAAATCGGAGCTATGTATATTATTTCTGCGGTTATCATGTTATTCCGTGGTGGTATGGATGGTTTAATGATCCGTGCACAATTAACATTCCCAGAAACAACTTATTTAAACGCTGAACACTATAACGGGATCTTTACAACACATGGTACAGTAATGATTCTTTTCATGGCAATGCCATTCGTTATGGGATTAATGAACCTTGTAGTACCATTACAAATTGGTGCTCGTGACGTTGCATATCCGTTCTTAAATGCTTTAAGTTTCTGGTTATTCTTTGTCGGAGCAATGTTATTCAACATCGCTTTCGTAATCGGTGGTTCTCCAGACGCTGGGTGGACTTCTTACTTCCCAATGGCAGGTACAGAGTTTACTTCAGGCGTAGGAAATAACTACTACGCAATTGCATTACAGATTTCAGGTCTCGGTACGCTAATGACCGGTATTAACTTCCTTGTTACTATCTTAAAAATGCGTACACCTGGTATGACTTTAATGAGAATGCCAATGTTTACTTGGTCAATCTTAATTACAACAATTATCATTATTTTCGCTTTCCCAGTATTAACAGTTGCTCTTGCATTAATGACATTTGACCGTCTATTCGATGCTCACTTCTTTACGATGGCGAGCGGCGGTATGCCGATGTTATGGGCCAACCTGTTCTGGGTATGGGGTCACCCTGAAGTATATATCGTTATTTTACCGGCATTCGGTATTTTCTCTGAAATCATTAGTACATTCTCACGTAAGCGTCTATTCGGTTACAGTGCGATGGTATACTCAATGGTTGCAATTTCTTTACTAAGTTTCGTCGTATGGCTTCACCACTTCTTCACGATGGGTGCAGGTCCAGCGGTTAACTCATTCTTCTCGATTTCGACAATGGCGATTTCGATTCCAACCGGGGTTAAGATCTTTAACTGGTTGTTTACACTGTATAAAGGACGTATTCGTTTTACAGTTCCAATGCTTTGGTCATTGGCATTTATTCCAAACTTCGTAGTCGGTGGGGTTACAGGGGTTATGCTTGGAATGGCAGCAGCTGATTATCAATACCATAACAGCTACTTCCTAATCGCTCACTTCCACTACGTATTAATCGCAGGTACAGTATTCGCTATGCTTGCTGGATTCACATTCTGGTATCCAAAAATGACTGGTCATATGTTAAATGAACGCCTAGGTAAATGGACATTCTGGATCTTTATGAGCGGATTCAACATCTGTTTCTTCCCAATGTACTTCTTAGGTTTAGACGGTATGACTCGTCGTATGTACACTTACTCTGAAAGTCTTGGATGGGGATGGCTAAACCAAATCGCATCTGTTGGTGCGGTAATGATGGGTATCGGCTTCCTACTTCTTTGCTACAACGTAATTTGGAGTGCACGTCACGGTGAACGTGACACAACTGGAGATCCATGGGATGGTCGTACACTTGAATGGGCAACTCACTCTCCTGTACAACATTACAACTTCGCGAAGCTTCCTGAAATTAAAGAAGCTGATGCTTTCTGGTACATGAAAAAACGCGGAGAAACAGTTACACCAGCAGCAGAAGATATCAAACCAATTCACATGCCAAGTAACTCTGGTGTGCCTATTATTGCGTCTGGATTCTTCGGTCTTGCAGGTTTCGCATTAGTATTTAGCTGGTTCTGGCTTGCAGCAATCGGTGGAGTTGGTATTTTAGCTTGCTTAATCTATCGTTCATTCGATTATGATGAAGGTTACTATATCAGTGTTGATGAAATTAAAAAAACAGAACATATAGCATGAGAGGTGAAATGACATGGCGGCTTTAGATAAAAGCTTACCTTTGGAATATCAATCCGAACAAAGCAGATTGAATATCCTAGGATTCTGGATTTTTCTTGGGGCTGAAATTATGCTGTTCGCAACACTTTTCGCCTCTTATCTAGTCCTTGCTGGTCGTACGGCAGATGGCCCAACACCAGCGCAACTGTTTGAACTTAAAACGCTTTTAATTCAAACATTACTACTTTTAACAAGTAGTTTCACATGTGGTATCGTAATTCACGAAATGCGTAAGCACAACCAAAAAGCGATGCTTGGATGGTTCGTCCTTACATTACTTTTAGGTGCAGGTTTCCTATTCTTCGAGATTGAAGAATTCATTATGTATATTGGTGAAGGTGCAACAATTCAAACAAGTGCCTTCTTATCTGGATTCTTCGTTCTTCTTGGAACGCATGGAGCCCACGTAACAGGCGGTATCATTTGGGCAATTTGTGTTATTATCCAAATTTTAAAACGAGGTTTAACACCAGTTACAGCTCGTAAAGTATTCATTATCAGCTTATACTGGCATTTCCTCGATCTTGTTTGGGTCTTTATTTACACACTAGTTTACTTGAACGGGATGGTGGCGTAAATGGGTCAAAATAACAACCAAGCAAACGGACATGCGCATAGCGGATTCCCTTGGTCACACGTTTTCGGATTTATTTTATCGCTTGCATTAACGTTCCTAGCGTTATACGTGGCACTTTACACAACATTGCCACTTTCAACAGTCCTAACAACTATTATCATAATGGCTGTTGCGCAAGCGTTGTTACAATTAATTATGTTCATGCATTTAAAAGAAGGAGAAGGAAGAGTTCAAATTCTTACAATGATATACAGTTTCTTCGTTGCAACTGCAACAGTTGGTTTAACTGTATGGATTTTCTTCTCTATGTAATGTACATGAAAAAGACTGCTGAGATTCCTCAGCAGTCTTTTTTTATCCCCCCTATTACATCCACATTACGGAATTAACAGCATAATCATGAAAAATATACTTATTATGACAAATGTTAAGAAAAGTCTTTCTTTATGAAATCGAATCCATATGCGTTGCTTTTCTACCTATTATATGGCTAAATAGGTACTATATTTATTTGAAGGGAGAGAACGCAATGGAACATCATACTTCTGTTCTATCACTTATGGTTGTCGTTGCAATCGCGTTTTTCGTTCCCCTTTTGTTACAACGCTTTAAATTAAAAGCACTTCCTGTGGTCGTTGCAGAAATTATTGCAGGAATCTTTGTAGGTAAAAGTGGGTTTAATATTATTGAGCCAGATATATGGCTTCAAGTTTTATCAACATTAGGATTTATCTTCCTTATGTTCTTAAGCGGTTTAGAAATTGATTTTTCTATCTTTAAACAAAAAGGGAAAAAGAATACGACAAACGAGCCAAATACATTTCAAGCAGCAAGCATTATCTTCTTATTTATTTTCATCTTGTCTTATGCCCTATCATTACTATTCGTATGGCTAGGATTCGTAGATAATGCAATGTTCATGACTTTAATTATTTCAACTATTTCTTTAGGTGTTGTTGTACCAACATTAAAAGAGAACAACCTAGGAAAAACTGCAATCGGACAAATCATTTTATTAGTTGCTGTTATTGCAGACTTAGTTACAATGATTTTACTCGCTGTTTTTGTCGGATTAAATTCCGAAAGCGGTCAGAGTATGTGGCTCTTACTTATTCTATTCGGTGCCGGTATTGTCATTTACTTTATTGCAAAACGCTTTAAAAACATTCCATACTTAGATAGTTTAAAAGCTGGTAGTGTACAAATTGATACACGAGCTGTTTTTGCACTCATTTTAATCTTAGTTGGGTTATCGGAATCTGTTGGAGCAGAAAATATTTTAGGCGCCTTCTTAGCAGGTGTACTGGTATCGTTATTATCACCAAATGAAGATATGGTGGAAAAACTTGATTCTATCGGCTATGGTTTCTTCATCCCTATTTTCTTCGTAATGGTTGGTGTAAATCTAGAGGTGTGGTCTATTTTCAAAGAACCTTCTAGCATGCTAATGATTCCAATCTTAATTGTAGGACTCTTTATTTCGAAACTCTTACCATCACTCGTCTTAAGAAAATGGTATCCACGTAATATCGTACTTGGAAGTGCAATCTTATTAACATCGACACTTTCTCTAGTTATTGCGGCTGCACAAATTGGTGAAAAACTGGAGATCATCAGTCCAAGTTTATCTGCCTCTCTTATTTTAAGCGCAGTTATTACTTGTATTTTTGCACCTATATTGTTTAAAAAAATGTTCCCAAAAGTAGAAACACCAAAACCAAAAGTAGCTATTATTGGCGCGAGCAGAATTACCCTTCCGTTATCACTAGATTTAAAACGAGAAGATTATGACGTAACGCTATATATGATGCGTCAAAACAAAATAAATGATGAAGAAGCGAAATCACATGACTTCCCTATCGTGAAATTAGATGACATCACAATCGCATCATTAACTGAACAAACAGCATTTGATGCAGATCGCGTCGTTGTTGCAACAAGCGATGATGAACAAAACTTATTATTGGCAGAACATGCAAAAGAGCTAGGTGTTGAACATGTTATTGCAAGTGTAGAAGATCCACTTCTACAAGAAAAAGCAACGCAAGAACATATCGCTGTATTCTCAACAATTAACTCTACACGTATTTTATTACGTGCACTTATTGATAAACCTAGTCTCGTTCGCTTAATTACAACAGCAAACGAAACAGTACGTGAAGTTGAACTGCGCAGCAATAAATATAACGGCGTTGCGCTTCGCCGCCTCCCGTTTTTAGGTGATGTACTTGTCATTCAAATCTACCGCGGTAACAAAGCATTAATACCACATGGTGATACAAGACTACAACACGGTGACACATTACTTGTAACAGGTTCAAAAGAACATATCGATACACTAAAAAACATATTAGAGTAAAAAAATGCCCCTCACATAATTGAGGGGCATTTTTTTAACTTTATATGGTAAAATGTTACTATCACATATTATGAGGATGGATCACATTATGTCTATTGTAACTTTAGCTCTTTTATTATTAGCAGAAATACTCGTTGCCATTATTCTCATCGGTGTTAGTATTGAGATTTGTAGTTACGGATGGAAAAAATCGAATGGAATAAAATATTCTTGCCTCCTACTTTCACTCCTTCTCGGAACTGCTAGCATACTCGGACTTCTCGCCGCACCTGCTTATTTCTTTATACAATTAACAGAAAAAGCCTTATAAGAAAGGATGTTAATATGATTATCGTGAAAAATATTGAGGGATCCGAAACTTACGTATTACGTCAAAAAATTTTACGCCCCAATCAAACATTAGCAGATTGTAAATATCCTTCCGATTATGAAACAGACACCTTCCACTTAGGCGCATTTATAAACGATGAACTAATTAGTATCGCTTCCTTCTCAAAAGAAATATATCCTGACCTACCAGCCGGTATTCATTATCGTCTACGAGGAATGGCCACATTACCTGAGTTTCGAAACAACCACGCTGGAAGCTCCTTAATTCAGAATGCAAAACAAATCTTACAAGAGCGTCAAGCAAATATGTTATGGTGTAATGGCCGAATTACTGTAGCTGACTATTACAAGCGCTTAGGCTTTCAGGAACATGGTGAAATTTTTGAAATTGAACCAATTGGCCTTCATAAAGTTTTGTATAAAAAGATATAAGAAAAGCTTTCCTCAATACGGGAAAGCCTTTCTTATATTTCAATCTTCTCTTTTTATTTTTTTCATATATATGTATATAAACAAACTAGGAACTAAAAAACAAGCAAACATAATAAGTCCTGTCATACTAATTTCCTTTATCGAAATATCTGGTGTTACAACGATACAAATAGCTAAAATCCCAATAATAATACCCACTGGAATGAATAATAGCTTCATAAAATAACGACGCGACACTCCGCCCGTATGCTCATACACTTCCACTGAATTTTTCAGATTTAAAAAGTTAATAATTATTATCCCGCCCATAAATACCATTAATAAATCTGAAACACTTTCATATCCTGCCCCTTGCAAGACATAGCGGTAAAAGACGATAGCTAGTATGACGATGTTTTGTAAGATGAAAGCTAATCTAATATGTTTTAACCCTTCAATCATTAAACGTTCATCTTTCACGATTTTCATCCTACCACTCCTTTTCCTCCCAAAACAAATCATTCAACGTTTTATCTACTGCATAACAAATTTTTAAACATAAATCTAAAGATGGATTGTATTTCCCCTTCTCAATTAAACTAATCGTTTGCCTTGTAACGCCTACTATTTCTGCTAATTGTTGCTGTGTTAAATCTAACTGAACACGTGCGACTTTTATTTTACTTACAGCCATTCATGTTCCTCCTCTATCTATATTGTAACATATATATTCCATTAAGTAATTTATATTTTACGAAACCAATTAAGTTTTCATCTTATCCCAATTGGTGCGAGCTAATACACAGTGAGGATATCCCCTACTGCCCATAGTTTCACTTTATTATACACAAAAAGGGAGCCTCCCATAAGAAGGCCCTCTCCTATATTTATATTATAAGAATAAATGACATCCAAATAAGAATGCAAATAAGTATAGTAATGGATGTACTTCCATCCCTTTACCCTTCACAATTTTCAAGACTGGATATACTAAAAATCCAATTGCGATTCCATTTGCAATACTAGATGTTAACGGAATACCTATAAAAATTAAAAATGCTGGTAACGCATCTTCAAATTCATTCCAATTAATATCTCGAATGCTTTGTGCCATTAAACTACCTACTATAATTAATGAAGGAGCTGTAATAGCGGCTACACTTGATAAAGAAGCAATAACAGGACTAAAAAATGCCGTTATAATTGTTAGACCAACAACTACAATCCCTGTTAATCCAGTTTTACCACCTGCAGCAATACCTGCTGACGATTCAATCGTCGCTGCTGTTGGGCTTGTTCCAAAGATAGAACCTGTAGTCCCGCCAATTGCATCTGCAATAAACGCTTTACCAAAACGCTTCTCTGTATTGTCTGTAATTAAACCTGCTTGTTTAATTAAACCGAGTAATGCACCTGTTGTATCGAATAAAAGTACAAGTAAAAATGAAAATACAACGCCGTATAATCCGTATTCAATTACATCTGAAAAGGCATTGATTGGGTTTGAAACGATGATACCCTCTGGTAAATGAGGCATCGCCACAATTTTATCAGCAAACTTCAATTGCCCTGTAAAGAAGGCAATAATTCCTGTCACAATCATACTAATAAATAATGCACCGCTCACACGCAATGTCATTAATACCGCCGCTAATATTAAACCAATTAAAGTTAAAATAACAGCTGGAGAATGAAAATCACCAATCGTAACTAAATTAGACGGATGATCCACGATAATTCCAGAAAGGCGCAATCCAATAAAAGCAATAAATAGTCCAATTCCACCTGCAATTGCATGCTTTAAACTATCAGGAATTGCTAAAATTAACTTTTGCCTAAACGAAGTAAAAGATAATAAAAGAAAAATAATCCCCGTTACAAATACAGCTGAAAAGGCAACTACATATGTAATCCCTTCTGCCTTCTGTACAACAGAATAAGCAAAATATGCATTCATTCCCATAGCTGGAGCAATAACAATCGGGTAATTCGCGAAAATCGCCATACCTACTGTTCCAACAACGGTTGCAATAATTGTTGCTGTAAACGCTTGGTCAAATGGTACACCTGCATCAGATAATATTTTTGGATTGATGACAAGAATATACGCAAATGTAAAAAAAGTTGTGATGCCAGCTAAAAACTCTTGCTTCACAGAAGTGTTATATTTTTGTAATTGAAACATGCTTATGTACCCTTCCTACACCTGAATTATTATCACACATTCTTTTTCTTACTAGTATGTGAGAAAATATAATACTTAATCTTAACAATCAATAAAAAGAAGAGTCAATATATTCCCTAATAGTTCGAATTTTAAGTTTAAGTCTGACAATTACAGATGTAGTACAGTTCATTATGATTATTTTTGTAGCATAACAGATAGAAATGTTTTATAATTTGAAATAGTTAAATATTTAGCAAACACATTCAAATATCGTTCACTCTACAAGGGGGATTCTTCTTATGCAGCACACAAACAAATCTGGAACTTTAAATCGTGGTTTAAAAGAACGACATATTACTTTAATGTCACTGGGCTCAGCTATTGGCGTTGGGCTATTTTTAGGATCCGCTTCCGCCATTAAACTAGCAGGTCCTTCTATTTTACTAGGCTATATGATTGCCGGTCTCGTTATTTTTTTCATTATGCGAGCGCTTGGGGAAATGGCAATTGAACAACCTGTTGCTGGTTCTTTTAGTAAATATGCATATGATTATATTGGACCACTCGCTGGTTATATTACTGGTTGGAATTACTGGTTCTTATGGGTTGTTACTTGCATGGCTGAAATTACAGCAGCTGGTATTTATATGCAGTACTGGTTCCCAGATATCCCGCGCTGGACTTGGGCGTTACTTGCTCTATTGTTAATGAGCGCTTTTAACTTCTTATCGGTAAAAGAATTTGGAGAACTTGAGTTTTGGTTTGCTCTCATTAAAATTGTCACAATTATCTGTATGATAGTAGTCGGAGCTGGTATTATTTTATTCGGATTTGGAAACGGTGGTATCGCTACTGGTATTTCAAACCTTTGGTCACATGGTGGCTGGTTCCCAAATGGATTTTCTGGGTTACTACTCTCCATGCAGATGGTACTATTCGCTTATTTAGGCGTTGAATTAATCGGTGTTACAGCTGGTGAGGCTCAAAATCCGAAGAAAACACTCGCAAAGGCAATTGATAACGTATTTTGGAGAATTCTACTCTTTTACGTTGGGGCATTATTCGTTATGATGGCAATTTATCCATGGAACGAACTTGGTGAGAAAGGCAGTCCATTCGTATTAACATTCCAGCAAATTGGTATCGCAAAAGCAGCAGGTATTATTAACTTTGTCGTATTAACAGCAGCTCTTTCTTCTTGTAACGGTGGTTTATTTAGTACAGGCCGTATGCTATATACATTAGCTCAGCAGAAAAAAGCTCCTGAAAGATTTGGTCGTTTAAATAAAAATGGTATTCCAAGCCAAGGAATTGTAGCAACTGCTATCGTTTTACTCATTGGTGTTATATTAAACTATCTCGTACCTGCAAAGGTATTTACATGGCTTACTAGCATTTCAACTTTCGGCGCAATTTGGACTTGGGGCATTATATTAGTTGCTCAAATTAAATTCCGTAAAAGCTTGCCTACTCAAAATAAACAAAGGTTATCGTATAAAATGCCTTTATACCCATTAAGCTCATATTTCTCACTCGTTTTCCTTGTATTAGTATTAGGTATAATGGCGTATTCAGAAGATACACGAATTGCATTGATTGTTGGCCCAATTTGGCTTATCGGCTTAGCAATCGTATATTACATGAAAGGGTTTCATAAGATTGATGAAACACCTAACTCAAAAATTAGTTAAGCAAAACATCCCTTCCTTATTACTTGGAAGGGATGTTTTTATATCTATATAAATATTTCTCAACAAAATTCACGGTATTTTTACAATCTTTTAATATTTTTTATGTTTTCCGTCTTTATTTTTACAGAAAAATAAATTACATTATTAAAGCACATATATTTATTATTAGGGGGATTCTTCTATGAAGAATAAAAAATGGATTACATTTTCTTTAGCAACAGCGATTACACTAAGTATAGGGACTTCGTTCATACCGTCTACTTATGCCGAAAGCTCTGTAGACCCAGCTCCTGAAATTGCTGCAAAAGTTGTAAATCAAAACAATGGGAAGAAAGTATTATTCGATAATACACACGGTCAAACTGCTGGGACAGCTGACTGGGTTATTGACGGCGGCTTTTCTGACTTCGGAAACGGCATTGCAAAAAACGGATATCACGTAAAGGAACTTCGTAAATCAACACCTATTACGTACGAAGACTTAAAAGATTACAATGTATTTATCGTTCCAGAAGCTAATATTCCTTACAAAAAATCTGAGCAGGACGCTATGTTACAATATGTGAAAAATGGTGGTAGTATCTTCTTTATTGCTGATCATTACAATGCAGATCGTAATAAAAATCGCTGGGACTCTTCTGAAGTATTTAATGGATATAGACGCGGTGCTTGGGATAGTCCAGCAAAAGGAATGTCTAATGAAGAAGCAAATTCACAAGCTATGCAAGGAGTAGAAAGCTCTGATTGGCTCTCTGACAACTTCGGTATTCGCTTCCGCTACAATGCACTTGGTGATGTTTCAGCGAAAACAATTGTATCGCCTGAACAATCTTTCGGAATTACAAAAGGTGTTTCGTCTGTAGCAATGCATGCTGGTTCTACTCTGGCAATTACAAATCCAAAACTAGCAAAAGGACTTGTTTACCTTCCAGAAAATCCATCAAAATGGAATAACGCTGTTGATAGCGGCGTTTATAATGGCGGTGGTATTGCAGAAGGCCCATATGCTGCAATTGCAAAAGTAGGACTTGGAAAAGCTGCCTTTATTGGTGACTCTTCTCCTGTTGAAGATGCTACGCCAAAGTACGTTCGTGAAGATTCTGGCCAAACAAAGAAAACTTACGATGGTTATAAAGAAGAAAACGATGCTATCTTATTAGAAAACATCGTAAATTGGTTATCAAATAAAGAGACATTTACAAGTTTAGATCAAGTAAATGGTTTACAACTTGATTCACCTACAGCTCTACAAACATTTGAACAGCCAAGCTTATCAACAGAACCACAACCTGAACCTTGGAGTGCACCAAATGCAGGTTATCAATGGTTTAATACAAATACTTTTAAACCAGGTTCATACGGTTATAACGGTGCGGTAACAACAAGCGACTACGTCGTTACACACCCTAGCATTCTACCAAACAATGAAATTTTCCAAATGAAGATTCAAGTAAATAACTTACTACCTAATACAACGTATAACAACTATTCTTTAGGTATCTTCACTACTGGTGGAACACAAGTGGCTAAATTACAAAATGCAAACGGCACTTGGCCATCTACTTTCGGATATAGTAGTGCATTTTCTTTCACAACAAACAGCTTAGGCTCTGCTGAGAAAGTTGTAAATGTACAGATTGATTCAAATACAACTGGACAAGCAACGCTTCGTCTACGCCAAAATACAACAACGAAATATAATGAAACTGTAACGATTAATAAGAAATAATAAAAAGGCAATCCATACATGGATTGCCTTCTTCTCACTTCTCTTCCTTCGAGAAAAACATTCTTGAAATAACGATACCTATACTACCGACGATTAGGAATAACACTGCCCTAATCATCATTGATACCTCTGGTAAGTCAAGTAAGAATAACTTCCCTACCGTTACGACTAAAACGACTAAACCAGCATATAATATTTCATTCATATTTCTATTTCTTCCAAACCAAACCGCAAATAATGCATATACCATCCATAATAACGATACTGATACACTAATTACGCTTCCATCTGTAGATAAAACTTCACCAATTCTCGTAATTGTAATAAATACAATTATCATAAACCAATAGAGCACTATAGAATACATATATTTACCGAAGCTCGCTAATACTTCTTTCGCTTCTCTCATGCAATAATAGAACGTTCCTATTAAAATAAGATGAGCAACAAAGCCTGCCGAAATAAATTGATCAAACGGGCTAAAAATAGTCTGTATCATTCCAATTGCGTAAACCGTCGCACTAACATACAACTTTATCTGTTGTTTTACTTTAATAGAAGTGACCATGCCGAGGAAACCTTGTAACAATAGTACAATCGCTGCATTCACTAAACTATACTCATATAAAATTGCTAAACTAAATGCTCCCATTGCGAAACCAAATAAGAGATTTGTAAATGTAGAATGTCTATTTTTCCTATATTCAAATACGAACATAACGGCATGCACGAGTGCACTAATAATTAATCCCCATGTTGTAAAATCAGGTATTTTTGAAATAGCTAGTATAAAGAACACTGCATTCGCACTAAATATTGCCAAACGTTGTTCTAGTATAAAACTTCTCTCCGTAAACATATGCCAAAATAATAGTAAATGAATCAAACCATATACAATCGTTAACTGTATTTGCAAGTTCTCTACTAACATTGACATAACAGCAAAGAAA
This sequence comes from Bacillus cereus group sp. MYBK195-1, assembly GCF_051916605.1. Taxonomy (NCBI): domain Bacteria; kingdom Bacillati; phylum Bacillota; class Bacilli; order Caryophanales; family Bacillaceae; genus Bacillus; species Bacillus cereus group sp. MYBK195-1. Next base: position 169,897 of record NZ_JBQAGZ010000010.1, on the reverse strand, counting down.
ACGAAAAGGACAATGGCAGCAACAGCGTAAGAAATCATATATAAGTATTTATAACGATTTTTCAACGCATACCATAATAAACTAAGTGTTAATACTGTCTCATATCCAAAGAAAATATAAGGATTAGGAGTCGTACTATTTAACAAGAATGGTACGAAGAACGCTCCGACCGCTACGAAAATAGTGAGATATTCCGATTGATATCTTTTCGCTAAATAAATACCTAAAATAACCCATGCAATATTACAGAGAAACGCGACACTTGCCGGAATAAATCCATATAAATAATGTGCTGCAAACGTTGTTAGAACAATCCCGGTAATACTTCCTCCAGCTAATACTAACCCTAACGCCTGCCGCTCTCTTTTAATTTGAATATCTCCTATATAATACAATCCGATAGATAATACGATACCAAACACAATTCGTATCGCTGGTGTTAATAAGCCAGCATCTACCCCTGCTTTAAATAACCAGATCACTCCAAGCAACATAATACCGACAAATACACGCGGTAACCATGTTTGACAAAACTTAATAATATTAAATGGCTCTGGTTTAAAAGCAGATATATCTACTTGTTTTACCTGACGTTCTTGCAAAGGCTCTTTTATCTTAACTATTTCTTCTTTTGGCTTTTCCTCCATTACTGTTTCAATATATTCTTTCTTGTTCTTACTAACATGTTGCTGAGCGTTTTCTACTTCTATTTCCCTTTGCTTCACTTTTAATTCAGCAAGTGCTTCTTGAATTGTTTCAATTGCCGTTTCGAGTGCTTCTATTTTCTTATCCAAATCCTTATTCATACGCTCCCCCCTCATTTGTAACTCTCATTAAACCTATATATTACCAATTATCTTTATCATACTCCTAGTCTATTCATTTTCAATAGTATTTTTTCCAAAAAAAGAAAGGCGTCTTCCAAAATCGGAAAACACCTTTTTACTCAGTTATTCTTATTTAAAACAATGCTAACGATGAAACCAAGACACATGCCTACAATAGCTGGAACAATCCACCCAACACCTTCTGTATAAAACGGAATGTATTTTAATGCTGACGTCCACTGATTCATCATTACATTTTTATTTAAAATATCAATTGCACTAAATATCGCTACAACCAAAACAGTTACTGCATATGCGTATGCATACTTTCCAATATACTGATGGAATAACCCTAGAATAATAAGCGTTAACGCAATTGGATAAATAAATCCAAGAATTGGTACTGATACTTTTAAAATTTGCGTTAACCCTAAATTAGCTAAGATCATACTAACAACGCTTACTATAAATGCCCACAATTTATAAGATACTTTCGGAAATGCACTCGCAAAAAATTGACTACAAGACGTAACAAGTCCAATTGAAACACATAAACATGCGATAGTAAAAATAAGACCTAATAAAACGACTCCGCCCTCCCCAAATAATGTAGTCATAACTTGCGCTAACACTTTCGCACCGTTATCGAATGTTCCTAATGAGCCACTAATTGCCCCCACATATCCAAGGATGACATAAATAATCGATAATAATAATCCTGCCCCAATGCCAGCAATACTCATATATTTCGCTAAACCTTTATCATCTTCAATACCCTTTGCACGTAATGCATTTGCAATAACAATTCCAAAGATTAAAGCAGCTAACGCATCCATTGTTAAATATCCATCTAAAAACCCTTGAAACATAGGAGCTTGTCCATAATTCCCCGCAGCCTCTTTCACGCCACCTACTGATGTAAACATACTTTTTATAAAAATAATGGCAATCATACATAATAATAATGGTGTTAAAACTTTCCCAAACAAACCCATTAACTTAGATGGTGATAAACTTAACCAATAAACAATACTAAAGAAAATAACTGTATAAAACAATAATACTCCGCTTCCTGCTTCAGGGAATAACTGACCTGGCCCCATTTCAAAAGCTAAACTTCCCGCACGTGGTATACCAAGCCCAGGTCCAATAAATACATACACGATACATGGAAAAATAATTGCAAATGAAGAATGAACCCTACCCGCTAACGTTTGAAAACTTCCTGCTTTTGCAATAGAGATAACACCTAATATAGGAAGACCTGTTGCTGATATAATAAACCCTACTAATGAAATCCAAACATGTTCTCCTGCTTCATACCCAAGGAAAGGTGGAAATATAAGATTCCCTGCTCCAAAGAACATAGAGAATAACATAAGGCTAATAAGTAAAATTTCTTTTTTCTGTAACAATTTCATTTCTTTCTCCTTCTTTAATTTCATCTTTTATGAAATCAATTTCACATATAAAAAGTACAATAACCCGCTTCCTTACAAAGAAAACATAGTCCATAGTCTATCACAAAAGAAACACCCATTCTATAGCTATTCCTCTTTTCCAATTTCTTCTGAAAAATCAACCTTTATTGACTTATAATAGTTAATAAGGTAAAATATTAAATGTACAAAATTATTAACTTTGTTTTTGTTTGTGTCAGGAGGAAAATAACATGGAATCAGCGATACAACTAGAAAGAGAACAACAAAGAAAAAAGAAACATCCTCCAGGTTTATACTTACTCTTCTTTACAGAAATGTGGGAAAGATTTAGTTACTATGGATTACGAGGATTATTAACATTATATTTAACGACAGCTTTAGTAAGCGGTGGTCTTGGGTTTAGTCCCGCATGGGCACTCTCTATTTACGGATTTTATACTGGAGCCTGTTATTTCACACCAATGATTGGTGGCTACTTAACAGACCGTTTTCTAGGTAGACGAAAAGCAATCACAATTGGTGGTATAACAATGGCAATCGGTAACCTTACACTATTTGCCTTGCAAAACCAATTAGGCCTATACCTCGGATTAGCGCTTATTATTATAGGTAACGGATTCTTCAAACCGAACATCTCTACACTGGTTGGAGAATTATACGAAGAGAACGATCCAAAACGTGATAGTGCATTTACCATTTTCTATATGGGTATTAACGTCGGGTCATTTTTAGCTCCACTCGTTTGCGGATTTTTATCAGAAAATTTATTCAAAACAACAGTTGATGGCGTTGTACATTACGGATTCCGTTACGGTTTCTTAGCCGCTTCAATCGGAATGATCATTGGACAAATTTTATTTACAACACTATCAAATCGCTTCCTTGGTAATATCGGTAAAAAACCAACTCGTGATTTACAAACAGCTGCTGGACAACCATCAGTAGGAGATACACCGTTAACAAAAAAAGAAAAACAACGTACCGCAGTTATCGTCATTTTAACATGCTTCGTTGTCTTCTTCTGGGCTGGCTTTGAACAAGCTGGTAGCTCATTAACATTATATACAAACAAATTTGTAGACCGCTCTGTGTTCGGATGGGAAGTTCCAACATCTTGGTTCCAATCGGTCAATCCATTATTTATTATTTTACTTGCTCCAGTCATTTCTGCATTATGGGCAAAACTTGCAACTCGCAAGCAGGGTGATTTAAAAATCCCAACTAAAATGGGACTTGGTATGATCTTACTCGGTATCGGTTATATCATTCTCGTTATCGCTACATTAAAAACAGGTAGTGATGAACATAACATTACAGAAAAAGCAAACTTACTGTTTATCGTCTTTACGTATCTTTTCCATACGTTAGGTGAGCTATTCTTATCACCTGTCGGACTATCAATGGTTAGTGCGCTTGCTCCGGTAAAATTAGCATCTTTATTAATGGGTGTATGGCTAGCAAGTTCAGGTATCGCCAACATTTTAGGCGGACAACTCGCAAGCTTCACAACTTCACTTGGATACGCTGAAGTATTCACAGTTATTGGCGCTGTGGCAATTGTATTAGGCTGTGTTTTATTATTAATTTCTAAGAAATTAGTGAAATGGATGGATTAAAAAAGATGAGGAATTTCTCCTCATCTTTTTTATGCTGTTTTACCTTTTTCTATTGCTTGTTCGTACAGCTCTTTATGTTCTTTATATTCACTTGGTACGAAACTCTTATAGAAGAATGAGAACCAGCTGTCTCCTTTTTTATACCCTTCTTCTCGAATTTCCGCTGCTTTTTTATTCGATTTAAATCCTTCAGTAAACCACTTCTTTAACAATTCATTTCGTTCATACTTAGCAGGAACTTTTAAATCATAGTTTTCAAATGCATACTTATAGCCAGCCTTTTCTACTGCCTTTTTTGTAGACTTATAGCCTTTTTCATACGCTGTTTCATATGCCTTCACGTATACTTCTTTCTCTCTATTTTCAGGATTCTTTTCAGCTAGTTCTTTCCCTGTCTTTTCCCCTAATTCAGCTTGCTCTTTTTCAATTTTTTCTGTTCTTTCTTTATTCCCTACTTTGAACCCGTCTGCAAAGTTTACCTTAAACTCTGGAGCAACTTGACTATCGTCCATCGTCTCTTGTGCTAAACCTTGTTCTTTTCCTTTTTCAAAATGCGTTTTCTTCTGCTCTTCTAAAGACCATGCGGCTGCATAAGTCGCTTTAAACGCTTGTTTATATGCATCAGATTTTCCAGCTACATGCACTTCTGCATCATTTTTTCCTGCTTTAAAATCAGTTTCTCCATTCTTTTGACCTTCAAGTTGACCTTTTTCCATATCAGCTTGGCGCTGCGCTTCCTCTTGCTTACGTGCCTCTTCAGCTTTTCTTTGTTCCTCGGCTACACGTTGTCTCTCTTCTTCAGCTTTACGCTGTGCTTCTGCAGCACGTTGTTTTTCAGCCTCAGTATTGCGCTGTGCTTCTGCTTGTCTCTCAGCTTCTACAGCACTATTATTATTCTGACTAGGAGCTGGGCTCGTTGCGCCACTACTAGAAGCTGGTTTATTGTGATAATGATATTCCCCGTACTGTAATCCCCACTTCTCACAATTTGTACGACATGTATGTCCGCCATTAGCATCTGTACGCCCTGGATGCGCATAAGCTGAAATTGGAGCTACCAATAACGCTATACTCGTTGTTAAAAGAAGTTTCTTCACCTGTTGTCTCACTCTTGTTCCTCCCAAAATATAGAATTCTAACTTTATTATACATAAATAGAAGAATACTTAAATACGAACCGAAATATTCTATTATTTCTCAACATTAGTAAAAAAGAAGGTGAACTCTTTAAAGAGTTCACCTTCTTTTTTACTTCTTCGCCTTCGTTCCTACTAAATCACCAGCAACAACATAACGCTTAGAATTATCCTTTACAGATACACATGTAATAAGCGTTATCTCATCTTTCCCATGATCCTCTACAACTTCCCACTTATCAGGAGTCACTTCAGATACACCAGTAACCGCATACTCATATTCATTTTCATTGTCATACAAATAAATTTTATCGCCTTTTTTCAAAGAAGCTATATCACTAAATAAAACACCTTTTTTAGACATATTATGTCCTGCTAATGCGTAATTTCCTTTTCCCATAACTTGATTCTCTTTTACTGTCGCTGCACCTGATAATAAGTTTTTTTCAGTAGAAGCTTTTAAAACAGGCAGTTCTACTGAAACACTTGGAATCGAAATACGACCAATTACTTGTTTCTTATCTAATGATGCATTCGCTACTTCCGCCAAGTCTGGTTGATTAATTTTGGAAGCATCTACAAATTCCGTCTCATGCTTTTCATAATCCATCTTTTGAACAGCCTGCACATTTTCAGTCTGTTTCTTTTCAGCCTGATATCCATCATAAAATGGCTTTCCAATTAACACGCCACCTACAACAAATAGCAGAATTGCTACTATACTATAAATTCTTTGCTTATTCATACACAGTTCCTTTCCCTTACAAAATCTTACTCTATATAAAATGATAAAATAATATCGTCATATGTACAAGTATTAGCTGAAAAGAAACCTTCTTGCCGGTGCAAGAAGGTTTCTTTTTAAGCTAATTTATTTCTGTATAGTGATACGTGAAATACTGTCATTTGAATAAAGAAAATAGAAAATAGAATATATAATGGGTATCCAGGAAGATATTCATTAATAATAGGCGAAAAAGTTAAAAATCCAACTGCACAAGGTAACACAAACCATAACGATACAAATGTTGTTCTACAAGCTTTATCCGTAATCGCTTTTTCACGTTCATCTTCTAGTGGAAATAATAATGGATACATCCAAAAAGATAAATTCTTATATTTTTTCTTTTGAATTCGATAAAAAATTGTAACTATAATTGCTCCAATAAATAATAAAATGAATGGTACTCCATTAAACCATACTTCAAACGGGAATTTCTCGTTTTTAATCATATCTGCTAACTCTGTAATAACACTATAAAATTCAACAAATGTCCAACATGCTAGTGCAGTATAGAGTACATTTATAATATAAGAAAAAACAATTCTATTCATCCTCTTCTCCCTCCTTATTTAAAACAAACACATCTTCCATCTTTAACTGGAACACATCACAAATCGTAAGTGCTAATAACAACGAAGGAACGTAATCCCCTTTTTCAATTGCTGCAATTGTTTGTCTCGTTACTCCAACCTTTTCTGCTAATACGCTTTGCGTAAAGTTAAAACGAGCTCTTAATTCTTTTACTCTGTTTAAAATGGTCAAATTTACCACCTCTCACCATTATTGTATGCTATCCTTAACAAAATGTAAACTCAACTTAACATTATTATTATAAAAAAATCCAACTCTACGTATTGTAAAGTTGGATTACATATTAATTTAAAATTTTAACTTTAACTGTTCTTCTACCCCAGTCATTAGCTTGAGCTGAATTTGGCATTAATAAATCAATGATATGCCCTTTTATTGCACTACCAGTATCTCCAGCAATTGCTGTTCCATATCCTTCTACATATACAGTAGAACCTAATGGGATAACAGATGGATCTACAGCAATTAATTTCATGTTTGGATTTGCAGTTAAATTATGTCCTAACTTAGATTTTACAGTTTCACCCGGTTTATAGCCATTTTCAGATGGGTCAGCTGTATAAGCGGTTGCTGTTACGTAAAATTCTTTTCCACCTTGAGTTGGTTTCGTATCAGGCTTAGGCTGTGTTTCTGTATTTTTTGCTACAGGTTCAGCTGGTTTACTAGCTTTTTCCTGCTTTTGCTTTTCAGCAATTTCTGCTTGTGCTTTCGCTAAAGCTTCTTGCTCTGCTTTTGCAGCCGCTTCTGCTTTTGCACGCTCTTCCGCTGCGATTCTTGCTGCTTCTTGCTCACGAGCAATCGTTTCTTGTACTGTCTTCATATTTGATTCAATTTTAGCTTTTTCTTCCGCTGCTAAATTAAGTTCACTTGCAACTTCATTATATTTAGCTTGAACTGTTTGTAAGTTATCTTGACGCTTCTTCAAGTTATCTTGCAGTTCAGCTTGCGCTTTTGCTAATTTTTGTTTGTCTACTACTAAAGATGCTTCTTTTTCGTCAATTGTTTTCTTATCTTCTTCAATTTGACGAAGATCTTGTTCTTGTAGACGTAAAATTTCTTTATCAGCTTCTAGAATAGTAGAAACTGCGTTCATACGTTGTAAGAAGTCTGCAAAGTTTTTTGACTCTACTACAACTTCTACTACTAAACTTGTATTTGAACTGTTTTGAACAGAAACCATACGTTTTCTCATAATATCTTTACGAGCAAGGACTTTATCCTCCAAAACGACAATTTCTTGCTTTTTTTGCTCAATCTGCTTATGTGTTTCATCGATTTTACGTTGAATAGCAGCTTGATCCTCTTTATTTTTTGCAATTGTATTATTTAAATTATGTAGTTCGTTTTCGATACCTTTAATTTCTTTACTAACAGCTTGCTTCTCTTGCTCTTTCTTTTGCATTTCTGCATCGTTTTGTTGCAATTGCTGTTGCATGTTGTTAAGTTTCTCGTCGTTTGACTCTGCTTTAACAGCGACTGTACTAGAAAGACCGATAATTCCTGCTAATACTAGACAGCTGATTCGCTTAAAATAGTTCATAATCCGACTCCCTTCTTATACAGTTATACATGATTTATTTTACAGTTTGTTTACAAAACGATTAAATACAGTTTATTTTTCGTGACAAAAAAAAGAGAATTATGAATAAAATGTAATAGATTCTTAAATATTTAACAATTCCTATATTTAAAAAATACAAAAGATGCTAAAATCCAAATATAGAGAAAATATAACTTTCGAAGGCGGTTGAAATAAATACATGTTTACTCAAAAAAAATCACTCCAACATACAATTGCTCAATTAGAAGAGCATATACAAGAATTAGAAGCAGAATTAAAACAAAAAGATATCGAAAAGCAAGAGACTATTTCTACTATCCACGATCGTGTACAAAGCGTTATCCAAGAGCATCAACTTGTAAATAACCAACATAATACACTTCAAACTTTAGTTCAACAATTAAGTTCATGTTTCGAAAATGTTTCAACACGTACGACACATTCCAATGAGTTAAATAATGAAATGTTACAAAAGGAACAAAGCTTAATTCAGTCTATTGCAGAAATTATTGACTGCTCTAATGAAGGAAAAGAATCCGTTCACCGCTTACTTATTGTAATTAATAAATTAGGTGAACAATCTCAACGCACGTCTAATAGTATGAATCATTTAAGCGAACGCTCAAAGGAAATCGAGCAAATTGTAGAAGTCATTCAAAACATTGCAGCACAAACAAATTTACTTGCTTTAAATGCGAGTATTGAAGCAGCGCGTGCTGGAGAGCACGGTAAAGGATTCGCTGTCGTTGCCAATGAAGTAAGAAAACTAGCGGAAAGTACAGCAGAAAGTACAAAAAACATCGGCAACTTAACGAAAAAAATTCAAGAAGAAATTGAAAAAGCATATGATAACACAAAAGATAATTTACATTTAGTCGATGAAGGTGTAGAAATGAGCGCCGATACAAATGCTAGAATTGAAAATATTTTAGTTATGATTCAAACGTTACAAAATGGTGCTACAAATGTTATTAAGGCTATCGAAAACCAAAAGTCTTGTAATGATGACATATTACGAGAATTTGCTAACACACAACAAATGTTCCAAAAATTAAATACTACTATTATGAATCATATTCATGATGCTGAAAAAGTCGATGTTCAATTGTCTAAAAGTCTTCAAGGAACAGTGACTTCTTAATTAAAATTAAGAATCCCTTATACTGCTATAAGGGATTTTTATTTTATTTTGAATATTTATTTCTTTTCAATATTCATCCATATCTTTGTTATAATGGAAAAGTTGTTTCTTTCAACTAATAAACAAGGAGGTTATTATGGAACAATTTTACTACGTTTTAAAATATTTAATTCTCGGTCTGTTCCAAGGACTAACAGAACCAATTCCGATTTCTTCAAGTGGTCATCTCGTTTTAGCACAACATTTGCTAGGACTAAAAATAGAAGGGTTTAGCTTCGAACTACTTGTTAATTCAGCTTCATTATTAGCTGTATTACTTATTTATAGAAATGATTTAATTCGTCTAACGAAGAATGGTCTCTCTTATATATTTACAAGAGCAGAAGACGCAAAATCAGATTTCTTCTTTATTATTTATCTTGTTATTGCAACCATTCCAGCAGGTGTTATTGGTGTTTTATTTAAAGATTACATCGATCAGTACTTAAAAGGTGTGAAGATGGTTGGGATTTCCCTTCTTATTACTGCTGTCGGCCTTTGGATTATTAGAAATTTACGCGGTCGTAAAAATGATGGCGACCTTTCTATGAAAGATGCAATCATCGTCGGATTAGCACAAGCTTGTGCACTGATTCCCGGAATAAGCCGATCTGGTGCCACAATCGTAGCAGCAATGTTACTTGGTATGAAGCAAGAAACAGCTCTTCGCTTCTCATTCTTACTATACATTCCTGTTAGCTTAGGTGGCTTATTGTTAAGCATTACAGACATTGCAAATGACCCAAATCTAGACACATTATTCGTACCATATGTCGTTGCATTCATCGCAACATTTATCATGACGTATATTTCACTAAAATGGTTTATGAACATTATGGCAAAAGGAAATTTAAAATATTTCTCTTTCTATTGTATTATCGTAGGTGTACTTACTCTTATTTTCTTATAAAGTAAAACTTACAAATTAAAAGCGAGTCATCTAGTGTAATAGAATGACTCGCTTTTTTATACCTTTATTAAGTTAAAACCTATTATTCACTTATAATTTTCAGAATGTTATAATATTTATCGAGTTCACTATTACAGTAATTCTATCTTTCCTACTATTATCGTAAAAGAGGTGTTTATATGTTTATAGTTACTAAACTCATTCACATTAAGTACGAATATGAAAATGAGCTACTTTATGGGCTTAAACAAAATTATCCTTCCCCTGGAACGAACGGTTGTATTAACATAGAGTTTTCACATGTTCATCGTACAAATGATAAAGCAGAATATATGATTCGTATGTTATGGAAAACACAACAAGATTACCATAAATGGCTTTCTCAAAGAGAAGGCAATGAAACTTTGAAGCACAAAATACAAGGCTATATCCTTTCTTCCAAATCAAATGCTACCTATGTGCATTAACCCTTCTCTTTTTATTCCTTACGAGGGGCAGTGAAACTTTAATCAGCTCTCATCAATCGCGCTATTCACAAATAACGAGATAAGGACCCTCTTACTTTTCATACTGTAAGAGGGCTTCTCTTATGCATACACTTTCTTCTCTTGACAATACAAACGAATAACATGTTTATTTTGTTGAAATACATCATGCGTCAGCCGAATAATAATAAAGTTTCGTTTTGTTTGATCATCATGAACAAAAATCTGTTCTCCCTCCTGAAAACGCCATGCACTTTCAAAAGTCGTAATATGATCCCCACTTACAGAAAAAAGTTCATATCGCATCTCTTGTACCCTCTCTCAACTTATGAAATCACAATATCCTTATATTAATTTATTATAACTTAATTCCTATCAAATTATTAATTTTTTCTATTTCGAAAGTTTTTAACTTTGTATTTAAATATTTTTAGCGCTATAATGATAAACGAATTTTTATTGAAAGGAGTTTTACTTTGACTGCATATTTATTTCCAGTGAAAACAGCATTTATTTTATTTCCTTTTTTAGCAATGTTTCTTTTAATCCCTTTTTTAATATTTAATTATCGAAAATACGGTTATTTAAATAAATGGCGCTCATTTATTTTATACTCATTATTACTTTACTTATTAAATGCCTATTTTCTTGTTATTTTGCCGTTGCCACAAACGTTTGATACTTGTAGCCTACAACCGGCTAATACACAACACATGCAACTCGCACCATTTTATTTCATACAAGAGATTAGTAGTCATACATCGGCAGTTTTAAAGAAACCAGCTACTTATTTCTACTTATTAAAAGAGTCTGCGTTTTTACAAGTTGCCTTTAACGTTCTATTAACTGTTCCATTCGGTATTTACTTACGTTATTATTTCCGACGTAGTTTCTTACAAACAATTTGCATTTCCTTTTTCCTTTCACTATTTTTCGAGCTAACACAAGTGACTGGATTATACGGTATATACAATTGTGCATACCGATTATTTGATATCGATGATTTGTTTTTAAATACATTAGGTGGCGTAATTGGTTTTATCATTGCACCAATATTTACGTACTTCCTTCCGAAGACAAACGAGTTAGATAGTCATATTGATTTGGAAACGAAACCAGTCGGATTCATTCGTCGCCTTATCGCGATGCAAATTGATTGGATTTTCTTATCTATCGTCGTACCTGTCGTTAAAAACAAAGGAAATTCTTTCTTCGTTTCTAATATGCAATCTTACACCAATATGTATGAACTCATTTTCATTACGTGTTCAATCCTTATTTACTTTATTATTATTCCATACTTTACTAACGGAAAAACAATTGGGAAAGCATTGCTTCGCATTCACGTGAAAGGAAAATCAAATCGTATTACATTAAAAGAACTATTTATTCGCTACGGTATATTTTATTTTGCGTTAGGTGGAATCAATTATATTCTTTCTAGTAGCTCTATTTTAAATCACACAGAGCCTTTAGTATTACTCGTTACATTATTATTCCTATTCATTATTAACGGCCTATTTATTATTCATGTTTTACTACATGTATTTAGCCGTGATAAACTACTATTTTATGAACATATTAGTCATACAAGAAATGCAATTACACTAAAAAAAGCTGACAAATAATTATTTGTCAGCTTTTTCATATACATAATGTGAAACTTTAATTAGCCCTCACCTAACTTCTTTGCTTCCACTGAATTTTGAGGTAGGGGTCTTACTGCCTGACAAATAGCGGGATAAATAACTTCTCCGCATAAGGATTAAAAAACATTCCAAGTTCATCTAGAGATTTCCTCACCTGTAAAAACGAATGAAACTTTGGATATATATATTGTAATTGCTCATACGATAATGTATGCATTTTCCCCCAATGTGGACGCCCTTCATACTTCAGAAAAATCTTTTCCACTTCGCCAAAGTAAGCAGCATATTTCATACCTTTATACATATGAACAGCGATATATGCTGAATCTCTTCCATAGGCCGGACTAAGCCATATATCATCCCCTTTCACATAGCGGCATTCGATTGGGAAGTGCACCTTATACTTTTTCTTTTCAATAAGATTTGAGATTTCTTCTACAACCGTCCTCATATACTTTGAAGGAATGCTATACTCCATTTCATAAAATGGCACCGTACGTGATGTAGCAAATACTTCATAGCTCGGGCCAATTATTTTTGTGTTTGGTACAGCTTTAGCTGATAATCGACTCACGCCTTTACTTATAGAAGGAAACCATTTACATCCTTTAGATAGTAAAGAGAACATCCTATTTTCAAGTAACTCCACCTTTAGTTTATGCCATTTCAAATCACTGCCTTTATTCGTTGTTTCGTTCGTAAGTTTCACTTGTACTTCATCAGAATAAGGAAAAACGAAAAATTCAAAATGACGATGCTTCTTATATTCTTCTAGTTTGTTCATTACAGTGGATAATGACTGTTTTTCACTTTCATAAACGAGTGAATACGCTGGAATAACCTTCAATTTTATCTTTACAATGATACCTAACATTCCAAGTGACAACTGAAACGCTCTCCAATATTCTACGTTCTCAGCTTCCGAACAAACTATACTCTCACCATTAGATAGAACTGCCGTAATCTCTATAACTTGTGTTGATAAACTCCCAAAGGTAATACCCGTTCCATGAGTCCCCGTACTAATCGCTCCTGCAATAGATTGCGAATCAATATCCCCTAAATTTTCTTGCGCATAACCTTTTTCCTCAAGTAACTTCCCTAAATCATATAACTTTGTTCCTGCCCATACTTCAGCAACCATCTTCTCTGCATCAATATTCACAATACCCTTCAATTCATCTAAAGAAACTAAAACTTCTTCCGTTTGCACAAGGGGGGTAAACGAGTGTCCTGAACCGACAACACGAATTTTCTTTCCCTTTTTTCGCGCAAGCCCCACAACTTCTACTACATCTTGTATACTTTCTGGATACATCGTATAATGCGGCGTTCCTTCTACATTCCCTGTCCAATTTCTCCACTTTTGTCCCTTTATAGAAAGCATTGGCCATCCCCCCGATATGTTGAATACTCCCCGACAATCTCTCCTTTTTTAACACGATACAAAAAAGGAAAGCGTTCACATAATTCACCAGCCTTACTATGACGAAACAAAATGGTCTCTCCTATATCCACTCGTTCCTCGCCGTTATAAAAAATTGGCGTTTGTACCTCGCCAGCACCTTCTAAAGCTAATAATTTTGCACCCTTCGGTCTCCAAACTTCAGGCTCTTTATCTTTTCCAACTGCTCCTGAAGCAATATATCCACCACCTAGGCAAGTGTAAATAAACGGGACTGGTTTACGCACAACTGGTAAGGCAAATCCGACCGCTGGATGAAATTTCACCTCTTTATAATAATCAAACAGCTTCGGAGAATAAAAAGCAGAACCTATTGTAATCTCTGAAACTGAATTATCTTTCTCGGTTGTTTTTATGCTTCCTGTTCCGCCTCCATTTACAAACCTTAGCTCAATACCAATGTTTTGTATTGCTTTTACAATATGTTCTCTTCTTTCTTTAACTTCTAGCACTGATTTCTGCTTTAAATACGAAATCACTTTACTTTTCAACCATTGATTCGGTATATAATCGCCCACCCCGGCAATTTGAGCTTCATATCCCATTACACCATCTAACATTAAATATGATGACCTTCTCACCTTTTCTACTACTTTCAACGCATCCTGCACATTTTTTACTGGGGACCTTTGTACACCAAAATGAAATTGAAAGAAGCGACTACTCATATCAATATCCAAACAAACACGAAAACATCCTTTAGATTGCTCAGCAATGTTTTCTAAATACACAATATGCTCTTCACAATCCACCATACAAGTTATAATGAAACCTTTCTTTGTTAACAAACTAATTTCATACAGAGCTCTTTCATCGTAAGCAGGATATCCAAGCAATAAATCATTAAATCCTTGTTCTATTAAAAATAAAATCTCTCTAGGTGAAAAGCACATAATACCTTGAAATCGATTATTTGTAGCTAGTATCTTTTGCATAATCGGAACAGAGCGTAACGATTTACTCGCTATACGAATCTTTTTATTTCCACTTAACTCTATAATCGATTGAATATTTCTATCTAAAGCCACTTCATCCAAAAATGCACACGGTAATGGAACTTCTTTAAAAATTCCTCGATCCACATTTTTCTCTCCTCTTCTCAATATGTCTTATACATATTGGAAAGAAAGTGTGATTTTCCTGTTTGCAAATAAAAAAAGTTTCTTCTTTACGAAGAAACTTTTTGAAACTACTTCATAGAAATAGTCGCCTCTACTGGATAATGATCAGAGTAATCATTATACATATATTTTTGGAACCATGATGTAACAGTCCATTGTGGAGATTGCGGCTGTAACACCTTATTCTCTATATACGATGGGTTCGCATGGTCTTTACTTGCAATAATATAATCTAAATACTCAGCAGGACTATCAGGGAAATTATATTTTGCAATACTGTTTGTCGTTGCGTCCCAAGTCGCTGTATGTCCAGTATAAGATGGTACAGAAGCGTTCAATGTTTTAAACATAGATGCATACTCTGAGTCATTCTTGTTCTCTGCATTTATTTTATTTACGTTCATATCACCACCAATTAACACATACTCATTATTTGGTATATTTTTATTTTTAATAAAGTCTTGAATTTCTTTTAATTGGTCTGTACGTACAGATGCAGGTGAAGTTTTTCCGCACATACTATCTTCCGCTTGCAAATGCGTACCAATTACATGAACAAAGTGATCATTTTTCTTAATTTTCGTGTATACAAATCCTTTATTCGATAAATTATCTGGCCCGCATCCTTTTGCAAATACATATTGAATCTTTTCAGCGATTGGCCATTTGCTCACAATCGCAACGCCACCATCTTCAGGAGTTGAAGATGAATAGTTTCCTAACGTTTTATCCCATTCACTTCCACTACTACGACCTAATACTGCTGTTTGATTTGGATATTCTTTCTTCAAATTCCCTAATAAACGATCTGATGCGCTATTATCAAACACTTCATTTAATATAACTACGTCTTGATTCTTTATATAATCTGCCGCCCCGATTAAATCAGCACGCTCAGTTTGTCCCCAGTTCGGATATAAGTTTGTTGATAGCATATATACATTATGCGTCATCACTTTTAATGTATCGTTTTGATTTGTAGACGCTTCTGCTTGAGCTGACGTTCCGCTATATAAAGCTCCTAGACCAACACCTAAGCTAAGTACACCTTTTAGCAATTTACCTTTCACGTTTCATACCTCCATGTATTGTATAGTGATAAAAAGGCCAAATACTCTATTCTGAGATTTGACCTTTTTTAAATACTTAACGATTTCCGTACGTATCAAACCAAAGCTGAATATATCCAGCAGTAACACGTTGTGCATCCATTAAACGCTTACCTGTCATTGGTGTAACTTCAGCGCGCCATTTATCTGCATATTCTTGTGATACAGCGGCTCTCACGAACCAATCTTTCGTATTATCATTTACAATGCCAGCGTAATCTTGTTTCGCAACTACTGCCGCTCCATGAATCCAATCTTCTGGATTCGTACCTTTCCAGTTCCAATATCCATTTCCATCCGTTACTTTATAGTTATCTTTTATCGTATCTACAAAGTTTTCATATTTAGAATGGAACCCTTGTGGATACGAAAGGTTCGTAAAGTTTGCTGCATGCATCGGTTGGTTTACATCCCCTAGATAATGAAGAGATAATCCTAAATAGAAGAATGCTTGTTTCATATCTTTATTTTTGTAAGACTCACCAGCTAATTTAAAATACTTAGCTCCAGTTTCCTTTGCCTGCTTTGCATACGGAATATAAGTTTTCCCATTGTCAGGGTCATAGAAATGTGAAGCAAATGTGCTATTATCATAATAAGGATTTTCATAGTCAGCAGCATAAATACCGTTCTCTAACTCCGTACGCCATTCATTTAATAGTGCAACTCGATCTTGTTTTACAAGTGTTGTATTACGAGACATAATATCAATTGCACGGTTTACAATCCATAAATGAGAATTCACGCCTTCTTTATGTTTATCTTCAGCAGACCAGCGCGGAATAACTCCAAATCTCTGTCCCCCATCATTTTCATGAGCAAATGCAACACTTTGTAATGGAGCAACTAATGTAATAGCTGCCGCTAAAGCAAGTACTTTCTTTTTCATATAAAATCCTCCATTTTATAATTGAATTATTGTAAACATTTTGTTAGGATCCTATGATGTCGTCCGGTTAACCTATGACTAGAATATCCCACCTTTCACGAAATTTCTATCAATAAATTAAAATATGCAAATGTTCATATCATTATAACTTTATACACAGTGAATATAATGAATGAATACACTTTCATTTTAATAAACTATTATTAAGGCTTGTCTAAACTAATGTAAAAAAAGAGTAAAGCATCTGAATGCTTTACTCTTTTTTTCTATTCGATAATATACTTGGCAATTGTACATTAACTGCTAACTTATGAATAAATCCAAACACTAATCCAATCCCAATAAATATGTATAAGATTGTAAATATCTTTCCGAAATCAGTTTGCGGACTAAAATTCCCATCACCGACAGTCGTCAACGTGACCACACTAAAATATAAAGCGTCAATAGGACGTAATTCTTCAACTGTACTATAAAAAATCGTACCCGATATTAAAGTCAAAATTGTTAATACGAATAATACTTGAAATTCTTTATCTTTCCACGCTCGTAAACAGGCTCTTAACATTCGCTTTAAAGTTAACAAAAATGAAAGCATTAGATTCTCCCTTCCAAACAAAAATACATTTAGTCAAAGGAAAGTCTATCACCTTTCAGTATAGAAAAAAAGTAGCCCTCTTCTATTTCTAGAAAAGGGCTACTCTATTCGATTCTATCTTATTTAGGTGAAACAAGAATTTTCACTTGTGTTTTATCTTTTACAAGTGCTTCAAATCCTTCTTCAACAACTTGATCGACTGTAATTTTTTTCGTAATTAATTTCTCTGCTTGAATTTGACCAGAGCTAATTAATTTAATAACAGCTGGGAAGATGTGACGGTATCCTAAAATACCAATAACTTCTTTTTCTTTTAATACTAAGTTATTTGGAGTAATTGTTGCATCTTTTTCCCATACACTAACAATTACAGTTTGTCCTTCGAAGCTTGTACTTTCAATCGCTTGACGTAGTACAACTTCAACACCTGTTACTTCAAAGCTAACATTTACACCTAAACCATTTGTTAAGTTACGAATTTCAGCTAACACATCTTGAGTTGCTGGATTTAATACATAATCCGCACCTGCTAATTTCGCTAACTCTTGACGTTCTTTAGAAAGTTCAACTGCAATAACAGGAGTTGCTCCTGCTGCTTTAGCTGCTTGGATAACAAGAAGTCCAATTGGACCGCAACCAAATACTGCTACAGCTTCCCCTTCTTTTAATTTACTTTGACGTACTGCATGAACTGCTACTGCTGCTGGTTCTACAAGCGCACCTTGTTCATACGTCATTTCATCTGGAATGTGATGAACCATATCTTCTGGTACTACTGTATATTCAGAGAAACCGCCGCCTTCTCCGCCAAGACCGTGGAAAACAAGTTGTTCACAAACATTGTAATGTCCATGTTTACAAGCTTCACATTTACCACAAGAATAAATTGGTTCTACAACAACGCGGTCTCCCACTTTATGAGATGTAACTCCTTCACCAATCTCTATTATCTCACCACTAAACTCATGACCTAAAATAACAGGTGCTTTCACATGTGTTAATGGATGTTCTTCTGTTGGAATAAAAATAGGCCCTGCTAAATATTCATGCAAGTCTGTCCCACAAATACCACACCATTTAACTTTGATTTTCACTGTTCCTGGTTTTACTGTTGGTTCTGGTACTTCTTCTACTCGTACATCACGTTGATTATGCCAAAGTAGTGCTTTCATTTTATACATCCCTCTCTATGTATATACTTAACCTGGTGAAGTTTACAATTCTATTATAATACTTCTATCCATATATTTCAAAAAAACAATCGCATCTCTACTAATTTTTTACAAATAACGTTCAATATTTTGTCACTTTGTACTTTTTTCCACATCTGTTAATTCAATTTCATTGCAGGTGAAATTAGCATTGTGCCATAATAGCATAGGAGAGGTGAATATCGCTTGAAATATTTTATTTACTTTATCGTTATCGTGGCATTTTTAGATACATTTTCACAATTACCTATTATGAGTACTTTCGCTCAAAGCCTTGGAGGAACCCCTCTTATTATCGGGCTAGTTGTCGGTATGTACTCATTCGCTAATATGATCGGTAATATTATTGCTGGAGCAGCTGTCGATAAATTTGGTGCAAAAAAAATCCTTTATATAAGCATGGGAATTACGAGTTTCATAGTCTTGTTATACACCGTTGTTCAAAGTGGTGAACAACTATTAGTTATTCGCTTTATGCATGGATTTAGTGATGGCTTTTTAATTCCTGCTGCCTTTACATTTTTATCAAAACAAACAAATGCAAAAAGACAAGGAAAAGCAATGGCTCTATCTGGTGCTGCTGTTGGAACAGCCGCAATCGTAGGACCGGCTTTCAGCGGTATTATGAAAGCAACAGCTGGCGTAGAATGGGTCTTCATTACTATTTCTATTTTAATGGCTCTTGGTACGATCGTATCTCTATTCTTCTTACCAAATAACGTATCAAGAAAAGATACATCAAGAACGCAAATGATGAACAAAGAAGATATGGTTGAACTTTTAAAATCAGAACCGTTATTACAAGCATATATTGGTGCTTTCACATTAATGTTTTCACAAGGAATTGTCACTTATATGTTACCAGTAAAAGTTGAGGCATTAGCGCTTAAAGCATCCACAACAGGCATGATGTTAAGTGTATTTGGTATAACTGCTATCCTCTTCTTCTTGCTTCCAACAAATCGTATTTACGATCGATTTAATCGTTCGAAACTAATGCTAATCGGAATTGCAGTTATGGCATTCGCATTATCTTTACTCGGATTATTTGCTACAAAAGGTATGCTCTTTATCGTAATGATGATTTATGGAATTGGATTCGCAATCCTCTTCCCCTCTATTAACGCTTTACTCGTTGAAAATACTACAGACGATAATCGCGGAAAGGCATTCGGATTATTTTATGCCTTCTTCTCATTAGGAGTTGTTGCTGGCTCCTTTACAGTCGGCGCAATCGGAGCATCACCTAGCATCAGCTTCATTATCGGGACAGCATTTTTATTAACATTTGCTGGGATGATTTATGTAAGAAGCAAAGTAAAAAAGACAATGATGGGATAATCCATCGTTGTCTTTTTTAAAATGCATATTGATATAATCCGTAATATAATGGAAGCGTTGGAATAATTCCAATTACTTTAAATATAAAAGGTAACGGCTCATCTCGCTCCTCATATAAACGAAAAACAAAAACTGCAGTTAAAGTCCAAATGACGCTAAACAAGAAGATACATTTCCAAACAATTGAGGTTAATATTTGTATATCAAATACAAAACCAAAGAGCCCTATCCACGTAATAATAGAAACTACAAAGTCAAACTTTTGAATTGGTGTTTGAAACATGCCCCTTACTAACGAAATAATAGCTAACATTGCTACAATAACTAAATATATTTTCCAAAGCATTATGATAATCTCCTATTCAATTCAACTTTTAACTTTCAATAAGCCGTATTTAATAAACAATATAGCATTATATTTTTCATAGAAATAATACAATGGATAACAAAATAAGAAGAAAATAAGTACAGTTGGTACATCATCTATAATAGAAAAATATTTTACTAGTAATTCCTTAATACTCTCTCCAATTATAATAAACAGTGGAATGATACAAATTGCTGCTAATATTAAGCACGGTGTGATTCTCATTTCTTTTAACTTCACCTTGCAGTGTGGACATCTGAATGAAAAAGGATGCGGGAGATCAATAATATGTTGCGCAGTAATCTCTCCTTCACACTGTGGACATTCAATTATTTCTTTCATTTAACTCAACTCCTTTCTATCTACAAAAAGAGCACTATCCAATAGCGCTCTTTTACTGCCGAATATATTACTTTTGTGTGTAACCAAGTAACAATGTAAATAAATTAAACTGTAAAGGCAATACTACATTTCTTCTTTTACAAAAAAGGTGTATAAATACCGACGATACTTCGACAATTTCCTCGGAAATATTTCCTTTCCCCACATAATTTGATACACTACATATGAACAGAGACTTGTATTACATAAGCTAAAATAATAACTTACTGTACAAATTAAAAAGCACACTCTTCATATGAAGAATGTGCTTTTATGTTATTAGCGTTTAATCCAAACAGCACCTGCCGATTTATCTTCTGCCTGTCCAACAACTTGGAATTTAAGTCCAAGGTTTGGAACTTTTCTTCCTGCGTCTGCAATTTGCTTGTTACTATATACTTTTGAATCATCAAAAGTTGTAACACCTTGTAATCCAGAATAGTTAAACTGACCACGTGTTAATGAATTTACACTCCATGCTGGTGTTTTATCAAATGAAAATGCAGCATCTGCAATTTGCATGCCCGTATTACCGTATGCTGGTTTCCCGTTTAAATTACCAACTAGCGCTTCTGGATGAGAGTCAACAACACCAAGGAATCCTTCACCTGGATGCATCCCAACCCAGTTATCTTTAAAGCTATCATCTGCATACCAAACGACAAGACCTGTATTGTACACTGGACCTTTTCCTGCTTTTAATCCATTATCTGATCCCGCATAGTTTCTCCATTCTAAGTAGTAATAATGAGCTTTCTTCTCTGTCCCATCAGAAACAACAAAACCATTTAAATTCATTTTAGAATTTCCTTCTGCATCATCAGAAAATACAACTTGTCCATCAACAGTTACATTTACATTATCCATCGCAAAACCTTTATATGTTACAGCCGGATCTGTAATATAGTCGAATTGTAGTTTCACTTTTTTGCCTTTAAATTGACTTAAATCATATGATTTATCAATCCATTTCCCATCTGTTGTATCTTTATCTCCTTGGACTACTTTTTCTCCAAGTCTATCAATTAACGTCTTCGTTCCATCTTCTGTTACTGCATGTACTTCGACGAAATCGCACTCTGCTTCTAACTCATAATTTGCTTTATAATCGAATTTTGCATTTGTTCCCTTTGTTAAATCAAAGAATGGTGTCTCTAACGTTGTATGCATATCATCGCCTCTTGTACTATAATATGCATACTTTCCAAACTCCGGTTTAATCGTTTCAACACTTTTACCTGGTAAGTTAACACGTACAACGCCTGGACGATTTGATTTCGTAACACTTTGATCAATATAGGTAGGAACTCCCACACCACTCTTAATTTTATCGTAATCTACTTCTAATATTTTTGCCCAGTTGCCACCCATATTCTTTTGTAAGAAGTCTTTATTTTGTGGTGAAAAACTAGTCGGCTCTGTTCCTGCGATTTTCCCTGTCCAACTACCTCCACTCATTAATGACCAAGCTTCGACTGGTGAACCATTTCCAGTATATTTCGTGTCATATTCATCTGGTAATCCAAGATCATGTCCAAATTCATGTGCAAACACACCTACAGCTCCATCTTCTGGTTCAATTGTGTAATCATGTGCTGCTACTTTACCACCAAAGTATTCTACCTTTGATTTCGTACCTTCAATCGCTACTGGATCTACTGCTAATTTTGAACGATGTGACCAGATCGCATCATCACCTAATTTACCGCCACCAGCTTCTTGACCAACACCAGCATGGATTACCATTAAATGATCAATTACACCGTCAGGTTCATTTTGATTCCCGTCCCCGTTTGTATCATATCTATCAAATTGATCAAACTGGGATAAATCTAGTCCTTTCTCAGCAGCTGCATGCAAAGCTTCTTTCACTAAATCACGTGCACCTTTCGGACCTTTATTATCGTGACCACTGCTACCATCAGCTCCATAATCAGATGCTTTTCCTGGAACAGTTAGCCACTCCGTTACATATCCATCTGTCGTATAACTACCACCAGACTGCTCTTCATAGTATTGTTTAAACGTTTTTACTTTTGAACCATCAAATAAAGTATACGGCTCATTACCGAACAACATCTTTTGATAATGTTCTCTACTAAAGTCTTTCGAATACATATAACCTGGTGTTTGATCAATATTATTATGTTTATAATCACTAAATTCAACGAGTAGCACTAATACTTTATCCGATCGAACAGATCCCTTATATGGAGCTTGCTTTGCTTTTGAAGTTGGAACTTGCCCATTCAATTGCTTTTTATTTGGTTCTAGCTTTTGCTCAAGGCTAACATTTTTTTCAGCCTTTTTTACATTTTCCTTTTCTTCCATCTTTTTCTCTTTTACTTTTTTTGTGAAATCAGACGTTTCTTGTGAGTGAGCATCTGGAAGAATTTCTTTATTCGCCTGATCTCCTTGTTTCTTTTCAATATATTGCTCAACAGCTTTTTTCGTCTCTTCTTTAGAAGATGCTGGATTAATTGTTCCTCTTTCTTTCAGTGCTTCCGCTAAACGATCTTCTTGAATTAAATTGTAATCAATTGGTGTTGTAGATACATTATCTTTCTCTTTTGCTGCCGTTTCTGCATATGCTAACGGAGCACTCATTACAGATGTACATCCAATAATTGCCGCAATTGCTAATGATGACAACACTTTAAATGGTGCTTTTCTTCTCATTCCATTTCTCCCCTTTTATAAAACTTAAAATTCAGATAAATTGGTGCATTTTTGTCGAAATCTCTGTTTACTACCCTCCCTATATAAAAAGACATAATTCTATAAACATTAAGCTTTTTGTTATAGAATCATGCCCTCCAGTTTTCTGGTCAGACCCTCTATCTTTTTATCCCTTGGTTCAATTAATAATCAGTGTGGGGATGAACAAATCCCCCACTGATTAAAGTTTCACTTTATGTCGAAATATGAAAAATAAAGAGTTATGTGATATATATTAAATATCTTATATAACAAATTTAAAAGACAATATGCAAAATTGCATGAAAATTCTTTTAAATAAAAAAGAATCCTAGTCAATTAAACTAGGATTCTTGCTTTTCTATTATTTCTCTTGTGTTTTTTCCCAATCAGCTAAGAATTTCTCAATTCCTTGATCTGTTAATGGGTGCTTCACTAATGAAGCAATTACGTTTGCTGGGATTGTTGCAATATGTGCACCGTTTAATGCTGCGTCAGTTACGTGAACACTGTGACGTACAGATGCTGCAATGATTTCTGTTTCGATGCCATGAATTGCAAAGATTTCTGCGATTTGACGAATTAAATCCATACCGTTATGACCGATATCGTCTAAGCGACCTAAGAATGGTGAAACGTATGTTGCACCAGCACGAGCTGCAAGTAATGCTTGAACTGCTGAGAACACTAATGTAACGTTTGTACGAATTCCTAAATCAGAGAACGCTTTTACTGCTTTTAAACCTTCTGTTGTCATTGGAACTTTTACTACAACGTTTGGAGCAATCTTCGCTAGTTCTTTTCCTTCTTCAATCATCTTATCAGCTTCTAAGCTAATTACTTCTGCACTTACAGGTCCTTCTACAACGTTGCAAATTTCACGAATGCGTTCGTGGAAATCTACGCCTTCTTTTGCTACAAGTGATGGATTTGTCGTTACTCCAGCTAAGACACCTAATTCATTTGCCTCTTTAATTTCGTTAACGTTTGCTGTATCAATAAAGAATTTCATTTGTTGTTCTTCCTTCCTAATTTTCATTTTATATTTATTTATTTTTCTTAATAAGCTCTAATTCAATCGGAATAGATTTGTCCACTTTTTTACCTTGTGTTATCTCTTTTGCTGTTTGCATCGCCTTCTCCCCGATTAATTCCGGTTTTTGAGCAACTGTTGCAGCCATACGCCCATCGTTAACCGCTTTCACAGCATCGTCTGTTGCATCAAACCCAACAACGACTACATCTGTTTTTCCAGCAGACTTCAATGCTTCAAGTGCACCTAATGCCATCTCATCGTTATGCGCAAACACGGCTTTAATATCACCATTTGCTTGCAAAATGTTTTCCATAACAGATAATCCTTTCGCTCTATCAAAATCAGCCGCTTGTTTTGCAACTACTTTTAAAGACTTATCGGCTACGTTATGGAATCCTTTCCCACGTTCACGAGCAGCAGAAGATCCAGGGATTCCTTCTAACTCAGCAACGTTTGCTCCTTCGCCAACTAATTCCCGAATGTAATCACTAGCCATTTGACCACCTTCGATATTGTTAGAAGCAATGTGAGAAACAACCTTACCTGAATTCGCAACGCGGTCTACTGTAATAACAGGAACATTTGCTGCATTTGCCGCACTTACTGCTGAAGCAACAGCATCTGAATCGGTCGGATTAATAACAACTACATCGACACCCTTTTGAATTAAATCTTCAACATCGTTCGTTTGCTTTGCTGCATCATTTTGTGCATCAACAGCAATTAATTCGATGCCACTATCTTTCGCTTTCTTTTCTGCACCCTTTTTCAAAGTTACAAAAAAGGGATTATTTAAAGTTGAAACAGAGAATCCAACTTTAATAGTTTTATTTCGACCTTTATCGCTAGAATCCTTTGCCCATTCTGGCGGTTCCATTGAACAACCAGCAGTAATGACCATAATACATGCAACGAGTATAAGTAACCATTTCTTCATGAACTGTCCCTCCA
Organism: Bacillus cereus group sp. MYBK195-1; assembly: GCF_051916605.1. Taxonomy (NCBI): domain Bacteria; kingdom Bacillati; phylum Bacillota; class Bacilli; order Caryophanales; family Bacillaceae; genus Bacillus; species Bacillus cereus group sp. MYBK195-1. The sequence goes on along the minus strand of NZ_JBQAGZ010000010.1, from coordinate 144,550 downwards.
TTACGCTTCTTTTCTGCGATCAATTAATACAGCTAGTAAGATTACAAGTCCTTTTACAACTTGTTGGAAGAAAGAAGATACACCCAATAAATTTAAACCGTTATTTAGTACACCGATAATAAGCACACCGATGAATGTACCAACAATCCATCCTCTTCCCCCAGAAAGACTTGTTCCACCTAATACAACTGCTGCAATTGCATCTAATTCATAAGAAGTACCTGCAGTCGGCTGTGCAGAATCTAATCGTGATGTTAAGACAATACCTGCAAGCGCTGCCAAAATTCCGGAAAGACCGTAAATCATTACTTTAATTCTCGTAACATTAATACCTGATAGTGCTGCTGCTTCTTCATTTCCACCAATTGCAAATGTACGGCGACCAAATGTCGTTTTCTTCAAAATGAAGTACAGTACTGCGAAAGCGATCATCATTGTAACAGCTGGTACCGGAATACCAAGAAAATAACCGCGGCCAAACATTTGGAACATTAAATGATCACCAAGACCAGTGATCGGACGTCCGTCCATATAAACAAGCGTCAACCCACGAAAAATAGTCATTGTTGCCAAAGTTGCAATAAATGGAGCTACTTTTCCTTTCGCAATGATGATACCGTTTACAATTCCCATTACAAGACCTGCTAATAATCCAACTGCCATTGCAAGGAACGGATCCATGCCACTTGCCATCATTCCAGCAACAAGTGCACTTGATAATGCTAAAATAGAACCTACCGATAAGTCAATACCCCCTGTTAAAATTACGAAGGTCATTCCGAATGCAATAAGCGCATTAATCGATACTTGACGCAGTATATTAAATAAATTTGGAATTTCAATGAACGCTGGATTTAAAGCTGTAATTACGACGATAATTAATACTAAACCGATTAAAGAACCGAGTTGTTGTAATACATTCCCCTTCTTAGCCATCCTTACTCTCCCCCTGTAGCTAGTGCCATAATAGACTCTTGTGATGCCTCATCTTTCCCTAAAATGCCGCCGACATTTCCTTCATGAATAACAAGAACTCGATCACTCATCCCTAAAACTTCCGGAAGCTCAGATGATACCATAATAACGGCATCGCCTTGCTCTGTAAGCTTATTCATAATAGAGTAAATTTCTTTTTTCGCTCCAACATCAACACCTCTTGTTGGCTCATCTAAAATGAGTAATTGCGGATGAATGCCTAGCCATTTTGCGATTACAATCTTTTGCTGATTTCCACCAGAAAGAGATTTCACTGCCTGCTCTCCGCTAGATGCTTTCACATTAAGAAGCTTCATCATATCCTCTGTAAACTGTTGTTCTAGCTCATTGCTTAGAACACTTCCCTTTGAAAGACTTTCTAAATTCGGTAAAGCTAAATTTTCTCGAATTGAAAAATCTAACACTAATCCTTCAGACTTTCTATCTTCTGTAATAAAAGCAATTCTTTGTCTAATTGCATCTATTGGACTATCAATCTTTACTTCTTGTCCATTTATAAAAATTTGTCCAGAGTCTAAAGGTTCATAACCAAATATCGCTTTCATAATATCAGTGCGACCAGCCCCCATCAAACCAGCTACACCAAGGATTTCACCTTTCCTCACTTGAAACGAAACATTTTCAAATTTCCCTTTCTTCGTTCCGTTACGCATTTCAAAAATGACATCACCAATTTGACTATTTCGCTCTGGATAACGTTCACCAATGCTGCGCCCCACCATCATACTCACTACTTCATCAAATGATGTTTCTGGAATTAATCTCTTTCCGACGTATTCTCCATCACGCAAAATCGTAATAGCATCACATATTGAGAAAATCTCTTCCATACGATGCGAGATGTACACGAATGAAACACCTTCTTTACGTAACTTATTGATTACTGTAAAGAGCGTTTCGATTTCACGATCCGTCAGTGCCGCAGTAGGTTCATCCATAATAATAACGCTCGCGTTTGTCATTAATGCTTTCGCAATTTCGATAATTTGCTGTTGTCCAACCGATAATTCCTCTGCTAACATAGCGCCTCTTACATGCAACCCTAACTCCGCTAGTTGCTGCTGCGCAATGGCGTTCATTTGTCGAGTGCGTAAAATACCTGTTTTCCCATACATTAACTCTTTACCGAGAAACATATTTTCAGCTACTGTTAAATTCGGCAATATGTTTAGTTCTTGATGTATAAATGCGATGCCGTACTCTTCAGCTCCTTTCGCATTTTTAAAGGTGCGCTCTTGCCCATCAATCGTGATTGTCCCACCATCTTTTTTGTATACACCTGTTAAAATCTTCATGAGCGTTGATTTACCCGCTCCATTTTCCCCCATCAATGCATGGACTTCTCCTGTTTCAATCATAAACTGTGCATTCTTCAAAACAGGATTTCCATTGAACGCCTTTGAAATGTTTTTCATTTCAATATGCATTCCCATCACTTCCCTTTATTAAAAAATCACGCCTGCATGTAAAATTACATTTGCATAAGGCGTAGCCTCGCCTGTACGAATAATCGCCTTCGCTTTCTTTGTATGCTCTTTAAATTGCTCATGAGATACATACTCAAATGCTGGCTCTATTAATTTCTGCTCTATTTCTTTATTTACTTCCGCATTATTTATAATGACTTCTTCTGCTAACGTCACTTTTTCGATTGCCATATCATCAGCTACAACTTGTAACACCTCTAAAAAACTCGGTTTTCCAATCTCAACAGCTAAATCAATTCGTTTTACTCCATCCGGAATCGGTAACCCGCAATCAGCAATTACAACCGTATCTGTATGCCCAAGTGAAGCAAGGACTGCCGCGATTTCACTATTTAATACACCATGCTTTTTCATCCAACAATCACCTGCACTTCACGTACTCGATCTCTCGTTGGCATGCCGCCTTGCGCCCCAAGTTTCGTTACAGAAAGACCACCGGCAATATTCGCGAAACGAATTGCTTTTTGAAGTGTCTCTCCTTCAGAAAGTGCAACTGCTAACGCACCATTAAATGTATCACCAGCTCCAGTTGTATCCACTACATCAACAGCAATGCTAGGAACATGTACAATCTCCGTGCCATTATGGAAACGAACACCGTTAGAACCTTCTGTCATCAATAATTTATTGGGATACTTCGCCAATAAATCTTCAATTGGTGAGATGAAATCATCTAATACGATGCGGCACTCATGTTCATTTGGCGTAATATAAGTTGCCTTTTCTAAAATGTCTTCTGATAAAACTTGTGCTGGCGCTGGATTTAACATAACAGGAATATTATGTTCCTCACAAATAGCCAATACATATTTTACTGTTTCAAGTGGAATTTCTAGTTGAAGAACAACCATATCCGCTTTTACAAGAAGGTCTTTGGAGCGATCTACAACTGACTTATTTACAAGAGCATTTGCCCCTTGTACGACAACAATACTGTTATCTTCTTCTGCTAAAACGATATGAGCAATTCCTGTCGTTCTATCTGTAACCGGTACCACATAATCGATAAAAATGCGTTCGTTCTCTAGATTTTTTCTAACTACTGTTCCATAATCATCATTTCCTACCGCTCCAACCATTGCTACATTTGCTCCTAATCTAGCTGCAGCAACTGCTTGGTTTGCTCCTTTCCCTCCTGGAATTGTATGAAACGCTTCACCAATTACTGTTTCTCCTGCTTTCGGCCGTTTTTTTGAAACAGCCACTAAGTCCATTGAAATGCTCCCTACTACTGCAATATTTGGCATCTGTTTCATCTCCTTACTTCGTTGTATTTCGTTCTATAATTTCAATCGGCAAACGATAATGTTTCTCTTCTAATGTATTTCCTTCCATTTGCTCTAACAACAACTCTGTTGCAATTTTCCCCATTTCATATATCGGTTGTGCAACTGTTGTAATAGATGGATACATCATTTCCGTTAAAGAAATGCCATCAAATCCGATAATTTGTAAATCATTTGGAATGACAATCCCCTTTTGAAGTGCAGCCTTTACAATACCGATCGCAATTAAATCATTCCCAGCAACAATACCATCAATATGCGGGTATTCTTCTAATAATTCCATCGCTACAAGCTCACTATTTGCTGGATCAAACGTACTCTCTGCAATCATATACGAAAGATTATTTTGCGTAATAACGTCTACAAAACCTTCAAAGCGTTCATTTGCAGTACTCACATCACGTGGACCGCGAATATGTGCAATATGTTTACATCCTTTATCTAGTAACAACTTTGTCGCAGCCTGACTTCCTGCATAGTTATCTGCATATACAGTAGGAATACGCTCATTAAACATACGGTCAATCGCAACAACTGGAACAGATACATTCATGTAATTAACACTATTTTGTGGATTCGTTGCTACAATAAATCCATCTACATTATTTTGTCTAAGCACATCAATATATTGTTTCTCTTTTTCTAAACTTTCATCAGAGTTACAAAGGACAACTGTGTAACCTTGTTTATGTGCTACATCTTCTACGGCACGTGCAACTTCCGGAAAGAATGGATTCACGATATTTGGAACAACTAAGCCAATTAAACGAGACTTTTTATTATACAGTGAACGCGCTACTGTACTAGGCTTATAATCTAACATCTCAATTGCACGTTCTACCTTTTTTAATGTATCTTCGTGAACATATCCATTTTTATTTAGAACTCTGGAAACGGTCGCAACAGATACTCCCGCTAATTTCGCAACGTCTTTGATCGTACTCATTCTCTTTTCTCCTCATTTCATGTAACCGTTTACAGAAAATAATATAACGTATTTCTAAAAATACGTCAATCATTTCTCACTAAAAAGCTTTTGAGGTTATACTCAAAAAAGCACCGCCATAAGGCGATGCTTCTTCATTACGAGTATGATACAGTTTTTTCTTTTTCTTTTTCTTCTACAACAGGCTCTTTAGCATCTTTTTTACGATCTGATAATTTAATTTTTTGTAAGAAAATCGTAAAGATAGCACCTACTACGATAAATACTAATCCTGTTAAGAATACAGTATGAAGCGAGTCTACTAAAGAGTTTTTCAAAATAGGTACAATACTGTTAGCGAACGCTTCTGGCATTTGTTTTAATGCCTCTGGGCTAAATAGCATCGAATATAAACCTTGTGGATCTGTGTGAATCATATCTTTAAATTTCGTTACCATTTGTCCCGCTTCTTTCGGGAATGTATCTAATACAGGTACTAAATTCTTTGTTAATGTCGTACCTGAAGTGTTATTCATAATTGATCCTAAAATTGTAATACCAAATGTACCACCGATTTGTCGGAAGAACTGACTTGATGATGTTACAACACCAAGGTCTTTTTTCGGGAAGCTTTCTTGTAACGCTAATGTTAATGTCGGCATTACAAGACCCATTCCTAAACCGATAACCATCATATAAGAAGTAGCTGTAAGCTTCGTTGTGTGCATATCCATCGTTGTTAATAACCAGAAACCACCGGCCATAATAAGCATACCTGCGATAATTTGTGGTTTTACACCAACTTTTAATACAAGTTGCCCACCGATAATACTCATCACAATCATTGTAATCATCATTGGAGTCATAATTGTTCCTGATTCAGCAGCACTTACTCCTACAATACCTTGCATGAAGAATGGTACGAACATAATCGCGCCGAACATTCCAATACTCATAAAGAATCCAATCGCATTCAGTATTGTAAATGTGCGATTTTTAAAGAAATGCATTGGTAAAATTGGCTCTTCAGCTTTCGTTTCAACGATAACAAAGCTAACGATACCAATTACAGCTAGTGCAAATAAACCGATAATTTGCCAAGAATCCCATGCATAATCTTTTCCGCCAAACGTTAGCGCAAGTAATAAACTTACAACACCGAGAATCATCGTAAAGATTCCAGCGATATCAATTTTAATTGGTCCTGTTTGTTTATGCGATTTTAATCCCATTGCAATAAAGATTGTTGCTAAAATACCAACCGGTAAGTTAATGTAGAATACCCATCTCCAGTTCACTGCATCTACAATCCAACCACCAACTTGTGGTCCAATTACAGAAGCAAGGCCGTATAACGCACCAAAAATACCTTGCCATTTTGCACGTTCTTTCCCCGTGAACATATCTCCAATAATAATCATAGCCATTGGCATCATAATACCGCCACCAAGACCTTGAATACCACGGAAAATAATTAATTCTGTCATACCATTTGCCATACCACATAACGCCGAACCAATCATGAAAATAACTAGCCCTGTTATATATACGTTACGACGACCAAGTAAATCCGCTAATTTACCTGCAATTGGTACAACTGTCGTTGATGTTAACATATAAGCTGTTGTTAACCATGTCATTAAACTTAATCCACCTAGGTCACCGACGATACGTGGCATTGCTGTACCAACAATTGTTCCATCTAATGCAGCAAATAGCATCGCGATAATTAAACCGATTAACAACAACTTTCTATTTTGATTTTCTTGTTGCTCCATGTAATCTCCTCAATTCCTCTTAGTTATTCTCTTTTTTCTCTTGTGTCCCACAAATAATGGTTTCTAACTTCTCAAAGAGACGTAATAAATCTTCTCTTTCTTGCAACTCTAAATGTGAAAAGTATTTTGCAATATGCTCGTTACGAGCTGTCATTGCCTCTTCTACTCTAGCTTTCCCCTTTTTCGTTAACTCGATGATGACAACGCGACGGTCATCTTTGTCGTGATAGCGTTCTACAAGTTCTTGATCGATTAGACGATCAATCATCACTGTAATCGCGCTAGGCTTCACATACATCTTTTTCGCTAATGTTGTCGCTCTTGAAGCCCCATAATGATCTAAAATCTTTAAAATATAAAACTGCGGTGGTGTAAGTCCTGTCGCTTGCATTTGTTCTAATAACTCCGTCTGCATTTTCTTTCCAATCGAAAAGGCAAGAGCTTGAATTTTATCGATATGCGTCATATCATTTGGCATGTTATCCACCTCTTATTTAAACAATAAAATATTTAATGTATTTAAATATTAATCCCACGAACAAAATCCGTCAATACTTTTATTCATAAAAACGTTTACATTTTTGTCACAAAGTTGTATAATTTTCGACGAAGTTAATATTGACAGTCACGGAGAAACGGAGTACACGGCTATGAATCATAAAAAAGGAAACTTTTTTATATTTCATGGCCTTTTTATGTTCTCTGTCTTAAAACGCTTCGAATTAATTAGGGGAGGATTTTCATTTTATGTTTTTCACACAATTATTTAAACCTGCGCCCCACGCGGAACGCTTACCAGCTGATCGCGTTGATAGCGAATACCGTAAATTACGTTTACAAGTATTCTTAGGTATCTTCATCGGTTATGCAGGTTACTACTTTGTTCGAAAAAACTTTTCACTAGCAATGCCATACTTAATCGAGCAAGGCTTTAGTAAAGGGGAACTTGGGGTTATCCTTTCAGCAGTTTCTATCGCTTACGGATTAAGTAAATTTCTTATGGGTATCGTATCCGATCGTTGTAATCCTCGCTACTTTTTAGCAGCTGGGCTATTTTTATCAGGTATCATTAATATTATTTTCGGCTCATTTTCTTTCATTACAACGAGCATTATACTTATGTTTGTACTTCAGTTTTTAAATGGATGGGTACAAGGTATGGGATGGCCTCCTTGTGGTCGTACGATGGTTCACTGGTTCTCTATTAGCGAACGTGGTACAAAAATGTCTATTTGGAACGTCGCTCATAATGTTGGCGGAGCGCTTATGCCTTCACTTGTAACATTAGGCTTATACTTCTTCGCAGATGACTGGAAAAGTATTTTTTACTTCCCAGGTATTCTTTCAATTTTAGTTGGTATTTATGTATTAATTACGATGAAAGATACACCTCAATCTTGTGGACTACCTTCTATTGAAGAACATACTGGAGAATATCCACCAGATGAAAAAGTAAAAGATCGCGAACGCGAGCTTTCAGTAAAGGAAATTTTATTTAAATACGTATTAAACAATAAGTTTTTATGGTACATCGCTATTGCGAACGTTTTCGTATATTTCGTACGTTACGGCGTTGTAGACTGGGCTCCTACTTATTTAGTAGAAGAAAAAAGCTTTACTCATAGTAGCTCACGTACTGCTTACGCTCTATATGAATGGGCTGGTATTCCAGGTACACTTCTTTGCGGATGGATGAGTGATAAACTCTTTAAAGGACGTCGTGCACCTGCTGGTATTCTATTTATGGTTGGTGTATTTATCGCAGTTCTTGTTTACTGGTTAAACCCTCCTGGTAATCCAATGGTTGATAGTATCGCACTTGTCGCAATTGGATTTTTAATTTACGGACCGGTTATGTTAATTGGTCTACACGCTCTAGACTTAGCACCAAAGAAAGCTGCTGGAACTGCAGCAGGCTTAACTGGATTCTTCGGTTACTTAGGCGGAGCTGCTTTTGCTAGTGCAGCTATGGGCTTTATCGTAGATGCATTCGGATGGGATGGCGGATTCATCTTATTACTTGCATCTTGCGTACTTGCAATGTTCTTCCTTGCTCTTACTTTAAATACAGGGTCAGTAAAACAAAAGCAAGCTTAAATAATATATAACAAGCATAAAAATAGCTCTTAGCATTTACATACATGCTAAGAGCTATTTTTTATTTTCATTGCTGTTCCTACTAATGATAACAACCAATTCCTTCCCTACTATAAGATTAAAAGATTTGATGAAACACCTTTATTAAAACAGCTAACGTAACAGATGCAGCAAATCCCCCTAAACAAATAAGACTGACACCTTGGCTATATGACAAATTTTGAAATGATTTCATTGCTTCCATCCTCCCTATCTCCCCTTTGATACTTTTATTTTACCAATGGGAAAAATTTCATAACATCGATTTCTCTAACAACTAACTTACAAATTTGTAAGTTAACATCTTTTCAACTTATATATCTAGTATTTCCACAAATAAGAATCATTTATACATAAAAAAAGACCTCAGTTATACTAAGGTCTTCGTTACATTCTATTTCATTTTACAATCATCACTGGACATTTCACACGCTTTGCTATTTTATGACTTACACTTCCCAGCACCATTTCTTGCAGTGTATTGAGCCCTCTACTTCCAGCAATGACAAGATCTATATCTCCTGTATTTACATATTGAACAATTGTATCTCCAGGATCACCATGTAATATCGTAATTGTATAAGAAATGTTCTCTTTCTTTAATAAACCTTCAATCTCTTTTAATTTATCTTTTCGACTAGCCGATATTGTTTCTAAATCTGTTTGACCTTGTATAATATCTGATTTTGCCGTTCTATTATCTACTACGTACACAACTTCAACATTTGTTTCTTCGCTACATTTCGCAATATAGGTTGCATGCTCCGCTGCTCGAAGTGCATGTTCAGAACCGTCACATGCTAATATAATTTGTTTGTACATATGCTGAATCCCCTTTTCGTTATCCTATTCGTATTATATAATAAAGCCCCCTAAAAAGGAGGCTTTTAACTAGCAATTCTTTTATTATAAGTAGCTAAATTTGCAACAAGTTTTGAACTACGTTCATTTAATCCTGTTATACTTACTTTCACACCACTTTGTTCATACTTCATGATAACTTTATCAATTGATGCCACTGCCGAATCATCCCATACGTGCGCATGAGTAAAGTTCATTTCGATTTCTTTTACATCTTCATTAAATGAAAAATTATTTATAAAGTCGGCTGTAGATGCAAAAAAAAGTTGACCGTGAATTTCGTATATTTTCTTATTTTCAATATATAAATGTTTCACGTGAATCTTTGCCATATTGAATGCAAATAAAACCGCACTAATTACTGTTCCGATAATTACACCTAATGCTAAATTATGTGTAATTAGGACAATCACAACTGTTACGATCATAACAAATGCGTTTCCTTTTGGTACTTTATGAATTGTTGTTACAGAGTTCCAATCAAACGTTCCGATTGAAACCATAATCATAACTGCAACTAAAGCTGCCATCGGAATATGAACGACATAATCTCCTAAAACAAATAGTAATACGATTAAAAATCCGCCCGCTACAAATGTTGATAGGCGACCTCGTCCACCTGATTTAATATTAATAACAGATTGACCGATCATTGCACAACCTGCCATTCCTCCGAAGAAACCAGCAACAATGTTTGCGATCCCTTGACCGCGTGCCTCTTTATGCTTATTACTTTCCGTATGCGTCATATCATCTAAAACTGAAGCTGTTAATAATGATTCTAGTAAACCGATAATTGCAAGCATAACTGCATACGGTAAAATAATCCCTAATGTCTCAACTGTAAAAGGCACGCCAGGAATGCTAAATAATGGTAATTCTTTCGGCAAGCTTCCCATATCCCCTACTGTTTTCAACTGTAATCCGCTCATAAGTGCAATACTCGTCACAATAATAATTGAAATAAGCGTAGAAGGTACAGCCGTTGTAATACGTGGAAATAAATATATAATTGCAAGTCCTAATACAACGAGTGCATACATTTGCCAAGTTGCATTTTTAAAATGTGGCAATTGCGCTGTAAAAACTAAAATTCCAAGTGAATTTAAAAAACCACTCATAACAGATTTCGGAACAAACTTCATAAATGAGCTCAGTTTGAACACGCCAAAAATAATTTGGACAATACCTGTTAATATTGTTGTAGCAAATAAATATTGCAAACCATGATCTTTAACGAGCGTCACCATTAATAATGCCATTGCACCTGTTGCAGCTGAAATCATCCCAGTTCTTCCGCCAACAAATGAAATGGTAACTGCAATACAAAAGGCTGCGTATAACCCAACGGTCGGATCCACACCAGCGATAACAGAGAAGGCTATCGCTTCAGGAATTAATGCTAAAGCAACGACAATTCCTGATAACACGTCCCCTCTCACATTAGAAAACCAATCATTTTTTATCGTTTGAAACAAAATACCACTCCTCTACTCCTTTATCATTTGATTTTCTCCATAAGAAAATCAGCCGACTGCACGAAAGCTATTATATAACGAGTAGAAGATTTTTTACTATGTAAAAGTTTCCTAAAGAAAAAGACGCTATATCAGTAGCGTCTTTTCTCATTTCATTAATGTCCACCGTGTCCTTGACCACTTTCCTGAACAATTTCTAACCTCTCATCTAGTATTCCTTGTGTTTCAAATGAAATATCACTCGTACTTCCTAATAAGAAGCCATGATTATATGGTCCAAGTGTTGGATCATCTTTAAACTTCGGCTGAATAGTAGCAAGGAAGTCATACACTGGTTGTGAAGCTTTACCTTCTTCTAATAATACAACAGGTGCGTGTTTACCCATATGTGAAAAAGGTGCCCCAGCAACTGCTAAATCTGGTGTTTTACTTGAAACAAATGATAAACCGTGACCAGGTTTTGTGAATCCCCAGCCAAATTTTGTTTTTTCATCTTTAAATTTAGCGAACGCAATCGAGTTTTCTGTAGGGGTCTCTCCACTAATACGCGTTACTTTCCCGTATTTGCTCAGCTCTTTTTCCACTTCTTTTGAAACAATTTTTTCTGGCCCTAATACATATATATTTGCTTTATCTTTTCTCATTTTTAATGCCTCTATTGTCGCTTCTGGCACTTTATTCTTTTCTGTATAGAGTAGTGGTTCCGGCATATGAGAAATCCAATTTACAGCAGGTGTTGTATATAAACGTCCTTCTTCTGCAGACGAACCAATAATAACACTATTTGGGTAGCTTCCTGTTATGTCGGCATACTCCTTATCAACATCCTTCGCAAATATAGCTGGGTCCATTTCTTTTATTTGTTTTACTTTATAACCTTTTAATTGTTCAAGCGCGCTAGTACCTACATCTCCCATCACCATAATTTGTGTTCCGTCTTTCGTTCCGATTGGATTTAATCGTTTTATTTCTTTTAACGTCATTTCCGGTATCTTTTCTTTTTCTATAAATAAAATCGGCCCGTTATTCGGATGATGAATAAGGTCTGCACTCGCAATACCTAATTGCCACTCGCTTGCTGGTACTAAAATAACAGCACCTGGCTGGTTCTCCTTATGAGTTGCTGGCCATATCGTTTGCGAAGTTAATACTGCCATTTTTAAGGGGTCATTTGTATTTAACCTCGTCACATTTTTTAGACTTGTCGTTAATAAATCATTCAATGCACCTTCGTTCATTTCTTTTGGCGCCGTTACCTCCTGATTCATTTTCATTTCCTTTTGCTCTGTTTTCTTCTCTTTTGTAGATTCATGGTTTTTATGGTCTGTATTCGTTTGTCCGCATGCAGCAAGACCAACTGCTGTAATTATTGTTATCCCAAAAATTCGGGTCATTTTTTTCACTATACCGCCTCCGTATTAATCATTTTTGAGCCAATATGATTACCTAAAATGTAATTTCAACTCCACAATAACAAGCAATTCTGAAGAAATTATGCAGACGCATCATAATCTGCACCATTTCTTCATGATTTTGCATTACACTTTAAGTAACAATTATAAATATGGAGGGCTCTCTATGATTGACATACTGCTCGTAGACGATGAACCGAGAATGCTTGAATTATTAACGCTTTATCTTACCCCAATTGGATATAACTGCGTATGTGCGACTTCAGGAGAAGAAGCTATTTTACATATAGAAAATCGAAACTTTAAATTTGTTTTACTCGATATTATGATGCCAAAGATGGACGGATGGGAAACGTGCAAAAAAATCCGATCTTTTAGTAACATTCCTATTATTATGGTTACAGCTCGTGATCAAACAGTAGATGTCGTTCAAGGATTAAAACTTGGAGCCGATGATTACGTAACGAAACCTTTCCATGAAGAAGAACTTTTCGCAAGAATTGAAGCCGTTTTAAGACGTACAAATGAACATAAACAAATCCAATATCACGGTATTGTATGGGATGAAACAAAACACTTCGTTTCTGTCCATAGTGAAGAACTCCTTCTCACACCAATTGAATTTTCTTTACTCGGATTATTTTTACGCCATGTGAACTACGTATTAAACCGTGATCAGCTCATCGAACGAATTTGGGGATTAAACACAAATACAGAAGATCGCACAGTCGATTCGCATATTCGTAATTTACGTGATAAATTGCGAAAAGCAAATTTCCCTATTGATCATCATTTAAAAACCGTGTATGGAGTAGGTTATCGATGGATTGATACTGAACAGTAAGGGGAAAAACGATGAAACGGATTTCAATTCAATTCGGATTTTATTTTTTAATTGTTACACTTTTAATTGAAAGTGTTCTCTTTATTTTGCTCTATTATAGTCTTGTAAACACTAGAGTAAATGAAGAAATGACAGCTTTATTAAAGCGAGGAAATAGTCATCGAGATGTACTTGAAAAATATTACGATAAGCAAACCATCTCTCACGTAGCATTAATGGAATCTGAAGCTGAAACAACTGTCGTTATTACAAATACAAATAAAGAAGTGCTAGCTAAATCTAACGAAATAAACACGACTATAAAAAATCACATTAGTAGCATGCAGACTCGAACAGACCATAACGGAGCGATTATAGAAAATCATTGGAAAACATCTAATTATATATGTACAGTTAGTCCTATCATAGTAGCTGGAAAACATGAAGGGTATGTGTATATGTTTCTTGGAACAGAATCCATTGAAAAGTTGGTAAATGGATTAACGAAACAATTCATTATTGCTGGCGCCATCACGTTTCTACTCACAGTCATCACAATTTTCCTATTATCACGTTTATTAACAAAACCATTGTTACACATGAAACATGCAACTGAAAAAATGAGTAAAGGCGATTTGTCCGTTTCATTAACGACTACTCGAAATGATGAAATTGGTGAACTAGCATCATCTATTCAAACGCTCGCAAATGATTTACATTATATGAAAACAGAGCGAAGTGAATTTCTAGCAAGTGTTGCTCACGAATTACGAACACCGTTAACATACGTAAGAGGTTATGCTGACATTGCTTCAAAAGAAAGCACCCCTTCTGAACAACGTTTGCGATATTTATCAATTATAAAAGATGAGTCTGATTACATTACAAACTTAGTTCAAGATTTATTTTCACTTGCACAAATGGAACAACATAACTTTTCTATTCAAGTAAAGGAAGTACATTTGCACACCTTCCTAACTCGCATAGCCGAAAAAGTAAATGCCATATATAAAGAAAGATACATTAAAGTTTCTTTCTCTTGTCCTCCTACACTGCTAGTAAACTTAGATGAACAACGATTTGAACAAGTTGTGGTGAACATTTTAAATAACGCTTATAGACATTCAAAAGAACATTCTCATATAAACATTTCTGTTACAGAAGAACATAAAAGTATTTCCATTACAATTGAAGATGAAGGCGAAGGTATTCCTCCTGAAGATCTCCCTCACATTTTCGACCGCTTTTATCGAGTTGATAAAGCGAGATCACGATCTACAGGCGGAACTGGTTTAGGACTATCTATCGTAAAAGAAATTGTAGAACTACACGGCGGAAATATTACTGTAACGAGCGAAGTCGATTACGGGTCTTGCTTTATAGTTTCATTACCATCCATAAAGAAACACGACTATCATCAATAGTCGTGTTTTTTTATCACTTTACTTTATAATATAAATTTACAAATTGCCCAAAACGTTTCGTATCCGTTAAAGTTAAATTAATTTCCGGGTTCTTGTCTTGAAATAACGGAACTCCAGAACCTAATATGTGAGGTGTAATCGTAACAACATATTCATCAATTAGATTATTCTTAAAGAACTCTCTTAAGAGACCCCCTCCACCGACCATCCATATTTTAGATCCTTCTTGCTCTTTCAACCTTTTTGTAAACTCCACTACATCTTCATTTACAAACTCCACGTGTTCGTTTGAACCTTTTTCTGAGTTAGAAAAAACATAACATTTTTTATCTAAATACGGGAATGGTTTTATATGCTCTACTACATAATCGTACGTTCTTTTTCCCATAATTATTGTATCAATCGTTTCGTACATTTCTGTATAACCGTTATCTCCCTCCCCTTCGGTTTCCATTAACCACTGTAAATCATCACCTTCTTTCGCAATATATCCATCTAAGCTCGCCGCAATAAATAAAACTATTTCACGTGACATATTTTTTCCTCCTTACATCTCATCTTGATAACATTATGCTGTAAACAATATACTAACAATAAAACACGACAATTTATGTCATGTTTAAAAAGAAAAAAGGTGATACATTTGTCAAAAGCTAAACGCTTATTAGATATTCTTATATTTGCTTCTGCGAAAAAAGCATTTACAGCGCAAGAAATAGCTGATGAATTTAATATTTCTGTTCGTACTGTCCATAGATACATTTTAGATTTAAGTGATATGGGATTACCCATTTACGCTGAACAAGGTCGCAACGGAGGATATAAAGTATTAACGAATAGAGTAATTCCACCTATTTTATTTACGGAAGAAGAAGCAGTCTCCATCTTTTTTGCCTTTCAATCTTTAAGCTACTACAGAGACTTGCCTTTTAACACAGAAATAAATTCCGTTACACATAAACTATATAGCTCCCTACAACATGATGCGAAAGCTAAAGTTGACAAAATACGTTCTTATATCGCCTTTTGGAATCCGAAAAGAACAATTGAGACACCACTTTTAAACGAAGTGTTAACAGCGGCTATTGAAAATAAAAATTTACACTTTCAATACGAATCTAAATCAAGGATCAAAACAAAACACGTTCATCCTATCGGTGTATATGCGCATGATGGTTTATGGTATTTACCTGCTTATGATTTTAATGTAGAAAAAACATTACTGTATCGCGTCGATCGTATTCTTTCTATATTATCAACGGAAGAAAATGAAGATACATTCATGAATTTAGAAGAGTGGTTTGCCTCTAACTCTCACGTAGTACATAATCCTACTCAGTTACATGTTTTACTGTCAACAGAAGGCGTACGCCAATGTAAAAGCGTGCCTTACCTTGAAGAATTCGTTGTAACAAACGAAAACGGGACAGGATATATACATTCAACAATTGATAAAGGAGAAATCAATTTTATTACCCCTTTATTTTATAGACTCGGAAAAGATGCAAAAGTTTTAGAACCGATAGAATTGATAGATGGTTTACGTATGCGTGCAAAAGAAGTTTTACATATGTATGAAGACTAAGAAGCTGCTAAATATAAGCAGCTTCTTTGTCCTGTTGTTCCTATTGTTTTATTATTGACGAATATCAAACCACCAACGATTTTTCGAATTCATATTTTCAGTGTCACCAATCCCTCTGTAATTGAAAGCATCCAAAAAGATTGAATCTAATTTATCTTCATCTACAAAATAACCTAAATTAACTTTTACCGTTTCTCCTGGTGTGATACTGCCAATATTGTAAAAGCTTTTTCCATCTCCATGAGGCTCTAAATAATCAACTTCGCCTGTCATAATATTTTTTTCTGCGATTCCATCTTTCCCAGCATACTGCCATGCATTTCCTTTATCTTCAAGAACTTTTATAGATGGAGTCATATAGATTTCTTCTGTCGCCTGTTTACCTATATTTTTCACTGTTGTTGTCAGGTAGACAAATTTAGGATGAATTAATTTTGATTCTACTAATTGATCAATTGAATCTTTACCATTTCCAATTTTATATTTATCCCTTCTATATGGTATCAATTGTCCAGCTTGATCCAAAGCTTGATTCCTGCTTAGTATTCCTAAGCCCATTTCATTAAAGTTCTCTTGTTTAAAATCTTTGATTGAATCAAAGATTTTAACTTTTTCTATCACATATTCAATTTGACTGTTATCCATAGATATCGTTACTGGAACCTTTTGCCCTATATGAAATAGTCGTTTGCTATCCTTCTTCAAAGGAATTACCTTAGTTGTTTTACTTTCTTGGCTAAAATACTTTTTATCATAATCGCTTATATATGATGACTTTTCTTTTGACGTGGGCTCAAGTGAAATGCTCCCTAGCACATCTATCATTTGTTCTTCGTTTATATCATTTCCAATGTAACTTTGTAACATAATTCCTTCTTCCTCAAAATAGAGAAAAATTACTCTATTAAACATTAAATCTTTATTACCATTTTCTCTATGGACAATTACTGCCTTCTTACCATTTATCTCTTTTTCTTCATAACTTTTCGAGTACAGAGTTGGAAAATCTGAATTCCCTCCTACTCTCCAAAGAACGAATGAAAATCCACCCATTGCGTAGTTATCTTTAAAGGAATATTTCATAGCAGAGTCATCAATTGCTTCCATATTTTCTGGTAATTTATCGATTTTCAGCTTATACCACTTATCAGCCTTTTTCGAGTCCTTATTTGTTACTGAAACATTTACTTCATAATTTTGTTTTTGAACGATCATATTATAGACCTTTACTGCTCCAAAAACGGTTGTCGGCATGCCGATCAATAAGCAAGCAGCAGCGATTAACATACGATGTCTTTTACGCTTTTTCAGCGGTTGTCCATCTTGCGGTTTCATTTCCTCCATAAACAATTTCTTTTTGCGCGTATATGTATGTGAAAATTCATGTTGTTGTTCAAGTTTATCAAAATCATCTAAAGCAATTTTTTCAGCAAGTTCATATATTTCTTTGGAGTTCTTTGAATTCGTCATGTTGTATACCTCCTATCATATTTTGGACTCGTTTTCGAGCGCGTTCAAACTGCTTGCGGACATTTGCCTCGGTTATCCCCATGACACTTGAAATTTCTTGATACGTTAAGTTATAGAAGACTTTGTACTTAAACACCTGTCTATTAGATTCGTTTAACTCTTTTAGCAATGCATCAATTTGAACCTCAGACATTTTACGTTTTTCCCACTCTTCAATATTTTCATCTACTGCTTCTACAGATTCTCTTTCATATTCTTCTAAAAATGTTTCATGTCGTTTGTTTTTCCGGTAACTATCAATCGCCTTGTTTTTCGCAATCCTCAAAATGTAACGTTTAAGCTCTTGAGTAGCCAAGCTATGGAGCTTTTCCAAATTCTTATAAAGAGTAATAAACGTCTCTTGAACCGCATCTTCAGCCTGTTGAATATTATTTAAAATAGAATATGCTACATAATAAATCTTTTGTTCATACAACTCATATAGCTCTTCCATCTTTTCATAATCGTTGTTTGTAACCTTCATATAATTCCTCCTCTCACTCTATATAACGAATGAGCGCTATACTTTGTGACACTGCAAAATCTTTTTATATATAAAATTTAATAATAGAATAAACAAAAGCCCAATTTCTCTATTGTAACTGAGAAACTGGGCTTTTTAATATTAGAATTTTCCTGACCGCTACGCCTTTTCAGTAAGCAGCATATGCTCTATCGCTTCTTTTAACAAATTCTTTGTCTCTTCCAAGTTATGATTCTGCTTTTCTCCTGGTTGTACCATATAAAACTCAGCAAACGAACGCTCTTTATATCTTGGTACGACATGCATATGATAATGTGTTAACTCGTTAAATACTCCACCATTTTGACAAACTGTAACTCCGTCAGGTTTATATACTATCTTAATCGCTTTTGCAATGAGCTTAGAAGCATCCATAATAGATTTTGCTACAACGTCATCTAATTCGTCTACTTCTACAACATGCTGCTTTGGCACAATTAAAGTATGTCCTGAGTAGAAAGGCGCATGATCTAAAAAACATGTTACATAATCATCTTCATATATTTTATATATAATTTCCTCTCCGCCTGCTAATTTACACCCTAAACATTCCATCATATTTCCCCCTTTATTAAAAACATAAAAACGTGAGAGCCGTATTCTCACGTTTTTATGTTTCATTTTATTAGTTCAATTGTTTCCGTAACCTTTATACTATCTTTTACAGATTGAACAATCGTACAATTTTTCACTGCAAGCTGCAATGCTTTGTCCAACTGCTCTTCTGTAATGTTTTCCGCTTTAATTTTATAGTGCAAATGAACACTTTCAACTGGCTTCGATAACGCTTCACTTCTACCAATTTCAGTTTCGATTGTAAACGTATCGTATGGAATACGTTTCTTTTCTAAAATCGTTCGAAAAACAATTGCACTACACCCTGCGATAGAAGAAACGAGTAATTGTAACGGTGAATAACCGTTTTCTTTTCCAATCGCTAATTGACCATACGATAAATCTGCTTCTATATCATCGTGTTTGATTGTTAGTTTCATTTGTTTTTTCCATCTCCACTTTCATCGGTTTCTGCCGTTTCTTACTAATATAATAATATATATAGCAGAAAATGATAAATGGAATACCACAGTATAACGCCATTCTTTGTTCAGGAATAAACGCTAAACTAATAACAACAATGCTATTTGTAATTAAAGCTAAAATTGGAACAATCGGGTATAGTGGTGTTCTATACTTTAAGTCCTCTAACTTTCCTCCGCCTTTTATATACTGACTTCTAAAGCGAAGTTGCGATAGAGCAATAATGATCCAACTTGAAACAGCCGATAAACCAGCTATCGATAATAAATACATGTATACTGTATCTTCTGCAAGGAAACTTGTGAATAGAGATAATCCAGCTACCGCAATCGTTACGACTAGCGCTGTAATTGGAATACCACGCTTATTTACTTTCTGGAAGGAAGTTGGTGCCATTCCCTCATTTGCAAGTGACCATAGTATACGCGTCGCTGCATATAATCCAGAGTTCGCTACAGATAATAACGCAGTAATAATAACGAAGTTCATAATATCAGCTGCGTATGGAATACCAATTTTATCAAATACGACTACGAATGGACTTTCAATTACACCTGCTTCTTTCCAAGAAATTAATCCTACTAAAATTGTCATTGTTAAAATGAAGAATAACATAATGCGCCATACTGTATTACGGATCGCACGTGGAATTGTTTTTTCTGGATTTTCACTTTCTCCCGCTGCAATTCCGATTAACTCTGTTCCTTGAAATGAGAAGTTAACTGTAATCATTGTAAGTAGTACGGCAGCTAGTCCATTCGGGAAAAGTCCACCATCGCTTACAAAGTTAGAGAAAAGAGGTGCTGCTTCTTTTCCGTCATATGATATAAATCCTAATAATGCACTACCACCAAGAACAACAAATGCAAGGATTGTAATTACTTTAATACTAGAAAACCAAAATTCTAATTCAGCATAACTTTTTGCCGAAATTGCGTTTGAAGCATATAAAATAACACCGAATACAAGGCACCATACCCAAACATCAACATTTGGAAACCATCTTTTCATCATTAAACCGATTGACGTTAATTCTAGACCCACTGTTACTGCCCAGCCAAGCCAGTATAACCAGCCAATCATAAAGCCCGTTCCTGGTCCAATAAACTTCGTTGCATACTTTTGGAAAGATCCTGAAACCGGCATCGCTACCGTTAACTCTCCAAGACAAAGCATTGTTAAATACATAATAAATCCGCCTACTAAATATGAAAGGATGGCTCCCCCTGGTCCAGCCTGATTAATAGTGTAACCTGAACCTAAGAAAAAACCAGTTCCGATTACACCACCAAGTGCGATCATAAATAAATGTCTACTCTTCATCGTGCGATGTAATTTCTCATTCGTTGGTTGCTGCATCTAAATCCTCCCCCTACCAATACCCCTATATCTTGTTAAAATTTTCTGATAATAAAAATATACACGAAAGCGATTACATTTTCTATATAAAATTAAAACTTTTCTGATAAAATAATATAAAAATCGAATTATTGCAAGATTTAGATTCTATTTAGAGGAAAATAAGGAGAAACAAGGAAAAAACCCTTACATATATTGTAAGAGTCAACGAAGTTCTAATCTTCTCGATAAAATTGATAAACTATAATTTACGATAAAGTACATACAAGCTACTAATATAAATGTTGGAATCATGTAATTCACATTTTGCCCGCTAATAATTTGAGCATTATGCATAAGCTCAGGGAGTGATATAACAACCGCTAGCGACGTATCCTTCAGCAATGAAATAAATTGACTGACAAGCGGCGGAACCATTCTCCTTAATGCTTGTGGCAAAATAATATGCCAAAGCGCTTGCACATAAGTTAATCCCGAAGATCTTGCGGCTTCAACCTGCCCTTTTTCAATAGACAATAAACCACTTCTAACAATTTCAGATATCATTGCTGCCTCAAATATTGTTAAAGCAACAATTGCAGCTGTTATAATTTCTAATTTCAAGCCTGCTTCTGGAAGTGCAAAATACGTGAAAAATATAATTAACAGTAGTGGTAAGTTTCGAATCACTTCAACTATAACTCCTAATACTTGTGAGACGACAGGTATTTTCGTGTAGCGCAATATACCGATTACACTTCCAATAATAAAACTAAGTACAATTGCTATGAGCGCTACCTCTAATGTTATAAGTAATCCTTTTAATAAAAATAGAATATGATCCCCTGTAATTGCTCCCTTGAAATCCATTTACACCGCCTCCTTTGCCAAGCGTTTTTCTAAATAACGCACTAGCATACTGAGCGGAATTGTTAATATTAAATAAAACATCCCGACAAATATATAAACATCAAACGTAACAAACGTCTTCGTTGAAATTAAATCTCCTTGATACATTAAATCAGAACCAGCAATGATTCCAAGTATTGAAGAGTTTTTAACTAAATTGAGAAACTGGTTTCCTAAAGGGGGAATTACAATTTTCACAGCTTGGGGTAAGACAACATAATACATCGCCTGCACATACGTTAGCCCTGAAGAGCGGGCAGCTTCCATTTGCCCTTTCGCAACTGATAAAATACCAGCGCGAATTACTTCTGCAATAAAAGCTGCCGTATATACCGTAAGCGTAACTGTTCCTGCTACAAAACCATTTAAAGTAATTCCTATTACAGGTAAAGCAAAATAGAATATAAATGCAATTAATACGAGTGGAATATTTCTTACAAACTCCACAAAAGCTGATCCTATCCAATTTAAAATACGAATAGGTGCAATACGCATTACTGCCAAAATTACTCCTAAAATAAAACTGCCTATCAATGCAATTACACTAGACATAACTGTATATTTAAATCCTTCTAAATACATATCAATGTTATTCGTTAATATAGAAAAATCAGGCACATATTCTCCCCTCTTTCTTTACAAGAAGAGGATGAGTACTCTCATCCTCTCACTTTTACTATCTACTTTTCTGGTTTTTGTCCAATCCACTTCTCATATAATTTGTCATACTCCCCGCTTGCTTTCATGTCTTTAATTAAAGTATTAATCTCTTTCGTTAAATCATCTGCCCCTTTTTGCACTGCAATTCCGTATGGTTCATCTGTGAAAATTTTCCCTACTACTTCATAATTAGAATCTTGTTTTGCCATTCCGTAAAGGATCGCATTATCTGTCGTTAACACATCACCTTTACCTGCCTTTAACGCTGTAAATGCCTCACTATAATTTTCAAACTCTAATACAGTCGCTTCTGGTGACTTTTGACGAATGTTATTTGTAGATGTTGATCCTTTTACAGCTAATACTTTAACGCCTTGTTTTATATCATCGACACTCTTAATATTGCTTCCTTTTTTCACAAGTAACGATTGTCCTGCTTTAAAATATACATCTGAAAAATCCACTTCTTTTTTGCGTTCTTCCGTAATTGTCATTGTTGCAATAATTGCATCAATATCACCATTTTTCAGCATTGGAATACGTGTTTTAGACGTTACTTCTTTCAGCTCTAGCTTCTTTTCATCTCCGAGAATCTTTTTCGCAAGTGCCTTCGCGACATCAACATCGAATCCTTCTACCTGCCCTGTTGAAGGATTTTTTAATCCAAATAAATTCGTATCATTCTTTACCCCGACTACTAATTTCCCTCGTTTCTTAATTTGTTCAACAGCCCCGCCTTGCTTCGTATTTGTTTCCTTCGACTCATCTTTCTTACTTCCGCATCCAGCAACAACAAGCACGAATAAACATGAAAATACGATTAAAGTAAATAATTTTTTCATTTTAAGCATAAAATTCCTCCTCTAATGATTTAGCACCCGACTTAAAAATAAACGAGCTCTTTCTTGTTCAGGGTTTGCAAAAAATTGCGCCGGTGTTGTATCTTCAATAATTTGACCATCATCCATAAATAAAATCCGATCTGCTACTTCTCGCGCAAATCCCATTTCATGCGTGACAACGACCATCGTCATCCCTTCTTTAGCCAGCGCCTTCATAACATCAAGTACCTCTCCAATCATCTCTGGATCAAGAGCAGACGTAGGCTCATCGAATAGCATAATTTCCGGCTGCATCGCAAGTCCTCTAGCAATTGCTACCCTTTGTTGTTGTCCTCCGGATAATTGATGTGGATATACGTTAGCCTTCTCTGTGATTCCTACTTTCTCTAAATAAAGCATTGCTGTTTTCTCTGCTTCTTCTTTGGAAACTTTATTTACTTTAATCGGTGCTAATGTAATATTTTGCAGAACTGTTTTATGTGGGTATAAATAAAAATGTTGAAAGACCATCCCAATATTTCGCCGCAATTCATTCATGTCCGTTTTTTTATTGTGTACCTCTGTATTTTGTACAATTAATTCTCCATCTGTAATTGCCTCTAATTGATTTATACATCGAAGCAATGTACTTTTTCCTGATCCTGAAGGCCCGACAACTACCACCACTTCACCTTTTTTCACTTGCACATTAATATTTTTCAAAACTTGAAAGTTACCATAATATTTATTTACATTACAAAATTCTATCAACATACTCCCCCTTCCCCTAACAATGCATGTACATTCTTTTTATATTCAAAAATAGTCTCAAAAATAACTTTTAGCTTCAATTTGTCCATAAAAAAAAGCAAAGAGTTTCCCCTTTGCTTCTTCATTTCTATTCTGTTAAGATACTTCTTCTTTCTTATCTTTCCCGTATTCATGCTCCCAAAAATCAGCATTTTTAATTCCTAATGGCCCTGGATCGAATACTGGATCTTTTCCTTCTTTTTTCTGTTTTTCATAATCCTTTAATGCGACTAATGCAGGTTTTTGTAATAGTAAAATCGCAATGATATTTACCCATGCCATAATTCCTACCCCAATGTCGCCTAAAGCCCAAGCCGTTGCTGCTGTTTTTATACATCCATAGAATACAGCTCCTAAAAATACAAACTTTAGTACCATAGACATCCAAGGACGGTCTTTATCACGATTTAAGTACGCAATATTCGTTTCTGCAATGTAGTAATACGCCATAATTGTTGTAAACGCGAAGAATAATAACGAGATTGCAACGAAACCGTTTCCAAATCCAGGGAAAACAGATTCTACTGCCGCCTGTGTATACCCCGGTCCTGGCTGAGCACCGTTTAATTTATTTACGATAAAGTTTTTTCCGCTCGCATCAAATACGTTATACATGCCTGTAATAATCATCATAAATGCTGTTGCTGAACAAACAAATAATGTATCAATGTAAACGGAAAATGCTTGCACTAAGCCTTGCTTAGCTGGATGTGATACTTCAGCAGCTGCTGCTGCATGTGGCCCAGTTCCTTGCCCTGCTTCATTGGAATAAATACCACGTTTTACTCCCCAAGAAATTGCTAAACCGATAATACCACCGAAAGCCGCCTCTAATGCAAAAGCACTTCTTATAATTAACATAAATGCTTCTGGCAATTTTTCAATATTCATAGCAACAATAACGCAAGCTACTAAAATATAACCAACTGCCATAAACGGTACGACAACTTGTGCAACGTTAACGATTCGCTTTACTCCACCGAAGATGATAATAGCTAATACAACAACTAATAAAGTCCCTGATAATGTAGTGTTAATTCCAAAAGCTGTCTCTAAACTTACAGCAATACTATTTGCTTGCACACCTGGCAATAAAAGCCCCGTTGCAATAATTGTCGCTGCAACGAATACTAATGCATACCATTTTACACCTAAACCTTTTTCGATGTAATAAGCAGGTCCACCACGAAACTGCCCTTGATGTTTCGTCTTATATATTTGCGCGAGTGTTGATTCTACATAAGCTGATCCTGCCCCTAAAAAGGCTACTGCCCACATCCAAAATACAGCTCCTGGTCCACCGAATGCAACCGCTGTTGCTACCCCAGCGATATTCCCTGTCCCAACTCGTCCTGATAATGAAAGTGCTAACGCTTGGAATGAAGAAACACCAGCCTCTGATTTTTCTCCTTTAAATGTCAGCTTCACCATTTCTCCTACGTGCCTTACTTGTAAAAACCTCGTTCGAATGGAAAAATATAAACCTACTCCTAAACATAAATAAACAAGTGCTGGACTCCAAACAATATTATTTATCCAATTTACGAAAGTTTCCAACATTCCCCCTCCTCCTTTATAAAGAATATTCAGAATATATATAAAATTATAAGTGCATACTGAATCTAGGACAATATTATTTTAATAAAGTAAACATATTTTTGTATAAAAAAACAAAGTATATATTTGTTTTATATACTTTGTTTTGAACTAAATGTATTATATATTCACAATTGCTTCTCTTTTAATAATTCTTTCGTATAGCTCTTCTGATAATTTCAAGAAGTTATCAGGCATATCTTTACCTTTAAACTTCTTCTGAAGCGTTCCATATAAACCTATATCACGTAAACGTAAAAATAGTGGCAACGATTCATACCAACTATCCGCCAGCCTGTGCTCATACTCATATCCTTTTCGTAACACTTGTAACTGTTTACGAGCAAAATCTGTCTTCTCTTCTGCTGTCCACGTTGTAAATAGAACAGAGTAGTATAGAACCATCGCTAAATCATGTATAAAGTAATTATAAGCCGCATCATCAAAATCAAAGATTGTTAGCTCTTTACCATCATAATGAAAATTACCTTGATGGATATCACCGTGCATAAGACCGAACGTTTCTCTTTCAACTGGAAGGGCCTTAATTTCATCCATTAGTACCGCTGCAATCTTTTTCACTTGACCATCTTCTAATTCATTAACAATTCCACTTTCGTCTTCTTCCCACGTATCACGGTAGTCTGTTTTAGGATAATCCATTGTAAGGCGATGCAGTTGCCCAATCGCTTTTCCCCATGCTTCAAAATAAGCATCTCCCCAATAAGGCGATTCCTCTCCTTTTACTTGCTCACCTTTTGCATATGTAAATAAAGAAGCGAAAAAGAACGTTCCATCCCCTGCTACGATTTCTTCTACGAGATTTCGAGACGTTGAATAAAGAGGTCCTGCTACCTTTGCCCCATTCTCCGCAACATATCGTAAAAAATCTAGTTCAGCCTCTACCTCTTGTTTAGAACGATGAGAAGAATGTGTTAAACGTAATACGTAATCTTCATCATTATCACCCTTCGCCTTAAAAATATAATTCTCAAAATCTCCAAGTGGCTTTTCTTCCACTGTTACATGAAACAAATTCGCTGCTCTTTTTAAAATCTCTTTCGTAAAAACACGTTCTACAGCTATTTCCATATATATCCCTCCTATATATCTTCTTAATTCGACACAAATGTTAGAAGTACTGCTATGAAATTGAATAATGCGCAAAAGACAATGTAACGTAACTTTGAATTCTCTTTTTAAAAAAATAATTCAAGCATAAATTTCTCACAAACGACAAAAATTAACAGAAACAATCGTACTTTAAAAGAGGTGGAAATTATGACAGACAAAAAAGAACAACAAGAGAGTAAAAAACAAATGCATATGTTTCCATCACTTCTGGAGAACATTAATTACATTGAAAATAAACTTTCTCATTCTGATGATATAAAAAAATTAGATCTCCCTTTTCAAAACGGAAAAGGAACAATCATATATATTGAATCTTTAGCAGATCCAAATTTAATTCATCAATTAGCTCTTGAACCATTATTAACGAGGTCGGATTTATCTTTAGATAAAGCTTTTTCTACGTTAAATATGAAAAAAGAAACGAATTTAAATTATGGAGTACAGGTTTTATTACAAGGTAAATCCTTATATTTTCATGAACACGTCGATAGTTTTTGTATTTTCGAAACAGCTTTATCTTTAAAGAGAGATATAGCGGAGCCTGATAATGAAGGGATTGTGCGTGGTCCACATACTGGTTTTGTAGAGGATCTAGCAACTAATTTAAGCTCTATTCGTAAACTCATTAAGAGTCCAAATTTAGTTGTTAAGTATTTTACAATCGGTGAAGAAATGCACACGAAAGTAGCAATTGCTTATATGCAAAATATAGCGAATGACGATTTAGTTACAGAAGTGAAAAGAAGATTAGAAACGATTAAAACGGATGCACTTATGTCACCAGGATACATACAAGAATTTATAGAGGATACGTCTTTCTCCCCATTTCCGCAGCAATTAAATACAGAGCGTCCAGATAGAACTGTTGCTAATTTAATGGAAGGACGTGTTGCCATTTTATCTGACGGAGATCCAACAACGCTCATCGTACCTGTTACGTTATTCGCTTTTTATCAATCACCAGATGATTATAATAACCGTTGGATTGTCGGTTCTTTCGTCCGAATGATTCGCTTAGTAAGTTTTTTAATTGCCTTTCTCTTGCCAGCTTTATATATTGCAACTGTCGCATTTCATCCCGATGTGTTGCCGCTCGAACTTGTGTATACGATTAAAGCTTCGTTAGAGAAAGTACCGCTTCCTCCTATTTTTGAAGCTCTCTTAATGGAGTTAATTTTCGAGTTATTACGAGAAGCTGGTATTCGCTTGCCGAGCCGTGTTGGACAAACAATCGGTATTGTAGGTGGTTTAGTAATTGGTGATGCGATTGTAAAAGCTGGGCTCGTTTCTTATACGATGATCATCGTAGTAGCTTTAACTGCAATCTCATCTTTTCTCGTTCCATCAAACGATATGAGTTCAGCAGTTCGAATTCTTCGTTTTCCATTAATGCTCCTTGCTGCCATATTTGGATATGTAGGCATATCATTCGGTCTCATTATAACTTTCGTTCACTTATGTCAGCTTCATTCATTTCATACACCATATCTTTCTCCTGTTGCCCCGATGCGGATTAAAGATATGAAAGATTCTTTCGTAAGACTACCAATTTGGTCATTTTGGGAACGACCACATGATCCAAAACCAAAAAAAATGCAACGCCAACATGTAACGAGAGAGGATGAGGACGGTGACAAACACGCAAAGTAAAATCTCGCTAGTTCAATTTACCTTTTTCGTTATTCAATGCCAAATTGGGGTCGGTATACTATCTCTACCTAACCGGCTTCATCCGATAGCAAAAGGTGGTGGTTGGATTTCTGCGCTCATCGCGGGGCTTGCCATTCAACTTATTATTTTACTTATGTGGCTTTTCTTAAAACGATTTCCTGATGCAGATATGTATAAAAGTGTTTGTATGCTATTTGGTAATAAGTTAGGAAAACTATTGGGCTTTTCTTATATTTTTTATTTTACCCTTATCGGTATGACGGTTATGTTGAATGCTTGTAACGTCATTAAAGTTTGGATATTACAAGCAACTCCGTGGTATGCCATTCTCATGCTATTTACAATAGCTTGTTGTTATGTAGCTTATAATACGTTTAAAGTCATCGTACGATTTTATGTCATGACCTCTATTCTCATTTTACCTATGGCGCTTTTAATCGCCCTAGGGCTTTCCCGAGCTGACTTTTCTTATATTTTTCCCATTACAGAGGCTGGATGGTGGAATATTATTCAAGCATCGAAAGAAACAATTACAGCTATGTATGGTTTTGAAATCTTTCTCATCGCATTTCCTAAAGTAAATGGGAGTTCTGTGGAAAAACTGAAGGCAATTTCTATCGCTAATGGATTTGTGACTCTCTTTTATGCTTTCACTGTTTGGATTTGCTTTATCGTATTTAGTCCAAAACAAATTGAACTTATCCCAGAACCAGTTGCTTACTTATTACGCTCCTTACATATCGGGATTATAGACCGGACTGATTTACTATTCATTCCAATATGGATGATAACAGTTGTCGCTTCTATTGCGAGTTATTACTGTGCCGCTTCTATAGGAATTGGACATATATTCAACCTCGCTAATCATAAAAAGGCTGTTCCAATCGTTGGTATTATTGCTTTTAGTGTAGCCTTATTTATAGATACACCTGAAGAATTAAAAGTCATTGCAACTTTCACAGATAAGTTCACCTATATTTTCATCGTTGTTCTCCCTCTTTTATTTCTACTCTATTCAGTAATAAGAAAGAAGAAAGGAGAACAGTATGTTTCCAAAAAGATTTAAATTACTTTTTATATTATGTACTAGTTGCCTCCTTTCTGGCTGTTGGGATCAAGAACCATTAAGAGAAGCTAGATTAGCTTATAGCATTGGATATGATGTTACGGAAGAGAATAAGCTTCAGCAAACGCTTGAACTCGTAAAAAGTTCAAGTGGAGAGCAATCTTCATTCGAAAATGAAATACATTCAGCAACCGGGCATAACATAAGGGATACAAGCGATGCCCTAAAAAAAAATGTGACTGGGAATATTCGCTATTTTAAATATGGTGTTCAATTACTAGGAACCAAAATTCTAAAAAAAGGTATATTACCCTATTTAGATGTCAGCTTTCGGGACCCAACAAACCCAACTGCTTTAGTAAAACTTATTGCAGTAGATGGTGAAACATCGGAGATACTCGAAAAAAAGAAAATAGGAAATTTACTAATTGGAGATTTTCTACAGAAAAAAGTGAAAAGTTTAGAAGATATGAGTGTATTTCCAAAAGAAACTTTAGAAACAGCCGCTACAAAAATGTTAGATCCCGGTAAAGACTTTACACTCCCTTCTATAAAAATAAAAGGAAAAGAATTAATTACAAATGGGTTAGCTTTATTTAACAATGATAAATTGACTGGACATTTACCTTTGAAACAATCTGTTTTATTCGTATTATTAACCGAAAAAATGGGAACAAGTGCCCGTATAACCCAAAAACTTACTAGTGATGAATCTGAGAAGACATCTGATTATTTAACAATGGAAATTAGCAATCGAAAGTTAAAACGAGATTTAAAAATAACAACGGATAAAAAAGGAAATGTTTATGCTCACATTAAGCTCCAACTAAAAGTAATAGCACTTGAAGCCCCAAGAGATAATATTTATAAAATGGAAGCCAGAAAAAAACTAAATAAGGAATTATCAAAGCAACTTACGAAAGAAGCGAAAAAAATAACAAATAAACTACAAAAAGCAAATTGTGATGCTTTTGGAATTGGTAGACATCTCATCGCTTATCACCCTGATTTATGGAAGAAAAAAAATTGGAATAAAGATTATGCAAAAGTAAAATTCAAACCTGAAGTAGACGTAAATATTTTGTATAGTGGTGTCTTAAAATAAAAAGGTTGTATGCCGCTCGGGCATACAACCTTTTTATTTCGTATATCGATACACAATTGATTCGTATGGTCTTAATTTAAGTTTTGTAATATCCTTGCTGGAATCTTTATAATTCGACAGTAGTACCTCTTGTTTCATTCCATCTAATTGAACGTGCGCCGGTACAGAGTACGTTATTTCTTCTCCATAGAAGTTATTTATAACAAGTAGTACTTCACTTTCTGTAGTACGAGTATATGCCCAAATTTTAGGATCATTTTTATCCAAAATAGCATATTCTCCTTCTGTAATTACATCATACGTTTTTCTAAGCTCTATTAACTTTTTATAATGATAAAATACGGACTCTTTATCTTCTAATGCCTTCTCTACGTTTATTTCTTTAAAATTTTCAGCCACTGAAATCCAAGGTGTACTTGTTGTAAAACCACTGTTCACCTCTTCATTCCACTGCATCGGAGTACGAGAGTTGTCACGAGATTTTTGCTTTAAAACCCCTATAATCTCTTCTTGTGATAGCCCTTCTTTTAGCTTTATATCGTATATATTTAACGATTCTACATCACGATATTGCTCGATGGACTCAAATTTAGGATTCGTCATACCGATTTCTTCCCCTTGATAAATATAAGGCGTTCCTTGCAGCATGTGCATGGCTGTCGCTAACATTTTTGCAGATTTGTTTCGGTACTTTCCATCATCACCAAAGCGTGACACGATGCGAGGCTGGTCATGATTACACCAAAATAACGCATTCCATCCTCCGCCCTTTTGCATTTCAATTTGCCAATTAGACATAATTTCTTTTAATTTAATGAAATCAAAATTCGCTTTTGTCCACTTATCTCCATTCGGATAATCTACTTTTAAATGATGAAAACTAAACGTCATACTTAATTCATTACGCTTAGGATTTGAATATTTAATACAATTATCAATTGTCGTAGAAGACATTTCTCCAACTGTAATTACATCTTTTCCTGCAAAAACATTGCGGTTCATCTCTTGTAAATATTCATGAACACGCGGGCCATCTGTATAATACTTGCGTCCATCACTTGTCGCAGTATTACCTTCATCATTTAAGAAGCATTGGTCTTTTGAAATTAAATTAATGACATCTAATCGGAATCCCGTTACCCCTTTATCCAGCCAAAAGCGCATCATATCATATACTTCTTCACGCAGTTTTTCATTTTCCCAATTTAAATCAGCTTGTGTTTCATCAAATAGATGTAAATAATATTGCTCCGTCTTCTCATCATATTTCCAAGCAGATCCACCAAACTTAGACTGCCAATTATTTTTTTCATCACGCCAAATATAGTAATTACGATATGGACTATTTTTATCTTCCTTGGCTTCTTTAAACCACTTATGTTCAGTCGAACTATGATTTACAACAATATCAAGCATAATTTCAATGTTACGTACTTTCGCTTCTGCTAAAAGTTCTTCAAACTCTTCCATCGTTCCGTAAGATGGATCAATGCTGTAATAATCACTTACATCATATCCATTATCATTTTGTGGTGATTGGTATATCGGTGTTAACCAAATATAATCCACTCCGAGTTCTTTTAAATAATCTAGTTTCTCTGTAACCCCTTTTATATCACCGGTTTCTCTATTGTAATAACTATTAAAGCTCTTCGGATAAATTTGATAGACTACACTTTTATGCCAATCCTTCATGTTTAACTTCCTCCTACTTCTGTTTCACTCTTTTTGCAAATAACCATGTTAAAGTAAATGGGATTACAACTGCAATAATCATTCCGACAATAAACATTGGAATCGATTTCGGAATGATAGAAATAAATGCTGGCAATCCCCCAATTCCGATAGCAGGTGCTAATACACCATTTAATGTAATGAATATCGCTGCAACAGCAGACCCTATAATCGCTGCATAGAACGGGAACTTATTTCGTAAATTCACACCAAACATCGCTGGTTCTGTAATACCGAAGTATGCTGAAATGGCTGATGTTGATGCCATACTTTTATCATTTTGATTTTTAGAAATCCAGAACATCGCAAGTGCCGCACTACCTTGCGCAATGTTAGAAAGAGCAATCATCGGCCAAATAAATGTACCGCCATGTTGTGCAATCAATTGTAAATCAATTGCAATAAACATATGATGCATACCTGTAATTACAAGCGGTGCATATAACGCTCCAAATAGTACTGCTCCAACTACTGGTACTGTTTCATATACACCTACCAATCCTACTGTTAATAAATCTCCAATATGACGTGTAACCGGACCGATAATTCCTAATGCTAACACACCTGTCACAACGATTGTTGTAATTGGTACAACTAATAATTGAATTGCATTTGGTACATGTTTCTTTAAGAAAATTTCCACTTTACTTAATACAAATGCTGCTACTAAAACAGGTAAAATTTGTCCTTGATATCCTACCTTCTCAATTTGGAACAGTCCTAAAATATTGAAGTACTCAATCTTTTGACCCTCTAAACCAGTCGCTGCTTTTCCGTAGTCCCAAGCGTTTAATAAGGCCGGGTGCACAAGCATTAATCCCATAACAATCCCTAGTATTGGACTACCACCAAAACGCTTCGTTGCTGACCAACCGACAAGTGCTGGTAAGAATACGAATGCTGTATTGGCCATCATATTAATTAAATCCCAAAGCCCGCCTAAGTTCGGATAAACATCTAATAAATTTTTCCCATCAAAAAATAAGTCTTTTGCGCCTAATAGATTGTTAATACCCATTAGTAAACCAGCTGTTACGATCGCTGGTAATATCGGCATAAATACATCCGAAAATATTTTTACAAACTTTTGAGCTGGATTTAACTTCTGATTTCCAGAGTCTTTTACATCAGCTACAGTCGATTCTTTCATACCTGCAAGCGTTATCAATTCAGCGTAAACACGATCTAC
Organism: Bacillus cereus group sp. MYBK195-1; assembly: GCF_051916605.1. NCBI lineage: Bacteria > Bacillati > Bacillota > Bacilli > Caryophanales > Bacillaceae > Bacillus > Bacillus cereus group sp. MYBK195-1. The sequence goes on along the minus strand of NZ_JBQAGZ010000010.1, from coordinate 111,256 downwards.
ATCCCCTGGACCAATTACAACTTGAAATATACCAGCGTTATGAAACGCTCCTTTCACTAATGAAACAGACTGTAATTTATCATTATCTATTTTACTTTCATCTTTTAAAGCGATACGGAGCCTCGTCACACAATGTGCAGCTTGTTCAATATTGTCTTTCCCACCAATATACTGCAACACTTCCTCTGCTGTTTTACGATAGTCTTTCCCCATATTCCCGTCCCTCTTTTCTTTTTTTGATACCGTTTACAATTACATATTAACTCGTATATATAAGTTAGTCAACACTCATATATACGAGTTTGTGTTTTTTTATAAAAAAAAGAGATGAAACAATATTTTGTTCCACCTCTTTACTTCCTGCGTGCCACATCCGAAAAGTGAAAAATATCTAAGCGGTGGCGTGATTCTGTATATTCAAACTGACTTCCATCATACAAATGTGTAAAGTTTTTCACAACGACAACATAGTCTGTTCCATTTAAATCTAAATACTTTCTGTCATCCTCTGTACATGGCTGTACTTCAATTACCCTCTGTGAATAACTAATATGTAGCCCAAGCTCTTTCTCAATGTATTTATAAATCGATGTAGCTGCAATTTCTCTCGTTAGCCCTGGAATATATTCCGATACAAAATGGTTTATATCTAAAATTACTTTTTCTCCATCAATATTTCGTACACGTTTAATATGGTCAATCACTGTTTTTTCTTTCACGTTTAATAACTTTGCTACGTCTTTCGTCGCTTCAATTTTCTCCATTTCTACGACATCTGTAATACAATGACGTCCTAAACGTTCATTTTCTTCTTGGAAACTTACAATACCACCAAAATTAAATTCAATATTTTTTCGCTTTAAAACAAACACACCTTTTCCGTGAATTTTTTGCACATATCCACGCTCTTGCAGTAAATCTACAGCTTTTCTTACCGTGCCTCGGCTTGCCTCATACTGCTTCATTAATTCTGTTTCTGATGGGATTTTGCATCCCTCTTTTAATTGTTTATTATCAATAGATTTACTGATTTCTGTATAAATTTGTTCATACTTACTCATCATCTACAATAGCCCCTTGTCACCTTATAATTCTATATGTATTATAACATGCTTCACTCTTCTGCCAATCTCTCACTTATTTTCCATTACAAGAAAAATATAGGTAAATATTTAATCTTTAAAACGTATTTTTATAAAAATTTTTATATTTTTCTTTTCATTCAAAAAAACATGTAGTATACTAACTTCAAAATCAGAGGAGAAAGGGAGCAAAGAACTATGCTTACTTATACAACAACTGTAGTTACATTTGCACAAAAACATCATCATCATACGTAACCCTTGAAACCTAGCGGAAAAATTACGCGTAGGTACAAGGGTTATTCCCGTTGTACCTACGCTTTGGCGAAAGAGCCATGTAGGTATTTTTTTATCTACATGGCTCTTTTTTTATTGTCAAAAAGCTAGTAAAAAATGATGTTTAAGCAAAACTTACTACAAAGGAGTTAACAAAAATGGAAACGAAAAAATGGGGATTATGGGTTTTAACAGCATTTGTTATCGGGAATATGGTTGGCGGTGGCGTATTTATGCTTCCAGCAAATTTAGCACAAGTATCAGGTCCAATGGGTTCTACACTCGCATGGAGTATTACAGGCCTTGGCGTTTTTATGATTGCACTTGTATTTGGAAATTTAGCGATTCGTAAACCAGAATTAAAAGCTGGACCACAAAGCTATGCTCAAGCGATGTTTCCTTCAAAAAAAGCTGGTAAAGTTGCAGGATATAGTATGGCATGGGGATATTGGGCTGCTAACTGGGCTGCAACAGCATCTGTTATTATTTCCTTTGCTGGATATTTATCAACATTCTTTCCAGTTTTACAAAGTAAGCAAATTCTTTTTTCAATAAACGGATTTTCACTAGAACTCGGAAAAGGGTTAACTTTCCTTGTATGTAGCCTTATGCTATGGGGAATTCAATATATTCTTTCTCAAAATATTGATCGAGCTGGAAATATGAATCTACTTGCTACTATTGCAAAAATTATCGGATTTACAATGTTTATTGTAATTACATTATTCATTTTCAATGCTTCTAATTTCGGAGACGGTCAAACCTTTATGAATGAAGCAGGACAATCTATCTCGTTAGGTGGCCAAATCAATTCAGCTGCTATTGCAACACTCTGGGCATTTATCGGTATTGAATCAGCGGTTATGCTTTCTAACCGTGCAAAATCACAGCGCGATGTAAAAAAAGCTACGATTTTCGGATTAATTATCGCTCTTCTTATTTACATGTCAATTACTTTACTTACAATGGGAGCTCTTCCGCAAGATGCTTTAAAGGAGTCTCAAAAACCGTTAGTAGATGCATTAAATTTAGTAATTGGAAATAAAGGTGCATATATAATGGCCTTACTCGCTCTTATATCTTTATTTGGATCTACAGTTGGCTGGATCGTTGTTAGTTCAGAAGTACCTTACCAGGCAGCAAAGAATGGACTTTTTCCTAAGTTTTTTGGGAAAACAAATAAAAAAGGTAGTCCTTCAAAATCATTATTGATTACAAATGTAATGACGCAAATTTTCTTATTTTCAACGATTTCTGGTACTGTTTCAGAAGCATATAGTTTCGCTATCGTCGTAGCAACATTAGCCTATTTAATTCCATACCTTGTTTCTACCTTGTACCAATTAAAATTAGTTATTACAGGAGAAACGTATGATATACTACCAGGATCTCGAGTAAAAGATGGAATTATCACTACATTGGCATTGGTATACTCCATTTGGGTTATCAAAACGGGAACTGCTGATTTAAAAACGTTCTTCTTAGGAATTGGATTGTTTATATTAGGTCTTATTCTTTATCCAGTACTAATGAAAGACTCACAAAAAACGGATTAAATAAAGAGAAGCTGCTGGCTTCTCTTTTTTATTAAAAATCTGTAATTAACTTTTCTTTTAGCTCTCCTACAGATAAAGGTTTCGCATAATAAAATCCCTGTACATAATCACAGCTCATTGATTGTAATAAACTCTCTTGCTCTACTGTTTCTACTCCTTCAGCAACTACTGCTAAATTTAAACTATGAGCAATTTCAATAACGGATTTTACAATCGTTCGTTCTGGTTGTGCGTGATCATAATGAAATTCACGAATAAAATTACGATCAATTTTTACAATATCCAGTGGTAGTTGTTTTAAATAATATAAGGAAGAATAGCCAGTTCCGAAATCATCCAAAGCAATTAACACACCCATATTTCTTAATTCTTGTAATGTAGCAATAATATAATCAAAATGGCGGACTGCTATGCTTTCCGTTATTTCTAATATTAAACGGTTCGGAGGAAAACCAGTTCTCTTTAAAATGCTACGTACAGAGAAAATAAAACGTTTCTGCATTAATTGTTGTATAGATAAATTCACTGATAACTTTAGTCCTTCTTGATAATTTGGCAATGTTTTAAACAATCGGCACGATTTTTCTAATACCCAGTCTCCTAGCTTTATAATAAGTCCAGACTCTTCAGCTACCGGGATAAATTCGTTTGGTGAAATAGGTCCGTCTTCTGTCATACAGCGTACTAGAGCTTCTATACCAGAATATCTCTTCGTTTTCAAATCAATAATAGGCTGCAATACTACATCTAACTCTTCATCACGAATTGCCTTTTGCAAAGCAAACTCAACTTTCATTCTACGATTTATTTTCGCGCGTAGCTCATCTGTAAAGAAACATGCAGCATTTCTCCCCTGTTCTTTTGCACTATACATAGCTAAGTCGGAGTTTTTCAATAATGTTTCCACGTCTTGTCCGTCTTGTGGATAAGAACAAAGTCCTAGACTAGCTGAAATATATACTTCATGGCCTTCAAGAATAAATGGTGCCTGGAAACATGACAACACAGATGTCGCTAACTGCCTCATATCATCTTGTCTATGATTTTTTGTTAACAGCACAAATTCGTCGCCACCTAGCCTAGCCAGAACATCTTTCTCTCCTAGTACATAATGCAACCTTGAAGCGACTTCGCTTAAAAGTAAGTCCCCTATCATATGACCTAACGTATCATTTACTAATTTAAAACGGTCCAAATCAAAGTAAATCATACCAAATTCTTTTTTATCTGCAATCAATTTATTAACGGTCGTTATTAATTGCAAACGGTTCGGCAAACTCGTTAAAGCATCATGATAGGCAAGTTCCCTATAACGACTTTCACTTAGCCGCAACCTCTGTTCCGCTTCTTTTCTACTACTAATATCATTTCGTATTGCGATAAACTGGTATGGCTCTCCTTTTTCATTTAAAAATGGAACAATTGTTGTTTTGACCCAATAATATGTACCATCTTTCGCTCGATTCCGAATCTCACCTGTCCATACTTTCCCATTCAAAATACGTTTCCATAAGTTTTGAAAAAAGGTTTTCGGATGATGACCTGAATTTAAAATACGGTGATCTTTTCCAATTAATTCTTCCCTTTTGTATTTAGAGATTTCACAAAATTTATCATTTACATATGTAATAAGACCTTCTCGGTCTGTAATTGCAACAATTGAAGACTCATCTAATGCTAACTTTAAATCTCGCAACGAAGAGTCATATAATGCATGACCTCTCTGTTCTAGCATGCGCATCTCTCCTTGCTTCTATCTGACTAAAACACAACCTGTTTCTCTTCATAGAAATAGAGATATTTCATTTTCTAATACTAGCCCTTTACATAAATTATCTTTTTAAATAAACCGATTAAAATAACATAATATTATTTGTAATAAAAAGCAATATTATACCGTTTCAATTATAACTGGTAGCTTCCCATATCTCTAATTACTTCGCGCCTTATTATACCGCAATCCTTTTAAGTAGCTCTATGCAAGCCTTGTTTCCAACTAATACCACTCATATCTGATCTCTTTGTTTTTAATAACGAAATAGAAATTAGATCATACTACATAACTATTCACGAATAATAATATGAAAATCTACATTAATGTGTATGTTTTTGAATTACAATAACAAAATATTAACATATTTCTACCTTAACTTTGGAATTATTTTATAAATAAATACTGTATTAAACTAAAAAAGAGGATAGCCTCTTTTTTAATTTAATACGAATATGGTATTTGCTGATAACCTGGGTATGGCATTGGATACGTTACAGGGTATGGCGATGGATAAGCTACTGGATATGGAGCTGGATAATATCCTCCACTTGTTGCACCTGTTAATGCACCAGCTGTCAGTCCGCCTAACACTCCTCCTGCAAAGCTTCCAGGGAAAAATCCACCTCCCCATGAACTACCACCACCCCAGCCCCATCCGCCTCCGTGATGATGATGGTGATCATAGTGATTGTGTCCTCCATGGTGATGATGTCCACCGTTATGATTGTGCCCACCATGATTGTGTCCTCCATGATGATGATTCCGATAGTACAATCCATTGTTTTCTATATAATTCATGTTTCTCCGCTCCTTTTCGATTTTTTCATTTTCATATGCGTTAAGAGTGAGATAAAAAATGGGATAGTACACTGTATGTAGGACAAATGCGGAAAGTATAGGTGATATGTCTATATTTTGTAAAAAAAGCAAAACACCTTATAATAAAGATGTCATATTACATCTTCTATTTAAGAAGTCTATATTGAAAAAAGATTAGGGGAATTATATAGAAATGAAAAAGCCTATCGTTCAATTACTATTAATATTTACAATCGTATCTATCGTTCTGTTCCTATTAAATACATCGTATATTTCGTTATATACATTTGTCGGTGCTCTATGGTCCATCACAATCGTCGGAATTTCATTCGTTATTTTTATAGAAAATAGATCTCCACAAAGTACGTTAGCATGGTTTTTAGTATTAGCACTTCTTCCTATTATAGGTGTGCTTTTATACGCTATTTTCGGACGCAGCCGCTGGAGAAGAAAAAAACATCTCCATCGTTCAGAAGAACAAAGAAAATTATTCCGTGAAATATTAGAAGGAAGAAGACTAGAGTTATTACTCACAGTCCCACTAAATGAACGTTCCATACATTTAACAGAAGTCATACAAAAATTTGGAGGTGGTCCTGCCGCAGATAAAACAACTACAAAACTTTTAACAAACGGAGATCAAACATTTTCAGAAATTTTGCGAGCTATAGAGCAGGCAAAGCATCATATACATATTCAATACTACATTTATAAATCTGATGAAATTGGTACAAAAGTTCGAGATGCTTTAATACAAAAAGCAAAAGATGGTGTTATTGTACGCTTCCTTTATGATGGCCTTGGAAGTAATACGTTACGACGACGATTTTTGCAACCTATGAAAGAAGCTGGGATTGAAATTGTAGAATTTGACCCTATTTTTTCAGCTTGGTTACTTGAAACTGTCAATTATCGTAACCATCGAAAAATTGTTATTGTAGATGGAAAAATTGGTTTTACCGGAGGACTCAATGTCGGTGATGAATATCTTGGCCGTTCTAAGAAATTTCCTGTTTGGCGTGATAGTCATTTAAAAATAGAAGGAAAAGCATTATATAAATTACAAGCAATCTTTCTAGAAGACTGGCTCTATGCCTCTAGTGGTTTAAATACTTATTCCTGGGATCAATTCATGAATAGACAATACTTCCCAGGTAAAGAGATTTCAAATGCAGAAGGTGCTGTTCAAATCGTAGCAAGCGGACCAAGCTCCGATGATAAAAGTATTCGTAATACATTATTAGCTGTTATGGGCTCTGCAAAAAAATCCATTTGGATCGCTACACCCTACTTTATTCCAGATCAAGAAACTTTAACATTATTACGCTTAAGTGCAATTGCCGGAATAGATGTACGGATTTTATATCCAGGTAAAAGTGATAGCATCATTAGTGATCAAGCATCTCAATCCTATTTCACTCCGCTTTTAAAAGCTGGTGCTTCTATTTACAGTTATAAAGATGGTTTTATGCATGCAAAAATTGTACTCGTTGATGATACAATTGCAACTATCGGAACAGCGAACATGGATGTACGTAGCTTTGAATTGAATTACGAAATTATTAGCGTACTTTATGAATCAAAAACAGTTCACGATATTAAATGTGATTTCGAAGAAGATTTTAAACATTCAACTGAAATTAAATGGAACTCTTTCCAAAAAAGAAGTATAAAAAAACGCATATTGGAGTCTTTCATGAGGCTCATTTCTCCTTTACTGTAGGCAATCAACTTTATCTTGATTGCTTTTTCTTTTCCCTTTATCCTCCTTCCTTTTCTTTGCATACCATATTAAAACAAGTTATCATAAGATGTATTACTTTATGAAAATAATGTTAGGTGGGAAATACATGTTAGAACAATTTCATATACATGCTGATTTAAAACAACAGCTTTCTACGATTCATGAAAAGAATAAACAAGAAGCTGGTGAAAATGCACATTTAATCGGAACGAAAATATATAAAGCGTCTGATAATAGCATTATTGAAGATGCGATTACAGCACTTCTTCTTGGCAAGAACATTCTATTAAAAGGACCGACTGGTAGTGGTAAAACAGTACTAGCGGAAACTCTTTCTTCTTTATTCCAAAAACCAATGCATAGCATTAACTGCTCTGTCGACTTAGATGTAGAGGGTATTTTAGGATACAACACACTACAAACGAAAGATGGTGCATCTGAAGTTTCATTCGTTAACGGTCCTCTTATGAAAGCAATGAAGAACGGTCACTTCCTATATATTGACGAAATCAATATGGCAAAACCTGAAACTTTACCGCTACTTCACGGCGCATTAGATTACCGTAAAATGATTACAAACCCATTTACACAAGAGGTTGTATACGGTGATGACGAATACCGTGTAATTGCTGCGATTAACGAAGGTTACGTTGGAACAAGTGAGCTAAATGAAGCGTTAAAAAACCGTTTCGTTATTATTGAAGTTCCTTACATTCAAGGTGAAACATTAAAAGAACTATTATTAGCAGAATCAAAATTAAATGATGTTGCAACAATTGAAAAGTTTGTTGCATTTGCAAGCGACCTTATGCCTTTAGCTCGCGATGGACGTGTAAGTGAAGAAGCAGCAAGTATTCGTGGTATTATCGACGCATGTGATTTAGGTGTATATATTCCTGTTATGCGAGCGATTGAACGAAGCATAATTGCAAAACTTAATGATGAAACAGAACAAATGACTGTCCGTGAATTAGCAGAAAGTTATTTCTTTGAGGGATAATTTATGAGACAAATTTTTAGTGACAAAAAAATTGATGCGTCGCTGTTTCTACAAATGGAAAACTTAATGTATGCCCTTCTAAAAGAAGACGATGCCTATCTTGAATATGGCTATAAAGCATACTACGACGAAATTGAAAAGAAAGTTGTCATTAGTCACTTTTGGGATGATCGAAAAGAAGAAGATACAGTAATCGGATTAAAAAGCGAAGTGTTCTTAAAAGCACTTGGTAATAAACATTACTCGGACATGACTTTAATTCGTTCTTATGCGATTGAATTGCAAGAATCGCCCCTAAAAAAGTTTTTAACACAATTATTTGTTCTATTAGAAGATTTACGCGTTGAGGAAATCGTAAAGAACTTACGTCCTGGCACGAAGCATGTTTTTAAGCGTCGAAAAGAAATGTACCGAAATTATTTCGGCTCTCAAAATGAAATAAACCGTGTTCGTAATTATCACGGTGATCGTCTATTTTGCCTATGCTATCTTTCATTAACTAGCGATAAATACGAAATGTTTAATAATGAATATTTTGAGCAAATTGAAGCGATTTTACATGAAACATTCCAAGCACGTAATACAGAAGATATTATGTATATCGTTGAGAAAATTCGCTATCGCTTAGAGGCGCTTCTTGAAAGTGATATGCTTAACAACTATTTCGGACATGCTCCACTTTACTTATCTGTCCTTGCAGACGAAAAGAACTGTCGCGTCGAAGATTTAGCAAATGATGATACGCAGCTTATAGATGACGATGAAAATAAAAACAAAATGGATGAAAGTTTCTCCACATGGCATCGTGAAAATAAAAATAACGAAAACGAGAACTTTTTACGCTTTGAATTAGAAAGCGGAACAAAAACTAATATGATGGGTGATACCGCCCGTGAATCAGAAGATGGCGACCAAGCACTTGGTTCTGTACAAGGTACTTCACAAAAAAGTACACAATCCAACTTTGATGGCGCTGATACAGAAGAAGCAAGGGCTTCACACGCTTCTAGCCAGCACGACGGTGCATACGGTAAGTATAATGTAGGTGCTTCTCATACATTTAAAGAAGCTCGCAAACCAAACTCAGATGAGAAAAAAGATTACCAAGCTATCAAATCAGTCGTCAATAAAGATGTAAAAGAATTAAAGAAAATTATCGAAAAAACGATTGAAAATAAAACGAATGCGAATAGTGATAAATATTACGGAAGACTTCGTAAGAAATTCCTTCGTATTTATACCGAAAAACAACCACGTATGTTTTATAAAAAAGGACAAGAGTCACAAGAACTCGATGTTGCATTCCAACTGTTAGTTGACTGTTCTGGTTCTATGTATAACAAAATGGAAGAAACGAAGAAGAGTGTTGTACTATTCCATGAAGCTTTAAAGTCTTTAAAAATCCCGCACGCTATTAGCGGATTTTGGGAAGATGCCTCTAGCGCTAAACCTGAAGATAAGCCGAACGTTATTCATGAAGTTGTAAATTATAAAAACTCAACGTTACCAAACGTTGGTCCAGAAATTATGCAACTTCGTGAAGAAGAAGATAACCGCGACGGATATATTATTCGTATCGTTTCTGAAAAACTTGCCAAAAGACCTGAGAAACATAAATTCTTACTAGTCTTCACAGACGGTGAGCCTTCTGCGCTAGACTATCAACAAGACGGAATTTTAGATACGCATGAAGCTGTTAAACTCGCGCGTAAAAGTGGTATGGAAGTAATCGGTATCTTCATCGAAGAAGGCGAAGCGAAAGAAGCAACTTATCAATTGATGAAAAACATTTATAACCATCACTTCTTAGTTGCAAATCATGCTGAAGATTTACGATTGAAGATTAAACCATTGCTGAAAAAACTATTACTGAAGACGATTGAATAGAAAATAGGAGCCTTGTGGCTCCTGTTTTTTCGTTCAATTACTTTGTTTCTGGTTGAAACTTGTATGGAATGGCTACTTCTAATAAAGATTCAAATCCTCCGTCATAGTATGGGAAGCGCTCATTCGCAATTGTTCGATCTACCCACTCTATTGCAGAAATTTCACCTTCATCTTCCGCAATAAGTTCCCCTTTTACTACATTCGCTCGGAATGTAAAAAACAGTGCATGATTCCCTGATTCTTCAAAGAATTTTTCATTGATCGCAACAAGTCCACCTAACGTAGCAGTTAAACCTGTCTCTTCTTTCACTTCTCTTATTAGTGCTTCCTCTAATATTTCACCTTTTTCCACAGCCCCACCTGGCAATGACCAAACGTTTTGTTCTGTATTATGTACCATTAATATTTTATCTATTTCCTCGTCATGTATTAGTGCGTATACGACATCAACTCTTTGCATAAGACTTCTCTCCTCCCAAAAATAATGAAGAGCCGATTCCTAAGAATCGACTCTTCCTATTAATTCATCACTAACTCAGCTGCGAGCTTTTTTTTTAACTTAGCCAGCATGTCAGTTGTCATTTTGTCTAAATCGTATTCTGCTTTAAAGCCCCACTCTTTCATTGCTGCAGTTGCGTCAATAGAGTTTGGCCAGCTATCAGCGATTGTTTGACGAGCTGAATCTACTGCGTAATCCATTGTAAACGTCGGAATGTGTTTACGAATTGACGCTGCAATTTGCTCTGGCTCGAAGCTCATTGCTGTAATGTTAAATGCATTTCTATGCACTAGCTTACTTGGATCAGCTTCCATTAATGAAATGATCGCTTGTAAAGCATCAGGCATATACATCATGTCCATGTACGTTCCTTCAGCAATGTATGAGGTGTATGCACCTTTTTTAATCGCCTCATAATAAATTTCAACTGCATAATCAGTTGTTCCGCCTCCTGGAGGAGCTACGTAAGAAATTAAACCTGGGAAACGGACACCGCGCGTATCTACACCAAATTTTTGATGATAATAATCACATAGTAATTCTCCTGCCACTTTGTTTACCCCGTACATCGTAGTAGGACGCTGAATTGTATCTTGCGGTGTATTATCTTTTGGCGTCGATGGACCGAATGCGCCGATAGAACTTGGCGTGAAGAATTTACAGTTTAATTCACGAGCTGCTTCTAATGCATTTACAAGTCCGCCCATATTTAAGTTCCATGCAAATAACGGATTTTTTTCTGCTGTTGCTGAAAGTAAAGCTGCTAAATGAATAATTGTATCTACTTCATTACGCTTTGTGATATCATGTAGTTTTTGTCCATCTGTTACATCTAACGTTTCAAATGGACCAGACGTTACTACTTCACTATCTGTTTCACGAATATCTGTTGCAATAACATTTGATGCGCCGTATACATCACGAAGTTTCATTACTAGTTCAGAACCAATTTGCCCTAAAGAACCGGTTACTAGAATTTTTTTCATTTTCCCCACTCCTCATTTGCAAGCTATTCAAAAGATGTCGTTACTTAAATGATGCCCATTTCTTTTCCTACTTTTTCATACTTAAGAATTGCTTCATCTAACATTTCTTTCGTATGAGCTGCTGTAGGCATATTACGAACGCGCCCTGTTCCTTTTGCTACAGTTGGGAACACGATAGATTTTGCGTATACACCTTCTTCATTTAGACGTTTACTAAATTCTTGTGTTAATACCTCATCCCCAATGATACAAGGTGTAATTGGCGTTTCACTTTCCCCAATGTTAAAGCCAAGTTCTTTTAATCCTTGTTTTAAGTAGCGACCATTTTCCCATAAGCGATCGTGTAACTCTGTGCTTTCCATTAAGATTTCAATTGATCTCATGCAAGCTGCTGCATCAGCTGGTGTTAATGCTGTAGAGAATAAGAATGGACGTGAACGAACTTTTAACCAGTCAATTAAATTTTGTTTCCCTGCTACATATCCACCAATTACCCCAATTGCTTTTGATAATGTACCAATTTGGAAATCAACTTTATCAGAAAGACCGAAGTGCTTTACAGTTCCTGCACCTTTTCCAAGTACACCTGAACCGTGTGCATCATCTACGTATGTCATTAAATCTAACTCTTCTGCAATCTCAACAATTTCTGGTAGTTTTGCAACATCTCCATCCATTGAAAAGACACCGTCTGTAATTACCATTAATTTATTGTAAAGACCTGATTCTTTCGCCGCAATTGCTTTTTGGCGTAAATCTTCCATATCCGAATGTTTATAAACAATAATTTTTGCTTTTGATAGACGACTACCATCAATAATAGAAGCATGGTTTAATTCGTCTGAAAGAATTGCATCATTTTTATCCATAACAGCTGAAATCGCTGCCATATTACAGTTAAATCCTGATTGATAAGCAATTGCTGCTTCTGTATGTTTAAACTTTGCAATTGTTTCTTCTAACTTAATATGCAAATCTAAAGTACCGTTAATTGTACGAACAGCCCCTGCTCCAACACCGTACTTATGAATAGCACCAATTGCTGCTTCTTGCAAACGGCTATCTGTTGCTAATCCAAGATAGTTGTTTGAAGATAAGTTAATATATTCTTTTCCGCCAATTGTAATGATCGGTCCATTTGAACTCTCAAGCGGATCAATTACGTTATAAAGCCCCTTTGATTTTAAATCCTCTAAGTTTTCTTCTAAAAATTTCGCAAGTGTTTTACTAGACATCGTGAAGCCTCCCATCGTTCATGTAAGCGGATTATTGTCTTAATAGTTCTAATAATCCCTCTACTAGCTTAACACGTTTTCAGAATTTATTATAGAAAAATAGTTTAAAGTAACCGCTTACATTTTTAGATTATATATGATTCATTACAATAAATCTATCATTTACTTTTCATATTTGATAGAATTAAAAAAATATTTCGGGAGGTTTCAAACATGGCATTTACAGAATCTGATGTATACAATAACACAGCATTTTTCGAACAATATATGAAACGAAGATACCGAGAAAATAGCCCAAATGAATCCATTGAAAAACCAGTATTCTTTCAGCTCATTGGTCATGTACGAGGAAAACAAATTCTCGATTTAGGCTGTGGTGATGCTAAGTTTGGCGCGGAATTATTAGAAAAGGGATGCTACTCTTACACCGGCATTGAAGGCTCCGAACTTATGTATGAAAAAGCTAAAAAACAACTAGAAAATAAAAATGGATCTGTTCATTTTTTAAACCTCAAAGATTATACCTACCCCTCTTCCACTTTTGATTTAGTAACATCTAGACTCGCCTTACATTATATTGAACATCTTGATACCATTTTTCAAAATGTATTTCAAACTTTAAAAACAAATGGCACCTTTACCTTTAGCGTTCAACATCCCGTTATTACTTCTTCGTTTGAAAGCTTACAAACAAGTGGTAAAAGAACGAGTTGGCTCGTCGATGATTACTTTAAACTAGGCAAACGGGTTGAACCATGGATTGACCAAGAAGTTATTAAATATCATCGTACAACGGAAGATTATTTCACATTATTACAGCAAGCCGGATTTACCATTACATCATTAAAAGAAGCTACACCAAATCCAACCTATTTTCAAAATGAAGCAGATTATAAACGTCGCTTACGTATTCCTCTCTTCCTCTTATTTTCTTGTACCAAATAAAAAAAACGATGAATCACTCATCGTTTTTTTATCTCATTGCCTGAGCAACTTCTTTAACTACACGTCTTCCTCTTCCGTGAGGTATACAAAGCGGTGTTCCAAACAACGGATCCGTACTAATTTGACACTCCATTCGGAATACATCACGTACTAGTTTCTCATCTACCACTTCTTCAGGTTTACCTTGTGCATATATTTGTTTATCTTGAATGGCTACAATGTTATCTGCATAGCGACATGCTAAATTTAAATCGTGTAATACCATAACAATTGTTCTTTGTTCTGTTTCATTTAATTCGAATAATAAATCTAGCACTTCAATTTGGTGAGTCATATCTAAATATGTAGTAGGCTCATCCAGTAAAATAATATCTGTATCTTGTGCAAGCGTCATTGCAATCCAAGCACGTTGTCGTTGTCCACCTGAAAGAGCATGCACATCACGCTCAGCAAATTCTGTCATACCTGTTGCTGCAAGTGCCTTCTGTACCATTTCCTCATCTTTTTCTGACCACTGTTTCAGCCATGTTTGATATGGATAGCGTCCTTGTTTTACAAGTTGCAATACTGTAAGCCCTTCAGGTGCTTGCGGTCCTTGCGGTAAAATTGCCATTTGACGAGCAATTTGCTTCGTTTGCATACTTTGAATAGCTTGATTATCTAACAAAATGTCACCAGTTGTTGGCTTTAATAATCTAGCTAGTGAACGTAATAAAGTTGATTTCCCGCAACCGTTGGAACCGATAAAGATTGTAATTTCACCTTTTGGAATTTCTAAATTCAACTCATCAATAATAATTGTTTCACCATAAGACAACGTCAAACATTTCGTCTCCAATGCTTTTTGCATATTCATCTCCCTTTATGAATTCCGACTTTTATAAAGTAAATAAATAAAATAAGGTGCACCAATTGCTGATGTAAATACCCCTGCTGGAATTTCAAGTGGTGTGAAAACTGTACGCCCAATTAAATCTGCAGCAAGTACTAGAATTGCACCGACAATAGCTGCAACTGGGAGTAATGCACCGTATAAAGAACCAACTAGCCTTCGTGAAATATGAGGTGCCATTAAACCGACAAATCCAATTCCTCCGGCGAAGGCAACTGCTCCCCCAATTAAAGCCGTACTAAGTAATAACATGAATACGCGTGACTTCGTTAAAGGAACACCAAGTCCTACCGCAATATCATCCCCTAGCTCTTGCGCATTTAAATGTCTAGCAGCTATAAATGATATTACCGTTAAAATGAGAACCCACGGTGCAAGCACCATAACGTTTTGCCATGAAGAACCATAAACAGTACCTGTAATCCATACATTCGCTTGACTCGCTTGATAAATTGGTGCTAACAACATAAACAAAGTCGTTGCCGCTTTCGTTAATGCCCAAAACCCCACACCAATTAAAACAAGACTAATCGGCGATAACCCGTCATTTCTCCATGCAAATAAATATACAAAAAGCGCCACAATCGTTGCCCCAACAAAGGCTGCTAACGGCATATAATGAATGCTTACAGTTAGCGCATTATTTTTATCACTAAATATAGCTAAAAACAATACAACTGCAACACTTGCCCCACCCGTAATCCCGATGATATCCGGAGAAGCAAGTGGATTTCGAACGAGACCTTGTAAAATACATCCTGCTACAGCAAGCGCAATTCCTACAAGGATGGCAATTAAAATACGCGGCATACGAAACTTATTTACAACCATGTTAGACATCGCATCGCCATTTCCAGTGATCGCTTGCCATACATCATAAGGAGCAATTTTCATGTCTCCCATACCTGCACTCGCAAAAAATAATCCTATTAAAACAACTAATAAACTAAATAAGACGAGACAAGCTCGTTTATACATTAAAAACGAGGGCCCGCCTTTCCCTATACGAAATGGAATATACTTCTTCATTTGCTAAGCCCTCTCTTACGTGCAATATAAATAAAGAATGGAGCTCCAATAAATGCTGTCATAACTCCTACTGGTACTTCTTGTGGCATAATGACATATCTTGCTGCTATATCAGCTAAGATTAATAGTATTGCACCTAATAAACCGCTATACGATACTCTCCACCTATGATCTACTCCAACTAGAAATCTGGCAAAATGCGGGGTAACAATACCAATAAATCCAATTGGACCTGCGACCGCAACTGAACCACCAGACAACAGGACAATAATAAGTAGTACGAATGATTTCATTAAAATCGTTCGTTGTCCAAGTCCTTTTGCAACGTCTTCCCCCATCATTAATGTATTTACTTTCCCTGCCATCATAAGAGATGCAATCCATCCTATTAATAAATATGGGAATACAGATTGTAAAATTTCTAACTTTCTCCCTTGCACAGATCCAGCAAGCCAAAATAATACCTCTTCAAGTGCTTTTTCATTTAACACAAGTAATCCTTGTGTTAATGATGAAAATAATGCACTAATTGCGACCCCTGCTAACGTTAACTTAAGAGGAGTAGTCCCTTCTTTTCCTAAAGAACTAGAAGCAAATACAAGTACAGCTGCAACCGCCGCTCCTAAAAAGGCAATCCATGTGAAAGCTGATAATGATGTTACTGAAAAGATTACAATTGCTACAACTATAAAGAACGCAGCACCTGAATTTAATCCAATAAAATCTGGAGAAGCAAGTGGATTCTTAGTTAAAGTTTGCATAAGACAACCAGCAATGGCTAAACTAGCACCAACACTAGCTGCAATTAACGCCCTAGGCAGACGTACATTTTGAATAATAATATGTTCATTGGAACCGTTAAAATGGAAAAAAGCATCCAATGCTAGTTTCCAACTCGTATTTGTATATCCGAAAATAATACTTCCCCAAATACAAATAACGACTGCAATGATTCCAACAAATAATCCAATCCATTTTGCTCGATTTGTTTTTAATAACATGCAGCGTTTCCCCTTCAATGTATAATGATACGTTGTTAGTGTATTTCAACTTAATTCTCATTGTCAACGGAAATGAGAATTATTTTCACCCATATGTATTGACAATCAAAAGATAAAGGCTTAATATCATGCTTGCTATTGAAAAATATTCTCAACATGTAGGGGGTACATAATGAATTTCATGCGGAAGAAATCGTTTACAGTATTTGTATTTTTACTAGCATTTTCAATGCTTTTAAGCGCTTGTGGAAAATCAAATAACAAAGAAGAATCTACAAAAGAAGATAATAAAAAAGAAGTGGTTACTGTAGAACATGCAATGGGTAAAACAGAAGTTCCTGCTAATCCAAAACGTGTAGTTATCTTAACAAATGAAGGAACTGAAGCTTTACTTGAATTAGGTGTGAAACCAGTTGGTGCTGTAAAGTCTTGGACTGGTGACCCATGGTATCCACATATTAAGGATAAAATGAAAAATGTAAAAGTTGTTGGTGATGAAGGACAAGTTAACGTTGAAACAATTGCTTCTTTAAAACCAGACTTAATTATCGGTAATAAAATGCGCCACGAAAAAGTGTACGAACAACTAAAAGCAATTGCACCTACTGTGTTCTCAGAAACATTACGTGGTGAATGGAAAGATAACTTCAAATTTTATGCAAAAGCATTAAATAAAGAAAAAGAAGGTCAAAAAGTTGTAGCTGATTACGAATCACGTATAAAAGATTTAAAAGGCAAACTTGGCGATAAAGTAAACCAAGAAATCTCTATGGTTCGTTTCATGCCTGGTGATGTTCGTATTTATCATGGCGATACATTCTCTGGTGTTATTTTAAAAGAACTTGGATTTAAACGTCCTGGAGATCAAAATAAAGATGATTTTGCAGAGCGTAACGTATCTAAAGAGCGTATTTCTGCTATGGATGGTGACGTATTATTCTACTTCACATTCGATAAAGGAAATGAGAAAAAAGGGTCTGAACTAGAAAAAGAGTATATAAACGATCCTCTATTTAAAAATTTAAATGCAGTAAAAAATGGTAAAGCATACAAAGTTGATGACGTTATTTGGAATACAGCTGGTGGCGTAATGGCCGCTAACCTACTATTAGATGACATCGAAAAACGCTTTGTTAAATAATATTTCCTTAACCAGCTCCCTTCTGTGGAGCTGGTTATTTTTCAATTCACTTAAATGTCACATTATTTCGTTTTGTATTTTTATTCCCAATATGTTATATTGAGAAAGTAAATAGAATATATTTTCTTTATATCAGAATAAATGTTTTAATCTAAATTTTCTGATTAATCACTATTTTATTTTCTTTTAGAATTCAATTATTACATTTGAAAACGCTTATCATCTCGTTTTCAGGGCAAAATACAGTAACGGTCGAAGAAAAATAGAACTTTTTTAGAAATTTTCTTTCTATTTCCATATAATTCTATTGACTTCTAAATATTTTGTAAATTAAAATGATTACATAAATATCCGTTATACAGGATTAGGGGGAAACAAAAATGGATGCAGCTTTAAAATTAGACAAAGCTGGAGAGCAACAATCACCAAAAAAACATCCACCAGGGTTATACTTGTTGTTCTTTACAGAGGCGTGGGAAAGATTTAGTTATTACGGAATGCGTGGCTTATTAGTTCTTTATTTAACAACGAGCTTAGTAAGCGGCGGTTTAGGATTTGATAAAGCAGTTGCAGTTCAAATTTACGGTATTTTCACAATGTTAGTATACTTCACACCTATTATTGGTGGTTGGTTAACTGACCATTTCATTACGAAGCGACATGCCATTACTATTGGTGGTATCATCATGGCAATTGGTAACTTTGTATTATTCTCAATGAACACAAAAACTGGACTTTTCTTAGGATTAGGATTATTAGTTATTGGTAACGGATTCTTCAAACCAAATATTTCGACTTTATTAGGTCAATTATATAGCGAAAACGATTCTCGTCGTGATAGTGCCTTCACTATCTTCTACATGGGGATTAACTTAGGAGCTCTTATCGCTCCATTCATTTGCGGTTACTTCGCAGATTATAGATACGGTTTCTTAACAGCTTGTATCGGTATGATTATTGGGCAGCTTGCCTTTAATTTCTTAGCACCTCGTTACTTAGGGTCTATCGGAACAACTGTTGTAGGTAAACAATCTAAAGAAAAAAATGCAAAAGCAATTGAGAAAAAACCTTTAACAACACAAGAGAAAAAACGTACTGCTGCAATTTTAATTTTAACTTGTTTCGTAGTATTCTTCTGGGCAGGATTTGAGCAAGCTGGTAGTTCTTTAACACTTTACACAGATAAGTTCGTAGATCGTACAATTGGTGGATTTACAATTCCAACACCTTGGTTCCAATCTGTAAACCCACTATTCATTATCTTACTAGCATTACCTGTTTCTGCGTTATGGATTAAGCTTTCAAAAACAAAAAATGGCGATTTGAAAATCCCAACAAAAATGGCATTAGGCATGATTTTACTAGGGATTGGATATTTAGTTCTAACTTTAGCTGTTTTAAAAACTGGTAGCGATGAAGGTAACATTACAATGAAAGCAAACTTACTATTCATTGTATTCACTTACATGTTCCACACAATCGGTGAGTTATTCTTATCACCAATCGGATTATCTATGGTAAGTGCAATTGCTCCTGTTAAATTAGCATCATTATTAATGGGTGTATGGTTAGCTGGTACTGGCTTCGCAAACTTATTAGCAGGACAATTAGCCGCTTTCACTCAATCTTTAGGATATTTAGAAGTATTCGCAAGCATCGGTATTATCGTAATTGTACTGGGATTAGTACTTCTTATGTTCTCTAAGAAAATTGCACATATGATGGAATAACAAAAAGACGCTTCTAAAATTAGAAGCGTCTTTTTTATTACTTCTCCTCTAAAGCTGTCACGTCCACATGAACGCTCTCACCAGGATTAGATACATCATACACTTGAGCACTCCCCTTCTGCTCATCACAGCTCTCAATCCATACTGGTACGCCCTCATATGTAACGTCAATTCTACTTGAAGAAGATAAGATTTGTTTCACACGTTTCACATCCATACTACTATCCCTCCTTTTGCTTACTATACTCCTTTTTATTTTTTCTTTTCCTTTTAGAATATATTCCGTAAGGCAGCATATTGATTGATAGTCATTTCTTCCTAACATGCTAATATTTACTCTCTCGCTACCTTTCTGACAAATAAAAAAAGACGTATATTCTACACGTCTTTTTCCATAATATTCAAATTTTAAGAAAATAATGTTTTTACTACCGCACTTACTTTATCATTATGGATTTGATAATACACTTCTAATCCTCGTCTTTCAAAGCGTACTACTTTATTTTGCTTTAACTTCGTTAAATGTTGTGAAACAGTTGATTGTGGAATTTCTAATACTTCCTGTAGCTGTGTTACATTACATGTTCCTCTTTGCATAAGTTCCATTACTAGACGTAGACGAAGTGGGTGAGCTAACGCTCTTAACATTTGTACATCTTCTTCTGAAATACGACATTCGAATTGATTTTGGCTCATAAAGTTCCCCTCATTTTCGTTTTTATTTGCGTTTTTATGTTCTTTTTATTTATTTATATATCTGTTCTTATATTTCCTGTTACGACATAACTTTATCAACCTATAAAGCCGAAAATTTTTTCCATCTTTATCAGCAAAAATTCAGGAAAAAATCCTTGCTGATTTTGAATATTATACTATATGATATAACGAAAAAGCAAAATAATGGCCTACGAATACTTTGCTTGCAAACGTTGTTTTATCAGGCTTTTTGTTATATTTTCACCTCATTGAAATGCACAGTAACGGTATTGTAAAATACCGTCTATAATTGATAACCTATCGTAATGTAGTTGAACTATAATTAACCTCTTTGTTACGCTAAAAGGAATTTTCAGTAAAAAGAGATGATGTGATATTAAAAATTTGTTTCTTATTTTTTATTCGTATTGCAAGCGGTTGGATTGTTGTGCAAAACTTCCTATTAAATCCACTCACCGTTCCCCCCACTAGATCAAACAGGACAGATAATTGCATATATCAAACTTTATACTTAATATAAAAGACTTCATCTAATATACGCCTATAAGGAACATGCCATCTGAATAAGCAAAATAATATGCACATAGTTTATACAGCGCACTTAAATTCATTTGAGTGTGTTTTTTGTCTACTTTATGAACAAAGCTTTTCTTTTAACACTATTATGGAATAATTATACTTTTTTACGTTGACAATAGTGTTGAAGGAGAATATACTAAGCATGTAAGTTGATTGTGAATTGTTTCACAAATAATGTGAATTTCTTCACATATAATAGATAGGAGTTGTCATTATTATGAGTACTTGGACACAAATTTATGACCCGTTAAACAATATTTGGTTATCTGCACTAATCGCAGCACTTCCAATCTTTTGTTTCATCATTTGTTTAATGGGATTCAAAATGAAAAGTTACATGGCTGGTCTTTATAGTGTGATTGTCGCTATTATCCTTGCAATATTTGTTTATAAAATGCCAGCAACAGTAGCTGTAGCATCTGCCGGATTCGGTGTTTTATCTGGATTTTATCCAATTTGTACTATCGTTATCGCTGCAATTTTCCTTTACAAATTAACTGTTAAAACAGAGCAATTCAATATTATTCGCGATAGTATTTCAAGCATTACAAATGATCAACGTTTACAAGTATTATTAATCGCTTATTCTTTCGGTGCTTTCTTAGAAGGCGCAGCTGGTCTAGGGGTTCCAGTTGCTATTACAGCCGCACTACTTGTAGGTATGGGCTTTAATCCATTAAAAGCAGCAGGTATTTGTTTAGTAGCTAATATTGCTGGTGGTGCTATGGGTGCTATGGGTATTCCAGTTACAGTACCAGCACAATTAACTCAACTTGACGCATTAACTATTGGTCGTCAAACTGTTCTTATTTTACCTTTCATTAGTGTTATCTTACCTTTCTTACTTGTTTCAATGGTCGATGGAATTAAAGGTATTAAAGAAACTTGGCAAGGTATTCTTGTAAGTGGTGTTTCTTTCGCTATTACTCAATTCGCTGTAACTTACTTCTTAGGCGCAGAACTTACTAATATTTTCGCAGCCGTTGTAAGTATGATTGCTCTTGCATTATTCTTACGTGTTTGGCAACCAAAATCTTCTACTAAAGAAGAAAAACAAGAAACTAAAGTATCACATACATTCAATCAAATTTTATATGCTTGGTCTCCATTCGTATTCTTAACTGCATTTGTAACAATCTTTAACTTAAAACCGATTAAAGCTTTATTTGCTCCAGATGGTGCGTTAGCAAACTTAGTATTTAACATTCAGTTCCCTGGTCTTCATAATGCTGTTATGAAAACTACACCAATTACAAAAGCTGATACACCTTTCGCAGCTGTTTTCAAATTTGATGTATTCTCTTCTACAACTACTGCGATTGTACTAGCAATTATCGTTTCACTTATCGTTTACCGCGTAAAAGGTAAAATGGTTAAGGAATTAATGATTGAAACAATGAAAGAATTAAAAGCTCCAGTATATACAATTTGTAGCGTTATCGCTTTAGCTTACGTAGAGAACTACTCTGGTATGTCATCTACACTTGGACTTGCATTCTCTTCTACTGGTAATGCATTCCCAGTTCTTTCTCCAATCTTAGGATGGATTGGCGTATTCATTACAGGTTCAGTAGTTTCAAGTGGTTCTTTATTCGCACCACTTCAAGCAGTAACAGCAGACCAGTTAAACATCGTTCCTTCTACACTCGTTGCCTTAAACGTAGTAGGTGGTACAATGGCAAAAATGGTTTCACCACAATCTGTAGCAGTTGCTTGTGCCGCAGTTGGACTAGTTGGTAAAGAATCTGCTCTATTTAAAACAGCAATGAAATACAGTTTAATCTTCTTAGCTGTTATTAGCTTACTTCAATTAAACGCTGTATTTAATATCTTTTAAAAATAAAACACCGATCCAAATGGATCGGTGTTTTTCACATTACATTTCTTTATTTTTTAATAAAGAAGCTCCAGCAATTTCAGGGTGAGTCATTTCGAATGGATCTAAAATAATATCCAATTCCTCTTCTGTCAGTACACCATGCTCTAAACATAACTCCCTAACAGATTTTCCTGTTTCAATCGCTTCACGTGCAATACGAGATGCTGCTTCATAACCAATATGAGGATTAACTGCTGTAATAATTCCAACACTTTTCTCAACATATTGCTTCAGCAATTCTTCATTTGCTGTAATTCCTTCAATACAATATTCACGGAATACACGGAATCCATTATTCATAATACTTATAGATTGAATTAAATTAAATACAAGCACAGGCTCCATTACGTTTAACTCTAATTGTCCTGCTTCTGATGCTAAGCAAATTGTATGATCGTTTCCGATTACTTGGAATGCGACTTGGTTAATCACTTCTGCCATAACTGGATTCACTTTACCTGGCATAATCGATGAACCCGGCTGACGTGCTGGCAATTGAATTTCAGCCAACCCAACACGTGGCCCAGACGCCATAATACGAAGATCGTTTGCAATTTTAGACATGTTCATCATACATACTTTAAGTGCTGCAGATACTTCTGTGTATGCATCTGTATTTTGCGTTGCATCAACTAAATGCTCTGCACCAACAAGTGGGAACCCACTAAACGTCCTTAAATGTTTTACCACCTGTTCAATATACGTAGGATTTGCATTTAATCCTGTACCAACAGCTGTCGCCCCCATATTCACTTCATATAAATGTTGACGAGACTGTTTAATTCTTTTTATATCACGCGCAAGCACTCGGCTATACGCTTCAAATTCTTGTCCAAGGCGAATTGGAACTGCATCTTGTAAATGTGTGCGTCCCATTTTAATAACGTGATCAAACTCTTTTGCTTTTTTACGAAAAGCAGAATGAAGTTCTTCCATTGTAATAAGAAGCTTTTCTAACATCATAAGAGTTGCAATATGAATTCCTGTCGGAAACGCATCGTTCGTTGATTGGGCCATGTTCACATGAGTGTTTGGGCTAATTTTCGCATACGCCCCTTTTTCATATCCCATACGTTCTAACGCTCTATTCGCAATTACTTCATTTGTATTCATATTAATAGAAGTTCCGGCTCCGCCTTGAATAGGATCCACGATAAATTGATCATGAAACTTTCCATCAACAATTTCTTGCGCTGCTTCTGCAATTTCATGTCCAATGTCTTTAGCTAAGTAACCAGTATCTATATTCGCAAGCGCCGCCGCTTTTTTCACAATTGCCATTGCTGTAATGAGTGATGGATGAATGCGATATCCTGTAATTGGGAAGTTTTCTACGGCACGTAATGTTTGTACACCATAATAAGCTGCACTTGGTACTTCTTTTTCACCTAAAAAATCTTTTTCTATACGTATATCCTTCGTTGCTATCATTTTTATCACCTATACTTTTTCATTCTAAATCCTTATCCAAAAAATCCGCCCTCTAAAAACACGAGTATCATTCAGAAGAATTTTTCAGTATCCACCTTCACTATATAGTACCTTTTTTGAAAGCGCAAACATTTATTTTTCTGCATATCCTTTTTATTAAAGTTTATAGAAAATCATTCTTCTACTTTCCTTATTTCCACTCGTTTAATTTGATGCATATCCTTTTCAAGGACTTTAAAATAAAAACCGTATTTCTCAATAACATCTCCTTCAGCAACGATTTGTTTTTGTACCATAATCCAGCCACCAATTGTATCTACATCATCAGCAATTAAATGTATGCCAAGCAAATCATTTACTTCACTAATAAGCACTTTTCCCTCTACGATTTTATAACCTTCACTTACATGCTCTATAGGTGGATTCTCATCTTCATCGTATTCATCTCGAATTTCTCCAACAATTTCTTCTAAAATATCTTCTAGTGTAACAATCCCTGCTGTACCACCATATTCATCATACAATACAGCTAATGGAATGTGTTTTCTTTGCATTTGTAATAGTAAATCATGAATTGGAATATTTTCTAGCACTTCAATAACTGGCCTTGTATATGGCATAATCGAGCACTCCTCGTCCCGATTACCATCCATATAACGAATAAATAAATCTTTTACATTAACCATCCCAATAATTTCATCTTTATCTTCACCAAATACAGGATATCTCGTGTACTTTTCTTGCGCGATTACTTTAATATGTGTTTCAAATGGTTCGTCCTCATATAAGCCTACAACTTCCGTACGAGGTACCATAATTTCTTTTGCTACTCTATTATCAAATTCAAAAATATTATTTACATATTTAAATTCCCTTTGGTTAATCTCTCCGCTCTCATAGCTCTCAGATAAGATTAACCTTAATTCTTCTTCTGAATGAGCTACTTCATGTTCAGAAGCTGGATTTAATCCAAATAAACCAGTTACAACCCTCGCTGAACCATTCAAAGCCCAAATAAACGGATACATAACTCGGTAAAAATAAATAAGTGGCTTCGATAACAATAAGCTAACTTGTTCTGCTTTTTGTATAGCAAATGTCTTTGGAGCAAGTTCCCCAATGACAACATGTAAAAATGTAATTACTGCAAAGGCAATAATAAATGAAACTGTACTGGAAATTGTAGGTGAGAATTGCAATTTTAAAAACAACGGCTCGAGTAAATGTTTAATGGTTGGTTCCCCTAACCACCCGAGCCCTAAAGCAGTAATTGTAATACCTAGCTGACAGGCCGATAAATATTCATCTAAATTTGTAGTTACCTTTTTAGCGGCCAGTGCACCTCGTCTTTTTTCGCTAACGAGTTGATCAATACGACTGCTACGTACCTTAATAATTGCAAATTCAACAGCCACAAAAAATGCTGTTAACCCAATAAGAATGACTACCATCAATAATTTTAAAATATCCACATATGCTCTTTAGCTTTCTTAGCTAAAGTTACACCTCCTTTTAAAAAGAAGTTTCACTTTAGTTTCTTCAATTATTGGAAAGCAACTCTATATAAAATCCACCAATTTTCAAACCTCATACAATTCTAAAGGTAAACCATCAGGGTCTTGGAAAAAGACGAATTTCTTCCCCGTTATTTCATCAATACGGATCGGTTCGGTCTCAACACCACATTGATTTAAATGCTTCACAGCTTCTTCTATATTTGTAACAGCAAATGCTAAATGTCTAAGACCGGCTGCTTCTGGAAAACTTTTGCGCTCAGGCGGATTTGGAAATGAAAATAATTCGATTTGATACTCTTCTCCTACACATAAATCTAATTTATAAGAATCTCGTTCCTTTCTATATACTTCATTCATTTCTTTAAACCCTAATATTCTAGTATAAAAATACTTTGACTTCTCATAATTCGAACAAATAATTGCAACGTGATGCACTCTAAATATATTCATACTCTCTCTATTCCTTTCTTTACCAAAGATGCATATTCTCCCTTGAAATGAAAAACATATATAGCAGAATATCTCTTTTAGGGGGCTTACCATGAAATTCATTACTTTTTTCGTCGGACTAATTGTTGTTTTCTTGCTCGCTTATATTGCTAGCAATAATAAGAAGCATATTAAATTTAAACCAATTTTTATCATGCTTATTATACAGTTAATTTTAACCTATTTACTATTAAATACAGAAATCGGCCTCATACTTATTAGAATCATTTCCAGTTTGTTTACAAAGCTACTCGAGTATGCTGCTAATGGAATAAATTTCGTATTTGGTGGTCTTGCAAATAAAGGTGAAATGCCATTTTTCCTTACTGTATTATTACCAATCGTCTTTATTTCTGTTTTAATTGGTATATTACAACATTTCAAAATACTACCATTTTTCATTCGTTGGATCGGGTACTTTCTTAGTAAAATAAATGGTCTTGGGAAATTAGAATCTTACAACGCTATCGCCTCTGCCATTGTCGGCCAATCAGAAGTTTTTATTACAGTAAAAAAGCAATTAGCTCAAATCCCAAAACACCGTCTTTATACACTTTGTGCCTCCGCTATGTCAACCGTATCTATGTCTATCGTAGGTGCCTATATGACAATGATTGAACCTAAGTATGTAGTAACTGCACTCGTTCTCAATTTATTTAGCGGTTTTATTATCGTACTCATCATTAACCCTTACGACGTTAAAGATGACGAAGATATTTTAGAAATCAAAGGTGAAAAACAAAGCTTTTTTGAAATGCTTGGAGAATACATTCTTGATGGTTTTCGTGTAGCCATTGTTGTCGGCGCTATGCTCATCGGATTTGTTGCCTTAATTAGTTGTATTAATGACTTGTTCCTCATTATATTCGGTATTACGTTCCAACAATTAATTGGCTACGTATTTGCACCTATCGCATTCCTTATCGGTGTACCAAGTTCTGAAATTGTAGCAGCTGGCAGCATTATGGCAACGAAGCTTGTAACGAATGAATTTGTCGCAATGATGGACCTTAGTAAAATTTCTAATAGCCTTTCTCCCCGTACAGTTGGTATTATTTCTGTTTTCCTCGTGTCTTTTGCCAATTTTTCTTCCATTGGTATTATTTCAGGTGCGGTAAAAGGACTAAACGAAGAACAAGGAAACGTTGTTGCGAGGTTTGGCCTTAAATTACTATATGGAGCTACTCTCGTTAGTATTTTATCTGCAATTATCGTAAGCATTATGTTGTAATTAGGTAAAATTTTATCATTTTCTTATCCTTATCTTTTGTATACAATAACGAATAGGTGTCTTATAAAGTGAAACTTTAATCAGAGTGGGGCTATCCCCACTCTGATTATTAGCCTTCACCAATCGGGTATTTACGGGCAGTTATCTCCCACCTAACTTCATTGTATTCACTGGACTTTGAGGTGGGCATTTTACTGCTCGTTAATACGGGATAAATAATCAAGACATCTATTTTTTATACATGTACAATCGCTTTTATTTAGCGTAAAATATTTTTTATGTGTTTGAATACACTTCTAAATGTATACACTTTGATAGTTTTAAAGGAGAAAAAATGATGAAATCCGACACGAACAACAATACGCGAGCCAAAAAAGGACGCTCAAAGAAAAAACGCCTACTTTGGTTCCTTCTTATTCCATTACTAATTGTAGCACTTGGAGCAGGAGGCTACTCCTTCCATATATACAGTAAAGCAAAGTCCGTCTTAAATAATGCTTATGCTGAACTAGGTCGAGGAGATAAGTCCAGTAAACGTGAAAAAGCTGTTAAACCTATGACCGACAATATTTCCGTACTAATTATGGGTGTTGATGAAAGTGATATTAGGGAAAAAGGTTATGGAAAAGCAACTCGAACAGATGCGTTATTACTTGCAACAATTAATAAAAACGATAAATCCGTTAAACTTGTAAGCATTCCACGTGACTCACGCGTCTACATTAAATCACGTGATAAATACGATAAAATCACACATGCGCACGTATTCGGTGGTGTAGACAGCACAATCGATACGGTAGAGAACTTTTTAGATGTTCCAGTTGATTATTATGTAAAATTCAATTTTAAATCCTTTATTAAAATTGTTGATTCTCTTGGTGGCATTACTGTGGACGTTCCAGTTGAATTCACAGAGCAAAACAGTAAAGATGAAGCAGATGCAATTCATCTAAAAAAAGGACGTCAACATTTAAATGGAGAAGAGGCACTGGCACTAGCTAGAACTCGTCACATCGATAGTGATTATATGCGTGGCCAACGACAACAGCTTGTATTAGAGGCCATTGCTGAAAAGGCACTATCTCTTAATTCCATTAATAAAATCGGTGGCCTACTAGACGCTGTCGATAAAGACTTAAAAACCAATTTAACTTTTGATGATATGATGACAATTACAAAAAATTCAATGGATTCAAATTTAAAGATGGAAAAAATGCAAGTAGAAGGTACAGATAAATATATAGGTGGTATTTATTATTACGTTCCAAATGAAAAAAGCGTCGATACTATTTCAACTACCCTTCAAAAACATCTCGGTGTTACGAATAAAAATGAACATAAAAAATTATAATAAAAAGGCTGCTAGATCTTTCTAGACAGCCTTTTTATTATATTTTTCAACATATTTTTCATACACATTGTGACAAGAAGTGACAATTATTACAGAAATGTAACATTTTTTATGAAAACATTACACACGCAGTGAAAATAATAGTATACTAGTACGTAAATAATGTTATTTTCATCATTTTTATACAAAAAATGTAATACATATATTTATACATAAATTTCTGGGGGGAAATAAATGAAGCTAAGTAAAATACTGATTGGTTCTGCAATTGCTGGGGGCATATTACTTTGTGTAGGCGGTGTTGGGGGATATCAATATGTATCCAAATTAAATAATCAATTAGATACTACTGCATTACCAAATACTACATTTGAAGGTATTTCTCTCGATGGAAAAAATAAGAAAGATATTCAAGCAATTATTAATCAAAGGGTAACTGAATTAGATCAAAAATCCCTTACCTACATATTCCAAAACGATAAACAAACTTACACATGGAAAGATTTAGGAGTAAATTATAAAGAGAAAGATATTATTGACAAAATCTTTAAAGAACAAGAAGGAAACGTAATGAATCGTTACAAAATGCGTAAGCAAGCTGAAAACGGTGAATTAAAACGTGACTATAAATTAACACCACAATTAAATACAACAGCTTATGAAACCTTTATAAAAGATAAATATAATGAAACATTAAAAAATCCTGTTAATGCAGAATTAAGCATTGAAGGCTCAACAGTAAATGTTAGTCAAAGCCAAAACGGAGAAAAAATTGATAAAGGAAAACTAAACAGTTTAACAAACGAAGCTATTACTACTGGTAAATCAGATGTTACATTACCAGTTACATTCATAAAACCAGAACGTTCTACAGAAGATATACAGAAAATGGGTATTAAAGAAGTCATTGCTGAATATTCTACTCCAATGGCTGGCCGTAACGGAAATCAATCATTTAACGTAAATAAGTCAGCTAATACTTTAAGTGGGGTTATTGTCGCACCTGATGAAACATTTAGTTTTAACGGCCGCGTTGGCGTAACTGATGCTGCACATGGTTACAAATCTGCAGCAGTATATTCACAAGGTAAAGTAATACAAAGTGCAGGCGGAGGAGTTTGCCAAGTCAGTAGTACTTTATACAGCGCAGCTTTAAGGGCAGATTTAGGCATTGTTTCTCGAAGCAATCATTCTATGCCAGTAAATTATTTACCACTTGGGCAAGATGCAGCAGTAGCAGATTATGGTCCAGATTTAAAATTTAAAAATAATACAGGCAATCATATTTATATTCAAGCATTTTCAAATGGAGGTAGTATTACTACACGCATTTTCGGTACAAATACTGGTAAAAATGTTGAAGTTTCTTCTCAAGTAATTAGTAGGACTAGTGATAAAATCACAGCGGTTACGTATAAAAAAGTAACACAAAACGGGGAAGTAATATCAAATGGACAAATTTCAAAAAGCGTATATAAAAGCGCTCCAAAAGAATAGATAATATCAACCAAATAGCATAAAGAAAAAGGCGTGAGTAAATCACGCCTTTTTCTTTTGCAGTAATAGTAAAAAAGTTTCAAGATGGTCTTTCGTTTCTTCTAAAGACCACATACGGTTTCCTTGCTTCGCAGCTAATACACACGCCTCTTCCCACGCGTTCTTTTTCTTCATATTTATTAATTCATCACGTAATTTCAAAACAATTTCTTCGTCTTCTTGTTCAATAAACTCTTCCATCACGCTTACTATTTCATCCTCATGAATACTTAACGTACAGTACGATTTAAGAAAGTATTGTAATGTCGTATACATAATGTACTCCCCCTTCTTATTTATCAGATGGATAAGAAGTAATAATCTTAAACCCTAATTCCCCTGACTTATCTCTTGCTAAAACAGTAACAGTTTTTACTAACTTGTCTTTTACACTCATATTTTTCTTTATTACCGTTTTTCCAACAGGGAATGAATGAGTTGTATTTAATACGAGACGAGCCTCTTTAGAATTTTTTAACCAATCTTGAATTTCCTTGTCATGTTGCTTCAAGCTATCTTTTACAGCTTTCGTCGCTGTTTCTTTATCATAGTATGTACTTGCGGCTGACACTTTATCTGTCTTCAAGCGATTCTTCAAATCCTCTTCTGACTTGCCTACATGTCTTTCAATCGTATGACCATTTTTAGGTGGTCCTTCCATTTCATCTAAAATATTATCACTAATTTTTTCTACCGATGTAGCTTGATTACCTGTCTGTTTCTCTAGTTTTTGTTCTTTTCCTGCACATCCACTTAAGATCAGCATTAATGCCAATAAACTACTGAAGAAAAGACTGCTTATTCGTTTCATCATATCACCTCTTCCATGATTATTATCGCAACTTCACTAAAAGTCAATTTCACAACGAAAAAATCTATCAGTTTTCATTTTTTTCATCTATTTTTCCATATTTACCCGCGCAATTTCATCAACCCTCTATTTTTCGCCTTTTATAATATATACCCCCTATATTTTATAATTATTTCCCGAATAAAATCACCAATAATATAATTATAAAACTCTTTTAGACAAAGGTTTTTATACTGTTTTTCAAAACGATTTAAAATACCCCTATTTTTATATACCTAATACCCATATAAGGTATCAATACCCCTTCTTATCAACGTTTTTCTACATTATGTAAATTTTCCCTTGCCTATACAATCGAAATATGGTGTAATGCAAAAAAAGATAAAGGATTTTAAACAATGGCTGAAACGATTCAAAATTTCTTAACAGAATACTATTCAATCGCAATTCCACTTAGTATCTTAATTAACATCATCATTAGTCTTTTAGGTGTTATTCCTAGCATCTTTTTAACCGCCATTAATATACAGCTCTTCGGTGTAACAAATGGCACAATCATTTCGATCGCAGGTGAGGCCTTAGGGGCTATTATCTCGTTTTATATTTACCGCCTGGGCCTTCAAAAGTTCACTCACGATAAAGTAAATAAGTACCCAAAGGTAGAGCGTCTTCTTTATGTAGAAGGTAGAGAGGCCTTTCTACTCGTTCTATCGTTTCGATTGATACCTTTCATCCCATCAAGTATCGTGACTTTATTTGCAGCTCTAGGGAAAATGTCATTACTCTCCTTCAGTATTGCCAGTACAATAGGTAAAATACCGGCCTTATTGATTGAAGTATATTCGGCATACCAAGTCATGAACGGAACAAATGAAGCGAAGTGGGTTGTAACAATCGCAGGCGTTATTGGATTGTTTTATTTGTGGAAAAAATGGAGAAAAAAATAAAGAAGGAGCCTATGCTCCTTCTTTATTTTTGAGGTATTTTATTAATAACTATCTCTTAAAGTCTTAGTTTACACCAACAGCACTATATGATTGCTTAACTGCTGCTACTTCTGCAGAGCTAGCACCATATAAATCCGCTGCAGCTTGTACTAATCCAGCACGTGCTTGACTAAAAGTAGTAGATTGAGTGAAATATTGCGTATTTGCACGGTAATAGATCGCTCCTACTTTATCTTTACCAATTCCATTCACAGTAACACCGTAATGCGTACCACCATTCGCTAATAAATAAGCTGCTTTGTTAATAATACCGCTGTTTGTATGAACGCCACCATTGTCACTAGTACCAGTATAACGCTTAGAGTAGTGGTCTGGATCACCATATTTCGTTGGATCACTCATAGAGCGAAGCGCATCTCCAGCTTTACCAGGCGTATAAATATCTTCACCAATTTCCCAATCTGGGTTACGGTTATCATAATACTCTACTAATGTACCAAAAACATCTGAAATAGCTTCATTTAATGCCCCTGATTCATTTTGATAAATTAAATCTGAGCTATACTCTGTAACAGCATGCGTTAATTCGTGGCCAATTACATCAATTCCACCAGATAATGAAGTGAACGTTATACCATCACCATCTCCGTATACCATTTGTGAGCCGTTCCAGAATGCATTGTTATACTTACTTCCGTAATGAACTGTTGATTTTAATGGTGCTCCTGCATCATTAATAGAGTTTCTATTAAATGTAGCTTTATAGTAATCATATGTTTTACCTGCATAGTAATGAGCATCTACTGCCGCTGCATCATACGCTGCATTGAAAACATTATCTGCATCTACCCATAAAGTTCCTGGTAATGTAGTACGATTTTTCGCATCATATGTGAAAATCGTTGCTCCGCGCGTATTATCTTGTAAGTAGTAAGAAGATGCAGATAACGTTGTATTAAGTGACTTCGTATCTCCTAATACACCTTTACCAGTACCCACTGCATTTGTCCCTGTTACAGGCTTTACAGCCGGTTTCGCTTCTTGTTTAGGTGCCTCTTGCTTAACCGGTGATTTATCTTCATTTGTTACATGATCCAATTTATTATATTTATTTAACACTTTACCGCTGTCTGCTTCAATGAAATAGTAATAGTTTCCTGGACTTGGATCTAAGAAGTTTAGATTTACAACGTATGCATATGTTGTTTCTTCACCATTTTGATATACATATAAGTCCGCTTTTGGTTCTACCTCATATTTCGGTGTTACCCCTAAATCTTGCTGCGCAATTTCAATTGCTTTTGCGCCTTCAATCTTATTTTTATTTTTCAACTTTTCCTTTTTGTCTAAATCAGGTGCAACTGTTCCAGACAATACTTTTAAAGAGCCATCTTTACTTACGTGAGCTACTTGAGTAGAACCCCATACAGGCACTCCTTCGTAAACTTGTTGCATACGTACTACTGTTGAATCAGTTACAGCATCTTTCTTCACTTGTTTCACTTTGAAAGAATCTTGCGCACTCTTTTCCCCTAGCTTGTAATCACCTTTTGCTGCGTTTAAGTAATCAAACACAACAGATTCTGCTTTCTTACCAGTCGCTCCAGTTAGATCACCAGAAATAAACTCAGGTGACTGTACTGTCTCATTGTACTTCTTCGTAGAGAGTACATTTTTAGAATCCGCAAATGCAGAGCCTGTCCCTCCAAACGTTGTAACTGCCATTCCTGTCGCTAACACTAACGCTAAACTTTTCTTTTTCATGAACCTTCCCCCTAATAAATTTTTTTTGAAAAAGAGTAGTTTTATATTAGCATTATGTTTTCACTATTAATATACTAAAAATTCAATTAATTTATTTCTCAAGTTTTGTAGAATTTTGAGGAACAAATATTGAAAAACCCCTTTCCTGTTGGAAAGGGGGGGAGATTATAAATTAACTTGTTCAACAGTTTTAGCTTGTTGACCAACAATATCAGGTTTACTGCTATATTGATGTATTCCTCCAGCAACTGTAAGAGTCACTATAAACGCCAATACTCCAAATACCATCTTTTTCATTTTTATTCCTCCTTATTATCATTCATTAAATCAATAACTAACCTATAGTATCGATTACTTTCTTCAAATCTCGATAAACTGGAAAAATGTTCTGCTAGTTCAACGTATACTTTCTTTAATTCTATTTTATTTCCTGCAGATTTATACAACGGGATAGCCTCATTTTCCAAAAATGCTTTATAATCTTTTGCTTCTTCAAAATATTTATATCTAAGCATTAAAAGCAAATATAATTTTGCATTAAATCTCTCTTCCTGTTTTGCTGCATCAATTCCCTTATCAATTAATGTCCTTGCCTCTTCCAACTCTTCTAATTTAATGCATACTAATGCCATTTCGTATATTGTATCTAAATAGTTTAAATCTATTTGTTTTTGAAGTTGTAGACTATCTAAATAATATTTTTTCGCTTGCTGATATTTGCCTTTTTTATAATAGATACTTCCCATATTACTTAAAGTAATAGCTAATAGTACATCCTTATCAGCAAAAGATGTGGCCTCTCTCAATATACTCTCATACATTTTTAAAGCTTCTTCATACTGACCTTTTTCTGTATAACTTACCGCAATAAGGATTTGGCAATTAATTATGTTTCTAAACTTATATTCACTACGAAATCCTTCTAATGCCATATTTACAAAATGAATTGCAAGATGATGAATATCTAAATGAGTATATGCAAGCGCTATATTATAATACAAGCCTGTTTCATGATACCCCTGTTCTTTGGCCATTACTTCTGTTTTTAATAAGTAATCTAGCCCATCCTTCCATCTATACTGTAAACAGCACAATAATCCTCTACTGTACATATATAACAACTTCTGAAATGGAGAATATTTTTTATATACCTTCTTCAACTTATCTAATTCTTCTTCGAGCGCAGAAATATCCCTTTTCATAATTAAATAACGTGTATACAGCAGTTTATAATAATTTATAATTTCAAAATCCAACACATGCTTCATTTCACCTTGCAACTCTTCATATATACGTTCTACTTGTTGCTTGTCCAAATGAACTAGTGCATTCAACCATTCATCCAGCTTCCCCTTTACATCTTCTTCTACATCTCTCAAATCCGTCACAGCAATTTCTAGTCTTGTGCAGAGCAATTGTAGAATTTCTTCTGATGCTTCAATCTTTCCATTTTCAATCTTACTTAAGTATGAGACAGAACAAATGCCCTGACATAATTCTTCTTGTGTCATTTTTTGCTGTAGCCGTTTATAAAAGACTTGTTTGCCTATTTTTTCTAATGTGTGTTGCATTGTCCTCCTCCATTCTCATTACCCCCATTACTCTAATAATACATAAAATCTGGAGAAATATAAATTGATAAATATAAATTTTCTAAAAAATATGCATAATTTCATTTTTTTCTCTCTTGACTTCACATCAATATCTCTTCTTTGCTACGAATGGTGAAAAATTGGTATACTATAACCAAATTATGGAGGTGTTCTCGCGATGACTCATTATAAAGACGATAGTTATGCCTTACATACAGACCTATATCAAATCAACATGGCTTATACATATTGGAAAGATGGTATTCATAATCGCCGTTCTGTTTTTGATTTATATTTTCGAAAGCTTCCATTTGAGAACGGTTACGCTGTTTTTGCTGGCCTTGAGAAAATTGTAGAGTACATAGAAAATTTCAGTTTTACTGAAAGCGATATCGCTTATTTAGCAGAATTACAATTTGAAGAAGAATTCCTTCATTATTTACAAAATATGAAATTCACTGGGACGATTCGCAGTATGCAAGAAGGTGAAGTTGTATTTAATAACGAGCCTTTATTACGTGTTGATGCACCACTTGGTGAAGCACAAATTATTGAGACTGCCCTCTTAAATATTGTGAATTACCAAACATTAATTGCAACAAAAGCAGCACGTATGAAACACGCTGCAAGTAATGATGAGCTTTTAGAGTTCGGCACAAGACGTGCCCATGAGTTCGATGCTGCCCTTTGGGGGACACGTGCTGCCTTTATTGGTGGTTTCTCCTCTACAAGCAACGTTCGTGCTGGGAAACGCTTTGGGATTCCTGTAGCTGGCACACACGCTCACTCTTTCGTTCAAGCATATCGCGATGAATACGTCGCGTTTAAAAAATACGCTGAAACTCATAAAAAGTGCGTCTTTCTCGTTGATACATATGACACATTGAAATCTGGTGTTCCAAATGCGATTCGTGTTGCAAAAGAATTTGGGGATCGTATTGATTTCTATGGCATACGTCTTGATAGTGGTGATATGGCTTATTTATCAAAAAAGGCACGAAAACTATTAGATGAAGCAGGGTTTACAAATACAAAAATTATCGCTTCTAGCGATTTAGATGAATACACAATTATGCACCTTAAATCTCAAGGAGCAAAAATTGACGTATGGGGTGTTGGGACGAAATTAATTACGTCCTTTGAGCAACCTGCATTGGGGGCTGTTTACAAACTAGTTGCGATTGAAGATACTGACGGAAAATTAAATGATACGATTAAAATTTCATCTAACCCTGAAAAAATTACCACTCCAGGACTGAAACGAATTTATCGTATTATCAATCGGGTAAACGATCATGCAGAAGGCGATTATATTGCGTTAGATTCTGAAGAACCTGGAAAAGAAGAGCGCTTAAAAATGTTCCATCCAGTTCACACATATATAAGTAAATTCGTAACAAACTTTGAAGCCCGTGAACTGCATAAAGACATTTTCGTTAACGGTGAAAGAACATATGAACTACCAAGTATATTAGATATTCAAAAATATAATGAACAGAGTCTCTCTCTATTTTGGGAAGAATATATGCGAACTTTAAACCCTGAAGAATACCCTGTCGATTTAAGCCAAGAGTGCTGGGATCATAAAATGAATTACATTCAAACAGTTCGAGAACAAGTTGAAAAAAACATACAAAAGTAAACAGAGAAGTTTTCCCTTCTCTGTTTTTTCAATACTATATGGATATTTGTAAAAAATATATTAAAATAATAAGACGAATGTATTTTATTTGTAAATTTTAATATCACGCTATTTAAAAGTAAAATAATATTTGGTATTATTTTATTGAGTCAATTTCAACAAAATCACCAATAAAAAAAAGGACGCGGGTCGCGTCCTCTTTTTTATAAATCTTTCACTCTTAATACACGCATTGCATTTAACACTGCAAGTAGTGTCACACCAACATCTGAGAAAACAGCTTCCCACATTGTTGCAATACCAAAAGCACCAAGTAATAACACGATCCCTTTTACACCTAGAGCAAAGATGATATTTTGCCACACTATACTTCTTGTACGTTTTGCAATTTTTACAGCTGTCGCAATTTTTGAAGGCTCATCAGTCATAATAACAATGTCTGCCGCTTCAATTGCTGCATCTGATCCTAAACCACCCATCGCAATACCAACGTCTGCACGGGCTAATACTGGTGTATCGTTAATACCGTCACCAACGAAGGCAATTTTTTCTTTTCCGTGCTTCGCTGCATCAATTTTTTCAATCTCTTCTACTTTTTGTTGCGGTAGTAATTCCGCATGAACTTCATCTAAGCCTAATTCTTTACCGACAGCTTCACCAACTGGTTTTGCATCACCAGTTAACATTACTGTCTTTTTAATACCTAGTTCTTTTAACTTTTGAATCGCTTGTTTCGAATCCTCTTTTACCTCATCAGAGATAACAATATAACCTGCATATCTTCCATCTACAGCAACGTGAACTAATGTACCTACTGTTTCTGGTTGCTTAAATTCAATATTTTCTTTTCTCATTAATTTTGCATTACCTGCAAAAATTTCTTTTCCTTGTACTTTTACGACTGTACCGTGACCAGAAATTTCGTTATAATCATCGATTATTTTTTCATCAATTGATTTTCCATATGCCTTTCGAATAGATTGGGCAATTGGATGGTTAGAATATACTTCAGCAAATGCCGCATACTCTAATAACTCTTCACTTGTAGTACCTTCGCTCGGTTCCATTTTTGTAACTTTGAAAACACCTTTTGTTAATGTTCCTGTTTTGTCAAAAACAATATATTTTACATCATTTAAAGCTTCTAAATAGTTACTACCTTTTACTAACACACCACTTTTAGATGCACCACCGATACCTCCAAAGAATCCAAGAGGAATGGATACAACTAACGCACATGGACAAGAGATTACTAAGAACACTAAAGCTCTATAAATCCACTCAGAGAATGTAGCTCCTTCTAAAATAAGTGGTGGAATAAACGCCATGATCGTCGCTGTAATAACTACAACTGGAGTGTAGTAACGCGCAAACTTCGTAATAAAGTTTTCCGTTGGTGCTTTTTTACTGCTTGCATTTTGAACTAAATCTAAAATTTTCGATACAGTGGATTCACCGAATTCTTTTGTAACTTCAATTGTCAACACACCATTTTGGTTCACAAAGCCACTTAATACATCATTTCCAACTTCTACTTCACGTGGTACAGATTCACCTGTTAATGCTGAAGTATCTACCATTGATGTTCCTTCAATTACTTTTCCGTCTAACGGCACTTTCTCACCTGGCTTAACGATAATATAATCGCCAATTTTTACATCTTCTGGTGATACTTGCTTCGTTTCATTTCCAATCTTTACATTCGCATAATCAGGACGAATATCCATTAATGAAGTAATTGATTTTCGGGAGCGGTTTACCGCAATACTTTGGAATAGTTCTCCTACTTGATAAAATAGCATTACTGCTACAGCTTCAGAATATTGTTGAATTGCAAAAGCTCCTACAGTTGCAATTGCCATTAAGAAGTTTTCATCAAATACTTGGCCACGAGTTATGTTTCTTATCGCTCTCCAAACGATATCTCCACCTATTAATAAATAAGCAAGGACAAATAACGGAATTGTTACCATTTGTGGTAAGCCCGCTAATGCAGCAATTGCTGTCAAAATTCCGCCGACCACTAATCTCCCTACCATCTTTTTCACATTCGCTTCACCATGATCGTGACTATGTCCGTGGTCATGACCGTTCTTCTCTTCACGAACAACTTTCACATCTGGCTCTAACTTTTGAACGACATTTGTTATACTTGCTACAGTCGCTTCTAGTTCTCTTTTATTCGCAACTTCTACTCGTAGTTTCTTCGATACGAAATCAACAGTTGCTTCTGAGACAGCTGGCATTTCCTTCACTTTATTTTCAATTTTCATTGCACAGTTCGCACAATCTAAACCTTCTAATATAAATACTTCTTTAGCAATTTTATTTTTTTGTTCTTCTTGCACTTTAATATGCGGTTCTAATTTTGTAACGAGTTGTTTTGCTTCCGTAACAACTTCGTTTTCTTTATTTTGTGCTGTTTCTAAGATCATTGTCTTTGTTGCGAAGTTTACAGAGCAAGAATTTACTCCTTCTATATTCCCAACACCTTTTTCAATTTTCATTGCACAGTTCGCACAATCTAAACCTTCTAACATCAGTTTCTTTTTCACCAATGCTTCAGCCATCGTTCTCCCTCCTCGCGTTCTTTTTATTCTTCTTCGTTTACGTGTTCAAACGCTTGCTCGAAGATATGAATTACGTGCTGGTCAGCTAACGAATAGTAAACAACCTTTCCTTCTTTACGATTCTTCACAAGTTTCGCTTGCTTTAACACACGAAGCTGATGCGAAATAGATGATTGTGTCATTCCTAATAAATAAGCTAAATCACAAACGCACATTTCAGCTTCAAATAGCGCATGTAATATTCTCGTACGTGTACGGTCACCTAATACTTTAAATAGTTCTGCTACTTTACTTAAACTTTCATCAGTTGGAATTGTTTGTTTTACTTGCTCTACAACTTCTTCATGAATTATCGTTTGAGAACATGTCTCTTGTGGTGTTTCTACTTTATTTCCAGCCATTATAGCTCACCTCTTTAATTGAACATATGAACAATCATTCATATATCTTATACTCTTATTATATGAGCGCCTACTCATATGTGTCAACGAAATCTGAATTTTTTTTATGAACATTCCGTTCACATTTTAATAAGTCGTATACATATTTTCCGCACCCTCTATATTCTCATACAAAAAAAGGATGTACAATTCGCGCACCCCTTTTTACTTACTTTTCATTTTTTACCGCATCCACAATTAAAGAAACAAATCCTAACTGATTATCCCGATTTCTATGGTCAAAACGTTTCGAACGATAAATAAATCCATCTTTCTCATTCCAATCATTATAGTGAAACTTACCATTCTCATCACAGTATTCTAAGAGCCTCACTTGAAAACCTGCTGATTCAAACATGGATGTGATTGTTTTATAGTTATGAACAATTTTATGACTTGCTGCAGGATGATCTAATGGACCAGGTCCACCTACTTGTACCCCTTGCTGATATTCTTCATCTGGAAAAAATGCATCTGGTACTGCACAACGAATATATCCATTCTCCATTAAAAACTCATAACAAATTTTTGCAGCTTCAATTCCTTCTTCATATGATAAATGCTCCCATACATGTTCTGCCAAAATTACTGATAAAGAATTAAGTTGAAATTTATCCCGCCAAGTTTCTCTCCGTAATAAATTTAATTCTTCTTCATTCGTATGTAACCAACCAGGGTTATTATTATAACCCTCTGCTCCAACAACAACTTTTGTTTCTTCCATTTTGCTCCCACCCTTTTTTCATATTTCGACATAAAAATTCAACAAAGTAATATACATTCCCTTTATTTCAACAAAAGAAAAAGCCTTGCGCGCTCCCTAGACGCACAAGGCTTACTGTGTTTATATCCCTTTAATTAGCTTGTTCTAAATTATCCTGCGAACTTCCATCGTCTTTTAAATGACTATGTTTTTTCGAATAAACAAAGTATACAACTACTCCGATTGCTAACCAAGCACCGAAGTACATCCATGTTTTTAATGGTAGGTTTACCATTAAAAATAGACAACATACAATTGAAATAATCGGCAAGATCGGTACAAGTGGTACCATAAATCCACGTTGTAATTTTGGATGTGTTTTACGAAGAATAATAACTGACACACCAACCATCGCAAATGTTAACAACGCTCCAATATTCGCTAAATTCGACAATTCTTTTAAATCGATAAATCCAGCAATTAAAGCACTACCAATTCCTGTTAACCAAACTGTAAATGTTGGCGCTTCTGTCTTTTTATTAATTTTCGCGAAAGATTCTGGCAATAAACCGTCACGGCTCATCGCGAAGAATACACGTGTCGTTGCATAAATGTAAGCAAAAATTACTGCCATAATACCAATTACAGCTCCAATTGCGATTATACCAGCTACTTTATCTTGTCCCACAACTTCTAACACATACGCCATCGCTTCCGGTACATCTAGCTCTTTATAAGAAACCATACCGGTCATAACGAGACAAACTACAACATAAATGATTGTACAAATGACTAACGAAGCGATAATACCAATCGGTAGATCACGTTGCGGATTTTTCACCTCTTCAGCAGAAGTTGCTAATGCATCAAATCCTAAGAAAGCAAAGAATACTGCTGCTCCCCCCGCGAAAACTCCACTTAAACCGTACGGTGCAAATGGTATCCAGTTTTCTGGTTTCACGTAGAATACACCAACTGCAATGAATAAAACAACGATACCAATTTTAATTAATACCATTATGTTATTCACGCGTTTACTTTCTTTCGTACCTCTTGATAATAACCAAGTTATAACTAATGTAACGATAACTGCTGGTAAATTCACCATACCACCTTGAGACGGAATCGTTAGCAGTGCTTTTGGAATTTCAAGCCCTAATCCACTCACTAAGTTATGGAAGTAACCAGTCCATCCGCCAGCTACTGCGGCAGTCGTTACAACATATACGGATAGTAATGTCCATCCCATTAAATGAGCTACAAACTCGCCAATTGTTGCATATGAGTATGTGTACACACTACCTGAAACAGGAAGTGTAGAAGCAACCTCTGCGTAACATAATGCTGCAAATCCACAAACGATGGCTGCAATCATGAATGAAAAAATAACTGCTGGACCAGCATCTCTTGCTGCTACTAATCCAGTTAATACTAGAACTCCTG
The DNA here is from genome assembly GCF_051916605.1 of Bacillus cereus group sp. MYBK195-1. NCBI lineage: Bacteria > Bacillati > Bacillota > Bacilli > Caryophanales > Bacillaceae > Bacillus > Bacillus cereus group sp. MYBK195-1. The sequence goes on along the minus strand of NZ_JBQAGZ010000010.1, from coordinate 69,018 downwards.
TACCAATTATCGCACCAATCCCTAGCATTGTTAGGTCAAATGCCCCTAGCGTTTTCGTCAAAGTTTTACTTTTACTTTCCCCTAACAATTGCGTAACGGATTTCTTTTTAAATAGGTTGGCCACGATGTATGCCCCCTTTTGCCAAGAAGAGCTAAGAGATCTTCACTCTTAGCTCTTATCATGTTGTTTTATATATTGTTCGATTTTGTTTTGTATAATGCTTCTATTAGCAAGATACTGTTTCTGCTTCTAATAATTCTTTAGCACCTTTGTACTCTACACCGTGAGCTTCTGCAACTGCTTCAAATGTTACATAGCCATCTAATGTGTTAATACCTTTTAATAGTGCCGTGTTGCATAGGCAAGCTTCTTTGTAGCCTTTGTTAGCAATTTGTACTGCATATGGTACTGTTACGTTTGTTAATGCAAGAGTTGATGTACGTGGAACCGCACCTGGCATGTTTGCAACTGCATAATGAACAACGCCGTGTTTTTCATAAGTTGGGTTATCATGAGTTGTAATACGATCAGTTGTTTCGAAAATACCACCTTGGTCAATCGCGATATCTACAACAACAGAACCTGGTTCCATTGATTTAATCATTTCTTCTGTTACAAGTTTTGGAGCTTTTGCACCTGGGATTAATACTGCACCGATTACAAGATCAGACTCTTTAACAGCTTCTGCAATATTGTAAGGATTAGACATTAAAGTTTTTACTTGGTTTCCGAAAATGTCATCTAATTGACGAAGACGTTCTGCGCTTAAGTCGATGATTGTTACATCCGCACCTAGTCCAACTGCAATTTTAGCAGCATTTGTACCAGCTTGTCCACCACCGATGATTGTTACTTTACCACGTTTAACCCCTGGAACACCTGCAAGTAAGATACCTTTACCGCCTTTGTTTTTCTCAAGGAATTGTGCACCAATTTGTGCAGCCATACGACCAGCTACTTCACTCATAGGTGCAAGTAATGGTAATGAACGATTTTCTAATTGTACTGTTTCATATGCAATAGAAACAACTTTTTTCTCGATTAAAGCTTTTGTTAATTCTGGCTCTGGAGCTAAGTGTAAGTATGTGAATAAGATTAAGCCTTCACTGAAGTGTTTGTATTCGCTTTCAATTGGTTCTTTAACTTTCATAACCATTTCCATGTTCCAAGCTTCTTCAGCTGTATCAACAATTTTTGCTCCCGCTTCAACATACTGAGCGTCTGTGAAACCAGACCCTAAACCTGCACCCTTTTGAATGAATACTTCGTGATTGTTACGAATTAAATGTACAACACCTGCTGGTGTCATTGCCACACGGTTTTCGTTGTTTTTAATTTCTGCTGGTACCCCAATACGCATAATGAAATGCCCCCTTATAATTAACAGAAAAAAGAGATTCTTTTTTCTTTTTGTAATAATTAATAACTTATGTCCTTATTCTAGCATAACTTAAAAGTTATGAAAACGCTAACATACCATTTTTATAAAGTTTATATATTTAGAATAGTGTAAATATATAAAACATTGATTCTATTGGGGGTTTCGTGACATTTCATTATCTATCACTCTATTTTTATTATACCTCTTCAAAATAAACAGCAACCTTTTATTATTTGACAATAATTTAACAATGTAAGAAACCTAAGCGATAACGTATACATATACAGTTATTATTTTACTCAATACTTTAGAGATATATTCTTTTCAAAAAAAAACAGCTGCTAGCATTTAGCTAGCAGCTGGGTAACTTATAAATAACTTAGAAAATAAATCATCTGTCGTTTCAGTAATTTTATCAAACAGATCACTTTCTTCCGCTTCTTGCTCTTTTAACATCTTAATTGTTTCACGTGCATCTTCAGGGTAATCGGTTATGATACCATCTACGTTCAACTTATAATATGCCTTTAAATTTTCCATATCATTTACTGTCCATACGTAAATTGGTTTGTTTAACTTCCTTGCTTCTTTTACTAATTTCTTATTTAACATATATTCTTCTGCTACGTAAAAGTCAGCCTTCACATTCTTTAAGTTAGCTCTACTTGCATACAATATATACCCTACTTTTATATCTGGATTTGCACGCTTAAACTCTTTAATAAGTGGATAGTGTAACGTTTGAATTACACATTGCTTCTCAAATTCATTATCTTTAATCGTTTTTAAGACTTTGTTTACAAAATCTTTTTCGCCCCCATGAAGCTTCACTTCTATATTAAGTTTGATTTTGCCATTTGCTAGCTTAATGATTTCATCAAGTGTACTTATTTGTCCTGAAAGTCCATCTTGACTAAGGGTAAGCTGCCTTAACTCAGCCATCGTTAAATCTGACACATGCACATTGGCATTTGCGAGACGTTTCAGCTTCAAATCATGTATAACCGCTAGTTCACCGTCTTTCGTTTGTAATACATCTATTTCAGCGTAGTCTGCTTTTGCATCAATAGCACCTTGCACAGCTTCTTTCGTATTTTCTACACCTTTTGATATATACCCGCGGTGCGCCATAATAATCGGTTCTTTATATGAATTTGAAATAAACGTTACAATGAAAGCAACGACCATTCCGGCAGTAATAATTCCTACAATGTATACGCCAATGAATTTCCAACGATGTTTTTGGAAGAAACATTTATCTGCTTTCGTTTTCGAATAATCTAATCCTTCTTCTAATAAAACATCCTCAACCGGTACCTTTTGTAAGTATAATCGCGTAATCGCCATAATATAAAATGGCGTCACGATAAAGCTGAATAAATACAATGTGCTCGTTAAAAATACAGAAATCGTTGATTCAGCTAATAATGCAAATGTTCCTTTCGGGTTTGTAAATTCATAAACACCCCATAGGCACAATAAATATATTCCCAAAAACACGACATATACAATTCCAATTGAAATAAAAAATCCTACTAAAAAGAATAGTACTTTAAAAAAGCTTTCCTTTACTAAAGTTGCACTTTTACGTGCTGCCACGCGAAATGGTTTTTGCTCTAAAACAACAATGGGTAGAACGAAAATCCATCGAAGATTCAAATACGCGACTACAGCAAAGAACGTGTAATAACCAACTTGTCCCATCGTTGTCTTAAACAGTTCTCCTGTAATAAAGTTAGGAATTTGAATTTGCGGGATTAACGCCGTTTCATATCCCATATTTAAAAGAGGCAACAATACGACAGCATATAAAATAAATCCTGGTAAGCAATATGTGAAAAGAGTAGGTAAATACGTTACCGTTTTATATAAAATCGGACGTAATTTCACCTTCTGTCTTTTATGAGCGAAATACGAAATAATAATAAGCACCGCAAATTCTGTAAAGATAAGAAACAGTGCTAACAATGATAAAATTACGATTGCTAAGATGCCATAAGGCGTCTTTAAAAACGCTAATAATTCATCATTTGTCGCATTTGCATAACCAGCAAAATACAATAACTTATTAAAAATGATTCCAAATAGTGGAACAAACACAATCGCTGCTAATAATTTATAAGCAAGTTGAAAAGTTAATACATTCCAAAAAGCAAATTTAACTGTTTGAAAGGAATGTCTCATTACTCCTGGTATAGATAGTTTTTTACGGTGTTGCATATATTCCTCCAAATTCTAAAACGGTATTTGAGATGGATTCCATATTTCAAGTTCTAATCCATCTTTTTAATAATAATATATTCCGCTTAACATGAACACTCTTATACATATAATGAAAAAAGTGATGGCTACTTCCCATCACTTTTTCATTTATTCTATTTTTTCTCTAGGCCTTGTCCAAATGCTTTCAAGAAGCTAAAACCGAATGTAATAGCTCTATTGATATCTGGATCTTTTAATACTTTAAAGAAATCCATTACTTTTGTTTTTTTACCACTATTTAATTCATCTGTTGCAAATTGCAATCCTGTAACTAAACTTGATGTAATTTGCTTCGTTATTTCTGGATCAACTGAAGATAACGCTTCTCCTGCCCCCATCATATTGTTGAGTGCATTTTTAACTGGTTCACGATTTAATTGCTCCACAGCGATTTTTGAAACATCTTCCTTCGCAGCAAGTAAACTAATTGCTGCATCTAATATACCAGCCTTCTGCAACTGTGCTAAAAGCTGCATCGTTTCTTCTACTGCTTCACGATTATTAGATAACTCATTTAGAAGTTCATCTGCTACTTGCTGTTTCTGTTCTTCCTCTGTTACAACTTTCTTTTTAATTACAGTAATTTCTTTCGCCACTATCTCCGCCCCCTAGTCCACAAGTGATACGTATTGTTTTCTTTGCCATTTTTGCTGGATTTCAACACCATTTTGCGGATTACGCTTTTTATCTCTCGGGTTTGAAGATGGTAACGGACGATTCCCTTTTTCACGTAGTACACGCATCTTTACCATCGTTTGTTTATACGCTGGTGTACACGTATAAAGATCTGTCGCCGTTCCAGTTAAAATATTGATTGCCTCTTCATTTACCGTTGCATGCATCGGTAAATATAGCTCTTTCCCCGTTACACGATCTGTAACAAGTGCCTGTACTTTAATTTTCCCAAATGGTGATGCTAATTCTACAAGACCACCATCTTTCACATTGCGCTCTAGGGCAAGTTCCGGGGAGATTTCAACGAACACTTCAGATACTTTAGATAAAATACCAGCCGATTTATTCGTCATATTTCCTTCATGGAAATGTTCTAACATACGTCCATTATTTAAAAGTAAATCATACTCATCTGGCGCTACAACTGGTGGTATCCATTCATCTAATGATAGACGAGCTAGTTTATCCGGGAAGTTAAATCCGTCCACATATAATAGCGGTGTATCGCTACCATCATGGCTACCCCAACATAAACTATTCCATCCTTCTAAACGATCGTATGTTGCCTGAGAATATAAAGGTGCAAGTGACGCGATTTCATCCATGATTTCACTTGGATTTTCATAATTCCAGTCCCCGCCAAGTGCACGAGCTACTTTTTGTAAAATCCACCAGTCTGGCTTTGAATCACCAAGCGGCTTCAATACTTCATATAATCTTTGAATACGGCGCTCTGTATTCGTAAATGTTCCCTCTTTTTCTAAGCTTGGTGCTGCCGGTAAAATAACATCAGCAAAACGAGCTGTTTTCGATAAGAACATATCTTGAACAACAAGGAAATCTAAATTCGCTAAAATATGTTGTACATGGTTGGCATTCGAATCTACTAAAGCCATTTCTTCACCCATAACATACATACCACGCAGTTTTCCTTCATCTGCCGCAAGTAACATTGCAATATTATTTAAGCCTGGTGCTTTCGGAATTGTAGTACCGTATGCTTTTTCAAATTTCGCACGGAGCGCATCATCTGAAACTGCTTGGTAACCTGGAAGCCAGTTTGGTAATGTTGCCATATCACAAGCGCCTTGTACGTTATTATGTCCGCGTAATGGGTATGCTCCTGCACCAGGACGACGATAGTTACCCGTAACAAGCAATAGATTTGAAATTGCTGCTGAAGTTGTACTTCCTCCAGTATTTTGAGTTACACCCATTCCCCAAAGTACACAAGTACCATCTGCTTCATATACCATACGAGCCATTTCTTTCAGATTTTCTTTCGAAATCCCCGTGATTTCTTCTGTATAATCAAGCGTATACTTTTCTACCATTTTGCTATATTCATCAAAATTCTTCACATTTTCAGCTATGAACTTTTTATCGTGCCAATCTTGATCAATAATATATTTCGTAATACCAGCGAGCCATACGTAATCAGTTCCTTGGCGCGGATGAATGAATAAATCCGCACGCTCTGCCATTTCATGTTTACGAAGGTCTGCCACAATTAATTTTTGGTCATGTAATTTATGTGCACGTTTTACACGCGTTGCAAGTACAGGATGTCCTTCTGTTGGATTTGCTCCAACGATAATGACAAGGCCTGCTTCCGCAATATCTTTCACTGTTCCAGCGTCCCCGCCCATACCGACAGTTTTAAATAAACCGTCTGTTGCTGGAGATTGACAATAACGGGAACAGTTGTCTACATTATTCGTTCCATATATTTGACGGGCTAGTTTTTGCATAAGATAATTTTCTTCATTCGTTACTTTCGAAGAAGAAATAAATCCAAATGCATCACTTCCATATTCTGATTTAATATGCTGCATATTGGATGCAACAACTTCAAGAGCCTCTTCCCATGAAGCTTCAACAAACATATCTCCTTGGCGAATTAATGGCTTCGTAATGCGATCTTCACTGTTTACAAAATCCCATCCAAATTTGCCTTTTACACATGTGGAAATACCGTTAACCGGCGCATCTGAAACAGGCTGTACTTTCAAAATGTGGCGGTCTTTCGTCCATACTTCAAATGAACAACCTACACCACAAAATGTACAAACTGTTTTTGTTTTATTCACTTTCGTCTTACGCATCGCAGCCTCTACTTCTGAAACTGCTAAAATACTACTATATCCAGGTTCTACATCCTTTACAAAATCAATCATCGGATCTAACACATCCGGTTTCAATCCTGTCATGAATCCAGCTTCACCCAGCATTGTTTTTTCCATTAACGCATTACATGGACATACTGTTACACACTGCCCACAACTTACACAAGATGAGTCATTTATACTTACACCATTGTCCCATATAACACGTGGACGGTCTAAGCTCCAATCAATCGATATAGTTTCATTCACTTGTAAGTTTTGACATACTTCTACACACTGCCCACAAGCAATACATTGATTTGGATCATATCGATAAAATGGATGTGACATATCCACTTCACACGCACTTACTTTCGGCTCATACGGATATTTCTGTTCCTCAATTCCCATCATATGTACTGTATTGTGGACTTTACAGTTACCATTATTGTTATCACAAACAGTACAATACAATAAATGATTCTCTAATATCCGATCCATTGCCTCAGTCTGTGCCTCTTTTGCACGCTGGGACTGTCTTTCAATATGCATACCATTCTCTAATTTCGTTGAACAAGCACGCATTAACTTCCCATTTACTTCTACAATACACGTATCACAAGTTTGAATTGGATCTACTTCTGGTACATGACAAATTTGAGGATGTTCCAAATTACTCTCGTTAAATAATTGTAGTATCGTCTTTTCACCTGATGCAGAAAATTCTTTACCATCGACGGTTACACGGACTGTCTGTTCTGCCATAGTTTCCCCTCTCCTTACAACCAACTGTACAACACAATTATGAATCCGTTTTCAAAATCGCATTACTGTACATATTTTTGAAACGCTCTACCCAAATACTTTCTTATGAAGTCGATTCTAGATGTTATAAGGTATAACTACGAAAGCTTGAAATTATCACTATTCTACAGTTCTATTATATCGTACATATACAATAATAACCAAAATAATCTGTGATCTTCTTGTTAATAGGTGTTTTTATTTTTTCCATTGTTTTATGATAAATGTGGGAGAGAAATACATATAAAAGGGGAATTTAATATGGGGCCTACGCAAGAGACTTATACAATTGTACGCTATCAATCTGGTACATTTTCAAAACAGCTTGATGAGATTGTTACAGAATCTCCTATTACTATTAAGTTGAATGGTGAAGAATATGTAACAGTCGTATGCACACCAAATTATATTGAAGATATGGTAATTGGTTTTTTAATTTCTGAGGGGATTATTTCTTCCTATAAAGATGTTGAAGAACTATGGGTTCAAAAAGATAACGGAATTGTCCATGTAAAATCATCAAAAGTGAATCCGCTCTATCAAACTTTATATAATAAACGATACATCACTTCTTGCTGCGGAAAAGGTAGACAAGGTTTTATTTTCGTAAACGACGCAGCAAAAGCAAAAGACTTACATGATATACATGTAAAAATTACTCCTGAAGAATGCTTTCACTTAATGAATACCTTGCAACAATCTTCTACTACATTTCGCCAAACTGGCGGTGTTCACAATACCGCGCTATGTGATCGAAACAATATCCTCCTATCAAGAATGGATATTGGAAGACATAATGCATTAGATAAAATATATGGTCATTGTTTGCGTAACAATATATCCATTAAAGGAAAAATCATCGCATTTAGCGGACGTATTTCATCCGAAATTTTACTCAAAGTTTCAAAAATCGGATGTGAAATTGTTCTATCTAAATCCGCTCCAACAAAACTGGCATTGCAACTTGCCCATGATTTAGGCATTACAGTCGTAGGGTTTATTAGAAATGAATCTTGTAATATTTACACACATCCAAAACGAATTGATGGCTATCAATCCAATGTTTAAAAAATAACTCCTCAATCGAGGAGTTATTTTAGTTATAAAAATGTAACATATTAAACACTTGAATAGTTAACAAAGTTAATATATAATTTCATTACATAATTAAAACAAAACATTGTAGCATATATCTTTTCATTCTTTTACAAATTAAAAGAGAATACTAACAAAACATATACTCAATCTTATAAAAGTAATGGATTTATTTGAAATCCACCAGGGAGGTTACAACTATGGAAATTCGCTTATTAACAACAGAGGACGCAGAAATATATTTAAAAGTTTGTATGGAAGGTTTAACGAAGAATCCGGAAGCTTTTAGCTCTTCTTATGAAGATGTTCTTAAACATGAAAATCCTGTGGCTGCTATGGCTAAACGATTAAGCAATCCGGATAAGTATACTCTAGGTGTCTTCAAAGATAATGATTTAATTGGTATCGCTACTTTAGAAACAAAACCATTTATTAAACAAGAACATAAAGCAAAAATTGGCTCCGTTTTTGTTTCCCCAAAAGCACGTGGTCTCGGAGCAGGACGAGCTCTAATTAAAGCAATTATTGAAAATGCCGATAAATTACATGTAGAACAACTCATGCTTGATGTTGTAGTTGGTAACGTTGGTGCAAAAAAATTATATGAGTCATTAGGTTTCCAAACTTACGGCGTACAAGAGCGTTCATTAAAACACAATGGTCAATATTGGGACGAGGAACATATGGTTTTGTTCTTAAATGATTAATACTTCAATATAAAGTGAAACTTTACTCAGTGTTTTTTTTCCATCCCCTACTGAGTATTAGTTGAACCAATCGGGCTTTTACGGGCAGTTATCGCCCACCTAACTCCCTCGCATTCGCTGAATTTTAAGGTGGGAGTTACTGCCCACAAATAGCGGGGTAGTTTTCCAAAAACATCTTTCTTAATAAGAAAGATGTTTTTTTGCATTACAACAATGTAATCTTCATGTCACCTTTATCGATCGTACCAATCCTTACCATTCATTATACTAAAAATATAAAGTGAAACTTTACTCAGTGGGGAACTACATCCCACGCTGATCGCATGTACTTGATATGCAGAGGAGAATGTGATATGAAACAAAACAAACGAGCTATGCTTTTAATATTTACTACAGCAATTGTAACTTCTGGGTTAGCAATTTTACCTTGGTTTATCATATAGGAATACTCCCCTAACAATGAAAAAAGCTGATTGCTCCTTAAGAAGCAATCAGCTTTTTTATATTATAAAATCCCCAAAATTTTATTTACGCAACTTATAATAATAATCATAGATACGGCAACACACATGACAACCGTATTACGATCTTGCTTTTCTTTTTTTGAAATTTCTTCTTTTGAATTCATGTGTATGATCTCCTTTTAAAAAAAGTGTGAGATAGGAAATTTTTCTTATCCGATGCGAGGTGAATACGAAAACCCTCTCTATCTCACATACACAATAGAATGGAATTGTCATTTTATAAATAAAATGACATGACGTTATGTCGCAACATAGGGTATTTTGTGTCGCTACGTTTTCTATTATAAAAAATAGTTGTGCAAAACTAGTGCATTTTTTATGTCAATTACTCTGAGCGAAAAATAACTCTTCCACTCAATCACATAAAAAGAGTTTTTTATTATTTTCATGTAAACTATACAAGTAGAATGAACAGTTTGGGGTGCACAAGATTATGGTAAAAATTTTATTAGTAGACGATGAAGAACGTATGTTACGATTATTAGATCTGTTCTTAAGCCCTCGCGGCTATTTTTGCATGAAAGCTACCTCTGGCCTTGAAGCACTAAATTTAATCGAACAAAAAGAATTCGATATTATTTTATTAGATGTTATGATGCCAAATATGGATGGATGGGATACTTGCTATCAAATTCGTCAAATTTCCAATGTTCCTATCATTATGTTAACAGCTCGTAATCAAAACTACGATATGGTAAAAGGCCTCACGATGGGCGCAGATGATTATATTACAAAACCATTTGATGAGCATGTATTAGTCGCACGAATCGAGGCTATATTACGCCGTACAAAAAAAGATGGCTTTGTTAGTTTCAATGGTATTGAGTGGGATAAAACGAAACATACTGTCACAGTTTATGATGAAAAAATCTCATTAACTCCTATCGAATTTTCATTACTCGGACTATTTTTGCAAAATACAAACCGTGCTTATAGCCGAGATGATTTAATCGAAAAAATTTGGGGCTATGAAACAGATATCGAATATAGAACAATTGATTCACACATTCGTAATATCCGTGATAAACTACGCAAAAAAGGATTTCCAATTGAAGATTACTTAGAAACGGTCTATAAAGTCGGATATAAATGGAAAAGTGAATAATAACTTCGGTCAGTGGGAAATCGTATACCACTGACTCTTTATTATGAATAAGGTATGGTGAAAAAATGAGTAAACTTTCCCTTAAAATTGGGACATACTTTTTAATATTAGCTTTATGTATTGAAACAATTGCTTTCGTATCTTTTTATAAAAGCCTTTCAAAAATGCGTATTGTAGAGGAAACAGATGCTCTTTTAGAGAAAGGTAATCGCTATAGTAAAAAAATTAAAAGCCGCGAGAGACGGGATGAATATTATAAAGAAATGAAACACGCTGAACATAATAAAAGTCCTAAACGCCCTGTGTATCCTGAATTCGATATTACGAATGAGGCTGCACACTTAGTTGAATCGGAATCAATTTCTAACTCCGATATAGCTATCATTATTACTGACCATAACGGCAAAATTATTTCCACCTCAGAACCCGTAACAAAAGATATGCAAAAACAACTTACTTGTAAAACAGAAACTGTCCCAGACGGCGGATTGGTCGTTGAAAGGAACTGGAAAAAATCAAAGTTCATCACAACAGTAAGCCCACTTAACACAACAAAGTTTCAAGGAAAGCTATATATGCTATTAAAAACATCTTTCCTAGAAAATATGTTACTTAAACTCATGAACCAATTTCTTATCATTAGCGTTTTAACAATTATTTTAACAACAATTTCTGTCTTTGTTTTTTCACGCGTTATTACAGAACCACTTGTAAAAATGAAGAGAGCGACAGAAAAAATGTCAAAATTAAATAAGCCAATTCAATTAGGTATTAAACGGAATGATGAACTCGGAAGTTTAGCAAAAACAATTGAAGATTTATCGAGTGAACTTACGTATATGAAAAAAGAGCGCAATGAATTTCTCGCTAGTGTCGCTCATGAACTATTAACTCCATTGACCTATATGAAAGGTTATGCAAAGGTAGCAAAGAGAGACTCTTTAACAAAAGAGGAGCGAGAAGAATACTTACAAATCATTGAGGATGAAACGGATAGTGTAACCGATCTCGTCCAAGATTTATTTATGCTTGTACAATTAGAACAACACCAATTTGTTATAAAAAAACAAAAAGTGCTTCTTCAGCCATTTTTAGAACGAATGGTTGAAAAAACAAAAACAACATTAACGAATAAGCAAATGCAACTTCATGTATATTGCAAAGATGATTTAGAAGTTTGTATAGACGAAAGACGTATGGAACAAGTTATGTTAAATTTATTACACAACGCTTATCAACATTCGCCAGAAAACACATCCATTACGATACGTGTACTCATGGAAACAGATTCTTTTACAATAAGTGTACAAGATGAAGGTGAAGGTATTCCTGAAGAAGATATCCCGCATATTTTTGACCGTTTTTATCGTGTTGATAAATCTAGAACACGAGCTACAGGCGGAAAAGGCATCGGGCTAGCTGTTGCAAAGGAAATTGTAGAATTGCATAACGGTTCTATTCTAGTAACAAGCCAATTAGGAGCGGGAACAAACTTTATAATCAAGCTACCTTTTGAATAATATGCGTGTGAAAACACCAGTAGTAGTAAACACTACTGGTGTTATTTTGTTCATAAAAACAGCTCATATAAGCTAAGCTTTTGAAATTATTCTTATTTCAATATAAAATAAAGGTACATTTGCAAAGATTTGGAGGGTGATATAATTGGATATCCATGTATTAACAAAAGACGAAGCAGAAATTTACTTAGAACTTCGCGTAGAAGGATTAAAGCAAAACCCTGAAGCATTCAGCTCTTCTTATGAAGATATTATTAATAAAGAGTGTGCGATTGAATATAAAGCACAAAAATTAGCACAAGATGAAAACTATACGCTAGGTGCATTTAAAGATGGAAAATTAATCGGGGTTGCAACACTGGAAACGAAACCATATGTAAAACAAGAACATAAAGCTAAAATCGGTTCTGTATATGTATCTCCAAAAGCACGCGGACTTGGAGCAGGAAAAGCACTTATTAAAGAATGTCTTGAGCTTGCTAAATCTTTAGAAGTAGAACAAGTTATGCTTGATGTTGTTGTTGGCAACGATGGAGCGAAAAAACTTTATGAATCATTAGGTTTTAAAACATTCGGTGTACAAGAACGTTCATTAAAATATAACGGACAATATTGGGACGAAGAGCATATGGTCTTATTCTTAGATGAAAATAAATAATAAAAAACATCCTCATGTTTGGAGGATGTTTTTTACTTTCTTGTAAACCATGCCGTGTGTAATAATTGAATCGCTTTCGCAATCTCTTCCTCTGATAATATCGCAAACCCAAGTAAAACTACACTCTCAGGCGCCGTACCGTCTTTATAGTACGTAGACACAGGATATATTTTAATACTATATTTCGCAGCTTCTTGAATTAATTCTTCTTCCTGCATTCCATTATGCACTTTTAATAAAATGTGTAATCCGGAATCTTCTCCTATCACTTCAACACGATTAGAGAAATACTTCTCTATTTCAAAAACAAGTCTATCTCTCTTCTTTCGGTAGACAACACGCATTTTATGAATATGTTTTTCCCAATATCCTTCATTTAAAAATCTTCTAATCACTTCTTGATCTATTCTTGAAACACTTTGTGTGTAAAATAAATATTGCTGTTGATACTTTTTAATTAATTTCTTCGGCAACACCATATAGCTCATCCGTAGCGATGGCAATAATGCTTTAGATAGCGTCCCCATATAAATAACTTTCCCCTCTGTATCTAACCCTTGCAGCGCCGGTATAGGCTTTCCAGAATAGCGAAATTCACTATCATAATCATCTTCAATAATATACCTGCTCTCTTCTTTCTTTGCCCATTGTAAAAGCTGCATCCTTCTCGTAATAGGCATAATCATTCCAGATGGAAACTGATGGGAAGGTGTAACAAATACAACATTCGCATTGCTATTTTCTAAATCTGCAATACAAATTCCATCTCTATCTAAAGTTAACATTTTGACTCTTGCTTCTCCCTGTTCAAAAACAACCATCTTCCTATGATACCCTGGGTTTTCAACTGCATAATTGCTTTCCTTTAACAATTGAAACAATAGTTTCACTAATATTTGTGTTCCCGCTCCTAATACAATTTGACTAGCTGAACAACGCACACCTCTAGATTCATACAAATAATTCGTAATCTCTTCTCTTAAGCTTGCTTCCCCTTGAGGGTGTCCTAGAAAGAGAAGTTCGTTATTATGCGGTTGCCATACTTCATTTACAATTTTCCGATACATATTAAATGGAAAAGCATTTGTATCAATTCCTGTTTGTGTAAAGTCAAATTTATAACGCTTCTCCTGAAACGGGACTTCTTCTATCCTCTCTTCGCTATCCTCTACATGAACCATTTGCTCAATCTTGCATACAAAATAACCTTTTCTCGATATCGATTCAATATAACCTTCTGCAAGTAATTGTTCGTAGGCTGCCTCTACTGTATTTTTACTTACTTGTAAATGTATCGCTAACTTTCGCTTAGCCGGTAATTTCGTAAAAGGGACAATCGATCCATCTTTAATCTCTTTTTTTATATACTCATACAATTGCACATATAATGCCTTTTTACTATTCACATTTAAATTAGGCGTTAATTCTAACATAATATCTGACCCCTTAATAAAACTAAAATCTGATACTTTTTACAGTACCAGATTTTATATATAATTCCTTTTATCATGTCACACATCAAAAATCAAATACCGGAGAGGAGAAACATGATAATGAACAATGGTAGACGTATCGGACTCATTATGATTATTACAGGGGCTACATTATGGGGATTATCTGGTCCAATGATTCAGTGGCTATTTCAGCATACTAATGTATCCTCAATTGATTTTTTAACAATTCGATTGTTACTTGCAGGAATATTTATTTTGTCTTTCTTACTTATAAAGAAACAAAACATATTTCAAATTTGGAAACACCCTAGATATTCTATACAACTTATTATTTTCTCTATTCTCGGCATGCTTGGTGCGCAATACGCCTTTATCGAAACGGTTCATATTAGTAACGCGGTCACAGCAACGCTATTTCAATTTCTAGGTCCTGTTCTTATTACCATGTATGTTGCATTTGAACAAAGAAAATTCCCTGCTTCCATGCAACTATTCGCAATTATAGCCGCGCTAATAGGAACATACTTTATTATTACAAATGGCTCAATTGAAAATATTATTTTATCTAAAGAAGCTATTATTTTTGGACTATTAACAGCAATTGGATTTGCATTTTATACCCTTCATCCAGCTTCGCTTATTAAAGCATGCGGAACAACTATAGTAATTGGTTGGGGGATGTTAATCGGAGGAATTGCACTACTTATTTATAATCATTCATTCGGGTGGAATCAATTTTCACAAACCTTTACACTAAAAACTTTTTCTATGCTTATTCTTATCATTATTAGTGGTACCCTTTCTTTCCTTCTGTATATCGGTAGTCTTAAATATTTAGCAGCAACAGAAACAAGCATTTTATCTAGCATTGAACCCCTTGTAGCTGCCATCGTTTCAATCACTTGGCTAAGTGAATCTTTTGGAGCATATCAATTATTAGGCGGCATATGTATCGTTCTATCCGTTATTTTTTTGACGATGCCCCAAAAAGAAACCGAACCAACCTATACAACGGAACAAATATAAAATGAAACTTTAATTAGTGGGGCTATCTCCCACTGATTATTAACCTACACCAATCGGGCTTTTACGGGATACAAAATGTCAAAAGAGGTCGTACAAAACTTACGACCTCTTTTGACATTTTAAAGGAATTGTCCCGCCTTCTAGCAAATACAATTACACTAACAATAAAAACTAGGAGTGTGGCACCATGAAAAAAATCGGAACTATGCTACTTCTCTCCTTCCTCATCACTGGATGCACACAAGCACAACCTGATTCAAAAGCATCTAAAACTGAAGCTGTCGCAACGTCCAATCAAGTGAACGCACCTTCCTTCTTTCATCTTAGTGTTTTAAAAGATGTAAATTGGGAAGAAGCACCCTCATTCATAGACGGAAAAATACCTTTAAAAGGCATCGAAGGAAAAATCGCAATGGCTGATAGTCCTATTATCGCAAATGAACAAAATGAAATAATGTGGTACTTTCTAGATTCTGAAATACCAACTGGAAAATTGTCTATTATTGCGCTAAAACAAGGATCTGTAACGCCAACACCAGTACTCTTTCAAAAAGAAATTTCCAAACAAACTTGGACTACTTCAAATACAATCAATTCTACTACAAGCGAACTCCCTCTCGCTATGTCACTACCTTCATCTGGATTATGGTTATTAAATATATATGTGAATGAAAAATATTATGATCAGTTTGTAATCACCGCTGAGTAAAGTGACAAAAATAAACCACTTTCTTACAACAATGTAATTTCTACGTCATGTACTTCGATAGTTGAATTATCTCTCTTCTCTTATACTTAAAGTAAGAAATGAATGAGGAGAGATGAGAGATGAAAAAAATGATAGAAGTAATCGTAGCAATAACTGAGGTTTTAGTGAATGGTAAACAAGTTGCAATGGAATTAAATAAATAGTGAAGAAACATAAATAATTCTACACTTCTTCATTATTTTGATTTCTTATCTCAAAAAAGCAGTGCCTTTTAGGCACTGCTTTTAGCTATTAATAACGTGGTATTTTCGTAATTTGTGCCACGCCTGAATCAATAGCTGCTTTCGCTACTGCTTCCGCAACACTTGGAACAACTCTTTTATCTAATGGATTCGGGATTACATAATTCGCATTACGTTCTTCATCAGTAATGATGTTAGCGATCCCATATGCTGCCGCTAATTTCATCTCTTCTGTAATATCAGTTGCGCGCACATCTAACGCACCGCGGAATATTCCGGGAAACGCCAATACATTATTTACTTGATTCGCATAATCCGAGCGCCCAGTTCCTACTACAGCTGCCCCAGCCTCTAATGCATCCTCAGGGAAGATTTCTGGAATTGGATTCGCCATTGCAAACACAATTGCTTTCTCATTCATCGTCTGTACAAGTTCTTTCGTTAATACGTTAGGAGCAGATACGCCAATAAAAATATCAGCTTGGTTAATCGCTTCTTTTAACGTTCCACGCACATGTTCACGATTTGTCTTTTTTGAAACTTCAATTTGTGCTTCGTTCATCCATGTTTCACCTTCACAAACAATACCTTCTAGGCTAACTAGCGTAATGTGCTTTGCACCAGCCTTTAATAATAATTTTCCAATTGCAATTCCTGCCGAACCCGCACCGTTAATAACGATTTTCACATTATCCATTTGTTTGCTAACAACTTTTAATGCATTAATAACAGCTGCTAAAACGACAATAGCTGTTCCATGTTGATCATCATGGAATACAGGAATATTCGTTTCTTCTTTTAATCGTTTTTCAATTTCAAAACAACGCGGTGCTGCAATATCTTCTAAATTAATCCCTGCAAATGTAGGCTCTAAATTTTTCACAAGGGTAACGATTTCATCTACATCCGTTGTGCCTAAACATAATGGGAAAGCATCTACATTCGCAAACTTCTTAAACAAAATACTTTTTCCTTCCATAACAGGCATAGCCGCTTTCGGTCCAATGTTTCCTAAACCGAGTACCGCTGTTCCATCTGAGACAACTGCCACCATATTACCACGTGCTGTATAGTCATACACCGTTTCTTCATTTGCCGCAATTGCTTTGCAAGACTCCGCTACACCTGGTGTATACGTCAGGCTTAAATCATCCGCTGAATTTACTTCTACTTTACTTGTAATTTCAATTTTCCCTACTAATTCTTTATGCAATAACAATGATCTTTCATTAATTTGATTTGCTAACATACTTATAATCTCCCCTTAATTTGACAAGCTAGCTATATGAATATAGCTAGCTTGTTTGATCATGAAAACATCTTTAATAATATTGTCGCCGTTACAACCATTGCCGCCCCGCCTAAACGAGTCGAAATTTGCGCGAACGGCATTAATTCCATACGATTTGAAGCCGATAAAATAGCAACATCTCCAGTTCCACCTAAACCGCTATGACATCCAGTTACAATCGCCGATTCAACTGGATACATCTTCATCACTTTCCCTACAAGAAAACCTGATGCTACCATTGTAAGAACAACCGATGCGCACACAACAACATATCCTACTGAAAGAACTGCTGCTACGTCTTTTAACGGAATATATAGCAATCCTAATCCAACCATTAAAGGCCAAGTTAAATTCTTCGAAATAAATTTATATAAATGGAATGCTCCTTGCTCCATTTTTGCTGGCATTAATTTAAAGTATTTCACAAGCGCTGCTGAGAAAATCATAATGATTGCCCCAGGAATACCGATGAACTTAGAAGCAAATCCTCCGAAGATGAAGAACGTACACGCAATTAATAAACCTGCTCCCATTAATGAGAAGTCAATTGGCTTCTCTGTATTTTGTTCTTTTAATAATTCTGCTTGATTGTCTGTTTTCACTAATACACCGTTACCACTAAGCTCCGGTTTCTTCTCACCTAAACGCTTCATATACCCTGCACTTACAATTGCGAACATATTTCCAATAATAGCTGCTGGAATAAGCTGTGATACAAACGTTGCTGATGATTCATTTAAAATATCACTATAAGCTAGCGACAATGGTAAAATCCCTTCCCCGATACCACCACTCACAATTGGTACGATGATAAAGAAGAATGTGTGCTTCATTTCAAATCCAAATAATGAACCGACCAATAATCCTACTGCTACAGAAGCTAACGTCCCTACTACTAAAGGAATAAACATGCGAACGAAACCTTGTACTAACACTTTACGGTTCATTCCTAAAATACTTCCGACTACTAAACAAGAAATATATAAATATAAAAAGTTCGATTTTTTCATTAACATAGTCGCAGCTTCCATTGAAGCTGGATTCATCCAGTTAAAAAATACAAGTAATGATGGAATAAATAACGAAAGTATTGCTGGACCGCCGATATTTTTTAAAATTGGAATTCTCATCCCAATATCGCCTAAGAAAATCCCCATGATCATAATAACTGCAAATCCACCAATCATATCTGCTGGCAATTTATTATATACAGATGCCCCATAAATAATAGCAGCCAATACTACATATAATGGTAAAGGTATAACACCGATTTTTACATTCATAATTTTAGAAGCGAAAGATTCTCTTTGTACTTCATTTCCTTCAGAAAATGATACCGCTTCCACATTCTTTTGAATTCCCATATGGCACCCCCTCGTTTTCTTAATAACAATATTAAAACGCTTTCAATAGTAAAAATAGTTTTTGTAAGTTTTGTAATTGATTTTGTAATTAAAAAAAGTATAAGCGACTTATATTAAGTCGCTTATACGTAAAACTCTATTTTCTTTTGATCAACACATCTTAATTTACTTACAGGTCTTCCCACATGTTGGTACATCATTTCGTTTTCTAACACCCCAATGTCAGTCAGAAACATTACATATTTTCGAATAGAAACTCTTGAAATTCCAACTAATTGTGCCATTTCATCTGTTGTAAATACTCTTCCATTCAGAGACTCGATCTTCTGCCAAATTAATTGCAACGTTTGCTTCGTTAAACCTTTCGGAAGCTCTTTAGTGACAGTAGGCTCTCTTTTTTCTTTTTGTAAAATTAACGAATCTAATTCCGATTGACTAATTTTTTGTTGTTCTTTCATGAAAGTAAATTTTTCTCGATATATAGTTAATGCCTCTTTAAATCGTTCAAATGTAAATGGTTTAATTAAATAATCTACAACTCCATATTGTAATGCTTTTTTAATACTCCCCATATCATGTACAGCTGAAATCATCATTATATCGATTTCTTTTTCTTGGTTCCGGATATACATTAAAAGCTCAAACCCAGTCTCTTCAGGCATAAAAATATCAAGTAATACTAAATCTACTCGTGATTTCTCTAATACTTCTATCGCTGACTTTACTGAGTTAACTGCTTGAACAAGTTCAAACCCTCCTACTTGTTCTAAATAATGCGTATTTAACATTGCTACCATCGGGTCATCTTCTACAATTAAAACTTTAATCATATTTGCCTCTCATCCCTACCTTTAGGTATTTCAATCGTTATCGTTGTTCCCTTTCCTACTAATGAATGCATATGAATTTCCCCATTTATTCGCTGTATACTTTCTTTTACAAGATACAAACCATAACCGCGGTTATCTCCCTTTGTGGAATAACCTTTCGTAAATAATTCCTCTATTTCTTTTTCTTGTATACCTTTTCCCGTATCTTGTACTGTAATAGTTAGTATATCCCCATGTTGTATCTCAACTTCAACTTGCTTCTTTTCACAATTCGTCACTGCTTCTAATGCATTATCAATTAAATTTCCGACAATCGTAATAAGTTCATGAGTAATACTTTCATCATCTATTTCCGGCATATAAGAATCTTCACTTATAATTAATTTTATATTTTTCTCTCTAGCATAGCTGAGCTTACCTAGTAAAAAACCAGCAAATACTGGACTTTTTATTCTTTTCATAACTCCACCAATTTCATATTGATGCTCTGATACCATGCCGCTTATATACTTCTGTAATTCTTCATACTGTTTCATATGTGTAAGCCCTAATACGACATGCATCTTATTCATAAACTCATGAGATTGTGCCCGTAATGCTTCTGCATATAGTCTAATACCAGTTAGTTCCTCTGCTAGTTTTCTAATCTCTGTTTTATCACGAAATGTTGCAATTGCACCAACTATTTCTCCTTTTACATATAAAGGAACTCGATTCGTCACAATCGTAATTCCATAAATATTTTGTTCTTCGTTTAATTGTACTTCTCCCGTTTGCAATACTTCTTTTATACGTGAATTTGGCATATACAACTCAACATCTTTACCGATAAAATCTTCTTCAAGTCCGCTTTTTTTAAATAGACGTTTCGCTTCATTATTAATTAACGTTACTCTAGCCTCTTTATCTACAGCAATAATACCTTCCTTTACAGATTGTAGCATCGTATTTCTTTCTTCAAGAATTTTTGCTATCCTGTGCGGCTCAAGACCGAATAAACTTTTCTTTATATGTCTAGCTAGCAATATTGCTCCTATAATTCCGACTAATACACCCACTCCGACACCAATATAAATGATATGTCTACTTTCCTTAACTCTCTCTTTTACATTATCTGCTGAAATACCAACAGCCACTGCTCCAAGTTGTTCACCTGTTTCAGAAAATATTGGTACAAACACTCGCATGGAAATACCTAAAGTTCCTTCTGCTAACGATACATGTTCTTTTCCTTTCAATGCAGGCCCTTCATCTCCCCCAATAAAATGATGCCCTATTTTTTGAGGATTTGGATGTGACTTTCTTATTCCATTCATGTCCATAACTACAATAAATTGAACACCTGTGTTTTGTAATATTCTATTTGTATACGTTTGGATTGCAGAGGTATCTGCTTTCCCAACCAAACCATCGATTACAATCGAATCATTCGCCACAATGTGTGCAATTGTTTTTGCCTTCTCTGCTTGGCTATCCTCCGTCGTCCGTTCTACATTATGACTAATTAATATATCTGTCACAAGTAAAGAAAAAATTACAACTGTACAAACTAACAATGTAATCGTTTTCCATAAATTCCATAGTCTTTTTCTTTTTTTCATCCCGTTAATGACTCCCCTAATTGCTGAATAGAAAAATAAGTAAGGTGATATTATTTTCACCTTACTTATCTGCTGTTATTATACTTTAAATTTACTAGTCATCGCTTGTAGTTCTTCTGCCATCTCAGCTAAGTTTTGCGAAGCTGAACTAATTTCCTCCATGGAATTAACCTGTTCTTCTGTTGAAGCTGCAACACTTTGCATACTAGCTGTATTTTCTTCTGCAGCAGCTGCAATTTCATCAATAGCATTTGTCACTTCATTTGCATCTCCAGCAATTCTCTTCGTTGTTTCTACCATTTGATTAACTTGAGAAACAATATGTGTAGTAGAACTTAAAATTTCCGTAAAACTTACTTTCGTTTTTGTTACAACATCAAGGCCTTGTTGAACTTCTCCATTCACATTATCCATCGCCTTAACAGTATGTTCAATATCCGCCTTAATTTCTGCAATTAAATTTGCAATCTCTCCAGATGACTCTCCTGATTGCTCTGCTAATTTTCTAACCTCATCTGCTACAATAGCAAATCCTCGTCCCTGTTCACCTGCTCTTGCTGCTTCAATAGCCGCATTTAAAGCTAATAAGTTTGTTTGAGTTGCAATGTTTTGAATTGCTTCAGAAATAGCTCCTACTTGCTTTGATTTCTCATCAAGAAGTTTAATAATAGCATCTGACTCGGATACCGACCTAGAAATAGACTGCATTTGTTTTGCGGTTTGTTCAACTAAATCTTCTCCCTCTTCAGCTCTTTCACGGGCATGTAATGAGGAAATAGAAATTGACTCTGCGCTTCCGGTTACATCTTGAATTGCTGTATTTACTTGTTGTAATGTAGCAGCACCTTCTTCAACACCTTGACTTTGTGACTCAGCCCCACCTGATACTTGTTCCATCGCAATTGTAATTTGATCTGTCGCATCATTTGCTTGCTGTACGCTCGCTGTTAACTCTTCAGCCGATGCTGCAACATGTTCTGCTGAAAAGCTAATTTGGGTAATAACATCTTGTAAAGACGTAGACATTTCATTAAATGAATTCCCTAATTTCCCTATGTCATCCTTGGAATGGATTGTAATTTTCTCTGTTAAATCTCCCTTACTAATTTTATATGCCGATTCAGCTATTTTTCGTAATGGCCCTGTAATAGACTTTGTAATGAAATAAATTAATATACTACCAAATGCAATAGCAATAGCAATAACAATAAAAGTCTTATAAAATACTGGATTCGCAGCTTGGGTAATTTCTTCATCAAACATAACTCCAACTACTTTCCAGCCCGTTTTCTCATTTGTTGCAAAGATTAAATTCTTTTTATCATCTTGTTCTGTATAAGAGACATTTCCTTGTTTTTCTTCATAAATCGGTTTAATCCAAGGATCAGTAACTTTTGCACCTGGTTTTCTAGATGGATGACTAACAATTTGCTTATTTTGATCTAAAATAACTGCATAACCTTTTTCACCAATGTTAATCATTTTGGAAATTTTCAAGATGTTATCTAAATTTAAGTTAATTCCTATAACACCTTTACCATCTTTTACTTCTTTTGCAATTGTTACTACCATATTTTTTGTAGATGCTGATTGATATGGTGCAGTAACAATTACTTTCCCTTTATTTTCATGTGCTTCTTTATACCAAGATCTATCTGTTGGATTATACCCATCATCCATTTTGATAAATGGTTCTCTTATAAACTTTCCTGTCTGCGTTCCAATATAAATACCTTCTACTTCTGGATGAAGTTTTATATATTGCGCTAGCTTCGTTCTTACTATTTCTTCCTGTCCATTTGGATATGTATCCTCTGTTAAGATGTCTGCAAAGTACGTCGCATCAACAAATTTCTCTTCTATATTTTGAGAAATAACAGTATTTAAAATCGAAATATTCTCCTTTGCTTTAGCTGTCATTTGATGTTCAAAATTTGTTTTGGCAGTTTGATATGAAACACCACCGATAATAATTCCTGGTATAGTTAAAATAATAAAAAATGAAATGATTAATTTTTTATTGATACTCATACATTTAACCCCGTTAAATATTTTTTGCATAATAAGCCTCCTTTATGTAATGTGGATACTTGTGTCATTTTATACAATTAACATATATAAAACAATATATAATGATAACATGTAAATTTTTCGTCAATTATGCATTTTTACATATTCACTCCTTCTAAAGATGTAATCATAAAAAAATAAGAGAACTTCAGCTTATATAATAAGTTCAAGTTCTCTTATTTCGTAACAAAAAACCCCCACAAAAACTCCTCTTACAATTCCTTACATCTCTTTCCTTACTCATTCATTTAGAGCTTTTCACATAACTAATCGCCTGACTCCCCATTTGCATCCATGCCTTTTCAAAACTTTCTCTCGGTATTTTTACATCTAAACTTTCATTAAGAGGATCTCGAATATATACAAATTCCTTATCATATCCAATAAGCACTACACAATGTTCATTATACGTAATTGAAACATCTCCACTATTTGTTTCCCATGTAGTAAATTCATCTGCATCTAATGGTGCAAATGTTGCATTTGTGATCATGACTACCGGTTGTCCTGCTTTTACACTCTTATAAATTTCTTCTATATTCTTCCCTGTTAAGTCTACAGCTTTATTAGGTAAATATTTTTCCGCTAACTGAAAAAGTGGCCCATGATATACACCGTATCCTGATTCAGAAAATGTATAAATATTACCTACAAATCCTTCATTTGGATTCCCGCGCACACCATCATCTATAAAATCAACTTTTTTTATTTCATTTGCTAATGTCATCTTATCCACTGAAACACCAGCGTATTGTAACATCATCGCTAAGCTTGTCACTTCACAGCCTCGATCTAGCTCTGGTAGTTGCTGAATTAATGGTACACTTGATAAAATGACCTTTTCATCATTATTACTAAATTCCGGTTCTTTTCCGTTTTGTATATTGAAGAATGTCAACTTCTCCACATACTTTGTAACTCCATTTGTATATACACTCCATACCGCTATAGCTAGTAATGCTATACATATATACCACTTAAACCTCCGTATCACTCTCACGCCCTTTTTAGTTCGTTAAATAAGAATAAAATGCGTCAGCATCCGTTCGAATCACTGGTACAAAATTTAGTTCTTTTTCTCTCTCAGGTTGATCTTTTTTTATTTTTTCTGTTAGCTCTTGAATATTCATGTTCGCTTTGTCCATATTAAGCTCATCTGCCAATTGTAGCACCTTTTGTTCATTAATTTCTCTTAATACTTGATATATATCTTTCCCATACAAATCAATATGATATTTTTTTGCTTCTTCCTGCACTTTTTGTTCGTACACCTCTTGTGCTAATTCTTCAATTTCTTTTCCCTTTTGAGAAATGTCTAACTTCCCTGCTTCTTCTCTTACTTTCTTTCCATAGATTTCTTCTGCAATGTCCTCTATTTCTTTTCCATTTGTCGAAATACCTAATTTATCTGCTTCATCATTAATTTTAATCATATTAATTTGATTAATTAAATTTACAATTGATGTATTTTCTATAGATATGCCTAGTTTTAACGCTTCTTGCTTCACTTTTGTTTCATAGATTTCTTCTGACAACGTCCCAACATCTTTTCCTTCAATCGATATGCCTAACTGCTCTGCTTCCCTTCCTACTTCTGTTTCATGAATTTCTTTTTCTAGTGTAATTTGTTCTTTTCCTTCCGTTTCAATACCTAGTTTCTCTGCTTTTTCTTCTGTATGCACTGCATGTATCTTACCATTATTTAATTGTTCTTTACTGCGCTGCGTGTAATCAGTCTTTCCTTTTTGTGTTTCAGAAGGAGAGGCACCCCCTAATATACTTAAGCTCATTACTCCAATAGTGAATACCGTCATCATTTTCTTTTTCAAAATTAATTCCTCCCTCTTATACTTTCTTTCCCATCATTCCCCTAGTTTTTTTAATACTATACATACATCTCATCGCTGCTTGAGATAACATTATGATTGATAAACCCCACTCACATACACCTAGTCTCTTCTTCATGTAACGAACTTTCTTTATGCCATACATAATATAAATAGTTTCTTAACTTTACCTTAAAAAAAGACGACCTTGTGTAAAAACAAGGTCGTCTTTTTACTTATATTTTTTGGTTTTTAGGGAAAATCACTTCAAAACAAGTGCCATCTCCCCATTTGCTCTCTACTGATATTTTTCCGTAATGCTTTTCTACAATCCAATTTGCGATTGAAAGACCTAATCCAGCTCCTTCTGACGTACTTCTTGCTTTATCCCCTTGATAAAAACGATCAAATAATTTTGGAATATCTTCTTCTTTCACTCCTATCCCGTCATCTTTCACCTGTATACGAATTGAACTACTCGTTTGCGTGCAATCAATTTGAATATGCCCACCTTCATTTGTATACTTCATCGCATTATCTAACAGTATGACCATCATTTGATGAATCCGCTCTCTATCCCCCATAAAAGATACGTCACGTTCTACTTTTAGTATCATTTCTTTTTCTTGATAAGAAGCAATCTCCTTATATGGAGCTACTATTTCTTCTAACAATTTATCGAGTTCAAATATTTTCTTATCCATCTCAATTTGATTAGAATCAGAACGGGCTAGCAATAATAAATTACTAACTAGTTTTGATAAACGCCTACATTCTTTTGAAATTGTAGAAATATCCATCGCTTTTTCTTCTATCGTAGCGGATGGTGACTGAAATAACACATCCGTTTTTGATTGAATAACTGCAAGTGGTGTCCTTAGTTCATGTGATGCATCAGAAACGAATTGCTGCTGTTTCTCCCATGAATTTTGAATAGGTACGAGTGCCCTGCCAGCTAAGAAAAAGCCGATTCCTATTGCACATAAACTTCCTATGCTACAACCTATAATAAGAATTAAAAATAAAGTATTTAACATTCCTTCTTCCGCTGTTATATCTCGCACGATTTGAACTATTTCTCCATCTTTTTGAAGCGAAAATGCTCTAAAATATCGTCCTTGTACTTTGATATCTTGTAACTCCCCTATTTTTTCCGGAGAAAACTTTTCCAAATTCTCTTCAAAAATAGAACGGAATTTACGGTTATCGCCCTCTATTTTCACTATTTTCCCATTCCAAGTTATTCTAGTTACTCGCGGATCTCCAATTTGGATATTCTCCATACGTTTTCTTGGTGGTATTTTAACATCTAATTTTTCTCTATACTGAGCCATCATTTTTATAGATTGATCCACTTCATTATAAATACGCTTATATGTGTATGAATAAATAATACTACCTAATATACCTATTAATAGGATAAATACTAATGAATTCACTATAGTCAAACGAATGCGTGTCTTTTGAAACATACTTCCCTTTTTCATTGTTCTTTTAATATATATCCAATACCTCGAACGGTTTGAATATCTTTCTGATAACCGAATGGTTCTAATTTTTTACGCAAATGATGCACATACACTTCCACAATGGCTACTGTCGTATCTGAATCAAATCCCCAAACACGATCAAAAATTTGTTCACGCATTAAAATCTTCCCGCTATTTTGAATGAGATACTCTAGCAGCTCATATTGTTTCAATGTCAACTTAATACTTTGTCCATCTACTTGAACGTCTTTATCTTTTCCGAACAATTCAATCCCTTTATAGCGAATCGTTTGCTGCGTTGTTAAACTACCACTTCTGCGTAGTAAAGCGCGAATTCTCGCTTTTAATTCAGGGGCCTGGAATGGCTTAACGATATAGTCATCTCCACCAAAATCCAATCCCTTCACCCGATCTTCTAAAGAATCTCTCGCTGTCAAAAACAGGACTGGTGTTTCAATCTTTTCATCACGTATTTTTTGAATTACTTCAAATCCGTCCATCCCTGGCATCATCACATCCAGTAAAATTGCATCATATATATTTTGAAGAGCTAAAAACAATCCATCTTCTCCATTTATTGCCGTATCTACTTCAAATTCATCACGCAAAATTTGTACGATAGACTCTAATAACGAGGCATTATCTTCTACTACAAGTAAGCGCATGCTCTCACCTTCCATCAAATAGTTCAATTCTATTTATTATTACATTTCTTCTCTTCATAACAAAAGAATGTAGTTACATTACGTATTTTCATTTTTAACTATTTCCTTCTAAAATTTTGAAGTTTTATTATAAAAACTTTGTCTTAAATTTAGCTTAATAAAAAATTGAAAGAAATAAGATTCCTCTTATCTCTTTCAATTTTTTATTACATATACCTTTTTACTCGGCAATTCCAAACAATTTAGCTGACCACCGTACACAGCCCCGCCATCAATTCCAATAATACGATTACTACCAAAATACACTCCGCAATCCTCACTACCATGAAGCGTTTTTGTTTCCGTATGCCCAAATACAACAACCTTTTCACCGCTATATCCATTATGAAATTCATTACGGATCCACATTAACGTATATGGTTCAGATTCAGAAACTCGTTTCATCGGTTCAACCCCAGCATGTACAAATATATACTCTTCTGTTTCAATGTAATGATCTAATTCTTGAATAAACTTTATATGTTCCTCTAATACACGAGAGTGTAAAATCGGTTTTTGGAAGTCTTTCTCATTAACCGCAATATCCTCTTCTACAAATCCATAGCTATATAATGTCTTATCTCCACCATTTCTTTTTACCCAATGGTTCCATGAACGTTCCTCATTTGTCGTTAACGCCTTAATCATCATATCTTCATGATTTCCCTTTAAAATGAGTGCTCCCTCTTCTTTCAATTCTCTTACCTTTTCAATTACAGCACGCGCATTTGAACCACGATCTACATAATCTCCCAGTAAGATTAATTGATCCTGTTTCGCATCATATTGTGCTTCTTCCAATAACTGTTCGAACTTTTCTATTTCTCCATGAATATCACTAATAACAAGAATTCTTTTCATATTATCCCCCCTCTTTCTAATTATAGTTCAAAACGACAGAAAGTTCAGAATTGAAATCCCGAATCATATTTATCCCGCATTAATGGGCCGTAAGACCCCCGCTGATTAAAGTTTCACTTTATTACAAACTAAACTATTATCCTTACAACAATGTAAGTCTCTTGTCATCCAATTCGATAGTTGTAATTACTGTATTTCCTTATACTGAAAGTAAGAAATGAAACAAAAAACAAGGAGAGATGAGAGATGAAAAAAGTAATGGAAGTTATAGTAGCGGTAGTAGAGGTTTTCGTAAATGGTAAACAAGTCGCAATGGAGTTAAATAAATAATGAAAAGGACAACATTCACTCTAGACCCTTTACTCATATAAAAGAGATAAGACTTCATCATTTCTTTGATCCCTTATCTCCCTATAAAGAAAGCCGTATCCCTTTTAAGGATACGGCTTTCTCTTATTTTTGACTTGTACGAGCTGAAATGCTAATTGCTCTATCTGTTGCTTTGGCAGCTTCATCTAACACTTCTTTACTATTCTTCCCGTCATACATCGCTTCTAATGCTTTTACAACTGCATCTCGTGATTCTGGGAATACACTAATTAAAGCCCCTTGTGTTGCTGGAGATTGCTTCGTGGCTTGCAGTTGATTTACTGTTACTTTCAACTGTGGGTATTTTTCATATTGCTCTTTTACTAATGGCTCATTATATGCATCTGGATTAATTGAGAAATAGCCTGTTGCAGTATGCCATTTTGCTTGTACGTCTGGCTTCGTTAAATATTTCATAAAGTCCCAAGCACCTTGTTGCGTTTCTTCTGAAACCATATTCGTCATCCATAATGATGCTCCACCAATAACAACACCATTTTGTTTCGAATCCTCTGGATACGGAATATATGAAACACCTACATTAAACTTAGATGCATCAATTAAATCACGAACACCTGCTGAAGAATCTAAATACATAGCAACTTGTCCAGACTGGAACGCGGCACGAATATCATCCCAACTTGCTCCATACTTTCCAAGTGCGCCAGCTTTATTTAAATCATCTAACATTCCAAATACTTTCTGTCCTTCTTTACCGTTAAATACCGCCTTCTTTGCAGCATCCTTACGGCCGTTTTCGTTATCTACATATAAAGCACCTTGTGTCGCTAATAATTCTTCAAAGAACCAACCATAGTTAAGCATGGAGAATCCATATTGTTTTACATTTCCGCCTTCTTTAATCGTTAACTTTTTCGCTGCTTCTTGTAATTCCGCATATGTTTTCGGAGCTTTCTCTGGATCTAAGCCCGCCTTTGCGAAAGCATCTTTATTATAAATTAATACTGGTGTAGATGAATTAAATGGCATAGAATACATTTTTCCATCAACTGAATAATAATTTGTAATTGCTTTTTCTAATTTTGACGTATCGTACTTATCTTTTTTTATCCAGCTATCAATTGGTGTGATTTTTTTACTATCAATCATATATTTCGTTGTAATTTCACTCGATTGAACAAGAGCTGGCGCTTCTTTCGTTGCAGACATCGTTCTAAATTTCGTTAAAGACTCTTCATATGTTCCTTGGAACTCTGCCTTTATCTCATATTTATTTTGCGACTTATTATAGTCTGCAACAAGACCATCTAGTACTCCTTGTGTTTTTCCACCCATCGCATGCCAGAAGCGAATTACAGTTTTATCACCATTTTTTTCAACTGGTGCTACTTTTGCCTGTGCTTCAGGTTTTCCTTCTGTTTTACTATTTGAACAAGCGGCACTAGATAATGCCATTGTTGCTACCATTAATAGCGCAGCACCTTTTTTAACTAGACTCATTTAAATCTCACCTTCTCTTAGTTATTTAATTGCACCTTTTGTTAATCCTTGTTGTAATTGCTTTTGCCCTAAAAATAGTAAAATCAATGTTGGAATAACGATAACCGTAACACCGGCCATTACGCTTCCCCAATCAGTTGCAACTTCTTGAGACTGAAGCTGCTTCACACCGATTTGCACTGTTCTTACTTTTTCATCAGTGGTCACTAAAAGTGGCCATAAATACATATTCCATGTTGTTAAAAAGCTATATACTCCAAGCGTAATAAAACTCGTTTTACAATACGGAATTACGACGCTAAATAAAAACTTTATATTCCCAATTCCTTCAATAAAAGCAGCTTCTTTCAGTTCATTCGGAAGCGTCATAAAATGTTGACGTAGTAAGAAAATACCGAAAGCTGTTGCAAAAAACGGCACTGTCATCCCAGCAAAACTATTGATCCAACCAAAGTTTTGAATCGTTAAAAAATTAGGTACCATCGTTGCTTCCCACGGAATAAGCATCGTTGAAATAAACAGGAAGAAAATTAAGTTTCTCCCTTTAAACTGAAGAAAAACAAAAGCATAAGCTGCTAAACTTGATACGATAAGTTGTCCAATCATAACGACTGTCGATACAATTAAACTGTTATATAAGTATGTAAAAAGCGGTACTTTTTGAAAAATATTAATGAAATTATCAAAAGTAAACTGGGTCGGAAATAACCTTCTCATTTGAATATCGTCTGGTGTCATAAAGCTTATTAAAAATGCATACAGTACAGGAAAAAATACCATTACTGCACTAATAATGAGCAGCATGTATAATAGGAAATTTTGTTTCCACTGTTTAACAATCATTTATAATGCACCTTTCTCTCAGCAAACTTAAATTGAAGTAATGTAGCAAGGAAAATGAAAACAAATAATACCATTGCTTGTGCACTTGCTGTTCCAAATTGATGATTCACAAACGCCTCTTTGTAAATCGAGTACACAATCAAATTCGTTGCATCATTTGGTCCACCGTGCGTTAAAATATCAATTTGCCCAAAGATTTGGAACGCACTAATTAATGTTACTGTTACAATAAAGAATAAAGTTGGTGATAGCATCGGTAATGTAACACGGCGAAGTTTATATAAATAACTAGCACCATCTATAGATGCACTCTCATATAACGACGTATCGATATTTTGTAAACCACCTAATATAACTAAAAATGCAAAACCTGTATTCACCCAAACTGTTGTAACTGATACAGAGAATAGTGCCCAGTCCGGACTCGTTAACCATGCGATTGCAGGAAGGTTCATAGAGGCTAATATATTATTAAATAATCCTACACTTGGATGAAATAAAAATAGCCAAATCACTGCACTAGCAGCTACTGATATTCCCATCGTCGAAGAAAACAGAACTCGGAATAACCCAATACCTCTTACTTTTCCATTTGCAATCAATGCAAGAAACAAAGCAAATATAATACTCGTAGGCACTGTATATAAAACAAATAATAAAGTTGATTTTATACTTTTGTAGAAGGCTGGATCAGAGAATAAGTATTGATAATTTTCTAAGCCAACGAAAAGATTAGCTTCCCCATGTATATCGGTTAAATAAAAGCTATAGTAAATTGTCCTAAACAATGGATAGAACAAAAAAATCGAAAATAATAAAATAGATGGAGCCAAAAACAATAATCCTATTCTTAAATCTTTCGTTCTCCCCCATAATTTTTTCTTTTTTGACACCTTTGTTTGAACTGGTAACTTACTTACTTCGATCATTATTTCGCCACCACTTTCAACTCTTCTTCAGCTACCACTTTTAAGCGTTCATTCGTGTTTTCGTTAAAGAAGCATAACTTTTCTTGCGAGAATAATAATTTTACTTTGTCACCTTTGTTCAAGAGTAACTGTCCGATAACTTTCGCACTCCAAGTTGTTCCATTTACCGCAAAGTTCAATATAGATTCATTCCCTAATACTTCTACAGATTGCAACGTCACTTCTTGTCCCTCCTCAGACAGTGCAATATGCTCAGGGCGCATGCCTATGCGAATTGTTCCTTCTGGTAATTGCTTTAACTGTCTAATAGATAATGGAATTTGCAATTGTCCTATATGTAATACACCTTTTTCTTTATTTACTTCCCCATCATTTATATTCATAGAAGGAGAACCTATAAAGTTTGCAACAAATTCGTTTGCTGGTTCGTTATATATGTCAAGTGGTGTTCCAACTTGCTGTATACTTCCTTTATTTAAAACCATGATACGATATCCCATAGTCATCGCTTCTATTTGATCGTGCGTAACGTAAATCATCGTAATTCCTAATCGCTGCTGAATTTCTCTAATTTCAATTCTCATTTGCGCACGTAATTTCGCATCCAAATTCGAAAGTGGTTCATCCATTAAACAGATTGGCGCTTGACTCACAATTGCCCTGGCAAGTGCAACACGCTGTCTTTGTCCGCCTGATAATTGGCCTGGTTTCATTTTCACATACTCTTTCAGTCCTACCATTTCAATAGCTTCCATTAATCGCTTTTGTCGCTCTTCTTTTTGTACTTTTCTTACCTTAAGTCCAAATAAAATATTTTCTTCTACAGATAAGTGTGGATATAATGCATAATTTTGAAATACCATTGATAGATTACGGTCTTTCGGCTCTAGATCATTTGCAACACGTTCATTAATAATTAAATCTCCTGAAGAAATCTCTTCTAAGCCAGCGATCATTCGTAATAATGTACTTTTCCCGCATCCCGAAGGTCCAACTAAAACAAAAAATTCACCCTTCTTAATATGAACCGATACGCCTTTAACCGCTGTCTCTTCTGCATTTTTATATACCTTTGAAACATTTTTCAATTCAATCACAAGGTTGCACTCCTTTTTTCTTCTTGTATCCATACTTCATAATGACTTGTTGAAATCGCACTTGCTCCTGCACGAATTGCAATTTCCGCATCTTCTCGCGTTTGAATCAGCCCGCCTGCAATAATAGGAAACTCTATTTCCTCTACTAGCTGTTTAATTATAGAAGGCATAATCCCCGGCATAATCTCTACTGCATTTGGTTTAGTCGTTTTACAATTTTCAATTGATTTAGTAAGGGATAAAGTATCTACAATAAAAATACGTTGAATTGTTTTCAATCCAATTTTATTAGCATTTCGAATTGTTGAACCCTTTGTTGAAATAATACCTTGTGCCCCGATAACATCTTGAATATACAAAAGCGCTTCCTCTGTATTCGTATTTAAGCCTTGTATAAAATCACAATGAAGAAATACATCATGTCCATGTTTCTGCAATTCATATACACGCTCTGGTAATTCCAGCATTGAACCAGTCATAAGAAAAACTGTTTTCGGCAATTTTTTGTATGCTTTGTATCCTTTCCAATCCTTTATCATCGCAATATAAGGTTCTTTAAACATTTTTTCCACCTAACTGTTCTATTTTTATCCAAACTAAAAACACCTACTTACATAGAACGCCTTTTTCCTTATTTGAACTCTAGGGAATAGAGCACACCTAAGAAAGTGGCACATTATATGTAAGTGGGTGTTCTCAAATGTTCTCTACCCTATTTATTTTGTTACCTTTACTATATTACGCATTTATTAAGTCAGTTTTGATAGATTGTTAATTAGGTGTTAATCGAATGTTAATATTCACCATATTTTCTTAACATTAATCTAGATATACAAATAAATCCCAACGGCAAACAACTATCTTTAAAATTTAAGTGATATGCAAATTCATTCCATAGTTAATTAGTTTTAGTTTTCTCGCAACGGCTTGTGAAGCATAATTATTCCAAGAAGTACTATAAAGTGGAATGCTTTTTCTTCTTGTATTGATATCGCCCAGGCTGTAACACCATCAGTACCATATCCGTTCCCTTGAAACTCCGCTAAAGTTTCCACACTTACCTCAGCAGCTACGGGCGTACTTCTGGCACTGCAACAAACAGAAACTCCCTTTTCATTTTTTACAATTGCAAAATAAGGTTTCCTCCTTATTTACTCCATTTACCATCCATTCATAATCTATTTTTCATATTCAAAATAAAAATCCCATTCAAATACACATTACTGAATCCATCATACTAACTGATTTCTTCATTCTGTCTATCTAAATGGGATTATTTTTCGTTTTTTACTCTACTGGCTGTTGTGGCTGTACTACTTCATTCGCTCCAGCTACCCTCAACATATTTACAATATCTTTAAAACCTCTTTTTTCAGCGTATTGCAGTGGCGTCAGATGTTCCTTGTTAGCCATGTTTACATCTGCATCGTGATCAATAAGCAATTGAATTACTTTCTTATGGTTTTCACTACCATTTCCTAATACAATTGCTTCTAATAACGCTGTTCCACCACGTTCATTTTTATAATTCACATCAATATCTGTATGCTCTAATAATTCTTTAACAACCTCTACATGGCCACGCTCAGATGCAGAAATAAGTGCTGTCCCACCTGACCTAGTCGTTTCTTTCGTATTAACTCCTGCATTAATTAATACTTTTACAATATCCGTATATCCTTCTCTACTTGCATAAAGAAGTGGATTACTTTTTTTCTCATCTTTAATTTCAATATTAGCACCTGCACCAATTAATGCTTTAACTGTCTCTACATGATTTTGGTACGTCGCTGCAAGGACAGGCGTTTCTCCGTTGTCACCTTCTACGTTTATATTCGCTCCATCCTGAATCAACTTCATAGCTGTCTCTGTGTCTCCAAGGGTAGCTGAAAGTAACAACTGTTTGTCCATTAAATTTATACTTTTCTCTTCTTTAGATTCTGCCTGTTCTTTATGCTTCTCTTTTTTCTTTTCATTTTTCACATGAACCGGTTTCGATTCTGGTTCTTCTTGCTTATCGCAAGCCACTACCGTCATTAAAAGTCCTAATAAAATACATAATAAAATTTTTTGTTTTCTCACAACTACAGCTCCTATGAAAGATAATGTTTTCTTAACCATTCCTCCATCACATACAATAACTCTTCTTGAGTACATTTATCCATAAGCCCTTTAGATTCCTTCTTTAATCGGATTATCTTAAGCTTATACTATGTTTCTCAACCTATTGAAATGATACGCCTGATGGCCCCATCATTAACATTATGAAGCAATTAGTTTAGCACGTTTTTACCGCATTTGTATACATTTCTAAAAAGTACATAAAGTGAAACTTTAATTAGTGGGGGTTTTGTTCATCCACCACTAATTATTAGCCCACACCAATCGGGCTTTTACGGGCAGCCCGAATCCACCTAACTTCTTTGCTTTCACTAAATTTTGAGGTGGGGATCTTACTGCCCGTTAATGTGGGATAAATGATTGCTTTAGGTTACTATATTCCATTGTAACCGTTCTTCTAAAAATTTTACACCTTTTCTATATTTGCACCTGAGTAATAATAGAAAAAGACAACTACATAGTTGTCTTTTTCTATTAATGATGTCCACCATGATTTCCTGCTTTCGGTTTCCCCATCATCTCTTTATTCATTTCCCATTTATGCTCTGCTAGCTCTTTATACGAAAGAACTTTACCCTTATAGTTAGATACAAAGCTCTCTGCATCTTTTTTATTTTTAAATGAAATGACATTATAAGCCATCGGTGTCGTTATTGTTTTATCATATACGTAAGTAGCCTCTTCTAACGAAATCCAATCTTTCGAATCATAATCTCGGACAAATTTCTCTTTCGTCTTTTCACCTGAATTGATCTCCATCCATTTATACATACAACCGATATCATCAAACTTTAACGCTTTTCCATTTTCTAAAATAATTTCTGTTGCAAATTGATTATCTGTTACCCCAATTTGGCAAATATCACATTTATCATGTTTCTCATCAATGGCAACAGCTGCTGTTTCCTTTTTCCCACACCCGACTACCGTAAATACGAAACATAAACATATAGCAAGTACGACATATTTTACTTTCATCAATATTCCTCCCTAGAAACCATATACTCCACGAAAAGAATACCAAAAGGTTGTGTGAGATTTGTGAAAAAACAATGTGCTTTTTGTAATATAGGAAACAAACAAAGATGTGTAGTTATTTCTACACATCTCTCATCACTCGCAACCTGTAATTAACAAATCATCTTCTAACTTAACTAATAATGTATCCGCACTAATTTCCTGTCCAACTTCTACATTTACCAATCTTATATTTCCACTAATACCGACTGCGATTTTTTTAAGCTCACCGTCATTTTTTCGAATCATCAATAATTTTTCCCATTCATATACGTAAGAAGATTCATTAATAAAAATCTCCTCTACTTTTCCTTCATAAGAGCTATAAATCTCTTCAATTCTCGTTTTCATATAACATCTACTCCCTATTTCACACTTCACTATTTTCATCTTATTCTACCATTCTTACGAGGAGCAGCTTACTTTTTAAAAATTCAAATTAACTACCGTGAACAAAATGAACAAAATAAAAATTATGCTTCTAATGATGTTATTTTTCAAATTATTTACCATTTGAATAGATGCTTTTATTATAAATAAAAAACCTTTTTCTGAATTTTTATTCTATTTTGAAAGCGCAATCATTCTTTTGAGGGGGAAATTACATGTTAGCACTACTTGGATTTGCGATGGTATTTGTCTTTATGTTTTTAATTATGACGAAACGTATGTCAGCGCTAGTAGCATTAATATTAATTCCGAGTGTTTTTGCATTAATTGGCGGATTCTATGCCAATATGGGGCCTATGATGTTAGAGGGGATTCAAAAGTTAGCACCTACTGGTATTATGCTTATGTTCGCTATTTTATATTTTGGGATTATGATTGATAGCGGTTTATTCGATCCTGTCATTAGTAAGATTTTAAAATTTGTAAAAGGAGATCCTTTAAAAATCGTTGTCGGAACGGCTATATTGACTATTATCGTCTCTCTAGATGGTGACGGTACAACAACATACATGATTACAGTTTCCGCAATGTATCCACTATATAAGCGCCTTGGAATGAACCCCCTCATATTAGCTGGAGTTGTTATGTTAGGGGCGGGGGTAACAAATCTTACACCTTGGGGTGGACCCACAGCTCGTGTTATGAGCGCACTTGGACTTGAGGCTTCTGAATTATTTACACCTCTTATTCCAGGAATGATTGTTGGTGCAATTTGGGTTGTTTTCGTTGCTTACTATCTTGGAAAAAAAGAAAGAAAACGTTTAGGAATTATGGATGTACAGTATTTAAAACAAATGCAAACAATGGATGAGCAAGCTGCAACTGTCGAAGCCGCAGTGCATAAACGTCCTAAACTTCTATGGATTAACTTTTTATTAACCGCTACATTACTTGTCTGTCTCATACTAGAAGTTATGCCGTTACCTGTTTTATTTACAGTCGCTTTTGCTATTGCTGTTATGATTAACTACCCAAACTTAGAACAACAAAAAGAGCGTATTGCTTCTCACGCAGGAAACGTATTAGCGGTTGTTTCTCTCGTATTTGCTGCCGGTATTTTCACTGGTATTTTATCTGGAACAAAAATGGTAGATGCAATGGCTAACAGTGTAGTAACTCTTATACCAGATGCACTTGGACCACAATTGCCAATTATTACAGCTCTTCTTAGTATGCCATTCACATTTTTCATGTCCAATGATGCATTTTACTTTGGGGTATTACCTATTTTAACTAAGGCTGCTGCTACTTACGGAATTAGTGCAGCTGAAATGGGACGTGCTTCCTTACTTGGGCAACCCGTTCACTTATTAAGTCCTCTTGTTGCATCCACTTATTTATTAGTTGGGATGGCAAAAGTTGATTTTGGTGAACATCAACGTTTTACTTTATTGTGGGCAGTTGGAACGACAATGGTGATGTTGATTACTGGAATTGTAATTGGGATTATTCCAATATAAGACGCAAAAAACAGTAGAAGAAATAAATCCTCTACTGTTTTTTATTATGAAGAAACAAGAAAATACCGTCTCTCCGGTCTCCCAACACTTCCATATATTAGCTCTGCGTGGACTTTCTTCCCAGATATCAAATACTCTAAATAGCGCCTTGCAGTTGATCGACTTACGCCTACCATTGAACTTAGTACCTCTGCTGTAATCCCTTCTTCATTAACTGTTAACATATGTTTTTTTATTTTTGCTAAAGTTAAGGGGTCTATCCCTTTCGGGGCATATTCCATTTCATTTCCCTTTACGCCTCTTTGAGACCATAAATGTTCTATTTGTTCTGTAGATAATTGATTATTTTTCTTCAGCTGCACAATCTTTTTTTGATAACTTTCCAAACTCGCCTTAAATCGATCAAACATTAGTGGCTTTACAATATAATCTGTTACTCCGCCCCGCAGGGCGTGCCTCACTACATCTGTTTCCGATGCCGCTGTAATCATAATAATATCTGTATCGTGCAAATGATTCCTAATATATGTGACAAGTTCCGTTCCTTGCATATCAGGTAAGTACACATCTAATAACACGAGCTGTGGCTTCACAAGCTCTAGCCATTCTTTCGCTTGTTCTCCAGTCGTTGCCGTTCCAATTACTTTAAATCCCTCAATTTTTTCAGTAAAACGACGATGAATATCAGCAATCCGAATATCATCTTCTACAATTAATACTTCAATCTCCTCACCCATTACTATTCGCCTCTCTCTTTCGGTAGTGCAATAATAAATAACGCACCACCTAAATCCCCTTTTTCAATTGCAATACTTCCATTTAAATCTTCTACTAACTCTTTCACTTTTGCTAATCCATATCCTCGCTCTCCTCCTTCTTTCGTCGAAAAGCCTTTATAGAATATGCTAGTAATTATTTCATCATGAATCCCTTGCCCTGAATCTTCCACTTCAATTACTATTTCTTCTCCAATATCAGTTACAAACATCCTTACTGTCTTATCATTCTCTTCATTTTTTTCAATTGCTTCAAATGCATTCGTAATTAAATTTCCTAAAATAGAAACGACATAATTACTCTCAATATGTGGACTTAATTTGTCTAAACCACTTTCTCTATCTAGCATAAAATCAATCTTCAACTCTCGTGCTCTATTATAAAATCCAATTAAAATTCCACCTAGCCATGGATTTTGAATCCGCTTCATAATAAATTGAACAAAATCTTGATATACCGCTGTTTCCTTATGAATAAGCTCTAAAGCATCTTCGTATGATTCTAATTGGATAAGACCTGAAAGCGTATA
Organism: Bacillus cereus group sp. MYBK195-1; assembly: GCF_051916605.1. Lineage (NCBI taxonomy): Bacteria > Bacillati > Bacillota > Bacilli > Caryophanales > Bacillaceae > Bacillus > Bacillus cereus group sp. MYBK195-1. Next base: position 29,660 of record NZ_JBQAGZ010000010.1, on the reverse strand, counting down.
CAATAAATTGTTATATTCGTGCGCTTGCGCTCGTAATGCCTCTGTATATTGCTTCGTCTGAGATAATTCTGCTGTTAACTGATCCAGTTCAGATTTCAAACGTAAGCTCGATACAACGCCAGTTACTTTATTCTTTACTTTAATAGGTAGACGGTTCGCAATAACAGCCTGTCCTTTTATATTTAATTGGCGATCAAACTGTTCTTCACCAGTTTGAAGTACATCTAGTATCGTTGAATTAGGAATTACATTTAAAATAAATTCCCCAATAATATTTTGTTGTTTATCTAGCGAAAGAATATCATAGGCTGCTTGATTGACTAAACTAATCATGCCATTTTTATCGATTACAATAATCCCTTCACGTACAGATTGAATCACTGTACTATGCTCTTCATATAAAGATGAAATTTCTTCTGGTTCCATACCGAACATCATTCTTTTTATACTTGCCGCTAAATATATAGAGCCGATTACTCCAATTAATAGCCCTATTATTGTAATCCAAAATACACGCTTTCCATACACCTCTACCGCTCCATGAATATCATCCATTGAAAATCCAACAGACACCACACCAATGATTTCATTTTCCTGATTACGGATTGGAACTTTTCCGCGTAATGAAGGGCCTAATGATCCAGTTGCTTTCGAAACATATGATTTTCCTTCTAATAAAACGCCTTTGTTATCTCCACCAATCATCGCTTCTCCTATTTTATCTCGCTCAGGATGTGCATATCGAATCCCCTCTTTATTTCCAACTACAATGAAGTCAGCCTCTGTATCCATTCGAATTCTTTCTGCAATCGGCTGAATAATAGAAGCTGGGTTTTCTTTTTGAAAAGCTTCCTTTATTTCAGGTATAGCAGCAACTGTTTTCGCAACATGCAAAGCTCGTTTCCCAATTTGCTCTTCTACCGTTTCAGATAATATGTAATAAAATAAATAACTCGTTAGCATAAGTACAACTAAAATAAGTGTACTTATAGTTAATGTAATTCTCGGTTGGAGTTTTAATTTTTTAAATTTCAAAACCATTCCCCTAACATGATTAAAGATAGAATTTAAAGAATATACAGTCTCTTTAATTATACTTAATCATAACACGGTTACTCTATATTTCTTTCTTTTTCTCTTCATAAAAAAAGAAACGAAGTAAAATTACTACCTCGTTTCTTAACATTCGTTATTACACTTTAAACTTACTAATCATCTCTTGTAATTCTTCTGCCATTTGTGATAAATGGACTGCTGCTGCATTTATTTCATCTACTGAAGCTAATTGTTCTTCTGAAGAACCAGCAATATTTTGAACGCTTGCTGCATTTTCTTCAATCGTAGCTGCAATTTCATTAATAGATGCACTTACTTGTTTTGCATCTACCGTCATTTGTTTTGCTACATCTACCATGCTATCAATTTGTACAACTGTATCATTTGTAGACTTCAATATTTCGGCAAAGCTTTGCTTCGTTTCATTTGCAACTACAAGTCCTGATTGTACTTCTACTCCAACTTGATTCATAGAGCTTACTGTTTCTTTTATATCAAATTGAATCTCTTTCACTAGTTTCCCAATTTCCGTAGAAGACTGTCCTGATTGTTCTGCTAGCTTTCGCACTTCATCTGCTACAATTGCAAATCCTCTTCCTTGCTCTCCAGCTCTCGCAGCCTCAATTGCCGCATTTAACGCTAATAAATTTGTCTGTTCAGCAATATGTTGAATCACTTCAAGGATTGCTCCAATTTGTTTCGACTTATCGTCTAACAAACCAATGATTTTGTCTGACTGCGAAACAGACTCATGAATTAATTGCATTTGATTCACAGTTTGTTCAACTAACTTCCCACCATTTTCAGCTTTTTTCTTCGTATACATAGAGGCTGTAGATACTAATGAAGAACTATCTGCAACACGCTGAATTCCTTCTGTAACTTCTTCTAACAATGTTGCTCCTTCTTCAACTTCTTTCGTTTGTATTTCTGCACCACTTGATACTTGCTCTATCGCCTGTGTAATTTGTTCCGTTGCTTCGCTTGTCTGCTTCATACTAGCTGTTAATTCTTCTGAAGATGCCGCTACATGACTTGCTGAAGTGTTTATATTGGAAATGACACTTTGTAACGATGCAGCCATCTCGTTAAAACTTTCTCCTAGCTGCCCAATTTCATCTTTAGAATGAACTGTAATTGACTCTGTTAAATCGCCTTCACTAATCTTTTTCGATGATATAACAAGTTGTTTTAACGGTTTAATAATAGACGCAATTATGAAGTAAATTACAATCCCACCGATTATTAGTGAAATACCAAGAACAGTTATTGTTTTATAGAAAATAGGTTCAGCCGCTTGGATAATTTCTTTGGAAGGCATAATTCCTGCTATTTTCCATCCAGTTTTCTTATTCGTTTTAAAAGTGATATTGCGATCTTCACCATCTAATGAATAATGAAAATCCCCAGCTTCCTGTTTATACAATTCTTTACTAAGTTTCTCTTCTAATTTCTCTCCTGGCTTCATTTTCGGGTGCGCTACTACATTTTTATCTTGATCAAATATCGCTACATATCCTTCCTTACCGATATTAACCATCTTGGAAGTAGTAACAATATCATTAATGATTAAGTCAATCCCAAGAACTCCACTTTTATCCTCGTTTTGTTTTGCTAGTGTAATAACAATATTCCCTGTCGTTTTTGACTTATATGGGGCAGTTACAATTACTTCTCCACTTTTCTTCACGGCCTCTTTATACCAATCTCTTTCTGTAGGATTATATCCATCTGGCATCTGAATAGCTGGTGATTGAATAAACTGTCCATTACTAGATCCTGTATAGATTGCTTCCATTTCTGGATGCAGTTTATTGTATTCTTCTAGTTTATTTTGTATGTTTTGAATTTGATCTGCTTGGTAACTTGATTGTGTGAATAATTTCGTAAAATAAGTTGCATCTACTTTTTTACTATCCAATTCTTTATTAATTACATTATCCAAAATTTTTATATTATCTTTCGCCGAGTTTAAAATCGTTTCATTAAAATTCGTCTTCGCCTGTTGATAAGACGTCCAACCAATTACAATACTTGGAAGAATTAAAATAATAATAAATGATACAAGTAACTTTGTTTTTAAACTACTACTCCTTAATTTCCCTTGAAACATACTTCTACCCCTCCATACCGTTTAAATGTAATTAATTAACATTTAATCTTTCTATAAAAATAATACGATTTAAATGTATCGATGAGACTCTCTATCTTTTTCTACATCATAAAGAATTGATACATATCTTTTTCATTCTATATAAATTAAATAATTAAAACAATGTATAAAAATGTATATTATTCGAAATATTATAATTCACAGAAGAACCTCTAGTATTTCACTTACTAGAGGTTCTTTCCACCTTACTATTCTTTATCTTTTTCTACTTCTTTTTTCTCATCTTCTACTACAGATACAACAGGTTTATCACTTGATAATTGTTGTACCGCTCCTTTTCCTGCAAATCCTTCTAATAGCTCTTTTAAGTCAATTCCAGAAGAAGCTTTTAACGTTTCTTGCATCGTTGCCATTAAATCAGTCGCATAACCCGCAACTTTTCCGGCCCCGCTATTTTTACCACCGCCGCCTGTATCGACAACTGTGATTTTATCAATGTTACTAAGCGGACTTGCAACTTCCTTCGCATAACTTGGAAGCATTTTAAGAACCATGTCCATAATTGCCGCTTGACCATATAATTCAAATGCTTCTGCAATTTTTTGTTTCGCTTCTGCTTCTGCTAAACCTTTTAATCTAATAACATCTGCTTCCGCCGTACCTTGTGCTTTTTGTACTTCCGCTTTCGCTTGACCTTGCGCTTTTTCGATTTCCGCCTTCGCTAAACCTTCTACACGTACTTCTTCCGCACGAGCTCTCGCTTCAGCTTCAATCTTATATTGATCCGCATCTGCCTTTTTAATTTGTTTTACTTTTTCTGCTTCCGCTGATTGCTCAACAGCATAGCGATCTGCATCTGCTTTTTTCTTAACTTCTGCATCATATTGCTTTTCACGACGCGCAATCTCTTTTTCTTCTAACTCGATTTGCTTTTCACGCTCAATGATTTTAACGCGCATTTGCTCTTCTGTAACACCTTGTTGTGCTTTCGCTTGTTGTAATTCGTAAGAAAGATCCGCGTCTGCTCGAGCTTGTTCTTGCTCTCTCTTATAAGATTGTACTTTTAATTCTTTATGTTTTTCAGCTTCAGCGATTTGAGCATCACGTTGATATTCTGCTTCTTTTGCCTCTTTTTCAGCACGTGCTTTTTCAATACGTGCTTCTTTTTCACGCTCTGCGTTCGCAATTGTTGCATCACGCTTCACTGTCGCAATTTGCGGCTGACCAAGTGCATCTAAGTAACCATTCTTATCCATAATTTCTTTAATTGTAAAGGAAACGATGCGAAGACCCATTTTCTTTAAATCAGTAGAAGCTACTTCATGTACTTTTTGAGCAAATTGCTCTCTATTACTATACGCATCTTCTACTGTCATAGAAGATAAAATCGCACGTAAATGACCTTCTAAAACTTCTTTTGCTTCTACTTTTAACTCTTCTGTTTCTTTTCCTAAATATTGCTCAGCTGCTGTAGATACTTCTTCAATCGTAGAACCTACTTTAATAATAGAAACACCATTTACTGTAACTGGAACACCTTGCTTCGTATACGTATCACGTGTACCCACTTCTAACTTATAGTTTAATAGGCTTAAAGGCTCTGCTCGTTGCATAATTGGAACTACGAATGTACCGCCACCGCGAATAATCTTAATCTTCTTTCCATCATCAGTGGTAACTACATTTTTTCCGCCACCAAGCCAGTTCCCTGTAACAATTAACGCTTCATCTGGTCCAACTGTTCGATACTTCGTAATAAATACTAAAATGAGTAGAATTAAAATTGCGAGTAACACTCCACCAATAATTAATGGAATCGTCATGTGAATTCCCCCTTATAATTTTGGTTTTTTTAAAGAATAAGCGATGTTTTGTACAAGTAAAACACCATCTTGGACTCCCTCAATAATAACCTCAGTTCCTTGTGAAATATCTTTTTTCCCAATTGTTTTAGCTGGAATTGCATTACTTCCAAATTGAGAGGAGATTAGTACTTCTCCAAATCCTTCTGTAGGAATTGTTGTAATGACTTCCCCCTTGCAACCTATGAACTCATCCATACGTTGCACAGTATTTTGTTCTGCTTCTGCAATCGGCTTTAAAATTAGTATTTTCATTATGAATACACCAATAAAGGATATAGCACATGCAGCCCCGAAAATAAGAATGCTATTAAAGGAAAATAAATATTCTCCTATATAACTAAGTCCACATAACATGGCGAAAAAACTAAGTAATAAAGTAACAACGGATACCGATCCGCCTCCAAAACTAAATATGGATTCAAATATATCTCCAAAAAAGATATAAATCACAGTGAGTATAGTAGCAATAATAAATCCGTATAAATAAATTGTTTCAAGTGGATAACCAAACAAAACCATTTCTTATCCCCCTCTCTTAAACAATCCCTTTTTTGTTATGTGTATGCCCCACCTCTTTCAAAGATTATTGTTCTTAATTTTCAGTTATTTACTTTTTAAAGAAAAGCCTGTAAGACAGGCCCCCTAAAAAAGAACAGGAGAAGCCTATTGTGACAGGCTCCTCCTAGTAAATAACCGATATATTATATATCTATATAATATACTATTTTCCACAAAAAGTAAAGTTAAACATACATTGGAAAAGCACTTATTTTATTGATAATTTGTACGTTCCATCGCCATTATCATATTTATATACATACAAATAATACTTACCTGGTTTTGCATTCATTTTTGCCTCTATATGATTTCCATTAGCTTGACCGTAAGCTGCATAATTTTGCATATCTGATTCATGGTGAAGCACCCATGTCATCCCGATCCCATACTCATTTAAAACGGAAATATCGATATCTTTCGCTGATGCTACATTAAATGTATAAACATCAGTATGATCTCCGCCGATAAGGCTACCTTTTATAGTAGTGTTTAGCCCAATATAATTCGCTTCTTCTGGAAGATTATTTGGTTCTGATTCTGTTAAACTTCCATCTTTAATCGTAACCGTTGTTTCGCTTCTGCTCTCTCCCCCTTTATCATCTTTTACTAGTAACGCAACTTTGTAAGTTCCTTCTCTTTCATATGCATGTACTGGATTAGCCTCTGCACTTGTGCTTCCATCTCCAAAGTCCCATAAATAAGAAACGATTTTTCCATCTTCATCTTTTGAGCCATCACTTTTAAATTGAATACCTTCTTTTACACGTCCATTATAAGGACCATTTATATGAACCGTTGGAGCTTTATTTTCTCCGTCATCTTTTGCGATACCGTGGAAAACTACATCATATTCAAATTCATTTGAGCTATTCACACGATAATTGACGAAGTATGCTGTAACAGTTTTGTAGCCACTCCATTCTTTTTGCGCCAATTGTTCTAAAGATTCATTTACTCTTTTACTCATTGCTTTCCAATCTTCTGATTCACCTTTTGTGACACTACCTGTATACGTACCTTCTAATGTAAATGTATTAAAGAATTGAGAATTATGTTTTGTCATTTTTGTATCTTTCATAGGCAACGTATCACTAATTTCTTTCTTCACCGCTGCTAACGACTTCGTTGCATGTTCAGCTAAATAATCATCAGCTACTTCTGGTACAGTGTATGTATCTTGATTATCAATTAACTGCTGCATATACTCTTGATACTCTTTATTTAACTTATGATCTTTACTTAGATTTTCACGATATGCATCATAATTTTTCACGTCATTCGCACGAATCAAATCTTGAATTTTATCAAATGTTTCAAACTGATGCGTATATAAGTAAGACTGCAATGCGAACGAGTAATTATAGAAATCCCAAGAACCGTATTTAGCAAATAGTGTACGCTCTGCTGTATAACGGCTTGCAGGATCAGATGATAATCCGCTAATTATACTCTTTCTTGGTACAACGTTATTCGTACGAGTAGATCCTGCGAAAAACTCTGCATTTCCTTCTTGGAACCAAGTTAGCCTTTCATTTTGATACATATCTCCTCTTCCAAATAAACCAGGAACTTCATATCTCCCTTGCAGATAATGAGTAAATTCATGACGGAATAACTCTTCTAAACTATAAATACTTTGCTCTGGTGTACGCTCATATGTAAAGAATGTACCTGTCTCTTCAATATAAATTCCACCGTTGTTTGTTTCATATCCATACAATTGTCTATTTAACTGATATTCATCTGGACTATTATAAATTACGATCGTTAATACATCATCCGCATTTCCTGGCTCTAACGCTTTGTCATTTCCAATTACACGGTGATACTGTGCCTTTACTTCCTTCGCAGCCCAATATAGTCTCTTAATTTTTTCTTCTGATACTTTATCTCCTGTTTTGAACACAATTGATCCATCGTCGAATGTATACGTTTTTGGTAAGTATTGCTCTTTTCCTTCTTTACGTATTTTCTCTAAATCTACTGTATTCCCGCTATAATCTTTACCATTATAATTTGTTGTAATTTGTTCTACCGCAACAAAATACGGTTCACTTAAGCGCGGATACATATGCATTGCTTGTGTAACAACCTCTAATCCTTTATTTGGATTACTATGAAACGTCCCTAAACGGCTAGCAAAATAAATGCCATTATTAACGAGCCATTTATTTTCTGGCGTTACTTCATTTAGAAGAGCAATACGATTTATTTCATTAATAAACCCATCTACTTTTCCATACCACATCGTTTCATTCGCTTCTTTACGAGCCACAGTTAAGTACGACTGTATATCATAGTCAATACCTTGCATAATATCGTATATTGCTTGTCCCTTCATTCGATCATTTACATAAGTAGTATAATTATCATTGTATTGCTTTAAAATATTCGATGCGTATTGAACCGTTTCAACATCACTTGAAGCATTACTAATTAATTTACCGTATGCAGATACGACTGTATCTTGTTCAACTGTACCAAGCTTAAAATTCGGATTTTTTGCGATCGCTTTTAAAGCAGGTAAACATTTGTCCTGGAAGCTTCTTTCATTTAAGTCGCTTAATTCACTATTATAAAATGCAAGATAAAAAGCTGAACGCAGCACTTCAGTAAACGTTTGAATTCCTTTTGAATCATCTTTCGTAAATGTACTACCTCTATGAGCTAATTCATCTATAATGACTTGCATTTTTCCTTTATCTTTATAAAAAGCCTTTGCATCTTCATTAAATTGGAATAAGTCTGTAATTTGGTGCCACTTAATACTGCCTAACGTTTCAACTAATTCTTGATCATTCATTTTGTTTAAATCAGCCATTGAATAGCTTTCTTTAACTTGCTTTACTGCAGTTTTCTTCGTAATAGATGCTGGTCGCTGTGAAAAATCTCCTACTTTTAAACGTTCTTGAAATGATAAAGTTTCATCAACTTTTGAAATATGTCCAACTTCATCTACCGACTTTTCAATTCCAACCGGTTTCGTTTTCAACACGTTATACGGTACTTTTTCTTCCGCTGCTGCATGAGTTTGAAGTGCGCCTAACGATAAAGCCATTGTACTAATGCTAAGCATCACTTTATTGATTTTTGATTTCTTGTTCATATCCTTGCCCCCTATTTTAATATTCCATTCAAGAATTTAACATAAAATCTGGATGTAACAATATAAAATGCAATATTTCATATTATTTCTTCCTATAATTTGTACATATCGTGAACACATTGCTCTTTACCTCCCTAAAACAAATTGCATCCTTTCACATTATAAAAAGGTAATTTTTTGACAATTAAAAACTTAATTGTTATGATTATTATAATTGTTAACTTTATTAAATAAGGGTGGGATTCTATGATAAAAAAAGAAAACAGTGTATTTTATATCTCCTTCTTGCTAACAACATTATTCATTATATGGGGAATTACCCCAGCAAGTTGGATACAAGGCTACGATTTACAAAGTGTTACATCTTCTTTAAACTCATTTATCCTCAATAAATTTGGGTGGTTTTACTCTCTACTTATGACTACAATGATTATTTTGGCTGCTTATTTAGCATTTTCTAAGTACGGTTCTATTCGTCTTGGTAAAGATGGAGAAAAGCCAAAATATAATTATCCATCTTGGCTATCCATGTTGTTTGGAGCAGGAATGGGGATTGGACTCCTCTTTTATGGAATCGCTGAACCGATTTCACATTTTACAGATCCATTAACAGGAAAAGCGGGGACAGAGGAAAGTGCCAAACTCGCTATGCAATATTCATTTTTCCACTGGGGTCTCTTTCCATGGTCACTATACGCAATGGTTGCTTTAACAATTGCATATTTCACATTCCGCAAACAAAAAGGTAGCACTATCGGGGCTACAGTTACTCCATTATTTAATCGATCGAAAAATTCTCGTATCGGAAAAACAGTCGATATTTTAGCTGTTTTAGCCACAGTGTTTGGCATTGTACCATCTGTTGGGATTGGTGCTCAACAAATTGCTGGAGGATTAAGCTATTTATTCCCTTCTATTCATAACACTTTACTTACACAGCTCGTACTTATCGCCATCTTCGCCGTTTTATATTTAACGAGTGCACAAACTGGCTTAGATCGTGGGATTAAATATTTGAGTAACTTAAATTTCTCTCTTGCAGGTATTTTACTCGTCTCCTTTTTATTTTTAGGGCCAACCGTATTTATTATGAAATATTTCACATCTACACTCGGTTCTTATATTGGAGCTTTGCCTAGTATGGGATTAAATTTAGGAGCATTTAATGAAAAATCTTCTTCTTGGATTGAAAACTGGACTATTTTCTATTGGGGATGGTGGATTTCTTGGTCTCCATTCGTCGGTACATTCATCGCTCGTATTTCTAAAGGGCGCACAATAAAAGAATTTATTTTTGGAGTTGTATTAGTCCCAACTCTTATCTGTACATTTTGGTTTGCAGTGTTTGGTGGTACCGCAATCCATATGGAAATGTTCCAATCGCTTGGAATAGCTGATGAAATTGCAAAAAATGGTACAGAGATTGGATTATTTGCTGTTATTTCACACCTACCATTCTCTACATTTTTAACGATTATCGGGTTAATTTTAGTAGCCACATTTTTCGTTACTTCTGCCGATTCAGCAACATTTGTTGTTTCAATGCAAACGAGTAACGGAAGTTTATCACCGAAAAATAGTTTAAAACTTATATGGGGATTAACAATCGCGATAATTGCCGCTATTTTATTACAAGCTGGAGGATTAAATGCACTACAAATCGCAGCTATAATTGCTGCGCTACCATTTTCTATTGTAGTCGTTCTTATGGTTACTTCACTCTTTAAAGAGCTACGAAAAGAAGATGTTAATTTGCAAACGAAAGAAGTGCCGAAAAAAATAAAAAAGGTTATGTAACGATTGGCGCCTCAAATCACTTCTAAATCCGTATTAAAACCCATTCATATGAATGGGTTTTTCACTCTATTATATAGTGTTGTAAACATGCTTTTTCCTCAAAACCTACTTTCTTGTACAATTTCATCGCATGATCATTATTCGTATTCAAACATAGTACTATCTCTCTCATCCCTTGGAAAGAGAAAATATACTGAATTGCCCCTTGCAATATCCGCTCTCCGACACCTTTTCTTCTACTATTTTCAGCGGTTGCAATAAATTCAATATTCGCTTCATGAAACTCCGGATTTACTTCAACATATACATAACCTTCTAACTTACCATTCTTCATACTTACAAATAATTTATTCGTATCACTTAAACGTTCAATGATTTCATTTCCTTCATAATATGTATTAGGAAAAATATTATTATGTAAAACAATAAACTGCTCAAATACTTGTTGAGATGCTTCCTCTACTTGATTTATTGTACATTGCTCCACATTAGTTTTCTTTAAAATTAAAACGCTATGTTTCTCTTGTTTTTTAGCTTGTAAATATTTCATAAAGTCGATGCCATTACTATTTTTCACGTGATAAAATCCATGAAACTTTTGAATATGAAGTGGAATTTTCTCGATAAGTTTCTTCCACATACTTAAAGTAATCTCTCCCCAATTCGAAGCTATAATAAAAGGCCCCCAAATCTCCGCACTTTCGCTTATCTCATCTATATCAAATCCTAATACACCTACAATTTCATTATTATCATTATAAGAAACGACAAAAGACTTCTCCCACCCTATATCAGAAAAACCATGAAGAATAGCGTCCAATATTTCTTCATGATTTTCCCCGCAATAACCAACATGCTGCGTAATATCTTTATTCATCATCGAAATAAATTCTGCAGCTTCTTCGATCTTTGAAATAGAATTAATATGCATAACTTCCCCTCCTTTTCTAATACACTTAGACAATCACTAGTAATATCCCTCTCTAGTAAAAAAAGACATCATCATATGCATGTTTCTAATAAAACCGCCATGATAATGTCTTCTCAAAAAAGCGAAAATTAATTATATATAATAATAAGATTAAACGTTATTTATTTCTTAAATAATCTCTTTCTAAATACGAACATACTTAGTGCGGAAAGAACAAGTGTTATGCCAGGAAGTAAAGTCGATGTGCTAGCTTCACCGCCTGTTGATGGTAAAAATTTCTTACCTTCTTCTGGCTTATTAGTATGTTGTTTATTTAAAGTGTCTGCTTTTCTTCCCTCGTTTTCAACAACTTGATTATTCCCTTTTGGCTCTTGATCCAATCCTGTTGCTGATTCTTTTACTTCTTTCTTTGGTTCTTTCGCTTCTTCAACTTCTTTTACCGGCTCTTTCACTTCTTCTTTTGTTCCTTCAACTTCTTTTACCGGCTCTTTCACTTCTTCTTTCGATCCTTCAACTTCTTTTACCGGTTCCTTCACTTCTTCTTTTATTTCTTCAACTTCTTTTACCGGTTCTTTCACTTCTTCTTTCGATCCTTCAACTTCTTTTACCGGTTCTTTCACTTCTTCTTTCGATCCTTCAACTTCTTTTACCGGCTCTTTCACTTCTTCTTTTGTTTCTTCAACTTCTTTTGTTGGTTCTTTCACTTCTTCTTTTGCTTCTTCAACTTCTTTTACCGGTTCTTTTACTTCTTCTTTTTCCACTATATTCTGTATAACTGTTCCGTTAAACCTTATGCTAATTTCATCAGAATCTAAATCAAATTTATACACCTTTTCACCTGGCGTATTCCATTTTATTACTCCGTTATTAAACGTCCCTCCCTCACTTGTCAATTGAATATTTTCAATACTTTCTCCTTCTAAATCATATACAGGAACTTGAATTTCTTCGTTTATTTTTGCATCATTTAAAATGATATTTTGTCTTCCAACATCAATTGTAAACCACTGCCCTAATTGTATTAACGGCCTGACATCACGAATCTCATTCCCAACTAGATTTAAGCTAAATAAGTTTAGCATGGAACCAATAACCGTTACATCTTTAATATGATTGTCCGCAAGATTTAACCACTGTAAATTTTCCAATGAAGATAGTGGTGTTATATCTTCAATTTGATTATGAGATACATTCACATTATTCAATTGTTTCAAGTTTGAGATGAACTCAATATTTTTCAGGCCTACTCCTTCTAAAGTGAGTTTTTCTAAGTTCGTCATGTACTCTAAACCTGTTATATTTTTTATCTCATTTCCATTTTCTTTAGGTATCTCTAATTTTTTGATCTGTAATAAATCTTCTTTTGTAATAGGAGCGTTTAAATTCTCTCTACCTAAATTCTCTTTATTAATATGTTTTTGTAAAGTTTTATCGAGAATTACATTTTCCTTTTGTTCATTATCCTCTTTTATTGTTTCCTTGATTTCATCTAATCTTTCAACAACATTTTGAATTACTGTTCCATTAAACTTAATACGATTCTCTTCTGGCTTTATATCCAACGTAAATTCATATGTTTTTTTACCAGTAGTCCCCCATTTAACAGAACCATTATTAACGATCCCATCTTCACTCTTCAATTGAATAGTATCAAGTGGCTCTCCTTGTAAATTATAGATAGGTATTTTAACTTCCTTATCTTTTTCTACATTATCTAAAAAGATTTTTTGTCTTTGAATATCGATATATATTCTTTTTCCTAGCTCTTGAACAGGTCTAACATCACGAATTTCATTTGAACCTAACTTTAAATCATATAAGTCTGTTAAGTGACTAAGTGGCGTTATATCTGAAATATAGTTTTCTTCTAAATTAAGTGATTGTACAGTAGATAATCTTGATAAAGGTTCGATGTTTTCTAATTCATTTTTAGCAAGATCTAACTCTACTAATTTTTTCATTGATGTAATATGTTCAATATTTGTAAGTCCATTGTTACTTAAAGATAAGTTTTTTACATTTTTCAATTGCTCAATTCCAGCAAGGTTATCATTACTAATTTGATTATTTGCCACAGTCAAAGTCCTTAAAGATTTCACTGTAAATAATGGTTTAATATCTTTTATATAATTACTATTTAAATCTAGCATTTTAATCTTCTTCATTTGGCTTAATGGGCTTAAATCTGAGATTTTATTGTTTCTCAAAGTTAAAAACTCAATATGCTCTAACTTAGCCAAAGGTCCAATATCTTCAAGTTCACCATAGGTTATACTTAATGATTTCAATTGTCTCAAGTCCGAGATAAATTTTATATTTTTTAACTTAACTTCTTCCAACGTTAAGTTTTCTAAGTTCGTCATATATTCTAGACCACTTACGTCTTTTATTCCTTTACTTTTAGCTTCAACGACTATTAAGGATTTAACTTTTAATAAATCTTCCTTAGTTATTGGGGTATCTAGATTTTCTCTATTTAAATTATATTTATTAATATGCCTTTGTAGTTGCTTATCTACTATTACATTTCCAATTTCATCTTGTTGATCCACTTTATCCTCTTTATTTTCCTTTTGTTTTTCTGGAACATTGTTCTCTAAATTCAATGTATTTACTTCAAACTGTACTTGATACTTATTGTCATAGGCCATCGTTGGAATATAAATATGCATTTGCATATTGTATCTTTTTCCTAATTCTCCAACTTCAAATTGAATAACCTTCGTCCCATTTTTCTTTTTGTCTTCTGATATGACCTTTACATCATGAAACACACCTGGAGTGTGAATATCCTCTGTCTTCAAGTATTGAAAGAAATCACTATCACTTAACGTTGCTGTTACAATTTTCTTTCCATTCTCAATTGTTAATTTCGGATCCTTTATATAAACAGCTGCCATAGACTCTTCATTTGTTTTATCTTTATACGCTTTAATAACAGCGTCATATGTACCATCTTCTAAACCTTGTCCCGTTTTATTCGCCTCAATTGCTACTGCCGCTAAAGCAGGTGTTGAATAAACAGCAAACGGAAGTGATAACGCCGCCGCTATAATCATTGCATTTATACGTTTTCTTTTATTTTGTTTCAATTTTACATCTCCTTCAAAATATATAATTCGAAATGTAATCATTTCTTGAATAAATGATAATGATTTTCATTATCATTTTCAACCAGAAAAATAAAAAGGTTACAAAAAAAGAACCTCTTTAAAAGAGGTTATGCCATTTTCTCACCTGATTCTTCTCTAAAAAAGCTTTTCATCGCATGAAATACGTCTGCTTTCTGCTTTAAAATATAGTATCTAAAGTTTTCATCTTTAATATTTTTATAGGCTGACATGAGTGTACTATGGCGGTTATACTGATTCACTTCCCCATACCCAAACATATTACACTTCTTCATTAGCTCTTCAACAAGTTTTACACATCTAGCATTATCTGATGTTAAATTATCACCATCTGAAAAATGGAATGGATAAATATTATAGCGGTCTGGTGAATATTTATTATCGATAAGTTCGAGTGCTTTTTTGTATACAGAAGAACAAATCGTTCCGCCACTTTCTCCTTTTGAGAAAAACTCTTCCTCTGGAACTACTTTTGCCTCCGTATGATGGGCAATAAATTCAATATCTACTGTTTCATACTTTGTGCGTAAAAATCTTGTCATCCAGAAAAAGAAGCTACGTGCCATATATTTCTCCCATATTCCCATCGATCCACTCGTATCCATCATCGCTAATACAACAGCTTTTGAATCTGGCTTTAATACTTCATTCCAAGTGCGGAACTTTAAGTCTTCTTGGTGAATTGGATGAAAAGATGCTTTACCACTCATTGCATTTCGTTTATATGCGGATATCATTGTTCGTTTCTTATCGATATTTCCCCATAATCCTGTTTTTCTAATGTCATTAAATTCAACATGTTCAATCCGGTTTTCATCCATTTCTTTTCTCTTTAAATTAGGCAGTTCTAACTCTCTGAAAAACGCTTGCTCTAATTCTAAAATAGAGACTTCAGCTTCATAGTAATCTTCCCCAGCTGCATCTCCTGCTCCTTGCCCTTTTCCTGGCCCTTTTTGTTTTTGACCACCTGATCCATCTCTCGCAACGACATCACCAACTTTGCTGTCACCGTTTCCTTGCCCAACATGTTTATTTTTATCATAATTGTATCTAATCTTATATTCATCTAGAGAACGAATTGGTATTTTTACAACATCCTTGCCATTAGACATAACTATACTTTCTTCTGTTACAAGATCGGGTAAATTATTCTTAATTGCCTCTTGTACTTTTTCTTGATGGCGCTGTTGGTCGTCATATCCTTTGCGATGGAGGGACCAGTTTTCCTGTGAAATCGTATAATTTGGTTGATTTTCTTCGCCCATTCCTTTCCCTCCTTACTGTAATTGTCTTCCTGTATGAACAGCAATCTATAAATTTTGTTCTGTAATGTGCAAGCTAGAATGTTTGAAAGGTAACTGCCCACAGAAAATCATCCCATAAACATTTATAACGTTTTTCATACAATACCCCGAGCATCCTAAACAAAATTTTGCCACTCACATAATAGAAAGAAATATTCAGCCACTGATAAGAAAGAAACACAATGCATTGTTGCACATATTTTTACTTTGCAACATATTGTATTGTGTTGGCTTTTTTCGTATGAATGGTTGGTTACTCTATCATATGCATATTGTAAAAATAATTGACAATAAATTCATAAAATTGCATCTTAATTTATTACATTTGGACAAGGTATGACACTTTATACACATATGAACGGATAATAAAACGCTGTCCCGCAAAATACAAGAGACAGCGTTTTGTTATCAAACTATCTGTTTAACAAGCTACCTACATAGCGTAGTAATTCATTTGCTGAAGAAGAATTATAGCCATGCTCATCAATTAAACGCGCAACAACATCATTGATTTTCTTAAGCTGATTTTCGTCCGGCGTTTTCGTTGATGTTGTAATTTTCACTATATCTTTTAAATCAGCAAATAGTTTTTTCTGAATCGCTTCACGAAGACGTTCATGTGAATTATAATCAAAGCGTTTTCCTTTACGGGCATAAGCAGAAATGCGAATTAAAATCTCTTCACGGAACGCTTTCTTAGCATTTTCTGAAATTCCAATTTGCTCTTCAATTGAGCGCATTAATTTTTCATCTGGACTCATTCCTTCTCCTGTTAACGGATCACGTAATTTCGATTTATTGCAGTACGCCTCGACGTTATCTAAGTAATTATCCATAAGCGTCTTAGCTGATTCTTCATATGAATAAACAAACGCTTTTTGTACTTCTTTCTTCGCGATTTCATCGTATTCTTTTCTCGCTAATGAGATGAAATTCATGTAACGTTCACGGTCTTCATTACTAATGGATGGATGCTGATCTAGCCCATCTTTTAAAGATCTAAGTACATCTAACGCGTTAATAGATGGTACCTCTTTTCGAATGATTGTAGACGAAATTCGGTTAATGACATAACGAGGATCAATACCCTTCATACCTTCATCTTGATATTCGCGTTGTAATTCTTCTACATCAATCGCATTATAACCTTCTACCGTTTCTCCATCATACAAACGCATCTTTTTAATTAAATCAATATCCGGACGCTTCGGATCTTTTAAACGAGTTAAAATAGTGAACATTGCTGCAACGCGAAGTGTGTGTGGTGCAATGTGAACATTCGATACATCACTTTCACGAATCATTTTTTCATAAATATGTTCTTCTTCACTTACTCGTAAATTATAAGGAACTGGCATTACAATAATTCTTGAGTGCAATGCTTCATTTTTCTTATTTGCTATAAATGAGCGATACTCTGTTTCATTCGTATGCGCTACAATTAATTCATCTGCTGAAATAAGCGCAAATCTTCCCGCTTTGAAATTCCCTTCTTGCGTAAGTGATAATAAGTGCCATAAAAACTTCTCATCGCATTTTAACATCTCTTGGAACTCCATCATTCCTCGGTTTGCCTTATTTAATTCTCCATCAAATCGATACGCACGCGGATCTGATTCTGAACCATATTCTGCAATCGTAGAGAAGTCCAGACTACCTGTTAAATCTGCAATATCTTGTGATTTTGGATCAGACGGGCTAAATGTACCAATCCCTGTACGGCGATCTTCAGAGAAGAAAATACGCTCTACAACTACATCCTCAATTCTTGATCCGTATTCTTGCTCTAAACGCATGACATTTAGTGGTGATAAATTCCCTTCAATTCTAACCCCATACTCATCAAAGAAATCATCTCGTAAATGATGTGGAATTAAATGCAGTGGATCCTCGTGCATTGGGCATCCTTTAATTGCAAAAATTGCTCCGCGATCTGTTCTTGAATATGTTTCTAATCCTCGTTTCAACATTGTAACTAACGTTGATTTCCCTCCACTAACAGGACCCATTAATAATAAAATTCTTTTTCTAACATCTAATCGTTTTGCAGATGGATGAAAATATTCCTCTACAAGACGTTCTAGAGCATCCTCTAATCCAAAGAGCTGATTACTAAAGAAGTTATACTTTCTTCTACCATCAACTTCTTCAATTCCAGCATCTTTTATCATATTGTAAATGCGAGAGTGTGCTGTTTGAGCCACCCATGGTCTTTCTTTCACAAGCTCCAAATACTCCGCAAACGTACCTTCCCATTGTAAACGCTCTTCTGCTGCTCGATGCTGTTCAATCTTTTTTAGAATATCCATTATAGCTCCTCCCCCATCTCCTTGTTCAATCGGATTATTATAAAAGGTATGCTAGGATGTCCTTAAACATTCTTTAAATCAAAACGAAATATATAATAGCACACTAAAATTCTCTCCAAAATTCAAAGAAAATTCTGTATAATATAGGTATTAACGTTTTTACACTGCTATTCATTATAAATAAATTCTTTTCTTCTAAGAACCTTACATACATTTTGGGTAATAAATAAAACTCATGAACCGAAAAAAGTAAGGAGGATATTAGTATGAAATTATTATTAATTTTAGGTGTATCACTCACATTTCTTACAGCTATTTTTACATCCGGTTACAATGACAAACCAGGTACACATAAAAAATGATGTGCTTTTAGCACATCATTTTTTTATTTATAATACATATTTTCCATATCATATTTGGATAGTGGTCGGCTATAATAATAACCTTGTACAAGCTTCACATTCTTTTCTTTCAAAAACTGTATTTGCTCCTTTTTTTCTACTCCTTCTGCAATTACATTTAATTCTAAAGTATGAGCTAAATGAATAATTGCAGCTGTAATATTCGTATCACGTTCATCTATATGTATACCTTCCATAAAAGAACGATCAATTTTTAAAGTATCAATTGGATATGTTTTTAAATAACTTAAAGATGAATAGCCTGTTCCAAAATCATCTAAATGAATCTTTAAATTTTTCTCTTTTAATTGTAGTAATACTCTCTTCGATATATCTTTATGTATAAGAGCTCCTTCTGTAACCTCTATCGCTAATAAATGAGTTGGTACATTGTACTTATTTAAAGCCCGTGTAATCATCTCTATTAATGTAATAGAACGAAAGTGTCTAGCTGAAATATTAACTGCAATTGGGACCACATCATACCCTTTATTTAACCATTCGCGCAATTGCTGACACACTTGATTTACTACCCATTCATCCAGCTTAATAATAAATCCTGTTCTTTCTGCCAACGGAATAAATTGGTTTGGAGAAACAAATCCTAATTCCTTATTCTCCCACCTTATTAAAGCTTCCATACTAGCTATTTTTTTCGTTTCAATATTAATTTGTGGCTGATAATATAAGAAAAATTCATTTTTTTCTATAGCACGATGTAACTGGTTTTCTATTATAAACCTTTGTTCACGCTCACAGTCTAATCCACTACAATAAAAATGATAATGTCCTTTTCCTTTTTCTTTTGCTTTTTCTAAAGCAGCATCGACTCTCTGAAATAGTATTTTTTCATCTTCTCCATCTGCTGGAGCCATTACAATTCCAATTGACGCACTTAAATATACATCTTCTTCTTCGATTACAAAATATTCACTAATATTTTTCAGTATGCTTTTTGCAACTTCCTCTACATATTCTTTCGTTATATTTTCTATCAACATAACAAATTGATCATCGTGTTCTCTAAATAAGTGCATATCTTCTATTTTTAGATTGCTTAAACATTCTGTAACTTTTTGTAATACTTTATCTCCCTCTTTATGACCAAATGTATCATTAATACGATGAAACTCATCTAAATCTATAAATACAAGTGCAAAATTTACACTCTCATTTAAAAAAGTATTTAACTTATTTGTACATGAAATTCTATTCATTAATCCCGTTAACTGGTCATAGTAAGCTAAATATTCTGTTCGCATTTCGTTTAATACTTGCCTTGTAACATCTCTCGTAACAATATAAATCCCAACAATTTCACCGTTCACAATAATCGGGATAGTTCTCAAAGAAATATATAGCTCGTACCCTTCTTTATGAACATATTTCTTTGAAACAATTTGTTTTGCTTTTCCTTGCATCGATCCCTTAAATATAATTTGAAAATCTTTTTCATATTCTTTATTAATGAATTCAAAAATAAATTTATTATTTAATTCCTCATACCGGTATCCAAATATTTCATACGTTGCCGGATTTGCATATGTAACTCTCCCTATAGAATCTATAGATATAATTGAGTCATTATTATATTCCAGTAACGACTTAAATAACATTTGTTTTTCCTCTATCTCTGTCTTCTCCTCAATTTGAGCTGTAATATCTCTTGTAATACAAATAACAAATTGACATATTCCTTCTTCGTCGCAGACAGGATTAAGTGAAGATTCATAATGTATCTCACCTTTTGGTAAATTGACTACATCACAAAAGATATGTGCTTTCGCTTCTCTCACTACTTTTGCATATTGCCTTTGCAATATCCCCGCTATATCTTTTGGTAATACTTCTGCAAAAGTTTTTCCATAGCACTCTTCGCTTAACCTAGCATAATCCATTCCTATTTTATTCACATACATATATTGAAACGTTTCATTATCAATAACTTTCAATATGAATACTAAATCTTGAATAGCATGTAATAATCCTTGTCTAATTAAATCCATATCTATCATACTTAAAAAGGTATTTTGATTACTATATTCTTCCTTCATATTTATCTCAACCCGTCTTATCTATTTTTAATCATATATCCCATTCTATATGATTATGTCCTCTCTTTTAAATGTATGATTATATATTATTTTTATTTTATAAAAAAAAGTCGCCATATGGCGACTTTTAATAAACGATTTCTAAATCTAATCCAGGGTAATTTTGTTGACGGAACGCTTCATAAATTAAAATTGCTGCTGTATTAGATAAATTTAATGAACGTACTTTATCTGTCATTGGAATACGTAAACAATGATCAAAGTTTTCTTCGATTACATTAGCTGGTAAGCCGTTTGTTTCTCTTCCAAATACAAAATAGTAATCCTTCTCGCGCTTGCTATAGTCAAACGCTGTATGAGCTTTCTCGCCATACTTTGTTAAATAGAAGAATTCACCGTCTTTATTTTTTTCATAAAATTCTTCAATTGAATCATAATACGTAATTTTTACGTGCTGCCAATAATCTAATCCTGCACGCTTTAACATTTTATCATCCGTTGAAAATCCAAGCGGTCTAATCAAATGTAATTCTGTTCCAGTTGCTGCACAAGTACGAGCAATATTCCCTGTATTTGCTGGAATTTCTGGCTGATATAAAACAACATGTACTCCCACGCGATATTCACCTCTGTTTTTTGTCTACTACGTATTATACCACTTGAGCGAAAAATCTCTACCCATTAATAATATGAAAGAATTTATATTTCATTTGTGGTGTATATTTACTAGAGTCTTCATAGTTCCAATAACGTCGACGGCTATTCGCTGAATGTGCATTTACAAGCGGCATACCATCTGCATCTTTTGCTACTACAATCGTCGTATGATTCCATCTTCCGTCATCCTCGAAATCATAAGCAATGACATCTCCAAGAATAAGTTCTTCTGGCCTTTCTACCGCCTCTGCTCGAAGTCCTGTTGTAGCACCTGACAAATACCAATAAAAAGAATGTGCAACAGCCCAGCTCCAGCTCCACTGATTCTCCCTTTGCCACCATCCTTTACGAATATTAGGATACCCGCTCATAGGTACTTCTCCAGTATGAAGACATTGAGAAATGAAATTCGTACAATTATCAGGGAAATTACGATACATAGGATTTCGGTCATCCCACCAACGCTCTGCATATTTCACTGCCTCTAAACGATTATACTGATAAGAACCGTACTTCTCTTTCGTAATTTCCCTTTCTAATGCCTCACCCATTCTAATTTCTTCTGACACTTCAATAGCATAATCGCCTATAATCCGACTATTATTTAAACAAACTCTTCGTTTTAATTGTTCCTCTTCAATATAAAATAATTCTTTATGCTTAATTAAATATTTAAAATGTATTTGATAATCAATTTCTTGATGGTCATTACTATTTAATTGTCTAATGAAAGAAACATCCGCAGTTGCTTTCACTATATGTGCACTACGTCTTTGAAACAATTGTTTCTTTCTCAGTGCCATTTGTAGTAAATCCTCATCAATACCATCCACATTCGTTCTTTTCTCCGTTATATATGCTAAAAATTGTTGTACTTGGTTTTCAATCTTCGTTTTTACAACCATTCTGTCTCCCTCCCATATTACAATATGAAAAAGGGAAATATTATCTACTCTTTTTTCTGTGCTAACAATTCAAGCCCGCGATTCATTTCATGAAGCACTTCTTCATCTTTCTCACGTTCCATCGCTTTCTCAATCGCTTCGCCTACTCCATCTCCGCCAATTTTCCCAAGTGCCCATGCTGCCGTTCCGCGTAGTACTGGTCTTGGGTCATCTTTCATAACACCAATTAAATCAGGAATTGCCGATGCTTCTTTAAAATGTGCTAATGCTAAAATCGCATTTCTTTGCAGTGGCTTTTTCCCTCTCCATGACCCTGACATAATCCCATATTTCTCTTTAAAATCACGATTACTAATTGTTAAAAGTGGCGTTAATAATGGTTTAACTAGCTCAGGATCCGGCTCCATCTCAGGATGATTATGAAAATCCATTCCTTTGTTTTTCGGGCAAACAGTCTGACACGTATCACATCCATATATACGATTTCCTATTTTATCGCGATATTCTTCAGGTAGGAATCCTTTCGTCTGTGTTAAAAACGCAATGCACTTCTTCGAATCTAACTGTCCCCCCTGTATTAAAGCACCGGTAGGACAAATATCGATACATTTCGTACAGCCCCCGCATTGATCTTCTATCGGCTTATCTGGCGGGAATGGAACATTTGTAATCATTTCCCCTAAGTATACGTACGAACCAAATTCAGGTGTAATAATAGAGCAGTTTTTACCGCTCCATCCAATGCCTGCACGCTCTGATACAGCTCGATCACTTAATTCACCTGTATCAACCATGGACTTCACTTCTATATCCGGAAGTTTTTCAATTAAATATGCTTCTAATTTTTGCAAACGATCTCGTAAAACAAGATGATAATCTTGTCCCCAAGAAGCACGACAAAAAATCCCACGGCGTTCTCCACGCTTACTTAATGGTGCATTTTTTAATTTTGAAGGATATGCTAAAGCAATCGCAATAATTGATTTAGCACCCGGTAATAACAGTTGCGGATTCGTTCTCTTCTCTATATCAGGCTCTTCAAATCCAGATTGATAATTTAATTGTTGTTGCTGGATTAAGCGCTGCTTTAATTCCTCAAAAGGAGAAGCACTCGCAAAGCCTATTTTATCTATGCCAATTGTTTTACTATACGCAATTACATCTTGCTTTAATTGTTCAAAATCCACTCTTAATCGCCTCCTCAGATGAATCCATCCCTTATGTAACGACTCTATTGGTTAGTAATTCACTTTTGGAATACTATTATTTACTTCTATTTTCGCATGTAATTAGGTTTTTCAAACATTAAAAAACGCAATGCCTCGTTTATCTCGGAAACGAAACACTGCGTTGATCACAATTTATAGAAAAACATTTAATAAAATTTGGAGCGGGTGAAGAGAATCGAACTCTCGACCAGAGCTTGGAAGGCTCTTGTTTTACCACTAAACTACACCCGCAAATATGAATTACATATAAGATATTAGAATAACTTATGTAAAGTAGTATAGCATGTAAAAAAAGTAGAGGCAAGAATTTTATCGAAAAAAGTCGAAAAAGTGATGAGAAACCTCATCACTTTTTCAATTCTTTATCAATTGCCTTCTTCATACTATCAAAATCAGGATTTGCAAGATTTCCGTTTACATATACTGAAGGAGCACCTTGAACTTTTAATTTTTGAGCACGATCTGAGTCTTTACGTACTTTTTCTTTAATGTCTTTACTGTGTAAATCTTTCTTAAATTGCTCTACATCAACTTTCGGCAGTTTCTCTTTCACAATGCTAAGAAGCAAATCTTCTGTAATCCATTCTTCCGTATCTTTCTTTTGATTTTGATAAATCTCATCATAGAAAATCCAGAATGAATCTTTATCTTGTTTATAAATTGCTTCACCAGCTGCTGCACCTAAATCCGAGTCTTTTCCGATAAATGGGAAGTTAATAAAATATAACTGCACTTTGCCTTTATCAATATACTCTTCTTTTAATCGAGGTAATACTGTTACATCCCAAGTACGACAAGCAGGACATTTAAAGTCTCCAAATTCAACTACCTTAACTGGAGCATCATCTTTCCCTAAAGATTGTTGCGTAGAATAAGCAAACATCTCATTCCCTTTATCTTTTTTGTCATTTATGATGCTATACGCAATTGTTCCAATTACAATCAATACTGCGATAGAAAAAACTATACCAAGAGCCATGAGTTTATTTGATTTCATATACATTCCTCTTTAAATTCATATTCTGTATACAGCATTGTACACAATACACATAATATCAACACTTATATACGTCACGCAATGAACACGCTCACATAAATTACAAAAACACAATAATTGTGACGATATTGTGTCACAATTTGTCACAATTTATTCAAAAAAAGAAGCTCCTCTGTAGGAACTTCTCTTAACTTACTGCTTTTTTACGCGCGCTATTTAACATCGACTGCTCTATCTTTATATCATGACGAATTACCAATTTCTCACTAACTGCTTGAACATACTCATCATGGCTTATATAGCCTTCTTTCTCCATTAGTCTCAAAACGACATTTCGTCTCTCTACTGCTTTATCATAATTTTGTGCAGGTGAGTAATAAGCAGGTGCTTTTACTACAGCAGCCATCATTGCACTTTCAGCCAACGTTAATTGGTTCACCTTTTTACCGAAGTAAAGGTTTGCTGCTTTTTCAATTCCCCACGCTCCTTCTCCATAATAAATATTACTTACATATAATTTTAAAATTTCATCCTTCGTAAATGTGCGTTCAATTTTTTTCGTATAAAAAATCTCTTTCCACTTACGAGAAAATGTACGTTCATTTGTTAAAAAGGCATTTTTAGATAGCTGTTGTGTAATCGTGCTTCCTCCTTGCACGACACCACCAGCCTTTATATTCTCAACTGAGGCCCTAATAATTGCTATATAATCTAAACCGTTATGATGATAAAATCTTTTATCTTCTGTCGCAATAAATGCATGTGTTAATGAATCTGGCACCTCTAACTTAGCCGGTACATGTAATTTACTAATATCACTTTTCTCAATCATTACATTTCCAATGAATAATAACGTACAACTTAACAATAATAATAATATAATGGCTTTATAAAAAAGTTTAGTCATTGGATTTAATGCAACTTTTTGATGATAGTTCACCCTAGATAATACTCGTTCTTTCATCTTGAACACCTCTTTTCCACACAGCATATAACTCTTACTTTAAGAATACATTGTTGTAAAAAAATATCCCATCGATTTCTCTTACACGTACCTTACATCATTGTAAGGTATAAAGTGAAACTTTAATGAGCCCTCATCAATCAGGCTTACTGCCCAGCAAATAGTGGGATAAAAAAGTATTGTATCACAGTATTTTTTTATCTACTATTCATCTGAAATATTGAATATAGGTTATGTTAAAGCACGAATAACCAATAAAAGAGAAACCCTTAAGACTATTATATTTTCACTTTACACTTTAATTATATCATCTACAAATATATATACTTTTGACTATCTAGTAATCTAAATGTATATAACATATAGATTTATTATACAGAACAAACGTTCTACAAATCAATACTAGTGCTATTATTATTTTGACCTTTTTCTTAAACAGTATACAAAAAAGAGTAGTGATTCGAATGTATCTCAAATCGGCTACTCTTTTCTTTACAATCTTCCTATTAAATTATATGGCTGTACTTCCCACGTTTCATACGGAATAAAATGTGTTGCACTCATTGCATCAAGCGTTCTGGATTTCATATGAGGACGCGTTATATACTCATCTATGTTCTCTTCATTTAAATCAACAAATTTAGCCTCTTGTATCTCTTCAGGTTGAGTTTTTATTTCACCACTTATATATGCTACTTTAAAAACAACAGCTAGAATATACATAGAGGTATTATAATAAACCCCTGTAATTCCGATAGGCTTCACCGTTAACCCTGTTTCCTCTTTTATTTCCCTACAGACAGCTTGATCGAGCGCTTCGCCTTCTTCTACCTGTCCTCCTGGCAACTCCCACGTATCAGCTCGCCAGTGCACTTTTGTTAATAACACTTCATTTTTTTCATTTGTTAAATAACCTGCTACAGCAACTATATGCTTTGGTGTCTTATGTTCCATATTAAGCCTCCTAGAAATAATGAATATTTTATATATCCCTATAATCATATTCACTACCTACAACAAAATACCTTTAATACTTCATCACCTTAATTAACTTCATAAAAAAAGACCCTATCCGCTAAGCGAAAAGGGTCTTCTATCGTATTACTCTCCTAAGTCTACGTTGTGATAAACTTGTTGAACATCTTCTAAATCTTCTAATGCATCAACCATTTTCTCAAATTGTGCTTGAGCATCTTCAGGAAGTGTTACATCACTTTGTGCAAGCATTGTTAATTCTGCAACTGTAAACTCCTCAACGCCAGCACCTTTAAGTGCAGATTGTACTGCATGGAATTGATCTGGTTCAGCATACACGATAACAGAATCTTCTTCTTCTAGAATGTCACGTGCATCTACATCTGCTTCCATTAAAATTTCAAGAACTTCATCTGATGTTTTACCTTCAAGGCCGATAACAGCTGTCGCATCAAACATGTAAGCTACAGAACCGTTCACACCCATATTACCACTATTTTTGCTAAATGCAGCTCGTACATCTGCTGCAGTACGGTTTACGTTATTTGTAAGTGTATCTACAATAACCATAGCTCCATTTGGTCCGAATCCTTCATAACGAAGCTCGTCATAATTTTCTTCTGAACCGCCTTTTGCTTTTTCAACTGCACGATCAATAATTGTTCTTGGAACATTGTATGTTTTCGCACGCTCTAATACAACTCTTAGCGCTTGGTTTGATTCTGGATCTGGCTCGCCTTGTTTTGCTGCCACATAAATTTCACGCCCAAATTTCGCGTATATACGGCTTGTATTTGCATCTTTTGATGCTTTTTTGTCTTTAATATTGTTCCATTTACGGCCCATACTTTCCACTCTCTTTCCCGTTTTAAATCTACATAAAAATATTAATATGAAATATAATGTGTGTTCAACACATTTTTAAAAGAAATATAAAAAGTTCATTTTTGATTCATATTACAGACATAATATAAATCACTATCATTTTGTTCTTTCGACAAGTTATATTATACATGAATTCCTACGTTTATTACGAATTTTAGAAGCACATAGTATAATTTAACAAAAAGACTCTAACATTTCTGTTAGAGTCTTTTTATATTGCTGACACCTATTTCCATAATATTCCCATAATTACTTTCTATTGCTGTATAATAAAAATAGGGAAAAATTTGAAGAAAAGAGAGAGGGAGAATTATGACACATTCAAATGAGAAAAAAGCACATAGTCTTAAAGGGATAGAAGAAAAGTTAAACCCAACTATCTATCAAGTGAGATTCATGAAATTAGATGAACCAATTCAATTTGAGTCGTTCCCTGAATTAAAAGATTTAGGGGACTGGTTAAGTACTTCAACGCATATGTGGGCGTGCCACTCAACTATGTATAAGTACAACAGAGAAGGGTTTGAAAAGAAGTTTTTAGAGGTTACAAACTTAACCGTTGATAGTGTACTAATATCTACTGGTGGTATCGGATTTAACTTCATGTCACCGGGGTGGAGAAATTCTCTCTAGAGTACTCGAAAGAAATATTGTATATACAATACTTTTTCTACTTATTTTGTCATGTCATGAAAAGAAAACAAAAAAGCTCTATACTAATTGTATAGAGCTTTTTTACGCCGTTCATGATACCGATGGTCGGGGTCGAACCGACACTCCCGAAGGAACACGATTTTGAGTCGTGCGCGTCTGCCAATTCCGCCACATCGGCACAAAAGAAAAGGCGGCAACCGGATTTGAACCGGTGATAAAGGTTTTGCAGACCTCTGCCTTACCACTTGGCTATGCCGCCATATAAAATTTTATTGGAGCGGAAGACGGGATTCGAACCCGCGACCCCAACCTTGGCAAGGTTGTATTCTACCACTGAACTACTTCCGCAAAAATGGCTGGGCTAGCTGGATTCGAACCAGCGCATGACGGAGTCAAAGTCCGTTGCCTTACCGCTTGGCTATAGCCCATCGAATTCTTACTTAATTATATGTAAGTATCCATTAGATTATTTGTAATTTTTAAAATAAAAATGGGGCGACTGATGGGAATCGAACCCACGAATGCCGGAGCCACAATCCGGTGCGTTAACCACTTCGCCACAACCGCCATGTTGTGTAAATATATTTTGGCAGGGGCAGTAGGAATCGAACCCACACTGGAGGTTTTGGAGACCTCAGTTCTACCTTTAAACTATGCCCCTATGTAAATGGTGGAGGGGGGCAGATTCGAACTGCCGAACCCGAAGGAGCGGATTTACAGTCCGCCGCGTTTAGCCACTTCGCTACCCCTCCGAAACTTACATGGTGCCGGCTAGAGGACTTGAACCCCCAACCTACTGATTACAAGTCAGTTGCTCTACCAATTGAGCTAAGCCGGCGTATTTTATTAAAATAAATGGTGGCTCGGGACGGAATCGAACCGCCGACACGAGGATTTTCAGTCCTCTGCTCTACCGACTGAGCTACCGAGCCTTATTAAAATGGCGGTCCCGACCGGGGTCGAACCGGCGATCTCCTGCGTGACAGGCAGGCATGTTAACCACTACACCACGGGACCATTTGGTTGCGGGGACAGGATTTGAACCTGCGACCTTCGGGTTATGAGCCCGACGAGCTACCGTGCTGCTCCACCCCGCGATAATACTATTCATATAAAATTTATATGGTGGAGGATGACGGGATCGAACCGCCGACCCCCTGCTTGTAAGGCAGGTGCTCTCCCAGCTGAGCTAATCCTCCAAAGTGGTGACCCGTACGGGATTCGAACCCGTGTTACCGCCGTGAAAGGGCGGTGTCTTAACCACTTGACCAACGGGCCAAATATTATAAATCCTATGGCGGAGAGCAAGGGATTCGAACCCTTGATACGCTTGTGACGTATACACGATTTCCAATCGTGCTCCTTCGGCCAACTCGGACAGCTCTCCAATGGCTCCGCAGGTAGGAATCGAACCTACGACCGATCGGTTAACAGCCGATAGCTCTACCGCTGAGCTACTGCGGAATAATATTGCCTGGCAACGTCCTACTCTCACAGGGACAAGGTCCCAACTACCATCGGCGCTAGAGAGCTTAACTTCCGTGTTCGGTATGGGAACGGGTGTGACCTCTCTGCCATCATTACCAGACATTATTCTTTTGAGACAATCATTATTATAACTTATTTACTTTAAAAGTCAACAAGTTTTTTATGTTCTCTCAAAACTAGATAACATTGCTACATATTATATGGTTAAGTCCTCGATCTATTAGTATTCGTCAGCTCCACATGTCACCATGCTTCCACCTCGAACCTATCAACCTGATCAT
>NZ_JBQAGZ010000009.1:0-211588 GCF_051916605.1 Bacillus cereus group sp. MYBK195-1 | reverse complement strand
AAGCTAGTAAGATCCCTGAAAGATGATCAGGTTGATAGGTTCGAGGTGGAAGCATGGTGACATGTGGAGCTGACGAATACTAATAGATCGAGGACTTAACCATATAATATGTAGCAATGTTATCTAGTTTTGAAGGAATATGCCTTCATAGTTTGGTGATGATGGCAGAGAGGTCACACCCGTTCCCATACCGAACACGGAAGTTAAGCTCTCTAGCGCCGATGGTAGTTGGGACCTTGTCCCTGTGAGAGTAGGACGTCGCCAAGCAAGAACCTAAGTCATTTCGACTTAGGTTTTTTTGTGTTTATTTTTATTTACCGAATGCTATAATCCATAAATTTAATAAAGCTAAAGACGAAAAAGAATGAAATAGCCACTAAAGTAATACTTAAAATAGGACACATTATTTCTATCATAAGTATATATTTTAAATAATCAGATGCTATAAATAAGTATTTAATAATTACAGAAATTACTGCAATAGAGAAAAATAAATAGGATAATAGCATAGTTCTTTCTTTAACAGTTATCCTCCTTAGAAATTAAATCGTTATAATAATACAAGAGTGTATATATTTCGATTTAAAACATACTGAAGTGCCATTTAAAAGATTATACGTAAAATAGATGTCTAGAAATATATATTCTAATTCCCTTTTCTTCTTGCATATAGTTGCAATTCTTCTTTTGAATATAACTAAAACACGAACGTTATTGACTACTAATAAAAAAACATTCGATTATTTATTGACATTGTTTATGAAATATTGTTAATATAACCATAGAAACAATAATATAAGACCTCATATAATCGCGGGGATATGGCCTGCAAGTCTCTACCTAACGACCGTTATTCGTTAGACTATGAGGGAAAGTCACTCGGTATTTTTCTATTCACAAGGGATACGTATGCCTGAGTAGAGCGCTTTCTCTCATAGTAAAAGAGAAACTGTTCTATTTCAGGCTTTTTTTATTTGAATCGGGGGGATTCTAATATGAAATCACTAGTTGGAGTCATAATGGGAAGTACGTCAGACTGGGAAACAATGAAATATGCTTGTGACATTTTAGATGAATTAAATATACCGTATGAGAAAAAAGTTGTATCCGCTCATCGGACTCCGGATTATATGTTTGAATATGCAGAGACGGCTCGTGAACGTGGATTGAAAGTTATTATTGCTGGAGCTGGTGGAGCAGCACATTTACCAGGAATGGTTGCAGCGAAGACAAATCTTCCTGTAATTGGAGTTCCAGTTCAATCAAAAGCATTAAACGGCTTAGATTCATTATTATCCATCGTCCAAATGCCAGGAGGTGTTCCAGTTGCAACTGTTGCAATTGGTAAAGCCGGTTCAACGAATGCTGGATTACTTGCCGCACAAATACTTGGATCATTCCATGATGACATACATGATGCATTAGAATTGAGACGAGAAGCGATTGAAAAAGATGTGCGTGAAGGTAGTGAGCTAGTATGACGAGAATCATTTTACCTGGAAAAACAATCGGCATTATTGGAGGCGGCCAGCTAGGAAGAATGATGGCATTGGCAGCTAAGGAGATGGGATATAAAATTGCTGTTTTAGATCCTACAAAGCATTCGCCATGTGCACAAGTTGCTGATATTGAAATTGTTGCACCATATGATGATTTAAAAGCAATTCAGCATTTAGCAGAGATAAGTGATGTTGTCACATATGAATTTGAGAATATTGATTATAGATGTTTACAATGGCTTGAAAAACATGCGTACTTACCACAAGGTAGTCAGTTGTTAAATACAACGCAAAATCGTTTTACAGAAAAGAATGCGATTGAGAAGGCTGGGTTACCAGTAGCAACGTATAGACTAGTTCAAAATCAAGATCAGCTTACAGAAGCAATTGCTGAGTTATCATTCCCTTCCGTCTTAAAAACGACGACAGGTGGATATGATGGGAAAGGGCAAGTTGTTTTAAGAAGAGAAGCTGATGTTGAGGCAGCAAGAAATCTTGTGGATAAAGCAGAATGTATTTTAGAGAAATGGGTGCCTTTTGAAAAAGAAGTATCAGTTATTGTGATTCGTAGTGTAAGTGGTGAAACAAAAGTGTTTCCAGTAGCAGAAAATATTCATGTAAATAACATTTTACATGAATCTATCGTTCCAGCTCGCATTACAGAAGAGCTTTCTCAAAAAGCAATTGCTTATGCAAAGGTACTTGCGGATGAATTAGAACTTGTGGGAACACTAGCTGTAGAGATGTTTGCTACAGATAATGGTGAGATTTATATTAATGAATTAGCGCCACGACCTCACAATTCAGGACACTATACACAGGATGCATGTGAGACGAGTCAATTTGGTCAACATATTCGAGCAATCTGTAATTTACCTCTAGGAGAAACAAATTTGTTAAAACCAGTTGTCATGGTAAACATTTTAGGCGAACATATAGAAGGGGTCCTAAGACAAGTGAATAGATTAACCGGGTGCTATTTACACTTGTATGGAAAAGAAGAAGCAAAAGCACAGCGAAAAATGGGGCATGTTAATATTTTAAATGATAATATTGAAGTCGCTCTAGAAAAAGCGAAGAGTTTGCATATTTGGGACCATCAAGAACAACTGTTGGAGGGAAAAAGATGATTAGTCGTTATACACGCCCTGAAATGGGTGCGATTTGGACGGAAGAGAACAAATTTAAAGCGTGGTTAGAAGTTGAGATTTTAGCTTGTGAAGCATGGGCTGAGCTTGGCGATATTCCAAAAGAAGATGTTAAAAAAATTCGTGAACATGCATCATTTGATATTGATCGTATTTATGAAATTGAAAAAGAAACACGTCATGACGTAGTTGCATTCACTCGTGCTGTATCAGAAACGCCAGCATTAGGCGAAGAACGTAAATGGGTTCATTACGGTTTAACATCTACAGACGTAGTAGATACAGCATTATCTTACATCTTAAAACAAGCGAATGAAATTATATTAAAAGACTTAGAGAACTTTGTAAGCATTTTAGCTAACAAAGCGAAAGAGCATAAATACACAATCATGATGGGAAGAACACATGGTGTTCATGCAGAACCAACGACATTTGGTTTAAAACTTGGTCTTTGGTATGAAGAAATGAAACGTAACGTAGAGCGTTTCAAACAAGCTGCTGATACAGTTCGTGTTGGTAAACTATCTGGTGCGGTTGGTACATATGCAAATATCGATCCATTCGTAGAAAAATATGTTTGTGAAAATTTAGGATTAGAAGCAGCACCAATTTCAACACAAACATTGCAACGTGATCGTCATGCACACTACATGTCAACACTTGCACTAATTGCAACATCTATCGAAAAGATGGCAGTTGAGATTCGTGGTTTACAAAAGAGTGAAACACGTGAAGTTGAAGAAGCTTTCGCAAAAGGTCAAAAAGGTTCTTCTGCAATGCCACATAAACGTAATCCAATTGGTTCTGAAAATATGACTGGTTTAGCTCGTGTTATCCGCGGTTATATGATGACAGCTTACGAAAATGTTCCATTATGGCATGAGCGTGACATTTCTCACTCTTCGGCAGAACGCGTAATTTTACCAGATGCTACAATCGCATTAAATTACATGTTAAATCGCTTTGGTAATATCGTTAAAAACTTAACTGTATACCCAGAGAATATGAAACGCAATATGACAAGAACATACGGCTTAATTTATTCTCAGCGCGTAATGCTTACACTAATTGACAAAGGTATGGTACGTGAAGAAGCTTATGATATCGTACAGCCTAAAGCGATGGAAGCTTGGGAAACACAAGTACAATTTAAAGAGCTTGTAGAAGCTGATGAGCGTATTACAAGCAAGTTAACACAAGAAGAAATTAATGAATGCTTCAACTATGAGCATCATATGCAACACGTTGATACAATCTTTGAACGCCTTGGATTAAACGAAGCGTAAAATTTCATATGGCACAGAATAGAGTCATTCTGTGCCATTCTTTATAAAAACATTATTCACATTTTTCAAACTACAGGGGGCTTGCGAAATGCAAAAGCTAGAATTGCTGTATGAAGGTAAGGCAAAAAGAATTTATCGTACAGAATCAGCAGATATGGTTTGGGTAGAGTACAAAGATAGTGCGACTGCTTTCAATGGGGAGAAAAAAGAGACGATTACAGGAAAAGGTCGTTTGAACAATGAAATTACAACTTTATTGTTCAGAAAGTTACAAGAAGTGGGAATTAAAACGCATTTTGTTGAGAAGTTATCTGAAACAGAACAACTTGTTAAAAAAGTGAGTATTATTCCTTTAGAAGTTGTCACAAGAAATGTAATTGCAGGAAGTCTTTCAAAACGATTAGGAATGGAAGAGGGAACTGTACTTGCAGAACCAATCGTAGAATTTTACTTCAAAGATGATGATTTAGGAGATCCGCTTGTAACGGAAGATCATATTCGTGTATTAAACGTTGCATCACCAGAGCAAGTAAGTGTATTACGAGATATGGCTCTACAAATCAATCAAGTGTTGATTGATCATTTCGCAAGCTGTCGTGTAAGATTAGTAGATTTCAAATTAGAGTTTGGTGTAACGGAAGAAGGAGAAATCATTTTAGCGGATGAAATTTCACCAGATACTTGCCGTTTATGGGATGAAACGAGCAATGAAAAGTTTGATAAAGACGTATTCCGTCGTGATCTTGGAAATTTAACAGATGCTTATGAAGAGATTTTAAAACGTTTAGGGGGAATTTCACATGTATAAAGTTAAGGTATATGTAACATTAAGAGAGAGCGTATTAGATCCACAAGGAACAGCAGTAAAAGGAGCACTTCATAGTCTTTCATTCACAGAAGTACAAGATGTTCGAATCGGAAAGTACATGGAACTAACAATTGATAAATCTGTATCTGATTTAGATAGCAAGGTAAAGGAAATGTGTGAAAAACTATTAGCGAACGTTGTAATGGAAGACTTCCGTTATGAAGTTGAGGAGGTTGTCGCACAGTGAAATTTGCCGTAATAGTATTTCCGGGTTCGAACTGTGATGTCGATATGTTCCATGCAATTAAAGATGAGCTTGGCGAAGAAGTAGATTACGTTTGGCACGATACAGAGAATTTAGATGAATATGATGCAATTCTACTACCAGGTGGATTTTCTTATGGTGACTACTTACGCTGCGGTGCTATCTCTCGCTTTGCTAATGCAATGAAAGCAGTGCAAAAAGCTGCTGAGCAAGGAAAGCCGATTTTAGGTGTATGTAATGGATTCCAGATTCTTGTTGAATCAGGATTACTACCAGGAGCGTTAATGAGAAACGAAAACTTAAAATTTATGTGTCGCACTGTTCAGTTGCGAGTTGAAAATAATGAAACGATGTTTACATCACAATATGGAAAAAATGAAGTAATTAATATTCCAATTGCGCATGGTGAGGGGAATTACTATTGTGATGAAGCGACTCTTAAACAATTAGAAGAGAACAATCAAATCGCATTCCGTTACGTAGAAAACCCTAACGGTAGCGTTTCAGATATTGCTGGTATTGTAAATGAAAAAGGAAATGTACTTGGTATGATGCCACACCCAGAGCGTGCTGTAGATGAATTACTTGGCGGTGCTGAAGGGTTAAAAGTCTTTCAATCTATCTTAAAACAGTGGAGGGAAACATATGTCGTTAATGCTTGAACCAAATCCAACACAAATTAAAGAAGAGCGTATATATGCGGAAATGGGGCTAACAGACGAAGAGTTTGCCATGGTTGAAAAGATTTTAGGTCGTCTGCCAAATTATACAGAAACAGGGTTATTCTCTGTAATGTGGTCTGAACATTGTAGTTATAAAAATTCGAAACCAGTTCTTCGTAAGTTTCCAACTACAGGTGAGCGCGTTCTGCAAGGACCTGGAGAAGGTGCTGGAATTGTAGATATCGGTGATAATCAAGCAGTTGTATTTAAAATGGAAAGTCATAACCATCCTTCAGCTATTGAACCATATCAAGGAGCTGCAACAGGTGTTGGTGGTATTATTCGTGACGTATTCTCTATGGGAGCACGTCCGGTAGCTCTATTAAACTCACTTCGTTTCGGTGAATTACAGTCACCACGTGTGAAATATTTATTCGAAGAAGTAGTAGCAGGAATTGCAGGATACGGTAACTGCATCGGTATTCCGACTGTTGGCGGCGAAGTACAATTTGATCCATGTTATGAAGGAAATCCACTTGTAAATGCAATGTGCGTAGGTTTGATTAACCACGAAGACATTAAAAAAGGGCAAGCGCACGGTGCTGGTAACACAGTAATGTACGTAGGAGCATCAACTGGTCGTGACGGTATTCACGGTGCAACATTCGCGTCGGAAGAACTATCTGAAAGCTCAGAAGCGAAACGTCCAGCGGTTCAAGTAGGGGATCCATTTATGGAAAAACTTCTTATTGAAGCGTGTTTAGAATTAATTCAATCTGATGCACTTGTTGGAATTCAAGATATGGGTGCGGCTGGTTTAACATCATCATCTGCAGAAATGGCAAGTAAAGCAGGAATGGGTATTGAAATGTACTTAGATGATGTACCACAGCGTGAAACAGGAATGACACCATATGAAATGATGCTATCTGAATCACAAGAGCGTATGTTAATTGTCGTGAAAAAAGGTAGAGAACAAGAAATAGTAGATTTATTTGAGAAGTATGGTCTTGCAGCGGTTACGATGGGGAAAGTAACAGAAGATAAAATGCTTCGTTTATTCCATAAAGGTGAAAAGGTAGCTGAAGTTCCAGCAGATGCTTTAGCAGAAGAAGCACCAATTTATCATAAGCCATCAAAAGAAGCAGCATACTTTGCTGAATTCCAAGCAATGAAAATGGAAACGCCAAAAGTAGAAAATTATAAAGACGCGTTATTTGCTTTATTACAGCAACCAACAATTGCAAGTAAAGAGTGGGTATACGATCAATACGATTACCAGGTTCGCACAAGCACAGTTGTTACGCCAGGTTCAGATGCTGCAGTTGTACGTGTACGCGGTACAGAAAAAGGATTAGCAATGACGACAGATTGTAACTCTCGCTACATTTATCTAGACCCAGAGATGGGCGGTAAAATTGCAGTAGCAGAGGCAGCGCGTAATATCGTATGTTCTGGCGGAGAGCCACTTGCAATTACAGATTGCTTAAACTTCGGTAACCCAGAAAAACCAGAAATCTTCTGGCAGATTGAGAAATCAGTAGACGGTATGAGTGAAGCTTGTCGCACATTACAAACACCAGTTATCGGCGGAAACGTATCGATGTATAACGAGCGTAGTGGTGAAGCTGTATATCCAACACCAACTGTTGGGATGGTGGGACTTGTGCATGACTTAAAACATGTAACAACACAAGAGTTTAAGCAAGCTGGTGATTTAGTGTATGTAATTGGTGAGACGAAAGCTGAGTTTGGCGGAAGTGAATTACAGAAAATGATTCACGGCAAAATTTTCGGTCAATCACCAAGTATCGATTTAGATGTAGAATTAAAACGCCAAAAACAAGTATTAGAAGCAATTCAGGCTGGTCTTGTTCAATCTGCACATGATGTTGCTGAAGGTGGTTTAGCAGTTGCGATTTCAGAAAGTGCAATTGGTGCTAAAGGCTTAGGTGCTACTGTGAAATTAGATGGAGAAGCAACAGCAGCATTATTCGCTGAATCACAGTCTCGCTTCGTGATAACTGTAAAACGTGAAAATAAAGAGGCGTTTGAGAAAGCAGTAGAAGCAATCCAAGTTGGAGAAGTAACAAGTACAAATGAAGTAACAATTCATAATGAAGAAAATGAAGTATTACTTACAGCAAATGTAGATGAAATGAGAAAGGCTTGGAAAGGGGCAATCCCATGCTTGCTGAAATAAAGGGGTTAAACGAAGAATGTGGCGTTTTCGGAATTTGGGGGCATGAAAATGCAGCACAAGTTTCATACTACGGATTGCACAGTTTACAGCACCGTGGGCAAGAAGGCGCAGGCATTGTCGTAAATAATGGGGAAAAAATCGTCGGTCACAAGGGGTTAGGTTTAATATCAGAAGTGTTTTCAAGAGGTGAGCTAGAAGGATTAAATGGAAAATCAGCAATCGGACATGTACGATATGCAACAGCTGGTGGAAGTGAAGTTGCTAACGTTCAACCATTGTTGTTCCGTTTTTCCGATCATAGTATGGCGTTAGCTCATAACGGAAATTTAATTAACGCAAAAATGCTTCGTCGTGAATTAGAAGCAGAGGGCAGTATTTTTCAAACTAGTTCAGATACAGAAGTACTTTTACATCTTATTAAACGTAGCACGAAAGATTCTTTAATTGAAAGTGTAAAAGAGGCTTTAAATAAAGTGAAAGGTGCGTTTGCGTATCTTTTACTAACTGGAAATGAAATGATCGTTGCATTAGATCCGAATGGGTTCCGTCCGCTTTCAATTGGAAAGATGGGGGATGCTTACGTTGTAGCATCTGAAACATGTGCTTTTGATGTAGTAGGTGCAACATACATTCGTGATGTAGAACCGGGTGAATTACTTATCATTAATGATGAAGGAATTCACGTAGATCGTTTCACAAACGATGTAGAACATGCAATTTGTAGTATGGAATATATTTACTTTGCACGACCAGATTCTAATATTGCAGGCGTTAATGTTCATGCAGCACGTAAGAATATGGGGAAACGTTTAGCGGCAGAAGCTCCTATTGAAGCAGATGTTGTTACTGGTGTACCAGACTCTAGTATTTCAGCTGCGATTGGCTATGCGGAGGCGACAGGTATTCCATATGAGTTAGGATTAATTAAAAATCGTTACGTTGGACGTACGTTTATTCAACCTTCTCAAGAACTGCGCGAGCAAGGGGTTAAGATGAAGCTTTCCGCAGTAAGAGGTGTAGTTGAAGGGAAACGAGTTGTTATGATTGATGACTCTATCGTAAGAGGAACGACAAGTAAACGAATTGTTCGTATGCTTCGTGAGGCTGGAGCGACAGAAGTTCACGTAAGAATTGCTTCACCACCTCTGAAATATCCATGTTTCTATGGCATTGATATTCAAACGAGAAAAGAATTAATTGCAGCAAATCATACAGTAGAAGAAATCCGTGAAATGATCGGAGCAGATTCTTTAACATTTTTAAGTGAAGATGGATTAGTAGATGCAATTGGACGTCCATATGAAGGGAAATATGGCGGCCTATGCATGGCTTACTTTAATGGGGACTATCCAACAGCTCTTTATGATTATGAGCAAGAGCTTTTAGAAAGCATGAAATAAGAAAAGTGAGAAAAGCTTCTACTTCTTTTGATGTAGAAGCTAGATCCTTTCTTAAAATAGCCCGCCCTGGATGGGGAGAAATTAAAAGACGAGGTGTAAATAACGATGGCGAATGCATATAAGCAAGCAGGAGTAGATATTGAAGCTGGATATGAAGCGGTATCTCGCATGAAAAAACACGTACAAACAACTATGAGAAAAGAAGTACTAGGCGGTTTAGGCGGTTTTGGAGGTATGTTTGATCTATCAAAATTTGCATTAGAAGAACCTGTATTAGTATCTGGAACAGATGGCGTGGGAACGAAATTGATGCTCGCTTTTATGGCAGATAAACATGATACAATTGGTATTGATGCAGTAGCAATGTGTGTAAATGATATTGTTGTCCAAGGAGCAGAGCCGCTTTTCTTCCTTGATTATATTGCTTGTGGTAAAGCTGAACCTAGTAAAATTGAAAACATCGTCAAAGGTATATCAGAGGGCTGTCGCCAAGCTGGTTGTGCATTAATCGGTGGAGAAACAGCTGAAATGCCAGGAATGTATTCTACGGAAGAATATGATTTAGCTGGTTTTACAGTTGGGATTGTTGATAAAAAGAAAATTGTAACAGGTGAAAAGATTGAAGCTGGTCACGTGCTAATTGGCTTAGCATCTAGCGGTATTCATAGCAATGGTTACTCTTTAGTACGAAAAGTGTTACTAGAAGATGGAGAACTATCTTTAGAGCGTATTTATGGCCGCTTAGAACTACCTCTTGGTGAAGAATTATTAAAACCAACGAAAGTTTATGTCAAACCTATTTTAGAACTATTGAAGAAACATGAAGTATACGGTATGGCGCATATTACAGGTGGCGGATTTATTGAAAATATTCCACGCATGTTGCCAGAAGGAATCGGTGCTGAGATTGAACTAGGATCTTGGGAAATTCAGCCGATCTTTAGTTTGCTTCAAGAAGTTGGAAAACTGGAAGAGAAAGAAATGTTCAATATTTTTAACATGGGTATTGGTATGGTAGTAGCAGTGAAGGAAGAAGATGCAAAAGATGTTGTTCGTCTTCTTGAAGAGCAAGGAGAAATGGCTCGTATTATTGGACGTACTATACAAGGAGCTGGCGTTACTTTTAATGGGGGCACAGCACTATGAGTAGATTAGCAGTTTTTGCTTCTGGAAGCGGATCTAACTTTCAATCTCTCGTTAATGCGGTAGAAGAAAAAAGATTGGATGCAGAAATTAGTTTATTAGTATGTGATAAACCAGAAGCACGCGCTGTTGGACGGGCAAATTATCATCATATTCCGTGTTTTGCTTTTTCAGCGAAAGCATATGAGTCAAAAGAAGCGTTTGAAAAAGAGATATTAAAGAAGCTAGAAGAATATGAAATTGATTATGTTATTTTAGCTGGATATATGCGTTTAATCGGGCCGACGTTATTAGAAGCATACGGCGGGAAGATTATTAATATTCATCCATCATTACTACCGAGCTTTCCGGGTAAAGATGCTGTCGGTCAAGCGTTAGAAGCAGGTGTGAAAGTAACTGGAGTAACAATTCATTATGTAGATGCAGGTATGGATACAGGGCCAATTATTGCACAAGAAGCAGTGGCTGTTTCTGAAGGGGATACGAGAGAAAGCTTACAAAAGAAAATTCAACAAGTTGAACATAAATTATACGTAAATACAGTGAATCAAATTGTTCAGTCTGTGAAAGAATCAACTGTTAACTAACATACAACCAGGGGTGAAGGATAAATGAAAAAGCGTGCATTAGTAAGTGTTTCAGATAAAACAGGAGTAGTAGAATTTGTTAAAGGATTACTAGAACAAGGGATTGAAGTTATTTCAACAGGTGG
Source organism: Bacillus cereus group sp. MYBK195-1 (assembly GCF_051916605.1). Classification (NCBI taxonomy): domain Bacteria; kingdom Bacillati; phylum Bacillota; class Bacilli; order Caryophanales; family Bacillaceae; genus Bacillus; species Bacillus cereus group sp. MYBK195-1. The sequence continues at coordinate 200,462 of NZ_JBQAGZ010000009.1, read as the reverse complement.
TACGAAAAAGTTACTAGAAGAAAACGGCTTACAAGTAATCGGCATTTCTGAAGTAACTGGTTTCCCTGAAATTATGGATGGCCGTGTGAAAACATTACATCCAAATATTCATGGTGGTCTATTAGCAGTTCGTGATAATGAAACACATGTAACACAAATGAATGAGTTAGGCATAGAGCCAATTGACTTTGTTGTTGTTAACTTATACCCATTTAAAGAAACAATCGCTAAGCCTGATGTAACATTTGCTGATGCAATTGAAAATATTGATATCGGTGGCCCAACAATGATTCGCTCTGCTGCGAAAAATCATAAATTCGTATCGGTAATTGTAGATCCAGTAGATTATGATATTGTGTTAGCAGAACTGAAAGAGAACGGTGAAGTAGCAGAGGAAACAAAACGTAAACTAGCAGCGAAAGTATTCCGTCATACAGCAGCGTATGATGCGCTAATTTCTAACTACTTAACAGAGCAAATGGGTGAAGAAAGTCCAGAAACATTAACCGTGACATTTGAGAAAAAGCAAGACTTACGTTATGGCGAGAACCCACATCAAAAAGCAACTTTCTATAAAGCGCCATTCGCAGCAACTTCTTCTGTTGCATACGCAGAACAATTACACGGTAAGGAATTATCGTATAACAATATTAATGATGCAGACGCAGCGCTTAGCATCGTAAAAGAATTTACAGAACCAGCAGTAGTAGCAGTAAAACATATGAATCCATGTGGTGTTGGAGTAGGAACTAATATTCACGAAGCATATACTCGTGCTTATGAAGCAGATCCAGTATCAATCTTCGGCGGTATTATCGCAGCAAATCGTGAAATTGATAAAGCTACAGCAGAAAAGTTACATGAAATTTTCTTAGAAATTGTTATCGCACCTTCGTTCTCACAAGAAGCTTTAGAAGTGTTGCAAAGTAAGAAGAACTTACGTTTATTAACTATAAATATTGAAAAAGCGACAAGTGCAAGCAAAAAACTAACTTCTATACAAGGTGGACTTCTCGTTCAAGAGGAAGATACGTTATCATTAGATGAAAGTACAATTTCAATTCCAACGAAACGTGAACCTTCAGAGCAAGAATGGAAAGATTTAAAACTAGCTTGGAAAGTTGTAAAACATGTGAAATCAAACGCAATTGTTTTAGCGAAAGATGACATGACAATTGGTGTCGGTGCGGGACAGATGAACCGTGTAGGTTCTGCAAAAATCGCAATTACACAAGCTGGTGAAAAAACACAAGGTAGCGCGCTTGCATCTGATGCTTTCTTCCCAATGCCAGATACATTAGAAGAAGCAGCAAAAGCAGGAATTACAGCAATCATTCAACCGGGCGGATCAATCCGTGATGAAGATTCTATTAAAGTGGCAGATACTTATGGGATTGCTATGGTGTTCACTGGCGTACGTCATTTCAAACACTAATAGAGGATGTTTAAAAAGTCCGGTTAAGATAACCTTCGCATATCGTCGTTGCATCGCCAGTGCGGTACTCATGTAGGAAAGCTACACTCCGTGTCCTCCTGGCAAATGCGCCTAGACCTGCTCGGTTCTCTTAATCCTCCTTTTTAAACCTTTATTGATATGGATGTTTAAAAAGTCCGGTCGAGATAACCTTTTATTGATATGAAAAAGCAAACTAGGAGCATAGCTTCTAGTTTGTACTTATTTAATTATTGGGGGATGAAATATGAATGTTTTAGTAATTGGCCGCGGTGGGCGTGAGCATGCTTTAGCTTGGAAGTTTGCACAATCTGAAAAAGTAGAAAAGGTATATGTAGCACCAGGTAATGAAGGTATGAGAGATGTTGCAACACCAGTTGATATTGATGAAAATGATTTTGATGCATTAGTTTTATTTGCAAAAGAGAATAATGTTGAGTTAACTTTCGTTGGACCAGAAATTCCGCTTATGAATGGAATTGTTGATCGTTTTAAAGAAGAGGGACTTCGCGTATTTGGTCCGAATAAAGCGGCTGCTGTTATTGAAGGTAGTAAAGCTTTTACAAAAGAGCTTATGAAAAAGTATGATATTCCAACTGCGGCGTACGAAACTTTTACAGATTATGAAGAAGCAGTACAGTACATTCAAAAAGTTGGTGCACCAATCGTTATTAAAGCTGACGGCTTAGCTGCGGGTAAAGGTGTAACGGTAGCGATGACGCTTGAAGAGGCATTACAAGCTGTGAAAGAAATGCTGCAAGATGTGAAATTCGGCGCGGCAAGTAAGAAGGTTGTTATTGAAGAGTTTTTAGATGGACAAGAATTTTCATTAATGGCATTCGTGAATGGAACAACTGTACATCCAATGATAATCGCCCAAGATCATAAAAGAGCTTTTGATGGTGATAAAGGTCCAAATACGGGCGGAATGGGTGCATATTCTCCAGTACCACAAATTCCAGAATCAGCAGTTCAAGAAGCGATTCAAACCGTATTGCATCCAACTGCTAAGGCGATGATTGAAGAAAACCGTTCGTTTACAGGTATTTTATACGCAGGTCTTATTTTAACAAATGATGGTCCGAAGGTAATTGAATTTAATGCACGCTTCGGTGATCCTGAAACAGAAGTTGTATTACCTCGATTAGAAAACGATTTAGTTGATGTATGTAACGCTGTATTAGATGAAAGTGAACTAACGTTACAATGGTCAGAAGAAGCGGTAATCGGTGTTGTACTTGCTTCTAAAGGATATCCAGAAGCATATAAAAAAGGTGATATTATTAGCGGACTAGATGCACTGCAAAATGTGATTGTTTTCCATGCAGGTACAGCAATGAAACATGGGGACTTTGTAACGAACGGTGGCCGTGTATTATTTGTTGCTTGTAAGGCAAGTAGTTTACAAGAAGCAAAAGATAAAGTATATAAAGAAATCGGTAAAATTGAGAGTGATGGTCTATTTTATCGAAGTGACATAGGATATCGTGCAATTGGGCATGAGATGACGAAAAGTTAATATGTAAAAATCCCGCTGAGGAATCAGCGGGATTTTTTATGCATCTTTATCTTTTTTTAATTTCCCTTTTTGCTTTGCCATTTCTCGAAGTAAATACTCGATGTGTGCATTGACGCTACGAAATTCATCATTTGCCCATTTTTCGATGACTGCGTGTAATTCAGGATCAATACGTAATGGAAAGCTTTTCTTTTTAGCCATAATTACTTATAGCCCTTAGTATAGGCTTCCTGTATTAATAACTGGCTGCGCACCTTTATCTGAAACGATGGCAACTAATAAGTTGTTTACCATATTTGCTTTACGCTCGTCATCGAGTTCTAGTACGCCTTCTTCATCTAACATATGGATGGAGTCTTTCGCCATCTTCACAGCACCTTCAACAATTTCTTTTCTAGCAGCTAATACTGCTTTTGCTTGCTGGCGTTGTAGCATTGCATGGGCAATTTCTGTTGCGTAAGCTAAGTGCGTTAAACGAGTTTCTAATACTTCTACACCAGCAATTTCAAGACGCGCCTCTAACTCACGTTTTAATTCCTCAGAGATTTCTTCAGTATTTCCGCGTAACGTAACGCAGGTTTCATCTTGGAAATTGTCATAAGGATATTTTGTTGCAACATGGCGGATTGCCGTTTCGCTTTGAATTTCTACAAATCGATCATAATGTTCAACACCAAACATTGCTTTTGCAGAATCAACAACTTTATATACGATAACAGCTGCAATTTCAATTGGATTTCCATCAACGTCATTTACTTTTAATTTTTTACTGTTAAAGTTTTCAACACGTAAAGATACAGTTTGACGGAATGCGAACGGAATCGTTAAAAATAAACCGTTTTGACGAATTGTTCCTAAATAATTACCGAAGAACGTAATAACCTTCGCTTGATTCGGTTGAACAATACCGATACCTGTAGCGAGAACTGCGGCTAATATAATAGTTAGTGCCGCTCCTATGAAAATTTCTTGTGCAAGGAAAAATACACCGATAGCAGCTAAAATCAAAATTCCAATAATACCGAGAAAACCATTTACATAAAATACTTGTTTTTCTTTCATATGATCGCCTCCTGATATAAAAATGATATCACTTTTATATCATTTTAAGCAAGAGGTATGCATCTAATTTTCTGAATTTTATTGGTTGATATCTTTTATATACATTTTAAGGTTCAAAAAGAGAATGTACGTTCTGTTTTATGGTAAAATAAAGAAGACTTAACCGCCCACTGCAGCAGCTAAGTCCCTTTGAGAGCATCTTGCATCGTGACAAATGATTCAAAGCGGTTTTGCCAGGATTATATCTTCAATCGCTGACTCAATCTCTTTGTCAGAAGCGTCATAACTTCCTTTTGACTCTGGCTTGTCATGAGTGGAAGTTTGATTCACTTCTTCTTTAGCATGTCCTTTTTCAGCAAAATTCATGCTAGGCATTTTAAATGCCCCCATATTCATGTATTTTCCGAATTTCCACATTTCAACAACAGGGCAGAAACGAACAATTCCTTCTGCAACTTTCATTGCACCAATCCATAGAAAAATGTTAGACCAAGTGCACCACGGCTTGCGTACAAGTTTAGTTGCACTACATCCGAAGAGGACGAGCCCAAGTGTAATTCGAATTAGAGCGTTTATTGTCCCGATATTTTGCTTCATTAGAAAAACACTCCTTTTTATGAAAGTTGAAATAGATAATACTATTTCTTTTATTAGTATCCCGTTTGATTTTTGGGATATGTAATCCAACATTTGACGTGGAAAAAGATGTTGGAATGTGCGTGTGTGTAAGTAACTTTTTTTGTTATAATGAAAGAATGCATAAAAGGAACTTCAAAATTAAATCCTCTAGTTTAAAAAATATGGAAGAGGTAATTCCAAACTTAATTCTCCGTTTTAAACAAATATTTAAGATGAAGTTAAAACAATAATGATGAAAATAAACTGTTATTTTGAACAGAAATATATATAACTAGAGAAAAGGAAGGGTGTTTTCATGTACGATATTTCCGGATGGAAACATGTATTTAAGCTTGATCCAAATAAGGAGTTAAGCGATGAACATTTAGAAATGATTTGTGAGTCTGGAACTGATGCGGTTATTGTAGGCGGAAGTGATGGAGTTACAATTGATAACGTATTACACATGCTAGTTAGCATTCGTAGATATGCAGTTCCTTGTGTATTAGAGGTCTCTGATGTAGAAGCAATTACACCAGGATTTGATTTTTATTACATCCCAAGTGTTTTAAATAGCCGAAAAGTAGAATGGGTAACAGGTGTTCATCATGAGGCATTGAAAGAATTTGGGGATATTATGGACTGGGACGAAATTTTTATGGAAGGGTATTGTGTTTTAAATCCAGAAGCGAAAGTAGCCCAGCTTACAGAAGCGAAATGTGATGTAACAGAAGATGACGTTATTGCATATGCTCGTTTAGCAGACAAGCTATTACGTTTACCGATATTTTATTTAGAATATAGCGGTACGTATGGAGATGTTGAACTTGTTAAAAATGTAAAAGCAGAATTGAAACAAGCTAAGTTATATTATGGCGGTGGTATTTCTAATGCAGAACAGGCGAAAGAAATGGCACAATATGCTGATACAGTAGTTGTTGGAAATATTATTTATGATGATATAAAATCGGCGTTAAAAACAGTTAAAGCAGTAAAAGGAGAGTAGGTGCAGGCGTATATGAGTATGACAGATAAGTTATTAAACGGTTTAAATCCACAGCAACAAAAAGCAGTACAAACAACGAATGGACCACTTCTATTAATGGCAGGTGCAGGTAGTGGTAAGACACGTGTGTTAACACATCGTATTGCGTATTTACTTGGTGAAAAAGGTGTAGCACCATGGAATGTACTAGCTATTACCTTCACAAATAAAGCAGCTCGTGAAATGCGTGAGCGTATTGATACACTTGTGGGACCAGAAGCAGAAGATATTTGGATTTCGACGTTTCACTCTATGTGTGTACGTATTTTACGACGCGATATCGATCGTATTGGTATTAATCGTAACTTTACAATCTTAGATTCAGGTGATCAGCTAACTGTAGTCAAAAAAATTATGAAAGAGCGTAATGTTGATCCGAAGAAATTTGAGCCGCGCTCTATTTTAGCGGGTATTAGTAATGCGAAAAATGAACTGTTATCTGCGGATAAATATGCAAAAAAAATTACAATGGCTGATCCATATGAAAAATTAACGAGCGATGTATACACAGAGTATCAAAAACGTCTTTTGAAAAATAATTCATTAGACTTTGATGATTTAATTATGACGACGATTCAGCTATTTGAACGTGTTCCAGAAGTATTAGAGTTTTATCAGCGTAAGTTCCAATATATTCATGTTGATGAGTATCAAGATACAAATAAAGCGCAATATCTTCTTGTTAAACATTTGGCAGCGCGTTTTAAAAATCTTTGCGTTGTGGGTGACTCTGACCAGTCTATTTATCGCTGGCGTGGTGCAGATATTTCTAACATTTTGTCATTCGAAAAAGACTATGAGAATGCACAAGTAATTCTGTTAGAACAAAACTATCGTTCGTCACAAAATATTTTAAATGCAGCGAATGCTGTTATTGAAAAAAATACGAATCGTAAGCCGAAGAAATTATGGACAGACAATCAAGTTGGAAGTAAAATCTCGTATTATCGTGCTGCAACTGAAAAGGACGAAGCGTATTTTGTTGCAAAAAAAATTCGTGACGATATTCAAATGGGGAAACGAAAATATACTGATTTTGCAGTGCTATATCGTACGAATGCTCAGTCTCGTATGGTCGAGGAGATTTTCCTTAAATCTAACATTCCGTATAAAATTGTCGGGGGTACGAAGTTCTACGATCGTAAAGAGATTAAAGATATTTTGGCGTACTTACGTTTAATCGGTAATCCAGATGATGAAATTAGTTTTGCACGTATTATAAATGTGCCAAAGCGTGGCATTGGTGCGACTTCTATCGATAAAATTATTAATTACGGTGTGCAAAATGGAATTTCATTAACTGCTGTATTTGATGAGATTGAGCATGTTGGAGTAAGTGCAAAAATTACAAAGGCAGTAAAAGAATTCGCGAATTTATTAAATAACTGGGTAAATATGCAAGAGTATTTATCTGTTACAGAATTAGTAGAAGAAGTTATTGAAAAAACAGGCTATCGCGATATGTTGAAAAATGAACGTTCTTTAGAAGCGGAAGGTCGTTTAGAAAACTTAGACGAGTTCTTATCTGTTACGCAAACATTTGAATCTCAAAGCGAAGATAAGAGCCTTGTTGCATTCTTAACAGATTTAGCACTTGTTGCTGATATTGATCGTGTAGATGAAGACCCAACTGCTGGTGAAGAAGTTATTTTAATGACGATGCACTCGGCGAAAGGATTAGAGTTCCCGGTTGTCTTTATTGTTGGCTTAGAGGAAGGGATATTCCCTCATACTCGTTCTCTTATGGAAGAGGATGAAATGCAAGAAGAACGTCGTCTTGCTTATGTAGGTATTACTCGTGCAGAAGAAGAGCTATATTTATCTAACGCGCAAATGCGTACATTATTTGGTAGAACAAGTATGAACGCTGCGTCTCGATTTATTACAGAAATACCGACAGAACTAGTGGAATCATTAAATGAAACAGCGCCGAAGCGTGAAACATCGTTTGGTACAAAAGGCAGAACGGCAAGTAGCGGCAAAACGACAATCACAACAGCAACACGCTCTCGTTCAGCTTTCGCGCGCCCTGCAGCTAAGACGACAGGTGGCGAACAAATTGGCTGGGCTGTAGGAGATAAAGCTTCCCACCAAAAATGGGGAGTCGGTACAGTTGTAAGTGTAAAAGGTGAAGGTGATGCAAAAGAATTAGATATTGCGTTCCCAAGCCCAATTGGTGTTAAACGTTTGTTAGCAAAATTTGCACCTGTGACGAAACAATAGGAAAGGAATGAGGATATGTCAAAAGAGATAGTAAAAAAACGTATAGAAGAATTACGTGACTTGTTAAATACATTTAACTATCAATATCACGTATTAGACAATCCTTCTGTTTCTGATGCGGAATATGACCGTAATATGCAGGAGCTTATAAAATTAGAAGCAGAGAACCCAGAGTTTATGAGTGAAGATTCTCCCTCCGTTCGCGTTGGGGGGACTGTTCTTGATATATTTGAAAAAGTAACACATAAGTCACCAATGTTAAGTTTAGGAAATGCATTTAACGAAGGAGATTTACGTGATTTCGACAGAAGAGTACGTCAAGGAATTGATGGTGCGAATGTAAGATATATATGTGAATTAAAAATTGACGGGCTTGCCGTTTCGCTTCATTATGAAAAAGGACGCTTCATTCAAGGGGCGACACGTGGTGATGGTGTAACGGGTGAAGATATTACTCAAAATTTAAAAACGATTAAAGCTATCCCACTGCGTTTAAATGAAGAAGTAACGTTAGAAGCACGAGGCGAAGCATATATGCCGAAGCGTTCATTCGTTAAACTAAATGAAGAAAAAGAGCAAAATGGAGAAGATGTATTTGCGAATCCGCGTAATGCAGCAGCAGGTTCAATACGTCAACTTGATCCGAAAATTGCAGCGAAGCGTAACTTATCTATGTTTGTGTATGGTCTTGCGAATGTAGAAGAAAAAACAATTTCATCACATGGTGAATCGCTGGATTTCTTAGGTGAACTTGGATTTAAGACAAATCCAAATCGCCGTACATGTGAAACAATTGAAGAAGTTATAGCTTATGTAGAAGAATGGCAAGAAAAACGTCCGCATCTTGATTATGAGATTGATGGAATCGTTATAAAAGTAGATGATGTTGCCCTTCAAGAAAGTCTAGGAACTACAGCGAAGAGTCCAAGATGGGCGATTGCTTATAAATTCCCGGCTGAAGAAGTTGTAACGAGATTAACAGGCATTGAATTAAGTGTTGGCCGAACAGGGGTTGTAACACCGACTGCAGAACTAGAGCCAGTGAGAGTTGCTGGTACGATTGTTCGTCGTGCTTCTTTACATAACGAAGATTTAATTCGTGAAAAAGACATTCGAATTGGTGACTACGTTGTTGTGAAGAAGGCTGGAGATATTATTCCTGAAGTTGTGAACGTTATTTTTGATAAGCGTACTGGTGAGGAAGAAGAATACCGCATGCCAACTCATTGTCCAGCATGTGAGAGTGAACTTGTTCGTTTAGAAGAAGAAGTAGCACTTCGTTGTATAAATCCAACTTGTCCTGCTCAAATTCGAGAAGGGTTAATCCATTTCGTTTCAAGAAATGCAATGAATATTGATGGACTTGGAGAACGTGTCATTACACAACTCTTTGATGCTGATTACATTCGTACATTTGCTGATTTATATGCATTGACGAAAGAGCAATTATTACAGTTAGAACGTTTTGGTGAAAAATCAGCAACAAACTTAATACAAGCAATTGAAAATTCTAAAGAAAACTCGTTAGAGCGATTATTATTTGGTCTTGGAATTCGCCACGTTGGAGCGAAAGCAGCACGTACATTTGCAGAGCACTTTGAAAAGATGGATGAGCTTGTAAAAGCAACGGAAGAAGAACTAAAAGCAATTAATGAAATTGGCGAAAAAATGGCTCAATCTGTTGTGACATATTTTGATAATGAAGATGTATTAGAGTTATTACAGCAGTTTAAAGAGTATGGCGTGAATATGACATACAAAGGTATAAAAATTGCAGATTTACAAAATGTTGAATCTTACTTCGCAGGAAAAACGGTTGTTTTAACAGGTAAGCTAGAAGTTATGGGACGAAGTGAAGCGAAGAAGAAGATTGAGGCATTAGGTGGAAAAGTAACAGGAAGTGTTAGTAAGAGTACGGATTTAGTTGTTGCAGGTGAAGCAGCTGGTTCGAAATTAGCACAAGCGGAGAAACATAATGTTGAGGTTTGGAATGAAGAGAGGTTCTTACAAGAGCTAAATAAGTAAGAGGTGCAAACTTACCATGAAAAAAATAGCATTAGCGGTATTAAGCCTTGGCCTACTTGTAAGTGGGTGTAGTGCAGGTGCCGACAAAGATGAAAAAGTGGCTGGGAAATCGGGGAAAGCAAAAGAACAATCAGTTGTTCCAAAATACGCTATTTCGGATGAATATTATAAGACGACTATTCCATTTGATGGTGGAAAGGCACGTGGTTTAGTGGTGCAAGGGTTAAATAGTCGCCTTGATATAGATGAATTTGAAACAGGATTAATGCGAATTGCAAAAGAATCATTTAGTACGAAAGATAATTTTTTAAAAGGCGGAAAAGCTCTAGATACTCAAACTATACAGATGCTTGTTAAAAGAAAACGTACAGATGCTGAACAAAAGGAACTAGAGGAAAAATTAAAAAAAGATGCAGTTAAATTTCCTAATATAGGATTAAATCCTGCATTAGGAACAGGATCCGAATCACTAGAAGTGAAAAACAAAAAAAATCCAATATATATTTCAAATATTTTAGAGCATGATTATTACGTGAAAAAAGGCGATAACGGCGAGGAACGTGTTGGTATGGTAGTTGGATTAGCGATGAATTCTGTTCAATATTTTAACGAAGAGCATGGTTACCCACGTGAAGCTGCAATCCCAGATGAAAAGATGTTAGCTGAAGGGAAAAAAATGGCGCAAGAAATTTTGAAAGTCATACATCAAAAAGAACCTGAAACAAAAAATATTCCGATAACATTTGCGATTTATCGCCAAGCTCCAAAGTCTTCGCTCGTGCCAGGTAATTTTGTTTCTTATGCAAATGTCGAAAAAGGTAGTGAAACGGTTGAAGATTGGAAACAAATTAATGAAAAATATTATTTGTTCCCATCAGAGCAAGCGAAAACAGATAATAAACGTGAAGATCTTGCAAGAGTATCCAACTTTAAGGCAAAACTAAGCGATTATTTCCAAGGCGACTATACAGCTGTTATTGGTACTGGTATGTATAGAGATGATGAATTAAGAGAAATGAAGCTTGATATTCCTGTCCAGTTTAATGGAAAAGCTGAAATAGTTGGTTTTACACAATATGTGGCAGGGCTTGTTATGGAATACTTCCCGAATTATATGAAAGTACAAGTAACGATTAAATCTGTAGAACGCCCAGAAGCTATTATTATACGTGAAGCAAAACAAGATGAACCACTTGTGAAAATTTTAGATTAAATATGAAGGCTGTTCCTCTATGGAACAGCTTTTTTTCTTATGTAATTTTGTTATAATTTAAAATGTTGTAAAAAATAGGGGTAAGGGGTAAAGCTCATGGAAGAATTAAGTTTTCAAGTCATTATTTTATTAATTGCATTCGGTTTTTTAGCAGCTTTTATTGATTCCGTTGTTGGAGGAGGAGGGTTAATTTCGCTTCCTGCACTTATGTTTGTTGGCTTATCGCCAGCTTCGGCAATTGCAACGAATAAATTAGCGGCAACAATGGGGACGTTTACGAGTGCGATGTATTTCATTCGATCAGGAAAAGTTGATTTTAAAATTGTAGGAAAGTTAATCCCGTTAACTATTGTTGGAGCTGTTGCAGGTGCTTTAGTAGTAAAATTTATTCCATCGGATATTTTACGCCCATTAGTACTTGTAATGTTGGTATTTATTGCTATTTATATTATTGCAAAAAAGAATTGGGGAAGTGTGTCTACCTATAAGAAGATGACGCAAAGAAAAACATTAATATTTTTCTTTGCTATTTTAATGATAGGATTTTATGATGGTTTTTTTGGACCAGGGACAGGGTCGTTTTTAATTTTTGCATTTTTATTAATTGGCTTGGATTTTATTCAAGCGGCAGCATCTGGAAAACTTTTGAACTTTGTTAGTAATATTGTATCTTTAATTACTTTTTTATTTTTAGACATAATTCATTTTGAATACGGTATTATCATGGGATTATCAATGATCTTAGGTGCTTATTTTGGATCGAAGTTTGCGGTTCAAAAAGGTGTTGGATATGTAAGAACTTTATTTTTATTAGTTACTATATTATTGATTGGGAAAAATGTTTTGGAATATACTCATATTTTGTAGATTCATACGCATGTATGAATCTCTTTTTTTATTATATTTTAAAAATTTATTAATTTTTAAAATATAAGTCTAGGAATATTTGAATAAATCTAAATTATCGTGTAGAATAATGTTGTAAAATGTAAACGTTTTTCTAAGGGGAGGCTAAAAAAATGGTAGTAGCATACAAACATGAGCCATTTACAGATTTTTCAGTGGAGGCTAACAAATTAGCGTTTGAAGAAGGTTTAAAGAAAGTAGAATCTTATCTTGGACAAGACTATCCATTAATTATTGGGGGAGAAAAAATCACTACAGAAGACAAAATTGTTTCTGTAAACCCTGCAAATAAAGAGGAACTTGTTGGTCGTGTTTCAAAAGCAAGCCGTGAGTTAGCTGAAAAAGCAATGCAAGTAGCGGATGAAACATTCCAAACTTGGAGAAAATCAAAGCCAGAAATGCGTGCAGACATTTTATTCCGTGCTGCAGCAATCGTTCGTCGCAGAAAACATGAATTCTCTGCTATTCTTGTAAAAGAAGCAGGTAAGCCATGGAATGAGGCAGATGCTGATACAGCAGAAGCAATCGACTTTATGGAATATTATGGTCGTCAAATGTTAAAATTAAAAGACGGTATTCCAGTAGAAAGCCGTCCAATTGAATATAATCGTTTCTCTTACATTCCATTAGGAGTAGGTGTTATCATTTCTCCTTGGAACTTCCCATTCGCAATTATGGCAGGTATGACAACAGCTGCTTTAGTTTCTGGTAACACAGTATTACTAAAACCAGCTAGTACAACTCCTGTAGTAGCAGCGAAATTTATGGAAGTATTAGAAGAAGCTGGCTTACCAGCTGGCGTAGTAAACTTCGTTCCAGGTAACGGTTCTGAAGTTGGTGACTACTTAGTAGATCATCCTCGTACACGTTTCGTAAGCTTCACGGGATCTCGTGATGTAGGTATCCGTATCTACGAGCGTGCAGCGAAAGTAAACCCAGGACAAATTTGGTTAAAACGTGTTATCGCTGAAATGGGCGGTAAAGATACAATCGTTGTTGATAAAGAAGCAGATCTTGAATTAGCAGCTAAGTCTATCGTTGCATCAGCATTCGGATTCTCAGGACAAAAATGTTCTGCATGTTCTCGTGCAGTAATCCATGAAGATGTATACGATCACGTATTAAATCGTGCTGTTGAATTAACAAAAGAATTAAAAGTTGCTAACCCAGCAGTATTAGGTACAAACATGGGTCCTGTTAATGACCAAGCTGCATTTGATAAAGTAATGAGCTATGTTGCAATTGGTAAAGAAGAAGGTAGAATCTTAGCAGGTGGCGAAGGAGACGATTCTAAAGGCTGGTTCATCCAACCAACAATCGTTGCTGACGTTGCAGAAGATGCTCGCTTAATGAAAGAAGAAATCTTCGGACCAGTAGTAGCATTCTGTAAAGCGAAAGACTTTGATCATGCACTTGCAATTGCAAACAATACGGAATACGGTTTAACAGGTGCTGTTATTACTAACAACCGTGACCATATTGAAAAAGCACGCGAAGACTTCCACGTTGGTAACTTATACTTCAACCGTGGATGTACTGGTGCAATCGTAGGTTACCAACCATTCGGTGGCTTTAACATGTCTGGTACAGACTCTAAAGCTGGTGGACCTGATTACTTAGCACTTCATATGCAAGCAAAAACTACTTCTGAAACTTTATAAGAAATAGTAGAGGAGCTCTTCACAGAATGTGAAGAGCTCCTTTTAAAATTGAACCCCCATATATTACCGTCGTTCGAAGAGAATGAGCTAAAACCTATTAATAGCGTGATAAACATGTGAACAGAAATAAAATGATGAGAAAAGTTGACTTATTAGTCATATTTTTTAGTATTCATTTTGAGAATTTCCTGTATAATACAATTTGAAAGAAAATCTATGGTTCGACAAGGAACACTCCTTTCAGTTTTGCTCACTGAAAGGAGTGTTTTTTTATGTAGCTAAAAATTCTTGCGTGCTTATTACATTTGCATATACGCCATTTAAACTAGCTAAAATTGTATTGTGAATATAAACAGCTGGTATAGTAGCGTTCTTAAAAGAAAGGTCTTTTGTAGCACAAGCGTCATGTATAACGGTACATTGAAAGCCAAAATCGAATGCAGCCCTTACTGTTGCATCGATACACATATGAGTCATCATCCCGCATACAACGACATGTTCAATATTTAAACGTTTTAATTGCTCTAGAAGATTAGTTTCTCGGAAGCTATTTGGATAATGTTTGACTATAACTGCTTCTTCTCTAAGTGGACGTACGCTTTCATGAATATGTACACCTTCTGTATTAGGTAGGAAAAAAGTAGCGTCATCTTTTATAGCTACGTGTTGGATATGAAAAATAGGTTCGCTGTTTGTTCTAAAGTGTTGTAATAACTGATTAGCATATTCGCTTGCTTCTACTGGATTACGCAATTCCATCTTTCCATTTGGAAAATAATCGTTTTGAATATCGACGAGTAAAAGAGCTGTTTTCATATATTTATCTTCCTCCGAGTTTCATATTCAAATAAATTTATTCAATTCGTAGAGAGGATTCTCCTGTTTAAAAATATGAGGAAGAAGAATTTTAAATAACCTTGAAAGTTACTATTTTTCAGATGAATATTCATCTGAAAATTTTAATAAAGGAATAATTAATATTTTTCTAAAAAATGTATTGACTCTTATTATTCTGAGTTCTATAATGAGAATTAATTAAACGACAATTAAATCGATACATTCTTATCCAGAGAGGTGGAGGGACTGGCCCTACGATACCTCAGCAACGGGTTTTTTAATACCGTGCTAATTCCAGCAAGCCATATAAAGGCTTGGAAGATGAGAAGATGTGAACGAGTACATATAAGTGCTCTCCTTCTTATCTTTATGGTTGATAAGAAGGAGGGCACTTTTTATTTTACCTCGAAAGCTCTGCTTCAAGTTTTTACAGCATATAGGAGGGAAAAAAATGATTTCTTTTAACAATGTAAGTAAAGTGTATGAATCAGCTGGCCAATCTGTTCATGCGGTGGAGGATGTAACATTATCAGTTGAGAAAGGCGAAATTTTTGGCATTATCGGTTTTAGTGGCGCTGGAAAGAGTACGTTATTACGCTTAGTAAATATGTTAGAGAGACCGACGGCAGGAACGATTTCAATAGATGATAAAGATATTACATCATTATCGACGAAAGAATTACGTAAACTGAGACAAAGAATTGGAATGATTTTTCAAAGTTTTAATTTATTTAATTCAAGAACAGTATTTGGAAATATTGCTTATCCATTAAAGTTAGCGAAAGTACCAAAGAATGAGATAAAAAAAAGAGTAAATGAACTGCTGAAGTTTGTAGGGTTAGAAGATAAAGCAAACTATTACCCAGAGCAGCTATCAGGTGGACAAAAGCAGCGTGTGGGCATTGCTAGAGCACTTGCGACATCGCCAGATATTCTTATATGTGATGAGGCAACATCAGCCTTAGATCCAGAAACAACGACAGAAATTCTAAACTTATTAAAGAAAGTAAATCGAGAATACAATTTAACAATTCTTCTTATTACACATGAAATGCATGTTGTGAAAGAAATTTGTCACCGTGTAGCTGTAATGGAGAAGGGAAAAGTTATTGAAGAAGGAAAACTGTTTGATGTTTTCACGCAACCAAAAACAAAGACGACTCAAAACTTTGTACGTTCTGTCATTAATGATCATTTACCGGAAAGTGTTCTAGCGAAAATTCAAAATGGTGGTCAAATTTATCGTCTAACATTTACTGGTGAGGAGACAGGACAGCCGGTACTATCATATATCGCAAAAAACTATAACGTCGATGTAAATGTACTGTACGGAAATATTATTGAACTTCAAAATGTGCTATTTGGAAATCTTCTTGTAGAGTTGCAAGGTGAGCAGAGGGAAATTCAAAAAGCATTACAACATCTAAGACTGCAAGTGCAGCTGAAGGAGGTAGAAGCTCATGCGAGTTGATTGGAGTATATTTTGGCCGCGTATACTAGATGCGACGGGGGATACCCTCTTAATGGTAATTGTAACCCTTATATTTGCTACAATTCTGGGTATACCTCTAGGTTTACTTTTATATGTAACGAGAAAAGGAAACTTTTTAGAAAATAAATGGGTCTTTTCTATTCTTAACATCATAATTAATACAATTCGTCCGGTACCATTCATTATCTTTTTAGTAGCCTTAAGTCCACTAACAAGAAGTGTTATCGGAACGACGATTGGAACAGCAGCGGCAATTTTCCCGATGACGTTAGTCGCATCAATTGGTATTGCTAGAATGGTTGAAACAAACCTTGTTTCCGTTCCGAAAGGAGTAATTGAAGCAGCGCAAGCAATGGGCGCCTCGCCAATTAGAATTGTTTTTGAAATCCTTGTACCAGAAGCGTTAGCACCATTAATCTTAGGTGTCACATTTATGACAGTTGGTTTAATTGAATTCTCTGCAGTTGCTGGGCTTGTCGGTGGTGGCGGTCTTGGTGACTTGGCAATGACATATGGTTATCAACGTTTTGATACATCAGTTATGTTCGTAACGGTCGTGTTACTTATCATTCTCGTACAGATAGCTCAAAATTTAGGAAACTACTTTGCGAAAGTCTTGTTACGCAGATCATAAAAAGGAAGAGAGGAAAAGAAAATGAAGAAAATTTTAGCATTTGCATTATCAGCGATTGTAGGAGTCTCAGCATTAAGCGGCTGCTCAAGTGGAGACACGGGTGCAGGAGCGAAAGAAAAAGTAGTTCGCGTCGGTGTAACTGGAACGGATGGAGACGCTTGGGAAATTTTGAAGAAAAAAGCTGAAAAAGAAGGGATTAAGATTAAACTGGTGGAGTTCTCTGATTACACAACGCCAAATAAAGCGTTAGCTGATGGAGATATTGAATTAAACTCATTCCAGCATATTGCTTTCTTAGAGCAATTTAAAAAAGAGCATAAGTTAGATATTACAGCTGTTGGTACAACGCAAATTGCGCCAATGGGTTTATACTCTGAAAAATATAAGAAAGCAAATGAAATCCCAGATGGTTCAGAAATTGCAATTCCAAACGATCCAACGAACCAAGCACGGGCATTAAAACTTCTTGATGCAGCTGGATTATTAAAGCTTAAAAAAGACTTTGGTCTATTTGGAGATCCAAGTGGTATTGCTGAAAATCCGAAGAAATTAAAAATTACACCGGTTATCGCACAGCAAACACCTCGTGTGTTAAAAGATGTAGTGGCATCAGTTATTAATAACGGTGTTGCTGGTCAAGCTGGATTAGATCCAGCTAAGGATCCTATTTTCTTAGAAGATCCAAAGAATGCAAATGCGAAGCCATATATTAATATTTTTGCAGCTCGTACGAAAGATAAAGATGATCCAACATTGAAAAAAGTAATTGAACTATATCATTCAAAAGAAGTAACAGACGCAATTAAGAAAGAAACAAATGATGGTTCCATTTCAGTAGATCTTTCACTTGATGAGCTTGAAAAAATCGTAAAATAATCATTGGGTTTAATGGACTAACAGAAGGAACCCCTCCGCTGTTAGTTCGTTCAACATATAAACTTAACAAACAAACCCTAATTCTGTACCTTCCAATTTTGTATAACATAGAATCCAATGTTTGTTAAGTAGAGTGATAGACCAGGAGTTTTCCTGGTCTTTTTTTATGAATGAAAGTAGCTAGCGAACAGTAAGGTGATCCAAATTATAATGGGATAAGAAAATAAGCTGAAAAGGAGTGTAATTACGAATTGCTTTGGATGAATTAAGTGTTTTTTTGATAAAAAAAAGAAAATAGAAAAGAGAGTAATGAAAAATGCTGATATTACGCCGGGGTTATAGGAGCGATAAATGAAAAACAAAATAATATGTTGAACAGAGTTGAAGAAGATGGCCCCTTGTATAAAAATAATCCAGCATATAGAAGACAAGAAGTTAAGTTGATATAGAAAGACGATAAGTAATACAAAGATTGTTAATACGGAAATGGCAATGAAAAATTGTTGGCTAGTTATAAGACGGATTGAAAATTGATTAGCAAGGTATTGTGGCATTTGGAAAGCTTCTTCAAGGTTATGAATGAAAAATAATAAGGGAATGATCCAGAATATAGTAGTGGGATGTTTTTTCATCAATTTACATCACTCCAATAAAGTATAGAAAGCCTAAAAAAGGCCCTCTATACAGAGATAGTTATTCAATTATGATATTTTTTAAATTAACTTCATGATGCTCTTGTTCTTTCGGATAAGCAGCTAGTTCCTCTTGTAAAATATTTAATATTTGCTTAGCTGAATGCTGGATGGGATTAGGTAGCTCTTCTAATATATGCATCCCGACTTTTACTTTTGTACGAATTACCCTTCGTAGTAATTCCTCATGCATGTACTACACCTCCAAACCGAATATTTAGTACATCTTTTTCAAATTTTGCTCCTTGAATAGAAAGGTGTGTTAATGTTTTTGGTAACGTGATGTTCCGTTTAACAGAACCAGCTCGAATAATAAGTTCATCACCTTTTTGATTTAAGGAAAGTTCACTTTTGTTTGAGAAGGGAATGGACAGAACGAAAATATACTCATCGCCATCCTTTTTTACATATTGAGTGCGCCCGTTAAATTTCACTTCTGTAGGGGAATGATCAGTTTTAAATAAAGAATCTCCTACACGTTCTAACATAGACAAACCAACAACTTCTTGTTCAAACATTGGAGCTTCGTAAATAGGAAGGGGTTGAAA
Source organism: Bacillus cereus group sp. MYBK195-1 (assembly GCF_051916605.1). Taxonomy (NCBI): domain Bacteria; kingdom Bacillati; phylum Bacillota; class Bacilli; order Caryophanales; family Bacillaceae; genus Bacillus; species Bacillus cereus group sp. MYBK195-1. Next base: position 181,658 of record NZ_JBQAGZ010000009.1, on the reverse strand, counting down.
ACTATCTTTAATTAATGTTTTATATTTCTTCTGTGTATCTTTCCATGCCTGAAAATAAGGATCGGTGACAGTGTTAGGGATGACGCGGTTAATCATAATGGCATCTACGTTATAATCGTATAAATTCAAATAAGTAAAGCTGCGCTGGGCTTCTTTAATGACCATTTTTTCAGGATTTACAACGATGCGGATACTTGTTACTTCTCGATTTGATAAAATATCTCTCATTTCTCCGAGCTGTTCAAGTGTACTTGTTAATTCGTCCATAATATCGTCGGTTGGAAGAGGGACACCAAGGAGTGGTTGAGCTACAGGACGAACGACTTTTAAAACTTTTCTTTTAATAGGAAATAATTTTTCCATCCACCAGCCGAGCATGTCTGGAAAGCTTAGCATTGCTAATGTTTCTCCTGTTGGAGCACAATCAATGATAATAACATCATATGTGTTTTGTTTATAATAATCGAGTACGCGAAGTAGGCTAATTAAATCTTCCATACCAGGAAACATCGTTAACTCTTCTGTTGTAATATCATCAGCTGCTTTGGAAGTGAAGAATAGTGTAATATATTTCTGTAATTTTCCCCAGCCTTTTTCCATTTCATAAATCGTATTAATTTCTTGTGCCCACAAATTTTCACGAATTTCTAGTGGTTCAGAAGATAGCCTTATACCAAATGAATCTCCTAAACTATGAGCAGGATCTGTGCTCATTACTAATGTTTTTAATCCTTGTTTCGCACTTTGAATTGCTGTTGCTGCTGAAATGCTAGTTTTTCCTACGCCGCCTTTACCTGTATACAAGATAATTCTCATCATTCATATCCCCTTTGTTTCGAATGTCGAATATTACGAGTGTCGAAGTAAATGATTGAATAAAAACCCAGATAGGGTTTTATTCAATCGGAATGTTTTTCATTTTAGGTGTAGAAATCTTTTCTTCTGTTTTTCGCTGTGACGTAGCGATGTGATTCATGATTTTTTGGAAGATTTGTAGTAAGAATGCTTTTTCTTCTTCTGATAATGCTTCTGTTACTAAGCTAAAGTAATGGGCCGCATTTTGTTTTACTTCTTGAACGAGCATTACGCCGTTTTCTGTTAACCGAATTAATACAATACGTCGGTCATTTTCATCACGGTAGCGTTCAATATATCCCTTTTTTACAAGGCGATTTACAACGCCCGTTGTTGTACTCATCGGTATATCAAGAAGATCAGCAATTTTCGTCATTGTAATATCTGTATTTCGTTCCATCCAAAGTAAACAAAATACTTCTGTTTTAGAAAGTGTTAAATCTAGGCTTACCCATTCTTCAGGATAGAAAAGTTTCTTGGCGTTATCTAGCAGTAAGTCTAAAAAATGTTCATATTGCAACAATTAATTCCACTCCCGTATATTTCGAGGTTCGTAATATTTATTTTTATTTTATGTAGAATAGAAATAATTGTAAATAATTTTAATTGTTTTTTCAGATTAGGCAGAAAACTTTCTTTAAAATAGTATTCTTTTATGGTAGATTTATAAATATAAAACTAGAATTTACATAAAAATCCATCATGGTAAATATACTTATCTATAATGGGTATACAGCTAACGAGGGGGAGAACGATGAGAAGACGTAATACGCAAGCGTTCACGTTTTTAGCATGGACTTCATTTGTTTGTGCGCTTTCAGGTATGCTAATTGGGATTTATACGTTAGATGAAACGCTTAGTGTAAAAGGATACTATTTAATTGGAACATTATTTTTAACGATGTCTTGTTTTGTATTACAAAAAACAATTCGTGATAATGAAGAAGATAACGAGAGATTTCCGAAAAATAAAACGTTAGATAAAGAGTAAATTGTAAAGAAAGGCATTTGCCTTTCTTTTTTTATGTAAAAATGGCGTAAGTACTCTGTGTTGACTTGCTTGAAGTACTGAAAATTTGGTATCATCAATAGTATTGTAGATTGAACGATATATTATGGAGGTGGCCTAGCCGTGTCAAGAATTTCCGTTGAGAATGTAAAGCACGTAGCACATTTAGCACGTCTTGCAATTACTGATCAAGAAGCAGAAAAATTTCAAAAACAACTAGATGCAATTGTTACATTTGCAGAACAGTTAAATGAATTAGATACAACAGATGTAAAACCAACAACTCATGTATTAACTATGAAAAATGTTATGCGTGAAGATGTACCAGAAAAAGGTTTACCAGTTGAAGAAGTATTAAAAAATGCACCGGATCACAAAGATAATCAAATCCGTGTTCCAGCAGTATTAGAATAGAGGAGGGGAATTTCGATGTCATTATTTGATCATTCAGTATCAGAGTTACATAAGAAGTTAAACAACAAAGAAATTTCCGTTACGGATTTAGTAGAAGAATCTTACAAACGTATTGCGGATGTTGAAGATAACGTAAAAGCTTTTCTTACATTAGATGAAGAAAATGCACGCGCAAAAGCGAAAGAATTAGATGCAAAAATCGGCGCTGAAGATAATGGTTTATTATTCGGTATGCCAATTGGTGTAAAAGATAACATTGTAACTAACGGCCTTCGTACAACTTGTGCGAGCAAAATGCTAGCAAACTTCGATCCAATTTATGATGCGACAGTTGTGCAAAAGCTAAAAGCTGCTGACACGATTACAATCGGTAAATTAAACATGGACGAGTTTGCAATGGGTTCTTCAAATGAAAACTCAGGATTCTACGCTACGAAAAACCCATGGAACTTAGATTACGTTCCGGGCGGATCTAGTGGTGGTTCTGCAGCAGCTGTAGCAGCAGGAGAAGTACTATTCTCTCTAGGTTCTGATACGGGTGGTTCTATCCGTCAGCCAGCTGCATATTGCGGTGTTGTAGGTTTAAAACCAACTTACGGACGCGTATCTCGTTACGGATTAGTAGCATTCGCATCTTCACTTGACCAAATCGGACCGATTACACGTACAGTCGAAGACAATGCATACTTATTACAAGCTATTTCAGGTATTGACCGCATGGATGCAACTTCTGCAAACGTTGAAGTTGGAAACTATTTAGCTGGTTTAACAGGCGATGTTAAAGGTTTACGCATTGCTGTACCGAAAGAATACTTAGGCGAAGGTGTTGGCGAAGAAGCTCGTGAGTCAGTACTAGCTGCTTTAAAAGTATTAGAAGGTATGGGCGCAACTTGGGAGGAAGTATCTCTTCCACACTCTAAATACGCTCTAGCAACGTATTACTTACTATCTTCTTCTGAAGCATCTGCGAACCTTTCACGCTTTGATGGCGTGCGTTACGGTGTTCGTTCTGATAATGTAAATAACTTATTAGATCTTTACAAAAACACACGTAGTGAAGGTTTCGGTGATGAAGTTAAACGTCGTATTATGCTTGGTACTTTTGCGCTTAGCTCTGGTTACTATGATGCATATTACAAGAAAGCACAACAAGTACGTACATTAATTAAAAACGACTTTGAAAATGTATTTGCTAACTATGATGTTATTATTGGACCAACAACGCCAACTCCGGCATTTAAAGTGGGCGAAAAAGTTGATGATCCAATGACAATGTATGCAAATGACATTTTAACAATCCCAGTAAACTTAGCGGGTGTTCCAGCGATTTCTGTTCCATGTGGATTCGGTGCTAACAACATGCCACTTGGTCTACAAATCATTGGTAAACACTTCGATGAAGCGACAATTTACCGCGTTGCACATGCGTTTGAGCAAGCAACAGACTATCATACAAAAAAAGCAAGTCTGTAAGGAGGCGAGCATAGATGAATTTAGAAACAATTATTGGTTTAGAGGTTCACGTTGAGTTAAAAACAAATTCGAAAATTTTCTCTGCGAGTCCAACAGAATTCGGAGCGGAGCCAAATACACAAACAAGTGTAATTGACTTAGGATACCCAGGGGTACTTCCTACTTTAAATAAAGAAGCAGTTAACTTTGCAATGAAAGCTGCAATGGCATTAAACTGTGAAATCGCAACGGAAACGAAGTTTGACCGTAAAAACTATTTCTATCCAGATAACCCGAAAGCTTACCAAATCTCTCAATTTGATAAGCCAATTGGTGAAAATGGTTGGATTGAAATCGAAGTAGACGGTAAAAAGAAACGTATCGGTATTACACGTCTTCATTTAGAAGAAGATGCTGGTAAATCAACGCATACAGCTGATGGTTCATTAGTAGACTACAACCGTCAAGGTATGCCTTTAATCGAGATCGTATCTGAGCCAGATATGCGTACGCCAGAAGAAGCATATGCATACTTAGAGAAGTTAAAATCAATCATTCAATACACTGGTGTATCTGATTGTAAGATGGAAGAAGGTTCCTTACGTTGTGATGCGAACATTTCTCTTCGTCCAGTTGGACAAGAGAAGTTCGGTACAAAAGCGGAACTGAAAAACTTAAACTCATTCACTTACGTACAAAAAGGTCTTGAGCATGAGCAAGTGCGCCAAGAAAAAGAACTGTTATCTGGTGGCATCATCCAACAAGAAACACGTCGTTATGATGAAGCAACGAAGAAAACAATCTTAATGCGTGTGAAAGAAGGATCTGACGATTACCGTTACTTCCCGGAGCCAGACTTAGTTGAACTTTACATCGATGATGAGTGGAAAGAAGCAGTTCGAGCTTCTATTCCAGAACTTCCAGATGCACGTAAAGCTCGCTACGTTGCAGAACTAGGCTTACCAGCTTATGATGCACACGTGTTAACATTAACGAAAGAAATGTCTGATTTCTTTGAAGCAACTGTTGCAGACGGTGCTGATGCGAAATTAACATCGAACTGGTTAATGGGTGAAGTACTTGCATACTTAAACAAACAACAAAAAGAATTAAAAGACGTTGCATTAACGCCTGCTGGTTTATCTAAAATGGTTCAATTAATTGAAAAAGGTACAATTTCTTCTAAAATCGCGAAGAAAGTATTTAATGAATTAATTGAAAAAGGTGGAGACCCAGAAGAAATCGTTAAAGCGAAAGGTCTTGTTCAAATTTCTGACGAGGGTACACTTCGTAAAGTTGTAACAGAAATTCTTGATAATAATGAGCAATCTATCGAAGACTTTAAAAATGGTAAAGACCGTGCAATTGGCTTCTTAGTTGGTCAAATTATGAAAGCTACAAAAGGACAAGCAAATCCACCGCTTGTTAACAAAATCTTACTTGAAGAGATTAATAAGCGATAATAGTAGTGACTTTTAAAGATTAAGCAGAAAAACACCCGTACATGGGTGTTTTTCTAGGTTAATCAAACGTTTGTTTAAATGAGACAAAATCGTTTAAACAAACGTTTGATTAACTGTCAAAAGTGGAAAAATGTTTGTATAGCAACTATGGTATGATAGTTGCAAAAAGGTGGGAATAATGATAAATCTAAACATAGAGGTTTTTTTCATCTCATGAAATAATAGATAGTTATTATTCGTTATATGTAAATTTTTATGGAAGAATGGATAGAAATAAAGTGAAACTTTAATCAGTAGGAGGTTCATCCACCATTGATTATTAGCCCTCACCAATAGGGCATTTACTGCCCGCAAATAGCGGGATAAATTTTGGAGTCAAATAAAAAACCATTGAAATGAATATTTACTTTTGATGGACTACACGAATCGGGTTCTTACTGCCTGTTTGAGCGGGATAAAAGAAGGATAGCAAGATGAGAGGAGGTAGGCATGGGAATACTGAATAGAAGTTCAGTATGTTCTTTTTCGATACATAAAGAAATTTCCTGTGCTAATAAATGATGAAGCGAGCAAGAATTATTTATAATCCTACTTCTGGGCGTGAGCTATTTAAGAAGAGCTTACCAGAAGTATTACAAAAATTAGAACAAGCTGGCTATGAGACATCTTGTCATGCGACAACGGGTCCTGGAGACGCTACTGTGGCGGCGAGACAAGCTGCGGATCGTAAGTTTGATGTTGTTATTGCGGCTGGTGGCGACGGTACATTAAATGAAGTAGTAAACGGTTTAGTTGGGCATGAATTCCGTCCGAAATTTGGAATTATTCCAGTTGGAACGACAAATGACTTTGCACGTGCAATTGGTGTACCTCGTTCTATTGAAGAGGCAGCAGATATTATTTGCGAAGGAAAAACAGTGCCATTAGACCTTGGTAGAGCGAACGATACATATTTTATTAACATCGCTGGTGGCGGTCGTATTACAGAATTAACATACGAAGTACCGAGTAAGTTAAAGACAGTATTAGGACAACTTGCTTATTACCTAAAAGGTATCGAGATGTTACCATCATTGCATCCGACATATGTTGAAATTGAGTATGATGGAAAGTTACTACAAGAAGAAATTACGATGTTTTTAATTACGAATACTCGTTCAGTAGGTGGATTTGAAAAGGTAGCACCGTATGCATCTATTAACGATGGGTTATTTGACCTATTAGTACTGAAAAAAGGTTCTATCGCTGATTTAATTAAAGCAGCAACACAAGCACAACGTGGTGAACATATTAATAATCCAAAAGTGTTATATACACAAGCGAACCGAATTAAAGTACATTCACCAGATAAACTAATGATTAATTTAGATGGTGAGTATGGTGGAGATGCACCGATGGAATTCGAAAATATATATCATTGTTTAGAACTATTTGTTCCTGAACATCAAGAGGATGCCCTGTAAAGGCATCCTTTTTACTTTGTTAAAATGAATTGTAAATTGGGAGTTAGTTTGATTTTTATGGTATTTTTACAATTCTTTTATTTTACATCCATACTTTATTGATACACTGGAAGAGATAAGAAATGAGAGGTAGGGTGCTATGGAGAAGGTAAAGGCGATATTATTTGATAAAGATGGGACATTAATGGATTTTCATTCAATATGGATAAAAGTAGCTGAAGAACTTGTAGCTGAATGTATAAGTTTATATCATTTACCAAGTACAATAGGGCAGACCTTATTAGAAGAGATCGGTGTAGAGGGAGCATTTGTTAATCCGAGGAGTGCAATAGCTGCTGGAACAAGCCTTGATGTAGCGAAGGGGCTTTGTAATTATATTGAGTCTGCTAGAGAAGAAGAGATGCATCATTGGGTAAGTGAGAAGTTATTTTCCCTTATGTATGAGCATCGTTCGCATATGAAAATGACAGCAGATTTACCGAAAGTGTTACAGGCATTAAAAGATAAAGGATTTATATTAGGGGTTGTCACGGCGGATGATTTTGCACCAACAGAATTATTTTTAAAACAATATAAGTTGGAGAACTTTTTTGATTATATTATAGCCTCGGATACATTCCCTGCGCAAAAACCAGATAAAAAGATTATAGAAGTGTTTTGTGAGAAATTTAATTTAGCATCATGTGAGGTTGCGGTTGTTGGAGATACGCCAACTGATTTACATTTAGCCAAAAATGGCGATTGCTATGCAATTGGGGTGCTATCTGGTACGGGAGACCGTCCAACATTAGAACCACTTGCTGATTTAGTGTTAGATTCTGTTGAAGAGTTTATTTCTCAATCGGGTGAGTTTTTCTGGGAGAAAGAAAAGTCTAATGTGTAAGGAAAATAAGTCTATAAAGACTCTTAATGAGTCTTTATAGACTTATTTTTTATGCCTGGATACAAAGAATATAGGATAAATGCTAGAAAAGAAAGTTGGCATACATTTTGCAATAAAAAGAGAAAACAATGTAAAGAAAAGGATGGGGTACGCAATGAACACAAAAAAATTTGCTAAAGTAAATGAACAAATTCCAGGACCGAAAGCGGCATCTTTATTAGAACGCCGTCAAAATATAGTACCAAAAGGAGTAAGTAACGGCATCCCAACGTTTGTACAATCTGCAAATGGTGCTCTTGTAACAGATGTTGATGGTAATCAGTACATTGATTTTGCAGGAGCAATTGGGACAATTAACGTAGGGCATTGTCATCCAACGGTTAAAGAAGCGCTCCATAAACAAGTCGATCAATACATTCATACTGGATTTAATGTCATGATGTATGAGCCATATATTGAATTAGCGGAAAAGCTTGCGGCATTGGCACCGGGAAGTTTCGATAAGCAAGTCCTCTTTTTAAATAGTGGTGCAGAAGCAGTTGAGAACGCGGTGAAGATCGCTCGTAAATATACGAAGAGACCTGGTATTATCGCATTTTCTAAAGGTTTCCACGGGCGTACATTAATGACAATGACGATGACAAGTAAAGTGAAGCCATATAAATTTGGGTTTGGTCCATTTGCTCCAGAAGTATATAAAGCGCCATTTCCATACGAATACCGTCGCCCAGAGGGATTAACGGAAGAGCAGTATGATGATTTTATTATTGAAGAGTTTAAGAACTTCTTCATATCGGAAGTAGCACCAGAAACAATCGCAGCTGTTGTAATGGAACCTGTTCAAGGGGAAGGTGGGTTTATCGTCCCAAGTAAGAAATTTGTTCAAGAAGTACGCCGCATTTGTTCAGAGAACGGCATCTTATTTGTAGCGGATGAAATACAAACAGGCTTTAGTCGTACAGGAAAATATTTTGCAATTGATCACTATGATGTCGTTCCAGATTTAATTACAGTGTCTAAATCATTAGGTGCTGGTGTACCGATAAGTGGTGTCATTGGACGTAAAGAAATTATGAATGAGTCTGCACCAGGTGAACTTGGTGGAACGTATGCAGGAAGTCCATTAGGATGTGCGGCTGCATTAGCTGTTCTCGATGTAATAGAAAATGAGAAATTAAATGATAGAGCGATAGAATTAGGAAAAGTCGTAATGAACCGATTCAAGGAGATGAAAAATAAATATCATTGCATCGGCGATGTGCGTGGGTTAGGTGCAATGTGTGCATTTGAGGTCGTTCAAGATCGTAAGACGAAAGCACCTGACAAAACGTTAACGGCTAATCTATGTGCAGAAGCAAATAAGCGTGGGTTACTGTTATTATCAGCAGGAACATATGGAAATGTTATCCGTGTGTTAATGCCTTTAGTTATTACAGATGAGCAACTTGAAGAAGGTTTAACAATAATTGAAGAATCATTGCAAGCTTGTTATGAGCAAACAAACATCGCTCGCGTTTAAAAACTGAAGTATAAATAGCAAACATTCTAGCTGACTCTATATTAAATGCAGAAAATTCACTTTATAATAAAGGTAGTGAAGTGGATCGATGGATTTGAAGTTAGGGGTGGCTAGGATGGTTGCAGAAAAGGAACGAGTGTTAATGGATTTAAAAGATGTATTTGAATATGCGTTTGACGAAATTTTTGTTACAGATGAGCAGGGGATCGTTGTGCGTGTAAATAGTACATGTGAAAGGCACTACCAACTAGCTGCCGAAGAGTTAGTTGGTAAGCATGTAAAAGAACTACAAAAGGATGGAATCTTTTATCCATCAGCGACATTAGAAGTGATTGAAAAAAAGAGGCCAATTGAACTCGTTCAAACTACAAAATCAGGAGAGTATTTACACGTTCGTACAAGGCCTGTTTTTGATGATGAGGGAAATTTAAGAAGAGTGATTAGTTATTCTCGGGACCTTACTGAACTCTATCAATTACGTCAAAAGGTAGAGGAAATGGATAATCAGCTAAAAACATATAAAAAAGAATTAAGAGAAACATATGAGCATGAAGGACTTATTTTTAAAAGTCTAGCTATGCAAAAAATAGTCGATACAATCAAAAAAGTATCTGTAGTGGATAGTACTGTTCTCGTTTTAGGCGAGACTGGAGTTGGGAAAAGTCGATTAGTACGCCATTTACATGAAGTGAGTCACCGTAAGAATGAAAGTTTCTATGAAATTAATTGTGCGGCATTGCCAACTAATTTAATTGAATCGGAGCTTTTTGGATATTCAGGTGGATCTTTTACAGGTGCGAATCGTGAAGGGAAAAAGGGACTATTAGAATCCGCGCATAAAGGAACTCTTTTTTTAGATGAAATCGGTGAAATGCCGCTGGAAATTCAAGCGAAGCTTTTGCAAGTATTGCAAGAAAAAACATTTCGTCCTATAGGCGGAAGAGAATTAAAAAAAGTGGATGTTCGAATTGTGGCGGCAACAAATAGAGATTTAAGTATGATGGTGAAACAAGGAACATTTCGGAAAGATTTATACTATCGTCTGAATGTTATTCCAATTGCAATTCCCCCGCTTAGGGAAAGAACAGAAGATATTTTGCCGCTTATTTATCATTACTTGCAGCACTTTAATAAAAAGTACGGACGTGATGTGAAACTAGCGCCGAGTACGTTACAAATGTTTGTTGGATATCCGTGGGAAGGAAACAATAGAGAAATAGAGAATGTAATTGAGAGAATTGTTATTACTGTCGATGATGTTGTAACGGTAGAGGATTTGCCACTCTCTATGCAAGAGGCTGCAGTTGAACAATCGGGGCAAAGCCTTTATAAAATGCTGGAAGAGGTAGAGAGAAATATTATTCTTAAAGCGTATAAAACGTATGGATCAAGTTATAAAGTGGCTGAGTTTTTGCAAATTAGTCAATCTGCTGCTACTAGGAAAATTAAGAAGTTCATAGAGGAGGAAGAAAACATTGGATAAAAAGGCGACTTTCGTAAGTATAGATAAAAAGGCGATGTATATAAATGGTGAGTGGATTACACTACAAGAACAAATTGAAGTAAATAATCCTGCGACGAAGGAAATATTTGCAACTGTACCAAAAGGCGGAGTAACAGAGGCAAAGCAAGCTGTTGATGCTGCACATGAAGCTTTTAAAACGTGGTCTAAGTTAACGGCAGCAGATCGTGCAACGAAGTTAAAAAAGTGGTTCATGCTTATTGATAAAAACAAAGAAGAGATCGCAGCGATTATGACAAAGGAACAAGGAAAGCCGTTTGCAGAAGCGCTTGGTGAAGTAAATTATGCAAATAGTTTTGTTGAATGGTATGCAGAAGAAGGGAAACGTGTGTATGGTGAAATGATTCCTGCTTCTCATCCGAATAAGCGCATTTTAGTTATGAAGCAACCAGTTGGCGTTATGGCAGCTATTACACCTTGGAACTTCCCGGCAGCGATGATTACGAGAAAGGTAGCCCCAGCGCTTGCAGCAGGCTGTACAGCCGTTGTGAAACCGGCGAGTCAAACGCCATTAACTGCATTGAAATTAGCTGAATTAGCTCATGAAGCAGATATTCCAAAGGGCGTAATCAATATCGTAACAGGTAGTGCAAAAGCAATTGCTGATACATGGATGGAAGATAGTCGCGTTCGAAAAGTGTCCTTTACAGGGTCAACGGAAATTGGGAAAGAGTTAATGGCTAGTGCGGCGCAAACGATGAAAAAAGTTTCACTTGAGTTAGGTGGTCACGCTCCGTTTATCGTAATGAATGATGCAGATTTAGATAAAGCAGTAGAAGCGGTGATTGGTTCGAAATTCCGTAACGCAGGACAAACGTGTATATGTACAAACCGAGTATTCGTTCAAGAAGAAGTATACGAAGTATTTGTAGAGAAGTTCCAAAAGGCAGTAGGGCAGTTGAAAGTAGGAGACGGTTTCAGTGACGGAACGACTGTCGGACCACTTATTGATGAGAATGCAGTTTCAAAAGTACAAGAACATATTGAAGATGCTATTCAAAAAGGTGGAACAGTTTTATATGGTGGTCAAAAGGTCGCAGAGTTAGAGGGACATTTCATTCAACCGACTGTAATTGGATTGGCAAATGATACGATGCTTTGTATGAATGAAGAAACATTTGGGCCAGTGGCACCAGTTGCGAAATTTAAAACAGTTGATGAAGTAATCGAACGTGCAAATAATACACCATACGGTTTAGCTGCGTATATTTTCACGAAAGACATTAGCCAAGCATTCCAAATTAGTGAAGCGTTAGAGTACGGTATTATCGGTCTAAACGACGGTCTTCCATCAGTTGCACAAGCACCATTCGGTGGCTTTAAAGAAAGTGGTATCGGTCGTGAAGGAGGCCATTTCGGCATCGAGGAATATTTAGAAATTAAATATATTTCATTGGGACTATAAGTAGTATACTAGAATCTCTATAAGGTAACAGAGAAGGAGATTTTAGTATGGTATATTGGCTATTATTACTTGTTACAATTATTTTTGAAGTAGCTGGAACAATTGCGATGAAACTATCAAATGGTTTAACAAAGCTCGTTCCGAGTGTACTAATTTTCGTATTCTATGGTATTTGTTTTAGCGTATTTGCTATCGTCGTTAAAAAGATTCATTTAAGCATTGCTTATGCTATTTGGTCTGGCGTTGGAACATTACTTATTACAATCATTAGTGTTTACTTTTTTAAAGAGCATATTAGTTTATTCCAAGCATTTTGTATTCTTTTTATTGTTTTGGGTGTCATTGGGCTTAAGGTTTCATCGGCATCATGAAAGCTATCTTTTGTAGAAGATAGCTTTTTTCTATTTGTGCAGTTAGCAATTAATACGACAAAATATGACAAGAAAGCGTAAAGCATTTTGTTATGATACATATGAAATATTGTCTTATGTGGGGGAAAGAGTATGTTAAAAAAGGTGAGTCAAATTTTTTTGATTTTTGGCATAGCTTTTAGTTTAAGTGCTTGCACTGAGACTAAAGATAGTAATGAAAGTAAACAAGAAGATGTTCAAGATAAAGTGTATAAAATAGGGGAGACAGTAGAAGTAGATGGTTTGCAAGTAACTATCGATTCAGTTAAATTAGGATATCCGGATTATGATGAGGATAAAAAGAAAGAGGAGATTTTGGGGATTATTTTCAAAGTGGAAAATAATAGTAAAAAGGAAATACCTTTTGCATTTTATGAATTTGAGATTACCGATAAGAAAGGTACAAGATTTAAAGAATATAATAACCCTGATAGCTTTATTAGTAAAAAGTTAGCACCAGAAGAAAAAATTCAAGATATCATGCTATTTGACGTAGCGAAAGAAAATACGTATATCGCTACGTATAGACCAGAGTTTACGCGTGAAAATAGAATAATAAAATTTGAATTGAAACCAAATAAATAAAGAAACACATTGGATTATCTAATGTGTTTCTTTATGGTAATAAATTTAAAACGCCCAGTTACCTTTACGGAAGATAGGCTCATGTCTGCCATCAGCAGTAATACCGTCAATATCAAGCTCAGCTGATCCAATCATGAAGTCGTTGTGTGTGATACTAGCGTTTGCGCCGTTTTCAGCAAGTTCTTCTTTAGACATTGTTTTTCCGCCAACTAAGTTAAATGCGTAAGCATTTCCAATCGCAAGGTGGCAAGATGCATTTTCGTCAAATAGTGTATTGTAGAATAAAACATTTGTGTTTGAAATTGGTGAGTCATGAGGTACTAAAGCTACTTCCCCTAAGAAGTGAGAACCTTCATCTGTTTCTACTAAATGTTTTAAAGCTTCTTCACCAGCTTCAGCTTTATAGTCTACGATACGTCCGTTTTCAAATGTTAACGTGAAATTATCGATAATATTACCTGCAAATACTAACGGTTTTGTACTAGAAACTTGGCCGTTTACACCTGTTTTAAGTGGCATTGTAAATACTTCTTCAGTTGGAATATTAGCCATAAATGGTACGTTCTTTTCATTTAAGCTACCAGCACCAGCCCATACATGTTTTTCTGGAAGTTCGATTGTTAAATCTGTTCCAGGACCTGTATAGTGAAGAGCTTTATAATGCTTTTCGTTTAAGTAATCCACTTTTGTATGTAATGTTTCATCATGTTCTTTCCATGCTTCTACAGGATTTTCTAAATCAGCACGAGTAGCTTTGAAAATAGCATCCCATAACTTTGCTTCTTGTTCTTCTGGCGCTACGTCAGGGAATACTTTCGCAGCCCATTCTTTCGTAGGAACAGAAATGACACACCAACTTACTTTATCTGCTTGTACGTAATCACGGTATACTTTCATTGCTTCTCCAGCTACTTTATGAGCTGTTGCGATACGCGATGGTTCTACACCTTTTAATAAATCAGGGTTTTCTGCATAGATAGACATAAATGCAGCGCCTTCTTTTGCTAATTCTTCACGAGCATGTGCTTTCCAAGATGGAAATTCAGCGAAAGCTTCTTCAGGAGCTAGATCGAATTTTAAGCGTGTTAACGTCTCATCATTCCAATCTACATATACGTGTTTTGCACCAGATTTATATGCTTTTTCTGTAACGAGGCGTACAAATTGTACAGCTTCAAGAGGTGCACTAATTGATAAAGTTTGTCCAGGTTGAATATTAACACCAACATTAACTGCAAGAGCAGCATATTTCTCTAACGTTTGTTCAAATGACATATGTATAATCTCCTTTAATTTGAAAGATTTCTTACTATATATAATACAAGAAAATTCTAAAAATATATATAAATATAAAGTAAAAAGAGAGCTCAAAATGTATTGAGCCCTTATATTTACTTAATTGAAGAAGCAAACTGCTCTACAGTCGTTGTATGGTGTATACGAACGCGCTTCATCTTTAACAATTCATCAGGTTCACCCTTCGTAATGAATTGCCCAGGCTTTGTCGTCGTCGCAAATTGATAATACTTCTTCGTTTCTGCAACAACCTTATCATCTACATGACCGAATGGATAAGCAATCGCGATAACAGGCTTACCTGTTATTTTTTCTAGCTTTTCTTTTGAACCTTTTAACTCTTCCTCATAGTTTGTAATTTTCGGTAAATCTGCATGTGTTGCAGTATGAGATTGCACCGAGAAAATGCCGGAATCAACCATTTCTTTTATTTCAGAAGTAGACAATGCTCCTTCTACATCAACGTTATCAACAATCATATATTCTGTTGCTGCCGGTTTAAAAGTATCATCTTTTAGCTTTTGTAAAATGCGAAATGCATTCATATTATTTTTCATACCGTCATCAAATGTAACAAAAATCGGCTTATTTACTTTATTTATATCGCCCCAGCGTTCAAACGTTAAAAGCGTATAACCATTATCCTTTAAATATTTTATTTGTGCTTCAAAGTTAGCTGGTGATACGAATAAGTCTTTAATACCTTGACCATGATAATCATCGATTGCGTGATACATAAGAACAGGAACCTTTTGTTCGAAAGTAATAGTAGATTTCGTAAGCGGGATTGTTTTCCCATCTTCTTTCATTCCTGTTGCTTCAATTTGAAACTCACCGCGTTTTCCTTCAAATTCTTTTATATCAAAAGAAATTGCAAATTTTTTCTCCTTTTCTTTAGAAGAAAAAGATTTAGCACGTTCCTTTCCATCAGCTGTGCGCCAAATTTTATATTGTACTTCATTTAAAGAATCTTTTATGTCTGTAATATGAATACTTGTGTTTGTAGATTCATGTGTAATTGCATTATATGAGATTTTACCTTGTTCTTGCACAGTCTCTGCTTGTTTCTTAATCCCTTGAGCCGTTTTCTCTTTTTTAGGTTCTGGACTTACATTGTTAGTATTACAGCCTGCTAGAATGGCAGACGTACATAAAGCAATTGCTGCGTATTTTCTCATAAAAATCACCTTCTATTGTGTAGTATGTTGCATATTTACATTAAAATCCCCACCGCTATAAGAGTGGTGGGGATATACCCTTGTTCATCATATCATTTGAAGAAAATGAGGGGAATATGATTTTTAGGAGGTTATTAATGTAATAGATTAGTGACTTTGAATAGATGTGTTTTTTTGTTTCTTATTAGAATTAATAATAATATAACCGACTACAAAGATAAGAGGAATAATGAAGACATAGATAGGCATTCCCCATACATAATAGCTTTTCAGGGTTAAGACTAGTAAATGTAAGAAATCGAAAAGGGCGTGAATTTTCATAAGGTCCTCCAATGTTTTTTACAAATTATAACATTTAATGCTTGTTATTAGTATAATTTGGAAAGTGATTTAAGCTAATTTTAAAGTAAGAAGAAGACTTATTAATATGCAATTTTGCATAAGGATATGTATTTTATTAAAATATAAAGATTTTATACTATAATGAAAACCGCTATAAAACTAAGTAAGAATAATGTATGGAGTGGAGAATAGAAATGAAATATAAAAAAATAATATATATCTTTTTCATATCGCTATTTATAGTTGGTTGTCAAAGTGAAGTGAGTAAAGCAAATAGTGTGGAAGAGTATATTCCATCGCATCTTATGAATGCGGAAGTAACGGCGGATATTATGACACTTGAATTTCCTTATGAGATAAAAGAGAAATTAGAGAAAATCGGAAATAAAATGAGCGATAGTATTACAAATAATTTAGATTGGTATTTGAAGTATGCCGAAGAAGAAATTATACCGAAAAAAACGTTTCCTTATCATCAAAACTTAGGTATTACAAAAGAAGAATATGATTTTATGATAGATAAAATGGATAATGCAGAATATATAAATACCAAAGACGGAAAACTCTTTTTTAAAAAGAAAGATCATGAAATTCAAATTCTCTCTGATGAAAATTTGAATCTAATTAAAAATATTCGAATTGATACAGAGAAGAATACAATTAAAACTCCTTTGGGAGAATGCGAATATGAAGGTGAAATAAAGGCGTCGGATGAACAAAAAGCTACTGGTCCATGGAGTGGGAAGATGTGGACTTTAAAAAGCAATGGATTGCTTTATCATTTTTCATTAGGAAAGTTAAAAAACATAAACAAATCTATCATTTACATTTCAATAAAAGGTATATATAAAGATAGGATTATCAATACAGAAGAAGCAGTTGAATTTCACTCGGTTTCATAAAGAATCAAAAAAATCACCTTACTCGTTAAAGTAAGGTGATTTTTTATTAAATAAACAATCCAGCGATTGTCGCAGATAAAATAGAAGCAAGTGTTGATGCAAATAGCATTTTCCAACCAAATTTAGAAACAACGCTTCCTTGTTTTTCAGAAAGGGCACGGATTGTACCAACGATTGCACCAATTTGGCTAATACTTGCGAAGCTAATTAAGAATACTGTAACGATTCCAACTGTACGTGGAGCTAATGTTGTAGCTGTGTCTTTTAAATCAAGGATTGCTACAAACTCATTTAAAACAATCTTCGTACCCATAATACCACCAGCTGGGATAATATCTTGAGTTGGAATACCCATTAAGAATGCGAATGGAGAAAGTACGTAACCGAAGATTTGTTGTAAAGTAATGGCATGTCCCATTGCGCCTGAAGCTGCACTAATTACGTAGTTTACAACTTCCATCACACCGATAAAGGCGATCATTAATGCGGCAACGATACCAGCTACTTTTAAACCATCAAGCGCACCGTTAATCATTGCACCGATAAAGCTGTCCCCGAATAGCGTTCTATCAAATTTTTGAATCACTTCATCTTCTTTCTTCGTATCAACTGGTGTTAATAACGAACAAACGATTAAGCTTGAGAATAAATTTAGCGGAAGAGCTGCTAGTACGTATTTTGCATCTAACATCATTACGTATGATGCTGTAACAGAAGCAGAAACGGAGCTCATCGCAGAACAACAAATGATAAACATACGGTTTTTATTGAAATGCTGTAAATCGTTTTTAATAACGATTAACGCTTCACTTGAACCGAAGAATACAGAGTTTACTGCGTGGAATGACTCAACGCGTGGTAAACCAGTGATTTTTGAAATTGCACCGCCGACAACGCGAACGATGAATGGTAAAACACCTAAATAACTAAAGATTGAAAGTAGTGCTGAGAAAAATACGATAATTAATAATACGTTTAAGAAAAAGACAAAATCTCTTTGAATTCCATTAAAGAGAAAATCGACACCTGTCGTACCAAGTTTAATTAGTTTGTTGAAAACTTTACTAATGAAAATAATGATTTGTTGACCAATCTTTGTAGCAAACATAAACCAACCGATTAAAATTTGGAAACCAATCATAATTGCAATTGCACGGAAGTTGATTTTACTTTTGTTGTTTGACAAAGCAAAACATAAACCTAACACGGCAATAATACCGATAATGCTCATTACATATTGCATGTAGTTGCCCCTTTCAGAAGTTCGTATAAAGTTTGTACATAAAACGCTCGTTATATTACTAAAAATAAAGGAATGAGGTTTTATGTCATACGTAAGATGTCTGACCTTTTAGAAAAATAAAAATAAAAAAAGACCCATATGGATTCACTTTCATCTATGAGAGAAAGCTAATCAATATGAGTCCTTTTTTGCGCATAGGCTAATATTCATTAGTTTTCCCCATAGTCCAGCAATTTAAGGTTGCCGGGTAGAAACTCTCGATCCATATTATCAAGTATATATGAGGTAACATCGTCCGTATTAAATTAGTAGTAGCGTAACATTAACAGAGAAGTATCGTCAATAGCTTTTTTTCTTCCAATAGAAAAAGACCATATAAGTATGATAAAATGTAACGCAGTGTTATGAAAAAGAGAGGTCGGAAAATGAGTATTAAAATGACGCCACCAGTTGAGAAAAACGAGTTTATAGATGTAGTATTTGAAGATTTAACACATGATGGTGCCGGTGTTGCGAAAGTAAAGGGCTATCCTATTTTCGTTAAAAACGGATTACCAGGTGAAGAAGCGCAAATTAAAATTATTAAAGTGAAGAAAAACTTCGCATTTGGTCGTTTAATGAAGCTTCATACAGAAAGTCCATATCGTAAAGATGCTGAATGCCCAGTATATAATCAGTGCGGCGGTTGTCAGCTTCAGCACTTAACTTATGAAGGACAATTACAAGCGAAAGAAAAACAAGTACGTGACGTTATGCAACGTATCGGAGGACTAGGCGATGTTCCTGTTCATCCTGTACTTGGCATGAAGAACCCGTGGGTATATCGCAATAAAGCACAAGTACCAATCGGAGAACGTGAAGGCGGACTTGTAGCTGGTTTCTATCGCCAAGGAACGCATGACATCATTAATATGGAATCATGCTTAATTCAGGCAGAAGAAAACGATACATTAATTCAAGAAGTAAAACGTATTTGTGAAAAGCACGGTATCACTGCGTACAACGAAGAGCGTAACAAAGGAACACTTCGTCACGTAATGGCTCGTTACGGACAAGTAACAGGGGAAATTATGCTTGTCTTCATTACACGTACAGCAGAATTGCCGAACAAAAAGGCAATCATTGAAGAAATTGCAGCGAAATTCCCAGAAGTAAAATCAATTGTTCAAAACGTAAATACGAAGCGTACGAATGTAATTTTCGGAGACAAAACGACAGTACTGTACGGATCAGAATACATTTATGACTTTATCGGTGACATTAAATTTGCGATTTCAGCACGTTCATTCTATCAAGTAAATCCAGAACAAACGAAAGTGCTTTACGATAAAACGTTAGAATACGCAAAATTAAATGGTAACGAAACAGTAATCGATGCCTATTGCGGAATCGGATCAATCTCGTTATTCCTAGCGCAAAAAGCGAAAAAAGTGTACGGCGTTGAAATCGTCCCAGAAGCAATCGAAGACGCAAACCGAAACGCAGCACTAAACAACATGACAAACGCTGAATTTGGCGTAGGAGAAGCAGAAGTAGTTATTCCAAAATGGTACAAAGAAGGCGTAATTGCTGACACAATGGTCGTAGACCCACCGCGTAAAGGCTGTGACGAAGCATTACTAAACACAATCATTGACATGAAGCCAAACCGCGTCGTATACGTATCATGTAACCCAGCAACATTAGCACGTGATTTAAAAGTACTAGAAGAAGGCGGATATAAAACACAGGAAGTACAACCTGTTGATATGTTCCCGCATACGACTCATGTGGAGTGTGTGGCTTGGCTTAAGTTAGTATAATAGGAAAGCAGTTGATATAGAAAAAATCTATACCACCTGCTTTTTGGTTTACAAAAATACCATTCATAAGCGATTTTAGTTAAAATAAATATTGCTGATTTTCACAAATTATAAATTTAGATTTTGAAATTGTATTCATAGTGAGAGGATTTGAATTTGAAATGATAGATAATTTTTGGCGTGAATTACCACGACCATTTTTCGTACTTGCACCAATGGAAGATGTGACAGACGTTGTTTTCCGTCACGTAGTAAGTGAAGCTGGTCGTCCGGATGTATTCTTCACAGAGTTTACAAACTCGGATAGCTATTGCCATCCAGAAGGTATGAAAAGTGTACGTGGCCGTTTAATTTTTACAGAAGACGAACAACCGATGGTAGCACATATTTGGGGAGACAATCCCGAATACTTCCGTCAAATGAGTATCGGTATGGCAGAACTAGGATTTAAAGGCATCGATATTAATATGGGTTGCCCAGTACCGAATGTAGCATCAAGAGGGAAAGGTAGTGGCCTTATTCTACGTCCAGACGTTGCAGCAGAACTTATTCAAGCAGCAAAAGCGGGCGGACTACCTGTCAGCGTAAAAACAAGACTTGGCTTTAAAGAGTTAAGCGAGTGGGAAGATTGGTTAACGCACATTTTCAAACAAGATATTGCGAACCTTTCTATTCATTTACGCACAAGAGAAGAAATGAGCCAAGTAGATGCGCATTGGGAACTAATTCCGGAAATAAAAAAATTACGTGACCGCATTGCACCCAATACGTTAATAACAATCAATGGAGACATCCTTGATCGTAAAATGGGGCTGGAACTTGCTGAAAAATACGGCATTGATGGCGTAATGATCGGACGAGGCATCTTCAAAAATCCATTTGCTTTTGAAAAAGAGCCAAGAGAGCATAGCAGCAAAGAACATCTAGATCTTTTAAGACTACAACTTGATCTTCAAGATCAATATGCAGAAGTATTACCACGATCCATAACAGGATTACATCGCTTCTTCAAAATTTATGTGAAGGGCTTCCCAGGAGCTGCTGAACTAAGAAATCAATTGATGAGCACGAAGTCGACGGATGAAGTGCGTGCTTTGTTGGATAAGTTTGAGGATAGTGTTGGTGTGGCTCAGGATAGTGAGACGGTTTAACTTTTAAGCAGTTAAATCATTTCATATGTAGTGCATGACATGAGTGAGTTGAAAATAAGTGCAGAGCTGGAAAAGAACAGTGTATTTGAGAAATCAAAGCACTGTTTTTTTCTTTTAGTTAATGTTAAGAGAGAAATCTTTTTATAGGCATATAAAAAACATGTAAGAGCTCTGTAGATACAATGATAGAGAAAAGTTCGGGTAAGACTATAAAACATATCTTTAAAATGTTAAAGTATTAATTTAGCGGACAATAACTAAAAGGTTAGATTAAACATGATAATTTAAAGCAGGTTATAGCATAAACTTTAACCGCTGAATAAATAATCAACATTTCAGGAGGGAAACCCAATGGCAATGAGCAACAACGATATATTAAAAAGAGTAAGATACGCTTTAGATATAAAAGATATAGATATGGTAGAAATCTTTAAACTAGGTGGCGTAGAAGTAACGAAAGAAGACGTAGTTGATATGCTTACAAAAATAAAGAGAGCGCCTCAGCATGAAGCTGAAAATGATGAGGTAGCTGGAGATGAGTACGTAAAAACATGCGATATGATGATGTTAGAGGCGTTTTTAAATGGATTTATTACCTTAAAAAGAGGGAAGCAAGATCCGAAACCAGGGCAGCCTGCACCTGTACAGAGCAAGGAGAGTGCCAATAACCTTCTTCTAAAGAAAATGAAAATCGCACTATCTTTAACGAGTGAGGATGTACTTGATATATTAGATAGCGTGGGCGTTACGGTAACAAAAGGAGAGTTAGGCGCTCTATTAAGAAAAAAAGGCCATAAAAATTACAAAGAGTGCGGCGATAAATACGCAAGGAATTTCATTAAAGGATTAGCTGTAAAGTATAGAGGATAATGAGTTCGTTAAAGCAGTAAATGATATAATAGGTAGAGTAGGACGTTTGTATCCTACTCTTTTTTATTTGTAAAAATACTATGCTAGGTGATGAAATGGTACATACATATTTAGGTGAGACAATTAATTTTCATATAACTTATAAGAAGAAAAAGTCTGTGCGTCTTTTTGTAGATTCATACGGAAATGTGGAAGTGCAAGCTCCGAAAGGAACACCTGTTGAATACTTAGTCCAGTTGCTAGAGGAGAAGTGGGATTGGATTAAGACAACACGTAAGGAAATGCAGGAGCGAGCGCATGGACCACAGGAAAAGGATTACGATCAAGGAGAAGGCTTTTTGTATTTAGGGAATACGTATCCGATACAGATTTCCCAAGATGTAAGCATTGAGCAAGACAATGCGATTTTTGAAGGGGATAAGTTACATATTTATGTGAAAGAGCTTAAGGATGAGAAAATACAGCAAGCTTTAAAACGATTTTATTATAAGCAGTGTAAAACTTTAGTAGAGAAGAGTATTAAATCGCATCAAGGTAATTTCAAAACAAAACCACGTTCTATTCGTATTACAGATAGTAGTCGTACTTGGGGTACTTGCGATTCGAATTTACAGCTAACATTCAATTGGAAGTTAGCAATGGCACCACAGCGAGTAATTGATTATGTAGTTGTTCATGAAATGTGTCATATGGTTCATTTAAATCATGATCGATCTTTTTGGCGTCTTGTCGGGAAGATAATGCCTGACTATAAGGAAATGGAGAACTGGTTAGCTTTATCTAGTTGGAAGATGACGGTTTAATGTTGCGCTTTGTATAGGTTGCGATTATTGTCAATCTTTGTCGGTAAGTCGATATATTTCGAAAATCGCTGATATATTTGAAGTTGCGCCGATATATTTCGAAAATCGCTGATATATTTGGAGTTGCGCCGATATATTTGGAGTTGCAATCGATATGTTCAATGAAGAGAAAGTAAAAGGAGATGTCACAGCAGACATCTCCTCTTTTCGAGTATATAGATTATCGTCCAAACTTCACAACAAAATCTTCATCAACTTTCTCCATATCATACCCACGATATCCATCCGAAAGCAACGCCTGCTGTCCAACAGCATCATTCATTAGAATACTTTGAACATCCGTCCAATCTCTTTCTTTATCTCCGCGCAATTCCTTCACAAAAACATACCGCAGACTACCACCATACTTCTCTTTCAGTGCAGCAATCTCCATCCCTTGCGCAAACTTATCCTTCAAACTCGGAATGTTAAAAGGAGCAACGGTGCAGCATACATAATCATATTTGCTGTCTTCTTTTTGCAATTCGGCCATGATGACCTTTGCTAATATTTTTTGCATACCATTTCCTCGGCAGTTCGGATGAACGTTTGAGATTTCTTGATAGATGACGCGGTGTAGTTCACTTTCTGGCAAACCAATATCAAACCCTAAATGTTCATCGTCGATAGGAGGGACGAGTAGAGCGCGAAATGCGATGAGTTCGTTTTCGATAAAAGCACCGATCATCATGCCGTTTCCTTCTAGAATGTATTGAAATTCTTCTTGTGAGAGTGGTTGTAAACGACTTTTATCTTCTAGTGCTTCAACTACAATGTTTTGTAGTGATAAAATTTGTTCGATGTGCTCTAGTGATAGTAATGTAACGTGAAATGATTCGTTATTTTGTTTTAATGTTCCTTCGTATAGAACCGTCATATGATAGTCCTCCTTTAGCGTACAACGTCTTGAAAGACGGTTAGTTCTTGTAGTGTATCTTCATTTATTTCAATGCCGAGTCCGGGCTTTTCGTTTAAGCGAATGAATGGTACATCGTAATGTAAGTTTCCGATGTCTTTCGTGAATTTTAATGGTCCCGTTAGCTCTACGCTCGTAATGATTTTCTTTGAGAAAGCGACATGGAATCCTGCGGAAGAGGCAACAGATGATTCGACCATTGATCCCACTTGGCATTCAATGCCGGCCATTTCAGCTTGATGAGCGAGCTTTACAGCTGGATATATGCCACCGCATTTCATTAGTTTTATATTCACTTTATCAGCAGCTTCTAATTTAATAATTTGGCGCATTTCACGAGAACTTTTTAGTCCTTCATCAATCATAAGCGGGAGGTCTGTCTTAGAACGAATATGAGCCATGGCATCAATATCGTCCGCGATAACAGGTTGTTCAATCCAGTCAATGTTTAAATGTCCTAATGACCGCAGTGCTGTTAATGTGTTTGCGCTATTTTTCCAGCCTTGGTTTACATCAACGCGAATAGCGATGTCATTTCCTACACGTTCTCGTACAGCTTCAATACGTTTCACATCTTCTTTTACATTCGTACCAACTTTCATTTTGAAAGATTGGTAACCTTTTTGAATCATAGAAGCAGCTTCTTCAGCCATATCTTCAGGATCGGCAATACTTAAAACGTGAGTGACAGGGAATTCTTCATGATAGCGCCCGCCAATTAATTGATATACAGGTTGATTTAGTTTTTTGCCCATTATATCAAAACAAGCAATATCAATTGCAGCTTTCGCTGTTGGAACACCGTAAATTGTATTGTCCATCATGTCGTGTATTTTTTCGATATTCATTGGATTTTTCCCGATTAGAGCAGGGGTTAGCGTATGTTTTAAAGTATGGAAAGTACTTTCCCATGATTCACCTGTGACGTGATCATCAGCAACGCCTTCACCGTAACCGATAATACCTTCATCTGTTTCCATTTTGACGATAATAGAGGGCATATCAGAATAAGAGCCATAACTAATAACAAACGGATTGCGAAGCGGTAAACGAATTGCGTAAAGATGAATAGCTGTAATTTTCATTGAATAGAAACCCCTTCCTGTTTACAATAGTTTTGTACATTTGATATAGTTGACGTTAAATAGTCGTTAATTAATGATAAGGAGTTAGAGAAAATGATGATAAAAATTGCAGTTGTCGGTTCAAAGGAGTTTATGGAGAACCTTTTTCCTATTGCTCAAAAATTAGAAGGAATAGAAATTGATCCATATATTTACCTTCATCCGACGGAATCTTCTGAACTATTAAAGTGTCTAAAGCCTTGTGATGTCATCTTTTTCTCAGGTGCTTTACCTTATTATATGGCAAAAGAAATAAGAGAACAATTACGAATTCCAAGTACATACTTACAGCAAAACGAGACAACTGTCGCATCTTCAATTCTTTCTATCATGTATCATCAAAGTATTCAACCACATAACATTTCCATCGATTTAGTAGACCGCTCGTTTATTACAAATGTGTTCCATGATATTGGTATAAAAGAAAGCCCGCAAGTGTTGGATTATGAAAATATGCTGTGGAGTAAAGATGAAATAAATAGAGTTATCGATTTTCATGTAGCTAAATATCAATCTGGAGAGGCTCATTTAGCTTTAACTAGTATTCACGCTGTTTACGATGAGCTTCAAAAAATAGGTGTTCCTTCAGAGCGTATGATTGATCCAACACAGTCCATTATACATGGGCTAAAAGATGCAAAAATAAAAGCTGAGTTAGCAAAAAGCTATTCAGCTACTGTTGGTGCTTGTATTATTTCTTCTTTAGAATTACGAACGCGTTTGCTTGAAAAACTAGATGTCATTTCAAAAGAACTACGTGGTTCATTTAAACAAGTGGATGAAATGACATGTATTTTGTATACAACTCGTGGTGATATCGAATCGATTATTAAAACAAATGCGATAAATAACTTGTTTGCAAGCGTAGAAGGAACGATAGCTATTGGATTTGGTTATGGGAAAACTGTGAAAGAGGCGGAGCAAAATGCAAAAATTGCTCAAAGTTTTGCAAAGAATAATCCAATAGATCGTTGTTTTTATATACTAACAAGTGATAAAGATTTGTTTGGGCCGTTCCCGAAAGAACAGAGAGTACAAAGTTTGAAAAATGATAATCCGGAACTAATGAAAATAGCGAAGGAAACGAAGCTTAGTCCGGCGAACTTGTCAAAAATCATTCAATTTAGTCAATCGCATCCGTCATTGAAGTTTACAGCAGCTGATCTTTCTGAGTACTTACAAGTGACTCGAAGATCGACAGAAAGGTTGTTAAAGAAATTAGTTGATTACGGGTATGCTCATATTTGCGGCGAGGAAATGCCCTATCAACAAGGGAGACCTCGCGCGCTATATGAACTGAATTTACCGCTATTTTTAAGCTTCTAGTTGAGCTTTTTGTTTCTTTAGTAGTTCTGCTTTTTCAATGTCTGATAGTTTTACAATTGTGAAGCCTGTTATACCATAAATGATTGAGATAATAGGTACGATGAAATTCAAAATAGCATAAGGGGCATATTCAAATGCACCTACGCCAAGTGTAGCGAGAATAAATACACCGCACGTATTCCAAGGAACGAAGACAGAAGTTAATGTTCCGCCATCTTCTAATGCTCTGGATAAGTTTTTTGAATGTAGTCCTTTTTCTGTGTATGCATTTGCGTACATTCTTGAAGGGACAACAATTGAAATATATTGTTCAGAGCAAGTAAGGTTTGTTGCAAAACAAGATGCGATAGTAGAAGCGATAAGCCCTTTTGCTGATTTCGCTAACTTTAAAATTTGATTTACAATTGAGCGAAGAATACCTGTATGTTCTAATACTCCTCCGAAAGTCATAGCGACAATTGTCATAGAGACTGTATTCATCATCGAATCTAAGCCACCGCGGTTAAATAGTTCGTCTACTAGCTTGTTTCCAGTGTCTATAACAAATCCAGCTTGGAGTGCACCGACAGATGCTGAGACAGAACCACCTTGAATAAAGACTTGTGATAAAAATCCTAAAATAATACCGACGAGAATCGCTGGTATAGCAGGGACCTTTTTTGCGACCAATACCATAACGACTACGGGTATAATGAGTAGGAAAGGTGAGATAACAAAGTTTTGTTGCAATACTTGTAACGTTTGATCGATGCTCTTCGCATCAATATTGTTAGCGCCGAAGCTTCTTCCTAAGAGAGCATAGACGATAAGAGTAATAATTAAACCTGGAACTGTAGTAAATAACATGTGACGAATGTGTGCGAATAAATCTGTATTTGTTAATCCTGCGGCTAAGTTAGTTGTGTCTGAAAGCGGTGACATTTTATCGCCAAAATAAGAGCCTGAAATAATGGCACCAGCAACCATTGGAGCTGGGATTCCCATACTTAGGCCAATTCCCATTCCAGCAACACCAATTGTCCCCATTGTAGACCAAGAGCTACCAATTGCTAATGCAACGATAGAACAAATGACGGTAATGGAAACTAAAAATAGTGATGGAGTTAAAAGTTTTAAACCGTAATAAATCATCGTTGCGACGATTCCACCGCCAATCCAAGCACCAATTGTTAAGCCAACAAGAATAATAATGACGATAGCAGGTAATGCAAGACGAATCCCTTTATACATTGCTTCTTCAAGATCATTCCATTTGTAACCGTAACGCCAAGCGACAATAGAAGCAACGGTTGTACCGATAATAAGTGGAACGTGAGGGGTTTGTTTTAATACAACAATTGTAACCATCATAACTGCAACGGTAATGATAATAGGGATAATCGCTATTCCAAAAGGTATTTCTTTTTTCATAAAGTTCCTCCTTGTTACGTATGTTTGTTTGTATTTTTAGAATTGTCGTAAAATAGACGTTTATTAGGTTATGATAACTAAAAGTTTATGTAAGCGTCAATATAAAAAACAGAAAATAAAGAATGTTCTAGTTGTTTGTTTAGTTTGTAATATAAGTGCAGAGTAAGGTTTTTAAGTATTTAAAAATAAACAATTGACTTTTTTCTTAAAATTCAATATGTTCATAAAAACATCTGTTTTTCATAAGTATAATTAACCCGAATCGTTTGTAATGTGGGAAGGAGACTGGAACGTTGAAAACATTAGAACTACAAGAGCGCTTAACGGAGATTTTTCAGCATTTACACGAAAACCCTGAAGTAAGTTGGAAAGAATATGAAACGACAACGTATATTACTGACTTTTTAAAAGAAGAAGGAATTTCATATAGAACATTTGATGATTGTCCAGGTGTAATTGCTGAGATTGGAGGCGGGAATCCAGTTATTGCGATTCGTGCTGATATGGATGCACTTTGGCAAGAAGTAAATGGAGAATTTAAAGCGAACCATTCATGTGGCCATGATGCTCATATGACCATTGTAATGGGACTTATTTTACAATTGAAAAATATGAGATGGAAAAGTGGTACGGTTAGATTTATTTTTCAGCCGGCAGAAGAGAAGGGGAATGGTGCTTTGAAGATGGTGGAGAAAGGTGCTGTAGATGATGCTGATTTCTTATTTGGTGTCCATCTAAGACCAATTGAAGAACTATCTTTGAAACAAGCAGCCCCATCTATTCGCCATGGAGCAGCAGGATTTTTAGAGGGTATGATTCATGGGGAGGATGCACACGGTGCAAGACCACACCAAGGTGTGAATGCAATTGATATTATTTCCATGATTAATATCGGTTTGAAAAATATTTGGCTGCCACCGCAAAGTTCCTATTCAGTAAAAATGACGAGATGCCAAGCTGGTGGTGATAATTTAAATATTATTCCGGGAAATGGTCATTTCAGTTTAGATGTAAGAGCAGAGAGTAATATACTATTAGAAGAATTAAAGAAAAAGATTGAGCATGTAATAGAATCAGCTGCATCGATGGGATCAAAAACTTCATACGAATGGATGGATCTTGCACCAGGAGCGGAGGTTTCTGAAGAAGCAGAGCGCTTTATGCGTAAAGGTATTCTCGAAGTGTATGGGGAAGAGAGATGTACGGGGCCGCTCTATACGACGGGAAGCGATGATTTCCATTACTATACAGTGAAAAGACCACATTTAAAAGCTGTCATGCTTGGACTAGGAGCAGACCTACAACCTGGATTACACCATCCGTATATGAGATTTGATCATAGTTGTATTATGGATGGGGTAGAAATATTGAAACAAACTGTATTGAAAGTGTTAGAAGACAGGGGCTAGAGAGCCCCTGTTTTTTGTCGTGAATTGTCGGCAAATCGATATATTTGAAAAACCGTTGATATATTTTGAGTTATGATAGATATATTGAGAAAATCGTTGATATATTTGAAGTTACGATAGATATATTAAGAAAATCGTTAATATAATTTCACGTACCTATTAATTTGATGAAAAATGAGCCTCCAGTACATGGTGTATAATAATAAGTACCATTTTTTAATAGGAGAAAACGAATGAACGAACAATATTACGATGCAGTTTTACATATAAAAACAGTCGGTGAGCAAAAAGGATTTAACAAATCTATGCATTATCACCGTTATGAACCGACGCCGTATAGCGGATTAGATGAGTTACTGAATCAATATGAAATAAAAAGTAGTGACCGAATTGTAGACTTTGGGTGCGGAAAAGGGCGATTAAACTTTTATATGCATCATAAATGTGGTGCATCAGCAGTTGGAATTGAAATGAATGAAGAGTTTTATAAAGAAGCGATCGATAATCGAGATCGTTATGCACGAAAGGCACGAAACAGTAAGGGGAAAATTCAATTCCAATGTTGTTTAGCGCAGGAATATGAGATTGATCCACATGATAATAGGTTTTATTTCTTTAATCCATTTTCTGTACAAGTGTTTATGAATGTAGTAAATAACATTTTGCTTTCAGTAGAAGAAACGGGGAGAGAAGTGGATATTATTTTATATTATCCTTCTGAGGACTATATTTTCTTCTTAGAAAATCAGACTGCGTTTGAGCTGAAGAAAGAAGTTAGATTGTCAGGTGCTTATGAGAAGAATGGGAATGAGAGGTTTTTAGTGTATAGATTGGAGTGTTAATGTATGGGTGCTTGGGGAGTAGCAATATTATCAGACGATATTGCTGAAGATATTAAGTTACTGTATAAGGATTTGTTAGCAAATGAATATTCAAATGAGGACGCAAGTAGGATTGTAATTGAGGAATACAAGAATGAATTAGATGATGAAGAGACTATTGTTTTTTGGTTAGTATTTTCTTCCATACAATGGAAGTTAGGGAGACTTCAAGAGAATGTTAAGCAGGAGGCATTGCAAATAATAGAGAGTGGTGCAGATTTAGCCCGCTGGGAAGAAGAACCTAAATTACAGAAGAAACGTGAAGCAGTTTTAAATAAACTAAGAGAACAGTTGCATTCTCCGCAGCCAGAAGCTAAAAAAGTGCCGAAGAGATTTATAGCTAATACTTCTTTAAAAGCAGGTGATGCTGTTAGTTATGAATTAGTATCAGGGAGTTATATTATTCTTAAAGTCATTGAGATTATTGAGGAATGGCACGGAGATCGGTATCCTCTATTTGAAATATGTGACTGGGAAGGCAAAGAAGTTCCTTCAAAGGAACAAATTAACCAATTCGGTTTAAAGAAAAGGATTTATGAAGATGGAAAGCAAGAAATGATGAAACTTGCTATTTATCCTTCAGGTAAAAGAGATAATCCAACTAAGAGAATGCAAGTAGTAGCAGAAAATGTAAAAGTAGTATTGAATGTAGGAACACCTTATACAGTAATGAGTTGGAAGGAATTTGATAACTATTTACATGAAATATAATAAAAAAGACGCGCTACCAATAGGTAGCGCGTCTTTTTTATTAGTTACGGATTAAGTAATCAAATGCACCTAAAGCTGCGTTTGCACCTGAACCCATAGAGATGATGATTTGTTTGTACGGATTATTTGTACAGTCACCTGCAGCAAACACTCCTGGTACGTTTGTAGCGCCGTGCTTGTCTGTTACGATTTCACCGCGAACGCGTTCAACTGTTTCGCCTAACCAGTCTGTGTTTGGCACAAGACCGATTTGTACGAATACACCTTGTAATTCAACGTGATGAATTTCTTCAGTTTCACGATCGATGTAAGAAATACCATTTACTTTATCAGTACCAGTGATTTCTTTCGTTTGAACGTTTTTCAGAACAGTTACGTTTGGTAAGCTGTTAAGACGCTCTTGTAATACAGCATCAGCTTTTAATTCTGGCATGAATTCAAGAACAGTTACGTGCTTAACGATACCTGCTAAGTCGATAGCTGCTTCAATACCAGAGTTACCTCCGCCGATAACTGCTACGTCTTTTCCAGTGAATAATGGACCGTCACAGTGTGGGCAATATGCTACACCTTTATTTTTGAACTCAGCTTCACCTGGTACGCCAACATTACGCCAGCGAGCACCTGTAGAAACGATTACGCTCTTACTTTTCAGAATAGCGCCGTTTTCAAGTTCCACTTCAATAAGTTCTTTTTTCTCTAAACGTTTCGCACGTTGTAGATTCATTACATCGATGTCGTATTCTTTTACGTGTTCTTCAAGGCTTGCTACTAGCTTAGGACCTTCAGTCTTTTTTACGCTGATGAAGTTCTCAATGCCCATAGTATCCATTACTTGACCACCGAAGCGCTCAGCAACGATACCAGTGCGGATGCCTTTACGTGCTGCGTAAATTGCTGCACTTGCACCAGCAGGGCCGCCACCAACAACAAGAACATCGTATGGATCTTTATCAGAAAGCTCTGATGCATTTGGACCGTTACCCATTTTAGCTAAAATTTCTTCAAGTGTCATACGACCGCTTCCGAAAGATTCGCCGTTTAGGTAAACAGTTGGTACTGCCATGATGTCTTTGCTTTCTACTTCCTCTTTGAATGCAGCGCCATCAATCATAGTATGTGTAATACCAGGGTTAAGAACGCTCATTACGTTAAGAGCTTGTACAACATCAGGACAGTTATGACAACTTAGGCTGATATAAGATTCAAAATGATATTCGCCTTGAATGTTTTTAATTTGATCGATTAATTTTTGTTCAACTTTTGGAGCGCGTCCACTTACTTGTAGTAAAGCTAACACTAATGATGTAAATTCGTGTCCTAATGGAATACCAGCGAATACGACACCAGTGTCTTCACCAGGGCGGTTTACGCTAAAGCTTGGTGTTCTCTCTAATTCAACTTTTTCTACTGTAATCTTAGATGACATAGTAGCTAATTCGTCTACTAGAGCTAACATATCTTTAGATACGTTATCGTCTCCTGCGCTTACCTTAAGTAAAATATCGTTCTCCATTAATTGAAGGTATTGGGATAGTTGTGTTTTTATATCTGCATCTAGTATCATTTTGATCGAACTCCTTAGATTTTGCCTACAAGGTCAAGGCTTGGTTTAAGTGTTGCAGAACCCTCTTGCCATTTAGCTGGGCAAACTTCACCTGGGTTGTTACGTACGTATTGAGCAGCTTTAATTTTGTTAACCAGAATACTTGCGTCACGGCCGATACCGTCAGCATTGATTTCCATAGATTGGATAACGCCGTCTGGATCGATGATGAATGTACCACGAGCAGCAAGACCTTCTTCTTCCATTAAAACGTTGAAGTTTGTAGTGATTGTGCGAGTTGGGTCACCAATCATGATGTACTCGATTTTGCCGATAGTTTCTGAGCTATCATGCCATGCTTTGTGAGTGAAGTGAGTGTCTGTAGATACAGAGTATACTTCAACGCCTAAGTCTTTTAGAGTTGCGTATTGGTTTTGTAAGTCTTCAAGTTCAGTTGGGCAAACGAATGTGAAGTCAGCTGGGTAGAAACAAACTACACTCCATTTTCCTTTTAAACTTTCGTCAGTAACTTGGATAAATTCTCCATTATGGTAAGCATTAGCTTTAAACGGTTTTACTTCTGTGCCGATTAATAACATGTTAAAATTCCTCCTAAATGTTGGTTTTGAGCATCAAAAAATAGTGTGCTCATAAAATATATTTTTTAATTAACTATAATAATTCTAATTCGATATTAATTATCATATAGAAGTGGTTATTTTGTCAAGAGAATAAACCAACTTTATACCAATTTAATTAATATTTATTCTCAATTAAGGCTAACAGGGAATGGAAAGGTAACTTTAAGTTTATAAATTTTCAATGATTGTTTGAAAGAGTAGTGTGTATGTTAGAAATATGGTGTAAGTGTAAATTCTTAGGAAGGAAATATTTCTTAGAAGTTATGTATTTGAAAAGGAACTGCTTATTTCTATTTTACAAAGAATTGTGCGATAAATAAAATAAAATGAATCGAAATCTTTTTGAACAATTTTTGTCATCTCAAATATATAATTAGGAAGTATATATTTGAGATGACAGTTAGAAACATTGACTCAAAATGCTAACAAGATATAATAAAACCTAGATATACCTTTCAAAAAGAAGAATACATATTTATAGGATGAAAAAATTCAACCTATTATTTTTTATAGCTTTTGGAAAACGCTTACAATTGGTGTGGAGGGGAAACCATGTCTAAGTTCACAAAGTATTTTTTAATGGAAGCTAAAGATGTGATTGCATATGTGAAAGAGAAATTATCTAAGTTTGAACATGCAAAGGGGCTAAAGTGTAAAGAAATAGGTGATGGCAATTTAAATTATGTGTTCCGCGTTTGGGATGAAAAAGAGAACATGTCTGTCATCGTAAAGCAAGCTGGGGATACAGCTCGCATTTCAGATGAGTTTAAGTTATCGACGAATCGTATTCGTATAGAATCAGATGTTTTGCAGTTAGAGGATGAGTTAGCACCTGGACTTGTTCCTAAGGTGTATTTATTTGATAGTGTGATGAACTGTTGCGTAATGGAAGATTTATCGAATCACACAATATTACGTACAGCACTTATAAATCATCAAATATTTCCGCAGCTTGCTGACGACTTAACTACTTTTATGGTAAATACACTTTTATTAACATCTGATGTTGTAATGAATCATAAAGAGAAGAAGGAACTTGTGAAGAATTATATAAATCCTGAATTATGTGAGATTACAGAGGACCTCGTATATTCAGAACCATTTACAAATCATAATAAGCGTAATGAGTTATTTCCTTTAAATGAGGGATGGATTAGGGAGCATATTTATAGTGATAAAGAGCTTCGTATGGAAGTAGCGAAACGTAAATTTTCTTTTATGACGAATGCACAGGCATTGCTTCATGGTGATTTACATACTGGTTCTGTTTTTGTAAGAGATGATTCTACAAAGGTTATTGATCCTGAGTTTGCTTTTTATGGACCTATGGGATATGACGTCGGGAATGTAATGGCGAATTTAATGTTTGCTTGGGTGAATGCAGATGCAACGATGCTACCTGGAGCTGAGAAAGATACGTATATGGATTGGTTACAAACTACGATGGTAGAGGTAATTGATTTATTTAAGAAGAAGTTTTTAGATGCTTGGGATATTTATGTGACCGAGATTATGGCGAAGGAAGAAGGCTTTAACGAAGCCTATTTACAATCTGTATTAGAGGATACAGCTGCAGTGACAGGTCTTGAATTAATCCGCCGTATTGTTGGATTAGCGAAAGTAAAAGATATTACTTGTATTGAGAATGAGGAAGCACGTGCTAGAGCGGAGCGAATTTGTCTTCAAGTAGCGAAGAGTTTTATTTTACGAGCGAATCAATATAGAACGGGTACAAGTTTTGTAGCAACGTTAAAAGAACAGTCAATGCACTACGCGGAGTAAGGGGAGAATATGATGGAAGAGCAATTAATACCAATTCAGTGGAAAGATGATGCTTTAGTTTTGTTAGATCAAACGTTATTACCGAATGAAATTGTTTATGAATCTTTTAAAACAGCTGAAAGTGTGTGGGATGCCATTCAAGTAATGAAAGTACGAGGTGCACCAGCGATTGGTGTTTCAGCAGCTTATGGAGTGTATTTAGGGATAAAGGAATTTGCTGAAGGTACGGAAGAAGGATTTATGGATGAAGTAAGAAAGGTATGTACATACTTGGCGACATCAAGACCGACTGCCGTAAATTTATTTTGGGCACTTGAAAGAATGGAAAGTGTAGCGACAGATAATATTCATTTATCAATCTCACAGCTGAAAAATAGATTACTAGAAGAGGCAAAAGAGATTCATAGAGAAGATGAAGAAATTAACCGTCAAATTGGAGAACATGCATTAACATTATTCCATGATGGAATGGGAGTATTAACACATTGTAATGCTGGTGCGTTAGCGACGACTAAGTATGGTACTGCGACGGCTCCAATGTACTTAGCGAAAGAAAAAGGATGGGACTTAAAAATCTTTTCGGATGAAACACGTCCAAGATTACAAGGGTCAACGTTAACGGCATTAGAACTACAGCGAGCGGGAATTGATGTTACTGTCATTACGGATAATATGGCGGCTATGGTCATGTCACAAGGGAAGATTGACGCTGTAATTGTTGGATGCGACCGTGTGGCAGCGAACGGTGATATAGCAAATAAAATTGGAACATTAGGCGTATCTATTTTAGCGAAATACTACAACATTCCGTTTTATGTAGCGGCACCAACGCCGACAATTGATTTAAAGACATCGACAGGAAAAGAAATTCCGATTGAAGAAAGAGATGCTTCTGAAGTGATTAATCGCTTCGGACAATATTCAGCTCCGAAAGAAAGTAAAGTATATAATCCAGCATTTGATGTTACTCCACATGAAAATGTAACAGCGATTATTACAGAAAAAGGGATTGTAAAGGCACCGTTTACGGAGAATTTAAAAAAGCTATTTCAATAAGTAGATAAATGTAAAAGTCAGTCATCATAAGCTTCATACTTAGGGGGATGTATATGTTATTACCAAAAGAAAGAGAAGAAATTGTAGCGTATGGAAAGAAAATGATTTCTAGTGGTTTAACAAAGGGAACGGGCGGTAATATTAGTATCTTTAATCGTGAACAAGGTCTTGTTGCGATTAGCCCAAGTGGTTTAGAGTATTATGAAACAAAGCCTGAAGATGTAGTTATATTAAACTTAGATGGTGAAGTAATAGAAGGAGAGAGAAAACCATCAAGTGAATTAGATATGCACCTTATTTACTATAGGAAGCGTGAAGATATAAATGCGCTTGTGCATACACACTCTCCTTACGCGAAGACGATTGCATCATTAGGATGGGAGCTTCCGGCTGTGTCGTATTTAATTGCTTTCGCAGGACCGAATGTGCGCTGTGCACCGTATGAAACATTTGGTACGAAGCAATTAGCAGAGGCTGCTTTTGAAGGCATGATTGATCGTCGTGCTGTGCTACTTGCAAATCACGGTTTAATTGCAGGTGCAAATAATATAAAAATGGCATTTACTGTTGCAGAAGAGATTGAGTTTTGTGCTCAAATTTATTATCAAACGAAAAGCATTGGGGAACCAAAGCTATTGCCAGAAGATGAGATGGAGAATTTGGCGAAGAAGTTTGAAGGGTATGGGCAGCAGTAGAATGAAACAAAAACACCCTCAAGAAATCTTGAGGGTGTTTTTTAAGCTTTTTTAAGCAACAAATACATAAAGTAAGGAGCGCCAATTAAAGCAACGACAATACCTGCTGGGATGCCATTAGGCTCAACGATGTTTCGTCCGATTGTGTCTGCTAATAGCAATAGCCATCCGCCGATTAAAACGGCGATAGGCATGAAAATTTGATGTCTCGGACCTACTAAAGATTTTGCGATATGAGGAGCCATTAGTCCGATAAAGCTAATTCCTCCTGTTACAGAAACAGCTGCAGCAGCAAGCGCAACGGCTGCAACTAATAAGTATCTGCGTTCTTTTTCAATTTCAATTCCAACGCCGATTGCGATGGGCTCGTTTAATGCTAAAATGTTTAATCGATTTGCTTTATAGAAAACGAACGGAATGAATACGATTAACCATGGGAGCATTGCGAAAACGAATATCCAGTCATCTCCCCAAATATTTCCGGCAATCCATTTTGAAATAAAGTCTACTTTCATACGATCCGCGGATGAAATAAGGACAATCATCGTTCCAGATAGTGCAAATGCAAAACCGATACCGGTTAATGTTAATCGGATTGGTTGAAGTCCAGTTGATTTACTATATGAAAATACGTAAATTAGAACAGCTGTCAGAAATGCTCCGATAAATCCAACGACAGGTAGTAAGTAGAGAAATGAACCTACATCTATTGGAAAGTATAAAAAGAAAATAGCGACAGCAACACCGGCCCCAGAGTTGATACCGAGAATACCAGGTTCAGCTAAATCATTTCGGGTAATTCCTTGTAGGATAGCACCTGATAAAGCGAGAGCCATACCAGCTAATAATGTAATGACAATTCTAGGTAGTCTTAAAGAGTATAAAACGAACTCCTCTTTAAACGTCCCTTGTCCCATTAATGTTGGGAGTAGTCGATCATAAGATAAAGATGCTGAACCAAGTCCCATTCCAACTACAATGGTTGTGATGATTACTATAAGTAAAGCGAGTATAATGAGACGCTGTTTTCTTAGAATAGATTGCATCATGAGAATGTTTTTCCTCCTTTACGTACAATGAATAGGAAGAATGGTAACCCTACAATCGCGACAATTGCCGCAACTGGTGTTTCGTATGGAGCGTTAATAGTACGTCCGATTGTATCTGCAAGTAGCATAAAGGAAGCTCCAGCAATTGCTGACATCGGTATAACAAATCGGTAATCTGGACCGACAATTGGGCGTACCATGTGAGGTACCATTAAGCCGATAAATGCCATATTTCCGACAAGCGCTACAGATGCACCTGCAAGTAAGATAATAATGATAAATAAAATAGTTTTAATAACAATAATTTTTTGACCTAGTCCAATAGCCACTTCCTCACTGAAACTAAGAACTGTCAATTTTTTTGCTAGTAAGATAGCGATAAAGATACTAATTGAAATGACTGGAATAATAATTTTTAATTGGTTCCAAGTTGTTCCAATTACGCCACCAGCAGTCCAAAGTGATACATCTTGTGAAATTTTAAAGTAAATGCCGATTCCTTCTGAAATTGCGAGTAGAAATGCTGAAACTGCAGCACCCGCTAATACAATTCGAAGAGGAGAAAGGCCGCCTTTTTTCACCATACCAATTCCAAATACCATAATTGCGCCAATTGCAGCACCGATAAAGCAAGCTAATGTTAAGTAAAGATAGCTGATGGAAGGGTTGAAAGCAAGTGTCAGTGCAAGCGCAGCATTTGCTCCACCAGATAGCCCTAATAATCCAGGATCCGCAAGTGGATTTCGTGTTAATCCTTGCATAATTGCTCCAGAAACGGCTAATCCAGCTCCTACAAAAATAGCAGCAACTTCACGTGGTAAACGTATTTCTCGAATAATAGATATTTTGTCTCCTTTAGCGGAGGAAGTGAGTGCTGACCATACATCTTTTATCGAAGTATCTGCAGCACCTAATACCATTGCAACCATAAAAATAAGAAAGAATGCAATTAAGCTTAAAATTAGTTTGTATGTAAAAGCTATAGAACGTGGATTGTCATGATCTTTTGTCATTCGTTTCACATCTTTTCTGTTCATAGAATAAAGGAAGAGGAATTCTTAA
Organism: Bacillus cereus group sp. MYBK195-1; assembly: GCF_051916605.1. Taxonomy (NCBI): domain Bacteria; kingdom Bacillati; phylum Bacillota; class Bacilli; order Caryophanales; family Bacillaceae; genus Bacillus; species Bacillus cereus group sp. MYBK195-1. The sequence continues at coordinate 143,444 of NZ_JBQAGZ010000009.1, read as the reverse complement.
ATTAAGAATTCCTCATGTTTGTATTATTTACCAAGAAAGCTCTTCTTGAAGAAGTCTAGTTGGAAGTCTAATGTAAGTGGATCATTGAAATAGAATTCCATCATGTTTGCTTCATATACGCGATTATTTTTTACTGCTGGGATGTTTTTATATGATTCTGTCTCTTGGAATGAGTTATCAGTATCTTTGTTTTTACTTACGATTAAGTAATCACCAGCAAACTCAGGTAATACCTCAGTAGATAATGCGTAGTAACCTTCTTTTAACGCTTTTTCTTTTACTTTTTCAGGCATTTTTAATTTCATTTCTTGGTACAGAATTTCTGTTCCACGGCCCCAGTTTTCGCCGTATACATAAAGCTGTTTGTTGAAGTTTTCTACAACAGAAACTGTTGCATCTTCACCGATTTTTGCTTTAATTTCTTTACCAGCGTCTTGTGCACGTTTCTTGAAGTCATCAACCCAAGTTTTTGCTTCTTTTTCTTTGTTTAATAACTTACCGATTTCTAAATGCTGTGTTAAGTAATCAACTTTTCCGTAAGTGTATGTTACAGTAGGAGCGATTTTCTTTAACTTATCAACATTTTTAATATTTGATAAACCAATGATTAAATCTGGGTTTAGCTCAGCGATTTTTTCAACATTTTCATCTGATACTTCAGCAACATCTTTCAATTTGCTATCAAAACGTGGGTTTTGTTTAGACCATGAATCTACCCCAACAAGATTTACTCCTAATGACATTACGTTACCAGCGAATGATGATAAAACTACAACGCGTTTTGGATTTGCAGGCACTTCTACTTTACCATTTTCAGATTGGTATGTAATTGTTTCTGATTTACTACCTTTTGTATCGTTCTTTTTGTCTGTAGAGCCATTGCTACAAGCACTCATAACAAGAACGAAAAGAACTGTTAGTGAAATAAATAACTTTTTCATCGTCTTTCTCCTTTAACATAGATGATATGTGTATACAATAATTTGTTTAACTGTAATTTTTTTGAAAGAGTAGTGGTAATGCAAAATGTTTATTAAAAATCTTGAATGTGAGATTCTACAATATAGTATTAACCATATTAATAAAAGAAGATGTAATCTCAAATTTGCTAATTATTAACAAATTGATAATGATTATCACTATTGATTCATTAAATAATATAATTTTATCTAGTTGTATTGTCAATAGTAATTTTAATTGTAAATTTTGCAGAAACAGGTTATATTTTATTGAGAATGATAATCAATGATTAGTAGCTGAGGAGTGAAGGTTAATGAATAGAGAAGAATTGTTTGATGTAACCGTGATAGGCGGGGGACCTGCAGGGCTTTATTCAGCTTTTTATAGTGGACTCAGAGAGATGAAAACAAAAATAATAGAATTTCAACCACAGTTAGGTGGAAAAATACATGTGTATCCGGAAAAAATGATTTGGGATGTAGGAGGACTATTGCCAGTTACAGGTGATAAGTTAATTGAACAACTTGTACAGCAAGGGTTAACATTTAAGCCAGAAGTTGTATTAGATACAAAAGTGGAATCAATTATTCGTAATCAAGATGGTACTTTTACATTAAAAACAAGTACTGGGGAAGAACACTTTTCAAAAACAGTTATCGTCGCAACAGGAAGTGGTATATTGAAACCGCAAAAGTTATCTATTGAAGGTGCTGAGCGATTTGAAGTATCGAATTTAAATTATACAGTTAAATCTTTAAAGCGTTTCAAAGGTAAAACAGTTATTATTTCCGGTGGAGGCAATTCTGCTGTTGATTGGGCAAATGAATTGGAACCAATTGCGAAAAAAGTGTATGTAACGTATAGAAAAGAAGAATTACCTGGTCATGAAGCACAAGTAAAACAACTTATGAACAGCTCAGCGGAGTGTTTCTTTAATACATCGATTACAAAATTAATTGCTGGTGATAATCATGAAGCAATCGAATATGTAGAATTAACAAATCATGAAACAGGTGAGGTTTCTCATTTACCTATTGATGAAGTTATTATTAATCATGGATATGAACGCGACATTACATTATTAGAAAATAGTGAGTTAGACGTTGCAATTATAGATAATTATTATATTGCAGGTAATGCAAATAGTGAGTCTTCAGTAGATGGATTATATGCTGCTGGAGATATTTTAAAGCACGAAGGGAAACTACACTTAATTGCAGGTGCATTCCAAGATGCGGGAAATGCTGTGAATAAAGCAAAACAATTTATCCAACCAGATGCAAGTGAGTACGGAATGGTTTCTTCTCATAATGAAGTATTTAAGAAGAGAAATCGCGAACTGATTAAGCAGATGATGAAATAATAAGGAACAAGTACACCCCCACGTATTTCTCTATTCAAATGGATGAGAGATGTACGTGGGGGTTTTCCTGTTTACTATATTTTCTATCATTATAATGACACCGGTTTCATCAGTTCATATGATATGAACATTTTATTGGTAAAGCATCCTAGAAAACAATTTAGCTATGTTTTGCTTACGCAGAACATGGCTAAATTACGCTGTCCCTTTAGCGCGTTCATTAGGAAATGGCATATTTAGTATAGAAGCAATATACTGTTTTCCATGCATTCGAGCTAATGATTCTAATATTTGGCGAACACGTTTTGTAAGATGACCTTGTTTTTTGATGGCTTCACAATATGCGTCATAGAAGGCATATTTAGCCCAAAGGAAATCATCTTGTTGGAATAAGAAATGATTTTTGTACCATTCACCAATTGTATGATAACAATTGTTTTCATGTATTGCTGTGCTTTGAGAAAGAAAACGATCAGATAAAGATACATTCAAATGAGAAATTGTGTTTTCTGTTTCAACTTGTAGTGTTTTTTCTAACATTGTAATGATGTGACGAGTAGCCATATGTTAACTCTCCTTTGTGTAAATGGGTAATACCATTCTATATTTAAAAAATTCTTACTATATAATACTATACAATATATGGAATGCATCTACCTGCTTTTTGAACTGCATTTACAAAATCTTTTTTATTTGTTTACAAAAATAAAGTAAGATACAGTATAGATGAAAAAATAATAAAGGAATGAACGCATTGTATATAACAGTAGAAGAGACTGCGGAGTATTTGAATTTACCAAAATCGTATATTGAAGAGTTAATTCAGCAAAAGAAAATTCGTGCGCTATTCGATGGAGAGCAATATTTAGTAAATAAAGAACAATTTAATACACATTTAGAGCAAATGGAGAAATATAAGCAATTAGTGGAAGAAATATTGAACGAACCAATTCCAGAAGATATGGATGTTAAAGACGAAGATTAAACTATGGAAAATCCCTTATGAAGATATGCAGAAATGTATATTCATAAGGGATTTTTTGTTTGAAGATATCAAAAACATAAGGAGTTCTTAGCCTTTCCTCAAATTTTGATAGGTAGTAGTCTACCATGTTAAAAGCATATTTTTTTCTAGCTAGGACAAACATAGAGAACGTAACCTGTACAGATACATATACTATCAGTGCAAAAGCTTATAAATTAATGGAAGGGGTTTTCTCGTGAGTTTATTTCATTGTGATTTTCTGAAAGACTTAATTGGATCTTTTGTGAGAGTAAACAGGGGTGGTCCAGAATCTCAAAAAGGGACAATAGTCGCTGTATGTTCGGATTACTTTGTATTAAAGAATGAAAAAGGAGAGCTCTATTACTATCAGATTCGTCATCTGAAAAGTATTACAAAAAATGCGAAAGATTGTAAAGCAGATGATTGCAGATGGTTGGAATGTGAATGTGAAGATGACTTTGAAAAGTTACTTCAAAGCTTCAAATATTGCTGGGTGAAAATTAATCGTGGTGGCCCAGAGAAAGTTGAAGGTATTTTACAAGATGTTTCTTGTGAATTTGTGACACTAATTGTAAAAGAAGAAGTTATATTAGTTGCAGTATCTCATATTAAGAGTGTAACAGTACCTTGTAGAGAGAGCGAAGAAAGCGAAAGTGAAAGCGAAAGTGAAAGTAATAATTCAGGTCGAGCTCGCGCACAAAGACAGTCAAGAAGAGGAAGATAATAAGAAAGGAGGATATAAATTTGGAAAGTATATTATGCTGTGAACAAATTAAAGGCTTAGTCGGTGAGACTGTAAAAGTAAATCTTCGTGGACCAGAGAGTCGAGTGGGGGTACTTGTATCGTTAGGAAGAGATTACCTTACATTACAACTTCCTCTTGGTGAATTAGTATATTACCAATTGAAACATGTGAAAAGTCTAGTTAAGAAAGTGAAAGAAAGTAAATGTGGCGACGGCTATGTTTCATGTTTCTGCTCTGATGATGATACTTTTGTCGATGTATTATGTGACTTGAAGTATAAGTGGGTAAAGATTAATCGTGGCGGCCCAGAGTGTGTAGAAGGCTTATTAAGTGAAGTGCATGAAGAATGTATTACGCTAGTAAACGGTGATGAAGTTATTTATATCATTAATTATCATATTAAGAGTGTGAGTCAAGTAGTGAAATGTAAAAAGAATGAAGATGAATAATGTTTAATAAATAAGAGGGGCATTATGAGGGAAAGAGAAGAACAATTTCTTATTTCGATAGTATGAAAAGGAATTACTTACTATTAAGACAGAACATTGCCCTGATTATTTTTTTGAAACGAAAGATAGGAAAGCTGAAATTCATAGGAAGGAGGATATAGATGAATGAGTTAAACAAAAGTATTGGGGAAAATATATATGTTAAATTAATCGGTGAAAAAAGGTTTAAAGGTATATTAATAGACGTAGGAAATGACATTATTGTTCTTTACAATGGACAAGACTATGTATATATATCTTTATATCATGTACAATACTATAAATTTTTAAGACCACATGACGAAGACATACTAAAACCAGATGTTGATTCTGTAATTAAGAGGGAATCCCCTTCAATTTCTTTGAGAAAAGTATTAAGTACTTCTAAAGGGATTTTTACAGAAGTTTATGTAGCAGGAAATGCTCCAATACATGGTTATGTTACAAGTGTGATGAACGACTATATTGTTTTTTATAGTCCGGTTTATAAAACGGTATATATATCTTTAAAGCATTTAAAATGGTTAATTCCGTATAAAGAAAACCAAGTACCGTATGCCCTCAATAAAAATGAACTCCCCGTAAATCCGTTAAATATTACATTAGCTAGAACATTTGAAGAGCAGCTTATTAAAATGACTGGGAAAATTATGGTGTTTGATTTAGGTGAGGAGTCCAATAAAATTGGAAAAATGGCGAAAATTGATGAAGGTCATATTGAAATATCAAAAGCACGTGATGCAAAAATGTATGTGAATATTCAACATGTAAAATCCGTCCATTGTCCGTAGATTAGTTGGAAGGGCTGACTTTTTCTTTTATATGCAGAAGAAAAGGTCGAGCCTATTTGTTTTAGTTTAATTTGAAGATGAGGGGAAAAATGAATTGAATATAAACATAGTATAGTGTGATTTTTTAAAAGGTAACTTTGCACTAACTTATAAAAATTGTGTACGAGCTATCTTTTTATGTATTCAATTTATTTTTTGAGGAGGAGTTGCTCAACTAATTTATTAAAGGGGTTTTGTTTGTGGAGCAGTTTCCGAATTCGTTATCAATTACATTGCTTGGTAGTGCTGGTGGAGCAGCAAAAGCAGTTTTAGCAATTTTAAATCAAGCGATAGCAAATGAAAAAGATCCAATTTATGAAGTATTAAAGAATGCCAAATTTCATTTAGTGGATATAAAACAAAAAGATAGGACTTATTATGATGAGTTGTTTTCGAATTTGAAAGGTCAATTATATTTATATGAGATAAACCTTCAAAATGTAGTGGAATTTAAACAACATTTAAAAGAAAAAAGTACGAGTGTTGTGATTGATGTTTCAGGGGCAGATACAATTAGAGTATTAAGCTGCTGTAATGAATTAGGAATTTGTTATATTAATTCAGCCTTGGAAAATGAAGCAGTAGATCAGGACGACAGCTTAATCGGCTTTCAGCTTACGGAAAGATATACAAGGTTTGAGAAGGAGAAAGAGAAATTTACAAATACAAAAGCGATTATAGGTTCAGGTATGAATCCAGGTGTTGTTCAATGGATGGTTGTTGAGCTTATGAAGGAACGACCAAATGAAAGGCCAAGAGCATGTTATATTGTAGAACATGACACGTCGTTTTTGCATGATACAGCACTTATAAAGCCACATACACTTTATGCTTCATGGGCAGTAGAGCGATTTTTAGATGAAGCAATCTGGAGTTATCCTATGTATATGAGTCATCATCGTCCTCTTTACTTTTATGAAGATGTATATGCTTCAGAGTATAAAGTGAAGTTAGGAGAAAAAGAATTCTATGGTTGTTTAATGCCACATGAGGAAGTATTAATTTTAGGGAAAAACTTCAATATGGAAGTTGGTTTTCTTTACCGAATTAATGAGTATACAACAAATATAATTAGACAGAACTTAGATCAAGTAGAAGATTTATGGAACTGGAATCGTAAAGTGTTTAATCCAGCGGAAGAAGAGGTTGCTGGAGAGGACTTGGTCGGTGTGTTACTCGTTTATGAAAATAGTGAGACATATATGTATAATGTAATGAATAGTAGCCAAGTTTTTCGTAAATATAAAACGAATGCAACGTATTTTCAGGTAGGGTGCGGGATTTATGCGGGCTTGTCTAGTTTACTTTTAGATCAATTTGAACAAGGTGCTTATTACGTCGAGGAGTTGTTATTAAATACAGAAAGTAAGTACGGTGAGTATTTAAATTTATATATGAAGGATTTTGTAATAGGGCATAATAATTTTACTGATGGATTGTTACATGATAGGGTAAGTTGGATATAAGTTGTTACTAAAAGGAAGGAGAGATCTCCTTCCTTTTAGTATTATAAGGTTAAATATTGCCCTGAAAGCAATTTCATACTTATACTTTAAGGAGATAACAATGAAAGTTTTTTGTATCGATCAAGGGGAGTTTTTATATGAACAAATACAAGAGCTTGATTTATGAAGAAAGAAGAGCCTTAAAGGTATTTATATTATTATTTTATATTATATTCTTTTTATATGACGCTATATATTATTTTGTATATCCTGCTATGAATATTAGTGGAACAGCGGTAGGGTGGCCAGAAGGTAGTCTTGGGATAGGTGTGCCTATATTTGTAATAGCATTATTTCCTATTTCTATATATCTTCAAAAAAGAGGGTATGTATATTCTGTAAAATATTTATTTTTATTTGGATACATGTTTATCAATCTTGTTAATAATTTAATGATTTATTTGCGAACGGATAGACCTTTTGAACATGGTAGTATGGTAGAAATGTTGTTAATTTTATTTGCCCCAGTTTTCGTGAATAGAAAATACTTTTATTTAGTTTCCTTTAGTGTAATTGGAAAGTACGTATTTTTCACATTGCTATTACAAGATTTAAAAGTGATAATTCCACTTGTTTTATGTGTATTTTATTTCATTATTTCACATTCTTTATTAAAACGATTTCAATCTTATGTAAGAACAGTGGTTGAAATGATGAACAATATGAAAGAGACGGAAAATTTAGCTGTGATTGGGACTATGTCTACAACAATTGCCCATGAAATTCGAAATCCACTAACAGCGTTAAAAGGGTTTACGCAAATGCAAAAAGAAAGAAATCCAACTGATACGATGAGCTACGACATTATGCTACAAGAAATTGAAAGGGTTAATGGATTTGTTAGTGAATTGATGTTGTTAGGGAAACCAAAGCCAACAAATTATGAAAGGTGTAATATACGAGACACCCTTCTATATGTTGTGCATCTAATGGAAAGTTATGCAACGCAATATAGAGTTAAATGTAATTTACAAGTAGATGGAAATTTACCGGCTATAAACGGTGATGATAAGCAATTAAAACAAGTGTTATTAAATATCATTAAAAATGGAATAGAATCAATGCCAGAGGGTGGAGAAATTCATATCCGTGCATATCAAAAAACGCAAGGACATTTGTGTATTTCTGTTGAAGACCAAGGATGCGGTATAGAGAATGAGAAGTTAGAAAAAATCGGCAAGGCGTTTTACACAACAAAGGAGAATGGTACAGGACTTGGATTAATGATTACATATAAAATTATTAAGGAACATCAAGGGAGTATCACGATCCAAAGTAGTCTAGGAGTAGGAACGAAAGTAGAAATTTTTCTGCCGACCGTTTAATGTATTTGAGAAAAGATTTTTCAGAAAAGTGTTCTTGTTGTGTAAATATAAACATTTTATAAAATGTTTCAAGAAGGGTTTTTTTTATAAAATACTTCGTTTATAATGGAGGAAAATATCGACATGAGATTGATTGCTCATGTAACGGTTCAGTAGTGTTATGAAAAGATAAGAAGGGGTGCACGCGCATCCTTTTTTCTATGCAGATATTATGAAAGAGGTGGTATGATGGAATTAACATTAAATTCGACTGTATGTTTACACACGATTCAATTTCGAAAAGAGCAAAAGAATTATACTGTAAAAGACACAATTACAGGAGAAAAATATGAAATGCCGCCACTTTGGATTGATGCATTGGCAATGATGCGTGACGGTTTTTTATTGGGGGAAATTGAGGAGAAATTAAAAGAAGAGTATCCATCCGAAGAAGTGAATATGTTAGCATTCACGAAGCAACTGTTAGAACTAGAACTTGTTGAAATGGTAGATGGGGAAGAAATAGCTTGTACAAAGAAGAAAGAGAAGGATTATTTAGCTTGGTTACGTCCTCATGTTGAGCAATTCTTTCTTAATTTAAATAAAAAAAATAGAAGCAAAGGTCAATGATGATCTTTGCTTTTTTGTATAGTTTGTTTAAAAAATTACAGCAAATGCTCTTGCAAAAGCACCGTCGCTATCTTTAATTTTTAAAGGTGCTGCTGAGAAGAAGAAACGTTTCGTGTGAATGGCATCTAAGTTTGTTAAGTTTTCGATTAAATAAATATTATTCCCAAGTAGTATGTGATGAATTGGTGATGTTTCTGTCGTTACCTCATCAGGAGAAATAAAATCTAAACCGACAGATTTTACTTTTAATTGTACTAGTTCCTCGGCTAATTCTTCAGAAAGATAAAAAGCTTCTTTCTCATACGCCTCCGTGTTCCATTTAGTAGATAGATTGGAATGGAAAATAACAATATCTCCTTCTTTTATATCAGCATCGTGCAGTACTTCTTTAGGTAGTTTTCGTTCTTGTACATGAGTTACATCAATAAGAACAGCTTCACCTACAAATTGATCCAGCGGTAATTGATCGATGGTCGTTGCGCCTGAAATAAAATGCGCAGGAGCATCACAATGCGTGCCAACATGAACGACAGAATGAAAATCTGTAACTTGATAGCCTGATTCTTCAACACTTGTAACAGCTTCTAGTTGTATTTTAGGTGTTCCAGGAAATTGAGACATATTATTTTCAAATGTTTGTGATAAATCAATTACTTTCATTTTACATACCTCCAATATATGTTTTTCAAATAATAAAAAGCTCATCCTTCAGTATCAAGAAAGATGAGCTTTACATGCTAGTTGAGTTTTATCTTCCAAAATGCAATGCATTTTGCAGGAATTAGCACCTATTCAGTTCGTATAAACTGAGGTTGCTGGGCTTCAAAGGGCCGGTCCCTCTGCCTCTCTTGATAAAGAAGTATTCAGTTTTAAAATCTTAATTTTCTGATAGTTAAATTGTAATTCATTTCCTTTTTGTGTGCAATACAAAATAGGTATTCACCCAAATAAAGCCGCTCGCATATTGTAGCTTATGTAAATAGAATGCTGCGAAGGAGTGAGTGCAGTGACAGGAAATGTATTGAATTATTATGCTGGTGGTAATACAGCTAGGGGATTTCACAATTTATACGAAGAGAATTTAAAAGGATTAGACAGATTATTTATCTTAAAGGGTGGCCCAGGAACGGGAAAATCTTCTTTAATAAAGGCAATAGGTCGTGAATGGGTTGGAAAAGGATATGATATTGAATTTTTACATTGTTCTTCTGACAATAAATCGGTTGATGGTGTAATTATCCCACAATTAAAAGTAGGAATTGTTGATGGGACATCACCGCATGTTATTGAGCCAAAAATGCCAGGAGTTGTTGAAGAGTATATAAATTTAGGAATTGCTTGGGACTCAGATAAACTAAGAAAGCAGAAGTTAGAAATTGAAAGATTTGTTTCAGAAGCAAGCAAAGCTTTTCAGTCTGCTTACGCACGTTTTAAAGAGGCATTGGTTATACATGATGAGTGGGAGAAGATATATATTGATAATATAGATTTTAATAAAGCAAATGAACTAACCGATCAGCTAATCCAGAAATTATTTGCAGATAAAAGCGGGAGACAATCGCTTGTAAAACATCGTTTTTTAGGAGCTGCAACACCGAAAGGAGCAGTTGACTTTATTCCTAATTTAACAGAAGGGTTACCACATCGTTATTTTATAAAAGGGCGCCCAGGCTCTGGAAAATCAACGATGCTCAAAAAGTTAGCTAAGGCAGCTGAAGAAAAAGGATTTGAAGTTGAAGTATATCATTGCGGATTTGACCCGCATAGTCTTGATATGGTTATCGTAAGAGAATTAGGCTTTGCAATTTTTGATAGCACCGCACCGCATGAATATTTTCCAAGTCGTGAGGGTGATGAAATTATTGATATGTATGCCCTTATTGTTACGCCAGGGACTGATGAGAAATATGCGAAGGAAATTCGTGATGTTTCCATTCAGTATAAAGCAAAAATGAATGAGGCAATGTCTTTCTTAGCGAAAGCAAAATCGGTTCGTGATAAATTAGAACGAATTTATATTGCTGCTATGGATTTTTCAATAGTAGATGCATATAAAGAGGAGATTCAAAAAGAGTTTGAACGAATTGCTGCTACTGTAATTGAAAAGCAACAATAGAAGTTTCATTAGGCTGTCAGTAATTTCTGACAGTTTTTTTAGTATGTAGTAAAATTAATAGTGTATTGTCGAATTTCCAAGGAAATAATCAAAAAATGGAGATGTTATGAAATGAGAGAGAAAATCGAGTTGGAGTTAGAAAGAATTGAAAAAGAGAATGATGTGAAAATTTTATTTGCGGTGGAATCAGGGAGTCGTGCTTGGGGGTTTCCATCGAAAGATAGCGATTATGATGTTAGATTTGTTTATATACATCCGGTAGAATGGTATTTATCAATTCATGACAAACGAGATGTAATTGAATATCCAATTAGTGATGATTTAGATATAAGCGGTTGGGATATTAAAAAGGCGTTGCAACTATTCGCGAAGTCGAACCCAGCTTTACTTGAGTGGATTCGATCACCAATTTTTTATTTGAAAAACTCTAATTTTCCAGAACTACTTCAACAGATGAGTGAGAAGAATTTTGATCCAAAAGCAACGATATATCATTATTTACATATGGCGTCGAAAAATTATCGTGAATTTTTGCAAGGTGAGAATGTAAAGCTGAAAAAGTACTTTTATGTATTACGTCCTATTTTAGCTTGTAAGTGGCTAGAAGAGAAAGCAACTTTACCACCTGTAGAATTTGATCGATTGATTACAGAATTACCATTAGAACGTAGTGTATTAGATGAGATTGAAAAGTTGTTAATAAAGAAAAAAGCAGGTACTGAATTAGATGTTGGATTGAAAATTAAGGTGCTAAATCAATTTTTAGAAGAACAAATTCATTACTATGGGCAATATGTAAAAGGAATTGAAAAGGGATCAGGGATCGATATTGAAATTTTAAATACACTATTTCGAGACATGTTGTTTGAAGCATATGAAAAAGAGCACAAGTAAGTTTGTGCTCTTTTTATTTTGTAGGAACGAAGAAAACAGATATAGCTGCGATAAGACCTGCAAAGGAGAATAAGTAAAAATTCCATGCTAAGTCATATTGCATTGTCATAATAATACCGACGAGAATAGGGCCAGCAATTGCACCAACTCGGCCAAGTCCCAGTCCCCAGCCTAAGGAGGTAGCTCGGATATGTGATGGGAAGTATTGTGTTACATATGCATTTAATATTTGAGTAATACCGACCGATCCAATACCAGCAAGGCCAATTAAAAGATAAATGATTGTAACAGATGGCTTGATTGTTAATAGTCCGATACATATGGCTGCCATAAGATAAGAGATGCTAATAACAATTTTTGCGCCTATACGATCAGCAATTGCTCCAGCGAATAACGCACCAACAGCTGCGGTAATATTTAGCATAAGTAGAAAAGACAGACTAGATCCAAGAGGATATCCCGCCTGGCGCATCATCTGTGGTAACCAAGTATTTAAACCGTATATTAAAAACATTCCCATTATATAAGTGATCCAAAAAAGTAGCGTTGCTTTTATGTATTCTTTTGAGAATAAAGTAAAAAATCCAGTTTTCTTTCGTATAGTAGATGGAGCTTGATGAGTTTTATTTTTTACATGAAATTCAATTTGAAAACGATTAAGAATTTGGTTCACTTCTTCTTGGCGATTACGTGATAATAAAAATTGAATGGACTCAGGTAAATAGCGAATAATGAAAGGAATGAGGAGTAGTGGAATCATTCCGATACCAAACATAATTCTCCATCCGAAATCTTCTAACATAAACATAGACAAAATAGCACCTAATACGATACCTAAAGGATAGCCAGTAAACATAAGAGCATAAATAAAAGATTGCCTTTTTTTGGTGAATATTCAACAGTAAGTGCTGAAGCCGTTGGGATAACACCGCCTAATCCGATTCCTCCTATAAATCGAGATAATCCAAATAACTCAGGAGAAGAAGCGATAGCCGCTAAACCCATTGTGATAGAAAAAAGTGCTAAACAGCATATAAGCGTCCATTTACGCCCAATTAGATCTGTAATCGCTCCAACTAGAATAGCCCCAATAAACATCCCAAATAAAGCATAGCTTGCAATTGTACCAGCGTGCGCTGGTGATAGCGCCCAGCTTTTGTCTTCTAGGAGCTTTGGTAGAACGGCACCGTAAATACCTAAATCATATCCATCAGCTAAAATGGCTAGCCAACAAATAAAAACAACAAGTTTTGTAATAGAGCTTGAAAAGATAGTTTCTGTAGATTCTAGATGAGGTGGAGCTGAAGGTTGCATAATATTCACCCCTTTTAATTTGTAGATGAATATATTATTTTATTTAATGTTAATATTTCCCTCCCTTTGTCGAAATTTATCTGAAAAGATTTTATAACAAATAAAGAAGTTCAACAGTAATTCTGTTGAACTTCTTTATTTGTTTATTCATTATCAACTCGTTTTAACGGTTGATCTGCTGGGCCTTCAAGAACGTCTCCCTCAATTGAAAAACGAGAACCATGGCAAGGGCAATCCCAAGTACAATCACCATTATTCCATTCAACTTCACAGCCGAGATGTGTACAAGTTGTATCGACGATATGTAATTTTCCTTCTTTGTCCTTATAAGCACCTGCTCGTTTACCGTTAACATGTACGACAGATCCTTCACCAACTTCGAGATCTTCTGGCTTACGTAATGCGGTTTCAATCTTTCCTTCAATTAAATGTTTCGCAACATCAATGTTTTGGGAGAGGAACGTTTTTATATCTGGATTTGCATGGAAGCGTGATGGTGCATACAGTTCTTTATAGGGACTGTGGACTTTTAGGATGGAGTCCTTCAGTAGGTGAGCGGCAGCAGTTCCAGTTGTCATGCCCCATTTGCGATATCCAGTTGCAACAAATATATTTGGATTTCTTTCGTTAATATGTCCGATATAAGGAAGCTTATCTAGAGTGATTAAATCTTGTGCTGACCATCTATAAGGAACTTCGTCTATTCCAAAAGTTGCTTCAGCAAAAGAATAAAGTGCTTCATAATGAAGCATCGTATTTATTCCTTGTCCTGTTTTATGACTCTCTCCGCCAATCAAAATTAATTTTTCTCCATTGTTTGTTATATAGCGTAAGGAGCGCTTTGGATCATCAATACTCAAATACATGCCACCTGGATAATCCGTTTTTGCTTTTATTGCAAGAGCGTAGGAGCGTTCTGCGTACATTCGCGTAAAGAAAAAGCTATTCGCATCATAAAAAGGAAAATGTGAACAAGAGACGACATATTCACAAGTGATATGATGGCCCTCTTTTGTAATTATTTGTGGATGATCTCCCTTTTCCACATCCATAGCTGTTGTTTGTTCGTAGAGCTTTCCGCCCATCTCCACAAACTTTTCTAAAAGTGTTTTTAAATAAAGAAGGGGATGGAATTGTGCTTGATTTTTCATTATAAGCGCAGATTGTACTGGAATAGGAATCGATAGAGATTGAACATAGTCACAAGGTATATTTAATTTTTGATAAGCTTCATATTCTTTCGATAAATTTCTTAATCCGTTATCGGTAGTTGTATATAAATATGAATCTTCATTTGAGAAATTACAGTCGATTTTATATGTTTGAACAGTTTCATTTATGAATTGTAGAGCCTGATTATTTGATTCATAGTAAAGCCCGGCCTTTTCTACACCGAAATGGTTTATTAATTCATCATAAATAAGATCATGTTGTGCTGTTACTTTCGCTGTTGTATGCCCAGTCGTTCCGTTTAAAATACGACCAGAATCAATTAAAACAACATCGATGCCTTCTTTTGCAAGTAAATAGGCAGTAGTAATACCTGTAATACCAGCACCGATAATAGCAACTTTCGTCTTTATATTTTCGGATAAACGAGGGAAAGTAGGAAGCTGAGTAGATTCAATCCAATAAGATAGCGGCAGTTGTGGAAATGTATCACTTGTCATTGCGGAAACCTCCTGATTTTAGAACAATTTTCCTTTTAATATTTCCATATTATATGAAATTTATGTGTGTTGTTTTAGAAGTATAGTCTATTTTTATTAAAAGAGGTTATAAATTATTTTAATATAATTAATTAGGTGGGGCATTATGAAGTAGTAGGATTTATATAAAACTAAATTCAAGTGATTCTGTTTGTTGATTACATAGGGAGTTATTGAATGAGATAGAGTCTATGGCGTTTAAGAAAATGTCTATATAGAGTGGGTAAATCCTTATGGAATATATACATTTTCTTTAGTGAAATAAAGTATGATTATAAAAATATAACCAACTTTTATTACTAGGTCATAAAAGGTGTTGACAATATAGAAATTCTATTGTTATGATTCATCATGTGGAAAGGTTGATAGAGAGTAAAAAGAGAAATGTTTTTCATTGATAATAAAAGCGAAAAATAAGTGACGATAGAGTGAGTATATTTTCCTTATAATAGATGCTTTTTGGATCATCTAGTAAAATCAATCTGGAAGCAAGAATTGATATATGTAAGTTGCGCAAGGCGCGGCATAAGAAAGGAGCAAAAGGATGAAGGAGCTTCATACGTTTGGGTGGTATGCAGCACGTGTATCACCACATTTGCCGAAAAAAGCATTTAAACCAGTGCCTACTCGTTTATTTGGTGGACTGGCTTATTTGCTTGTGGCATTGGCGGGGTTAATATTGATTGGTGTATTTGAATTGAATGTGTGGGCGAATCTAGGAATTGCGATTGTTCTTGGATTATGTTTTGCTTCACTTGGATTTTTAGGACATGAAATTTTACATGGAACTGTTGTAAGAAAGGCATGGCTTCGTGACTTCTTAGGCGCGATTGCATTTATGCCATTATCAACAGGGCCAAAGCTTTGGAGAAAGTGGCATAATGCAACGCATCATGTTCATACACAGCATGAAGAGAATGATCCGGATGCATGGCCGACACTTGAGAAACTTAAGAAGAGTAAGTTTTTGAGTTGGGTATATCGTATGCCTTTACATGTACGTTCATTCTTTAGTTTTCTGTCACTAACAATTCAATTTACATTGCATTCGACTCGAATGTTCTTTCATTTTATAAAAGAGTTCAAGTCATCCAATCAAAAATCTGTATGGCTTCAACTTCTTTTGCCTTGGACAGTTTGGATTAGTTTATTGTTTATTATGGGACCTGGAAAATGGTTATTTGCATATGTCATTCCGTTGTTAATTGCTAACTTTATTGTAATGGCATATATCGCAACAAATCACCGCTTAAATCCAATTGTTCCAGTAAATGATCCGTTAGCAAACTGTTTGTCAGTAACAGTGCCGCGCTGGGTAGACGTTTTACATTTCAATTTCTCATATCATACAGAACATCATCTGTTTCCTGCTATGAGTTCTAAATACTATCCGTTAGTAAAAGAGAAGATTAAAGAAATGTGGCCGGAACGCTATCATGAGATGCCGATGACAAAAGCTTTGGCAGCGCTATGGAATACACCACGTGTGTATTATCAAGGAAGTGAATTAGTGGATCCGCATAGAGAGCATTTCTATGGTTCTTTAGGAAATGGACTAGATCCTCATAATATTTCATATCGTGAGGAACATATAGAGGAAGAAAAGAGTATTAAAAAAGTAAATCAGTAAAAATTAATATATTTTTGCAATGAAAAAGCAAGCCATCTCAGGCTTGCTTTTTCTTATAAAGAAACTTCTTTTTTGTTCTTTTTATGGAATTGGACGGAGTTAGTTTCTTTTCGTTGTAGTCGTTTTTCTAAAAGATTAACAAAATAAGTAAATAGAAGAACAAGTACGAGATAGTATACACCAACGATTATGTAAGTATCTAATTGTTGGAAGTTACCTGCTGCAATTGATAAACCTGATCCCCATAATTCGGACAGTCCTACGTAAGCGACAAGTGAAGAGTCTTTTAATCCGATAATAAATTGGTTTCCTAGAGGAGGAAGAGACAGACGAAATGCTTGTGGTAATATAATCCGGCGCATAGCTAAAGGATAAGGCATACCTAAGGAGCGAGCGGCTTCCAATTGTCCCCGGTCGACGGATTGAATGGATCCCCGGAAAATTTCCGTAATATATGCACCGTTATGAATTGCTAAAGCGATTGCTCCTGCCCAAAAAGGGGAGAAAACAATGACAGATGTAATGCCAAAATAGAGAATTGCGATTTGAACGATTAAAGGTGTACCACGAATAATAGCAATATAGATATGAGCAATGCTATTTAAAACTTTGTTATTCGAGATTCGAAAGAAAGCAAATAATAATCCAATTAATGAACCGAGTACTAGGGAGGTTAATGTTAATTGTAATGTGACAATAGTAGCCTTTAAGAGTGTGGGATAGGTAGAGATAAAAATTTCAAACATGCGTTTCACCTCATATTGTATAGATTTTAGTAGAGAATGAAATGCCCCACATGAAATGAACAATTAATCAGTGGGGCACTGTTTATGAATCTTTTGAATGGCTAACTTACTTCGTTTTTTCCTCTTCACCGAGAATATTACGCCCGAACCATTTTTTACTGATCTTTTCATACGTACCATCTTTAATGATTTCATCTAACGCTTTATTTACTTTCTCAACCATTTCTTTATCATCTTTGCGAATAGCAATTCCCATTTCATCAAGATTTAATGGTTTTCCAGCTTCTTTTATATTTGATTTTCCTTCTTTTATCATACGTAGACCAACCATTTGATCCGTAATTACTGCGTCAACACGCCCAGGCTCTAAATCCATAAGAGCAGTAATATCGCTGTCATATTCTGTGATTTGATCTGTATATTTTGCAACAAGATTTTTAAAGGTACTAGCTTTTACAACACCAATTTTCTTACCTTTTAAATCTTCTGGAGAAGAGATAGCGTTATTCTTTTTAGCTACAAAAATTTGGGCGCCGGAGCGATAGTACGGATTTGAGAAACTAACAGCTTTTAAGCGCTCCTCTGTAATTGCCATACTACCCAGTATTACATCATATTTCTTCGCTTGAAGACCTTGAATCAGCGTTTCCCATGGGTTTGTAACTGGCGTAGCCTTCATGTTCATCTTTTTAGCAAGAGCTTCACCGATTTCTACATCAAAACCGACAAGTTTGCCGTCATTTTCTTTATAGTTAAAAGGTTTGTATAATCCACTCATCGCATAGCGAAATTCTTTTTCACCATTTGTTGAAGTAGTAGAGCTTTCTTTGCTACAAGCTCCTAGTATGAAAGATGTACATAGTGTAATGCTAGCAACAATGGTTAATAGTTTTCTTTTCATAAAATCCCTCCTATATATTGATCATACGGATGGTTTTTTAGTATGTTATTGAAATATTTTATTTGGATGATTAGTTGTGCACCGTATGAATGTATTCTTTTTCGTTCGAAACAAAAGTTACATTATAAAACGTTGCGTAAAAATTGTTTTGCCCGTTCATGTGATGGAGCTGAAAAGAATTGTGCTGGCGGAGCATCTTCTACAATCTTTCCATCATCCATAAAGATGACGCGATCAGCTACATCTCTTGCGAAATTCATTTCATGAGTAACAATAACCATTGTCATCCCTTCTTCAGCAAGTTCTTTCATAACTTGCAATACTTCTCCAACAAGTTCAGGGTCTAAAGCTGAGGTAGGCTCATCAAATAGCATAATCTTAGGGCTCATTGCAAGAGCTCGTGCAATGGCAATGCGCTGTTTTTGACCACCTGAAAGAAGATGAGGAGTTACATCTGCTTTATCTTGAAGGCCGACTTTTTGGAGAAGTTGAGTTCCAATATCCTTTGCATTTGCTTTCTCTAATTTTTTTACGTGAATAGGTGCTTCTATGATGTTTTCTAGTGAGGTCATATGAGGAAAGAGGTTAAAGTGCTGAAAAACCATACCGACATTTTCACGGACTTTATTTAAATTTGAATGCTTTGGCTCAATTCGCTCACCTTGTAAGTGAATTTCGCCTTCATCGTACATTTCTAAAAAGTTAAGACAGCGAAGTAATGTACTTTTACCAGAACCACTGGCACCAATTAAAACAACAACTTCTTTTTCTTTTACTTCTAAATCAATTCCTTTTAACACATCAAGTGAACCGAATGATTTTACTAGATTTCGAACTTGAATCATACAAAACCCCCAGTTAAAAATATATTTTACAAATGTTGCCCCTTATTTCTGTTATTAGTCATAAATTGTCAGAATCCTTTATTTTTTTCGTGCAATTTGATATTCAAAGAAATAATATTTTTTGAAATCTCTATATCCTTCTATGATGAAAATATGGATAATAATATATAGGTAGTATTTATATTGCTTATAAAAAGGGGGAAAGGGAAGATGGAAAAAGAAAGGAAAACATTTTCTTTTGGATTACGTACACAACTTATGCTATTCACTACAGTTTTAGCTTTTATTACATATTCAACAAGTATCTTTTTTATTTACGTGATATACGATTATTTTCAAAGTTATGTAAGTCAAACTGTATATAATATTATCGTTATGTTATTAGGGGTAGTATGGTCTGGAATTTTAGCATATGGAGCAGCCGTATTTTTAATTAAACCGCTTCGCAAGTTAGAGGAAGCGGCAAGAAAAGCAGCTGAGGGTGATATTCGTGAAGATGTTCCATTACCGAAGACAGATGATGAAATTAAATCTTTAAGTGTTGCATTTAATATGATGTTAGGAAACTTAAGGGGCATGGTAAAAAATATTGATACAACATTTTCGTATACAAATAATCAAGTACAGCAGATTAGAAAACAAACAGGCGAAGCAACGAGACAAGCGCAAGGTGTATCAGAGACACTTGCAGAAATTTCTTCAGGCGCTGAGCAATCAGCGGCATCAATTCAAGCAATTGTTTCTGCTGTTGATACAACGACTTCTATTGCAAGTGAAGTAGAAGAAAAAGCGAAGCAGTCTGATACATTGTCTTCAGAAATGGTTGAAGCTTTAGGGCATAGTACTCGTGTCTTTACGTCTTTAATTCAAGGTATTCAAACATTGGCAAAAGAAAATGAAGATTCAATGCAAAATGTACAGAAGTTAGAAGAACGAATGAAACAAGTAGAACATATTGTGTCTGTTGTGAGTGCGATTGCTAGCCAAACGAATTTATTAGCACTAAATGCTTCTATTGAGGCAGCTCGCGCAGGAGAGCATGGAAGAGGCTTTGCGGTTGTTGCGGAAGAAGTACGTAAACTTGCTGATGAAAGTGATCATTCTGCAAGAAACATATCGCAGTTATTACGGAATATGCAAGATGAAGTACAACAAGTTGCAATGAAAATGACAGAACAAGTGAAAATAGCTAAAGAAGAGGCGAAACGTGGGGAAGCTACGGAATTAATTTTAAAAGAAATGTCATCAAGTGTTATGGAAGTAGCCGATGCAACTCAGCAAATTAGTAGTTATATGAATGAACAAGTGAGCCACATTCATCAAACAGGAGCACAAACAAAAGCTGTAGCAGCAATTGCTGAAGAAACGTCAGCTGGTTCGCAAGAAGTGGCGCGTGTGACGCTACAACAGTCTAAAAATATGATAGTAATCGATCAATTATTAAAGGATTTAGAGAAGCAAGCAACTGATTTGAAACAAACAATTGAACGATTTTCAATGTAAAAGAGAAGAACAGAATGCTGTTCTTCTCTTTTTTATTTAGCTTGATTTAATATTTACATTTAAACTATGAACGTTTCCGCAACATTCTTTTCTGTCCCTTTCGGATGAAAATTATAGCGAGCTATAATATTAAAAGGGGTGTCTTTTATGAAAAAAGAAAAAAGACAACGGTTAATTAAACAATTTGTAAAGGAGTATGAAATAGATAAGCAAGAAAGATTAGTAGAATTGTTAGCAAAAAAAGATGTATTAGTAACACAAGCTACGGTTTCTCGCGATATTCGTGAGTTAAACTTAACGAAGGTACCTTCTCAAGAAGGATTAATGATATATAAAGTTTTCTCAGAAGAGCATGTACAAACTGATATAAAGTTAAAGAAAAAATTACGAGAAGTTGTTGTAAAAATTGATTGTGTAGATCAATTAATGGTTATTAAAACATTACCTGGTAATGCACATGTTATTGGTGTTTTATTTGATGAGTTAGATTGGAAAGAAAAAATAGGATGTATATGCGGAAATGATACATGCCTTATAATTTCACAGTCGAAATCAGATAGGGAGATTATAGAAGAAAGATTAAATTTAATTATTTAGATGCAAAAATCCTGTTTTTAATAAAATTAAAAACAGGATTTTTGTTTAAATACGGAAGTTAAATATTCAACATATATGCGTAATATATGTATTTTTTATTGAGAAAGCGAGATAGTTTGTTATAAAAATACATATTCGTATGATTTTAAAAAAATAACTTGTTTAATATTTCACAATGATAATGTGGATACTTTCACAAAGATGAAAGTGCAGAGCATTTATTATGTACTTGTAAGACATCAAACATATTTAAAAGGAGGTACAACAAATGAAACATCCGATACATGTTACTTCAGAAATTGGAGAATTACAAACGGTTTTATTAAAACGACCGGGTAAAGAAGTGGAAAACTTGACGCCAGATTATTTGCAGCAATTATTATTTGACGATATTCCAT
The DNA here is from genome assembly GCF_051916605.1 of Bacillus cereus group sp. MYBK195-1. Classification (NCBI taxonomy): domain Bacteria; kingdom Bacillati; phylum Bacillota; class Bacilli; order Caryophanales; family Bacillaceae; genus Bacillus; species Bacillus cereus group sp. MYBK195-1. The sequence continues at coordinate 121,960 of NZ_JBQAGZ010000009.1, read as the reverse complement.
ACTTACCAATTATTCAAAAAGAGCATGATTATTTTGCACAAACGTTACGCAATCGGGGTGTTGAAGTTCTTTATTTAGAAAAACTAGCCGCTGAGGCGTTAGTAGATAAAAAACTTCGAGAAGAATTTGTTGATCGTATTTTAAAAGAAGGACAGGCCGACGTAAATGTTGCACATCAAACTTTAAAAGAATATTTACTTTCCTTTTCAAATGAAGAATTAATTCAAAAAATTATGGGCGGTGTACGGAAAAACGAAATTGAAACAAGTAAGAAGACACATTTATATGAATTAATGGAAGATCACTATCCGTTTTACTTAGATCCAATGCCTAATTTATATTTTACTCGTGATCCAGCAGCTAGCGTGGGCGATGGCTTAACGATAAATAAGATGAGAGAACCAGCGCGTAGACGTGAATCATTATTCATGGAGTACATCATTAAATATCATCCAAGATTTGCAAAACATAATGTACCAATCTGGTTAGATCGTGATTATAAATTTCCAATTGAAGGTGGCGACGAGCTAATTTTAAATGAAGAAACAATTGCGATTGGAGTATCTGCTCGTACTTCAGCTAAAGCAATTGAACGTTTAGCTAAAAATCTCTTTAGCCGACAAAATAAAATTAAGAAAGTGTTAGCAATAGAAATTCCAAAATGCCGAGCATTTATGCATTTAGATACAGTATTTACAATGGTTGATTATGACAAGTTTACAATTCATCCAGCCATTCAAGGGCCAAAAGGGAATATGAATATTTATATTTTAGAAAAAGGATCAGATGAGGAAACTCTTAAAATTACACATCGTACTTCTTTAATGGAAGCATTAAAAGAGGTATTAGGCTTAAGTGAATTAGTTCTAATTCCATGTGGAGGAGGAGATGTAATTGCTTCTGCTCGTGAACAATGGAATGATGGCTCGAACACATTAGCAATCGCGCCAGGTGTAGTTGTTACATATGATCGCAACTATGTATCTAATACGTTATTACGGGAACACGGTATAGAAGTGATTGAGGTTCTAAGTTCGGAATTATCTCGTGGTCGTGGGGGTCCACGTTGCATGAGTATGCCAATTGTTCGTAAAGATATTTAGTATAAATAACGGAGAAAGTAGGGATGAATTATGTTAATGACTAGACCAAATTTAAAAGGAAGAAGCTTTCTAGCAGAAAAAGATTTTACACAAGAAGAATTGTTATATTTTCTAGATTTGGCAGCAGAATTAAAAGAGAAAAAGAAAAATGGTATTCCGCATCATTATTTAGAAGGTAAAAATGTAGCGCTCTTATTTGAAAAAACTTCTACTCGTACGCGTTGTGCATTTACAGTAGCATGTACAGATTTAGGGGCAAATCCTGAATATTTAGGGAAAGGTGATATTCAACTTGGGAAAAAAGAATCTGTAGAGGATACAGCAAAAGTGTTAGGGCGTATGTTTGACGGAATTGAGTTTCGTGGATTTAATCATGAAACTGTAGAATCTTTAGCACAAAATTCTGGTGTGCCGGTTTGGAATGGATTAACAGATATGTGGCATCCAACACAAACACTAGCAGATTTATTAACAATTAGAGAACATATAGGGAAATTGAAAAATGTGAAGCTCGTTTACGTTGGCGATGGACGAAATAATGTTGCTAATAGCTTACTAGTTGGTGGAGCAATCGTTGGAATGGATGTATGTATTTGTACACCGGAATCTTTATGGCCTGCACAAGAAGTAATTGATTTAGCAAAAAAATATAATGAACAGGTAATGATAACAAGTAATGTGGAAGAAGCTGTTGCGAATGCAGATGTAATTTATACAGATGTATGGGTGTCTATGGGGGAAGAAGAAAAATTTGCTGAACGTGTCGAGTTATTGAAACCTTATCAAGTAAATATGAAAATGATTAAAGCAACAGGGAATGAAAACGTGATTTTCTTACATTGTTTACCTGCATTTCATGATGTTGAAACGATGTATGGCGAAGAAGTTTATGAGAAATATGGGTTGAAAGAAATGGAGGTAACTGACGAAGTATTCCGCAGTAAACATTCAAAAGTATTTGATCAAGCTGAAAATAGAATGCATACAATTAAAGCGGTTATGGCAGCTACTTTAGGAAACATGGAGTAAAGAAGAAAGGGAGTCTTCCTTTCTTCTTTCTCCTCCTTTAGACACGATCATTCACTATTGCTTTTGTATTGTTATTGCAATTTAAGAGAGGTGAGTGGAATGGGTGAAGATAAGAAATTAGGGTTGTTTACACTAACGGCTCTTGTAGTTGGGTCTATGATTGGCGGTGGAGCCTTTAATTTAGCGAGTGATATGGCAAAAGGTGCTGGTGCTGGAGCCATTATTATTGGCTGGGTTATAACAGGAATTGGGATGATTGCACTTGGATTATCTTTTCAAAATCTAACTGTAAAACGGCCAGATTTAGATGGTGGTATTTTTAGCTATGCAAAAGCAGGATTTGGTAATTTTATGGGGTTTAATAGTGCGTGGGGATACTGGCTATCTGCTTGGCTTGGAAATGTAGCTTACGGTACATTATTGTTTTCTTCATTAGGATATTTCTTCCCAATCTTTGAAGGCGGGCAAAATGTAGCGTCCATTATTGGTGCAAGCGTATTATTATGGTGTGTTCACATGTTAATTTTACGTGGAGTTCAATCAGCAGCACTTGTGAATTTAGTAACTACAATCGCAAAATTAGTACCTGTATTTGTATTTATTGTCATAGGAATCTTCGCGTTTCATATTGATACGTTCTTAGATGGATTTTGGGGGCAAACTGGTTCTTTTTCATGGGGAGCAGTTGGCAGCCAAGTTAAAAGTACAATGCTTGTAACTTTATGGGTATTCATTGGGGTAGAAGGGGCTGTTGTTTTATCCAGTCGAGCAAAAAATAGAAGTGATGTAGGGAAAGCAACCGTTATTGGCTTAATTGGTACACTCATCATTTATATTTTAATCACATTATTGTCTCTTGGACTTATGCAGCAAGCAGATATTGCGGGTTTGAAAAATCCGGCTATGGCTTATTTATTTGAAAGTGTTGTTGGAAAATGGGGTGCTATCTTTATTAATTTAGGTTTGGTCATCTCTGTATTAGGTGCTTGGTTAGGTTGGACTTTGCTCGCTTCTGAAATTCCATATTTAGCGGCTAAAGATGGAGTATTTCCAAAATGGTTCGCAAAAGAAAATAAAAATAAGGCTCCAGTAAATTCATTGTGGATAACAAATGGTTTAATACAAATGTTCTTGTTAACATTCGTTGTTTCTGATCAGGCGTATAACTTTGCATTCTCTTTAGCATCTTCAGCTATTTTAATTCCATATGCTTTTTCAGCATTTTATCAACTGAAGCATAGCTTAAATTCTGAAGAAGTAGATCGAAATAAAAATATAGTAATTGGTTTGATAGCCAGTATTTATGGCGTGTGGTTAGTTTATGCAGCTGGTTTAGAGTATTTATTATTAACAATGACTTTATATGCGCCAGGTATTTTTATTTTTTACAATGTTCAAAAGCAAAAGAGTTCGAAGCAAATATTTACTCGAGTGGAATTAGCATCATCCGTAGCAATTGGTGCTTTAGCATTCTTTGCGATTTATGGATTAATTACAGGCAGTATTACTTTATAAAGCGCTGTGAAAGCGAAATCAACTGGAGGGCTGGAATATGGCACGAAGAAAAATTGTAGTTGCACTAGGGGGAAATGCGATACAGTCTGGAGAAGCTACTGCGGGAGCGCAGCAAGAAGCGTTGGAAAAAACGGCAGAACAACTTGTGAAAATAATGGAAAATGATGTAGATATAGTAATTGCGCATGGAAATGGCCCACAAGTGGGGAATATTTTATTACAGCAAAAAGCTGCAGAAACGGAAAAGACACCTGCAATGCCATTAGATACTTGTGGGGCAATGAGTCAAGGGATGATTGGATATTGGATGGAAAATGCGATTGAAAAGGCATTGAAAAAACGGAATATAAAAAAAGACGTAGCAACGGTTATAACACGTGTTGTTGTGGATAAAAAAGATGAGGCATTTAAAAATCCAACTAAACCAATTGGTCCTTTTTATACAGAAGAAGAGGCCAGAAGATTAATGGATGAAACAAAAGCAGTGTTTAAAGAAGATGCTGGTAGAGGGTGGAGACGCGTTGTTCCATCACCGAAGCCTGTAAGTATTCATGAACATAAAGTGATTAATTCTTTGGTCGAAGATGGAAATATAGTGATAGCTGTTGGCGGAGGTGGAATTCCAGTAATTGATTCCGAAGAAGGGTTAGAAGGAACTGAAGCGGTTATCGATAAAGATTTCGCTGCGCAGAAATTAGCAGAATTAGTAGATGCCGATACGCTCGTTATTTTAACTGCAGTTGATCATGTGTATGTAAATTATAATCAACCGAATCAAAAAAAATTAGAGCATGTCACAGTGAATCAATTAGAAGAATATATTGAAGAACAACAATTTGCTGCGGGAAGCATGCTTCCCAAAATTGAAGCTGCTATTAATTTTGTTAATACAAATCCAAAAAGAAAAACAATTATTACGTCTTTAGAAAAAGTATATGAAGCACTAGAAGAAAAAGCCGGTACTATTATTTCAAAACAGAATGTATGCATATATGTTTAAATTATTATGTACGCTACTTATTAGTAAAAAAGAATGAAGTTAGTAACTTCATTCTTTTTATTTATTAATATTTTTTGTATTTATTGTTCATAAAGTTTTCATGATGAAATCTGAATATGTAAGTTAATTATGATAAAATTCAAATTGAATACGCTTTCTTGATTTTTCGCTCCAACATACAGCAAGAGAGAGGGAATTTTATGAATAGACGGAACGTAGTTAAGGACTTAAAGCAGTTCGAATTATTTGCTCATTTAACAGAAAAAAAATTGAAAGGCTTAACAGAGTTTGTTTATTGGCGAACTTATAAAAAAGGTCAATTTTTATTTTTAGAAGGAGATTCAAGGGAAAGAATCTACTTCATGTTAGATGGTTTTGTAAAGTTAGAGCGGGTTAATCAAAATGGAAACTTATTATACGATGACTATGTAAAGCGATATTCTATTTTTCCTTATGGTGGTATGTTTACAGACAGAGGATATAACTATACAGCAGAAGCAATGACGGATGTGGAGGTATATTATATTCCAACGGTAATCTTTGAAGATATGGTAAAATCCAGCAGAACGCAATTGATGTACGTTGTTCAGCAATTATCATCTATATTAAAATTGAACGAAAATCGAGTGCAAAATATTACAATTCCTAATGCACAAGATCGTGTTATCCAAACGTTAAATTATTTAATGCAGGATTTAGGAGAACAGAGTGGGGAAAAGATTGTAATTTCATGTCCACTTACAACAATTGAAATATCCAAAATATCTGGAACATCTCGAGAGACAGTTAGCAGCGTATTAAAACAATTAAAAAATGATAGCATTGTTACAATTTTAGATAAAAAAATTACAATACATGATCCAACATATTTTGAAGAAATTTCAATGTGAAAATTGTATATTGATTTTTTAATTCATAGTGTATATTAATAAGGTTCTTTATATATTTATAAGGAACTTTTTTACGTTATCCTCTATAAAAAGATTGTATAGTATGGTAATAATAGCTAAAATCGATAATAAAATACAAAGTGAAGGGGAGAAAGAATGATTCGTATTGAGTATGATCGATTAGTAGCTATTTGTTACAGTATAGGGGTTTTGTTATTATTAAAAATTCCAAATGATAATGAATTAATTGGGGAAAAACTATTCAATGTCTATAAGGTTCCGATACATACGTATGTCTATATGGATTATAAAGTCTCAAATATATTGATTGTTTCTTTCATACTACATGTAATTGCATTTATATTATTTTTAAAATGGCTAGGAAAAAAGGAGTCTAGTACATTTAGAAAAACGAATAAGATAAAAGTAGTAGGCATTAGTATTTTAATTTTAATGATGCCGTTTATTTTAAATAACATCCTCCAGACATTGAATAAAACATGGTACTATGCAGGAAAAACAGGCGTAGAAGCAATAGAATATAAAAAAGATGATAGCCATTGTAGAATGGAGAAAAATGGAGAGAATATCCAACCGAAGTGCATTGTTACTTTAAAAAATTATCGTAATCATTCACAAGCATTAAAAGTTGTTTTATATGATAATGCAAACGAGAATTCAAAAAGCTATCCAGTACCGAAACCAGTCTATTTACAAAAACATGAGACAAAGCAATTCGAATTTCAAGTTCCTGTTTCTTATAATAGAGGTATTGAAAAAGATAAAGTACCAAATATTAAATTACATTCATTGCATGAAAATGATACGAAATACAATTAATCTATAAGTAAAAGTTTATGAGTAGGAGCAAGAATTTGAAACGATATAGAAAATCAACTTGAATCATCCAACATACTGCGAGGTAACGGTATATTGGGTGATTTTTTTATGTTATCCCTTTTTTCACGTATGAAAAGGAGGAATACTTTGTTGGAAATGAAAAACATCACAAGGATTATACATGATTTTTACTTTACGTAATCTGTGAAAGTTAGAGCCATAATAACTAGTTTGCCAATTTTTAATGTCGATATCGGGCCAGTTCACATAGTCACCTAATGTATAAGGATCTAAGTTTTCTCGTAAACCTTTAACCCAGCGTATATTTCGATTTTCTTCATCATCGCATTTCCAAGAGGTAATGTATTCTTGAGAAATAATTGCTTTACGATGAAAATAAGCCGTTTTATTCGGCGAAATATTTTCAACAGCACCTATGGGCGATTGATGCCAAATACTAGCATCTTTATTTGGTGCATGAGAAAGAAAGTATTGCATGATTTGAATGCCTTTAAGGGGAATAGGTTTATAGACACAGGAACCAGAGCGCTTGAAATTTTCAGGGATGTTACCGCCATTAAAAAATTCAACAGCCTTTATATAAGGAACTTCTTCTATAAAGAGAGAGGGGCTACCAGTTTCAAGAAGAGGGGATAATAGGGAATGGAGTTCAGAGGGAGAACCGACAAACTCGCCTTGTGCTTCAATTTTATTTCGTTGTTTGGCGAATAATTCGATCGATGAAGTGAGACGTTCATCTATATAAGGTACCCAGTTTTGCCACGCTTGAAATGCAGCAATAAAGTCTTCCCGTTCCCATGTAATTGAGAAAATTGATACATTTTTTATCGGGTGGACTCGAAAAGTTAAGGAAGTGACAATTCCGAAGTTGCCACCACCGCCACCACGGCATGCCCAAAAAAGGTTAGAGTTCTCTTGTTCATTTGCACGAATGAGTTTTACACCAAATTTTCCACACGCTTGTACCATTTTCACTTCCATTAATTGATCACATGTTAATCCAAATAAGCGCGAAAGCATACCAATACCACCGCCAAGTGCTAATCCAACAATTCCAACGCTTGCACTTGTACCAGCAGGAATTGTAACACCATAATTCCAAAGTTCTTTATAAACAGTGCCAAGATTTGCACCAGCCTCAATTGTTGCTGTTAATTTCTCTGTATTAACAGTAATGCGATGCATTTCACTCACATCAATAATAAGTCCTCTATTTAAAAGAGAAAAATTTTCATAGCAATGACGCCCACTTCTTAACCGAAATGGTATATGACGTTCACGTGCTCATTTTAAGGCGTTACAGACATCCTTGTTATTTTGACAAAAAACAATAATACAAGGGAGTTTTGGAATACTTAAATTTAAATTCATTCGGGCTACGTCATAGTTAGGATTTGTGGGAACAATGATACGACCTGTTAATTTTGTTTACTTCAATTTATTATTCCTTTCTAAAATAATCAGAGCTTTTTATTAATATATGAAAAATGTCTGTAATACGCATGGACAAGGAGAGGTGAAGAATGAGATTTACCTTTGTGAGAAATAAATAAAGCATAAGAATAAAGAATCTACATAGAGTTCAATGAAAACAGTTGCAAACTGTTCATATTTTGTTATGATAGTGTTACGAAAACGTTTGCATAAAAATTCCGATGGGATGCAAAAGGAGAGAATGACTATGAATAAGACATGGTGGAAAGAAGCGGTTGCTTATCAAATTTATCCACGAAGCTTTATGGATTCAAATGGTGATGGTATTGGAGATTTACAAGGTATTATTGCAAAACTGGATTATTTAAAAGATTTAGGTATAGATGTAATTTGGATTTGTCCAATGTATAAATCGCCTAATGATGATAATGGTTATGATATTAGTGATTATCAAGATATTATGGATGAGTTTGGTACAATGGCAGACTTTGATGCTTTACTAGATGAAGTTCATAAGCGTGATATGAAGCTTATTATTGATTTAGTTATTAATCATACGAGTGATGAACATCCATGGTTTATTGAATCACGTTCATCTAAAGATAATCCGAAGCGTGATTGGTATATTTGGCAGGATGGTAAAGATGGTGCGGAGCCAAACAACTGGGAAAGTATTTTTAATGGTTCGGCATGGGAATATGATGAAGAAACAGAACAATATTATTTACATCTATTCTCACGTAAACAACCAGATTTGAACTGGGAGAATAAAGAAGTTCGCGAAGTACTATATGATACGGTTAATTGGTGGCTTGATAAAGGTATTGATGGTTTCCGCGTTGATGCGATCAGTCATATTAAAAAAGAAGAAGGCCTTAAGGATATGCCAAATCCAAAAGAGTTAAAATATGTGCCATCTTTTGATAAACATATGAATGTGAAAGGTATTCAACCTTTATTAGAAGAGCTAAAAGAAAATACATTCTCTAAGTACGATATTATGACTGTTGGTGAAGCAAATGGCGTTAAGATTGAAGATGCTGAGCTTTGGGTTGGAGAAGAGCAAGGTAAGTTCAATATGGTATTCCAGTTTGAACATTTAAGTTTATGGGATGCAGAGAAGAAGAAAGACCTTGATGTTGTAGGATTGAAAAAAGTATTAACGAAATGGCAAAAAGGATTAGAAAATAAAGGATGGAACGCTTTATATATTGAGAATCACGATAAACCACGTATCGTTTCAACATGGGGAGATGACAAACAATATTGGCGTGAAAGTGCAACAGCTCTAGGAGCGATGTATTTCTTTATGCACGGTACACCGTTTATTTACCAAGGACAAGAAATTGGTATGACAAATGTTCAGTTACCAAATATTGAAGATTACGATGATGTAGCAATTAAAAATTTATATCGCGAGAAAATTGCAGAGGGCGTACCACATCAAGATATGATGGAGATTATATGGGCTTCTTGCCGCGATAATTCACGTACACCTATGCAGTGGAATGATGAGATTAATGCTGGTTTCACAACAAGTACACCTTGGTTTAGCATGAATCCAAATTACAAAGAAATTAATGTTGAGAAGCAAAAAAATGAAGAAAAGTCTATTTTCAATTTCTATAAGAAAATGATTGCCCTGAAAAAAGAGCACGATGTACTGAACTATGGTACGTACGATTTACTTTTAGAAGACGATCCACAAATTTATGCATATACACGTACGTTACAGGATGAAAAAGTCATTGTAATTAGTAATATCTCAAAAGAGGAAGCTGTGTATAATGAGGGTTCATTTGCACTAGAACGCAAACGTTTGCTTTTAAATAACTATGAAGTTGCAGAATATGAAGAAGTAACAACAATTGTTTTAAAACCTTATGAAACAAGGGTTTATCGCATTTCATAATAAAAAAGGATGCTCTTTGAGCATCTTTTTTTATGAAAAAAAATAAATTTCTATTGCAAAGTGAAAACGCTTTTATTAAAATAGATTTATGAAAACGGTTGCGTAAAAAGAAAAATGATATGAGGAATCGTTTTCATAAAAGGGACAGAAATTATAATTTAAATCATTATGTTGTTATAAATAAAGGGGAGGAAGAACAGATGAAAATTACGTCTTTTGATTTTTGGCAAAAGTTCGGGAAAGCGTTATTAGTTGTTGTAGCCGTAATGCCAGCAGCTGGTTTAATGATTTCCATCGGTAAGTTAATTGGTATGTCTGCTGGGGATGTTAACGCAGTTCATACAATCGCTCGCGTAATGGAAGACATTGGTTGGGCAATCATTACAAATCTACACATCTTATTTGCAGTAGCAATTGGGGGATCTTGGGCGAAGGATCGTGCAGGTGGTGCATTTGCAGCGCTATTAGCATTCGTCTTAACAAACCGAATTACAGGAGCTATATTTGGCGTAAACACTCAAATGTTAGCGGATTCAAAAGCGACAGTTTCTTCAGTAATAGCAGGAGATTTACTTGTAAAAGATTACTTTACTTCTGTACTTGGTGCACCAGCATTAAACATGGGAGTGTTCGTAGGGATTATCACAGGTTTCTTAGGAGCTAATCTATATAACAAATATTATAACTATAATAAATTGCCACAGGCATTAGCATTCTTTAATGGAAAACGATTTGTGCCATTCGTTGTAATTCTTTGGTCTACCGTTACTGCGATTGTATTATCACTTCTATGGCCATTCATCCAAAGTGGGTTAAATGAATTTGGTCGTTGGATTGCAGCTTCAAAAGATAGTGCACCAGTTGTTGCACCGTTTGTATATGGAACGTTAGAGCGTTTATTATTACCATTTGGTTTACACCATATGTTAACGATTCCGATGAACTATACAGAGCTAGGCGGAACATATACGATGCTAACTGGTTCAAAAGTTGGACAAGTTGTAGCAGGACAAGATCCATTATGGCTTGCATGGATTACAGATTTAAATAATTTATTAGCAAATGGAGATACGAAGGCATATAACGATTTATTAAATAACGTTGTACCAGCTCGTTTCAAAGCTGGACAAGTTATTGGCTCAACAGCAGCGTTAATGGGGATTGCATTTGCGATGTTCCGTAACGTTGATAAAGAAAAGCGTGCAAAATATAAACCAATGTTTTTATCAGCAGCATTAGCAGTATTCTTAACAGGTGTAACAGAACCAATTGAATTCATGTTCATGTTTATTGCTCCAGTATTATATGTTGTATATGCTATTACAACAGGGCTTGCATTCGCGCTAGCTGATTTAATTAACTTACGTGTTCATGCATTTGGATTCATTGAGTTAATTACTCGTACACCAATGATGGTTAACGCAGGTTTAACAAGAGACTTAATCAACTTTGTTATTGTTTCATTAGTGTTCTTCGGTCTTAACTTTACACTATTTAATTTCTTAATTAAAAAATTCAATTTACCAACACCAGGGCGTGCAGGTAACTATATTGATAATGAAGATGAGGCATCAGAAGGAACAGGAAATGTACAAGACGGTTCATTAGCAACAAAAGTTATCGATTTATTAGGTGGAAAAGAAAATATTGCTGACGTAGATGCTTGTATGACACGCTTACGTGTAACAGTAAAAGATTTAGATGTTGTTGCACCAGAAGCACAGTGGAAACAAAATGGTGCTTTAGGACTTATTGTAAAAGATAAAGGTGTACAAGCGGTATATGGTCCGAAAGCTGACGTATTAAAGTCAGACATTCAAGATATGTTAGGTGCGTAATAATATGAAATTGCTAACTTTAAACTGTCATTCTTGGCAAGAAGAGAATCAAATAGAAAAGATACAATACCTTGCTAAAGTAATTCAAGAAGAAGAGTACGATGTCATCGCATTGCAAGAAGTAAGTCAGTCCATACAAGCTGAAAATGTATGCGGTAACAAGAAAAAAGATAATTTTGGACTTTTACTGTTAGAAGAGTTAAAAGCGCTACATGTAAAAGATTACAATATTACTTGGGATTTCTCTCATATTGGTTATGACGTGTACGAAGAAGGATTAGCGATTATAACGAAGCATAATATTATAAAAGAAGATACGTTCTTCATTTCAGAAAACGAGGATACAACGTATTGGAAAACGCGTAAAATTGTAAGTACAACAATTGCTTATAATGGTAAGGATATAACGTTTTACTCTTGCCATCTCGGTTGGTGGAATGATGAAGAAGAGTCATTCGAAGGTCAAGTCGATCGTTTGATGGAGCATGTAGATAGCAATAAGCTCGCCTTCTTAATGGGGGATTTTAATAACAATGCTCGGTTGGAAGGCGAAGGTTATGAGTATATGATGCAAAAAGGGTTGTATGACACATATGAATTAGCAATAGAGAAGGATGAAGGAACGACTGTCCAAGGTGAGATTGCTGGTTGGGATGAAAATAAACATAATTTGCGAATCGATCTAATATTGTGTAACCAAAGTAAAAAAGTTCATTCTTCAAAAGTTATTTTTAATGGTACAAACAGAAATGTAATTTCAGATCATTTCGGTGTAGAGGTTCAATTGGATATATAATAGAAGAAATCCTCACAGAGAATAAAAGCTGTGAGGATTTTTTTTTGGAATACAAGTATTTCCAAGAGAAAATACTTGTATTTTTTATGACATTTCATATATATTTGTTATTATTGAATGTAAAACCGATTTGGTCATTTTGTATTCATACTTTGACTCACTTCGTTATATAATGAAGTAAGTGAAAGTTAATGGGAAAAAATAGTACGTTTTTGGTTAATACACGATGTAGAAAGTGATATAATTGCAAAATGCATGTATCATTTTCTAAAGAAGGAAAAATATATAATTAGGTGATAACTTCTATGAAACAAATTTGGCGTATTTATAAGACAGATTTACGGAATGTAGCCAAACATTGGGCTGCAATTGTTATTGTTTTAGGATTAATGATTTTACCATCGTTATATGCATGGTTTAACATTAAAGCTTCTTGGGATCCATATGGAAATACAAAAGAGGTTCCCATTGCAGTTTCTAACCAAGATGCAGGTTCTAATTTAAGAGGGAAAGATATTAATATCGGGAAAGAGATTGTAGACTCCCTTAAGAAAAACAAAAATCTTGGCTGGAAATTTGTAGATGAAAAACAAGCAATTTACGGAGTTGAGCGTGGGGATTATTATGCAAGTATTACGATTCCAAAAGACTTCTCTGAAAAAATCGCAACTGTTCTGGATGAAAATCCGAAAAAACCAGAACTGGATTACTATGTGAATGAAAAAGTAAACGCGATTGCACCGAAGATTACAGCAAAAGGTGCATCAGGTATTACAGAAGAAATTAGTAAAAACTTTGTTAAAACAGCAAACGGTGAGATTTTTAAAATTTTCAATGACCTTGGAATCGATTTAGAAACAAACTTACCAAGTATCGAGAAAGTAAAAGATCTTGTCTTTAAGCTAGAAGCGCAGTTCCCAGAAATGAATACACTCATGGATAAGGCGTTAGATGATGCAACTCGAGCAGAAGATGTTGTGAAAGTAGCGCAAAAAGAGTTGCCAGTTGTAGAGAGTATTATGAATGATGGGCAAGAAGCGTTAGGGAATTTAGATAAATTCTTTGCGAGAAATGATGAAACATTGAATCGCGCTCCGGGAACTATTAAAAATAATTTAACAGTAATGCAGCAGGGATTGGATGCTGCAGCGAAAATTACGGATTACTTAAAAAATCCGGCATTTGACTTTAATCTGACATTGCCAGATCCAGCTAAATTACCAGTCTTACCTAATATAACTATTCCACAAATACCAGAGATTCCAGCATTACCACAAGTGAATGGTGAAGGGTATAAAAATATTGCTAAAAATATTGATCAAACTGTAAACACTGTTTTCAATTCTACTCGTGTTGGAACGGCATATGTAAAGAGTGTTATGGATGGCCTTCAAAATAAAGGCGTGGATCCAGCTGTAGCACAGAAAAATGTGCAGGATGCTTCAAAGCTCCTCCAAGAGCGTATCGATAGTGTTTCATATTTGATTGATTTCTTTACAGCTTTCAAGGAATCAGCTTCTACGGAATTCGGTAAACAGTTCTTTGGAAACAGAGTGGAAAGTTTAACGGTGCTTAAAAATTCTATGGTGGATGCTAACAATAGGGTTAAGCATGTAGGAGATTTAATTAGTTCCGGACAAGAAGTTAAACAAGATGTGCGAGATGCTGTAAATCAAAAATTAGATGCAGTAAATAATTTAGTAAATCAAGCTGAAAAGGATTATAATGCAACGTTTGTAGCTGATTTTGAAAAAGCAGTAAGTACAGCTGAGCAACTGAAAAGTAAGGCTGAAAATGCGCAAGAAAATGCACAGCAGCTTAGAGGCAATTTAAATCAAGATATAAATAAGGCTAATGAGATATTAAACAATGGTAGAGAGAAATATGATAAAGCTGTAAATGATTACAGTAGATTAAAAACGGAGCTTGAAAAAGCAAGAGAAGACTTAAGTAACAAAGGTGTTAACGGATTAGATTCTACAAAAGTAGCCTTAAATGATTTGAATGGGCAGTTCAAAGCAAGTTGGAATTTAGTTAATGACATGATTCCAGTTCTGGAAAGTACAAATAAAGTGTTAGCTGATGTGAATAGTGATAAAAACCTTAATGGTACAATTTCTAAGTTAAATAAAGCAAAAGATGGTTTGCAAAAAGGAATGGATTTAACTGATAAAGGAATTGACGCTATTAATAAAGGTCAAAAACCAGCAGCTGATGTTATTGAAAGTATTAATCAAGTGTCTAAAAGTGTTTCGGGCCAAATTGGTGACATTTTAGCTAAATATGACTCAGAAATCACTCCAAATTTCAATGCAGCAATTGCTCGCACAAAAGAGATGTCTAAAAATACATCTCAAATTTTAAAAGAGGCAGACAAAAAGCTTCCAGATGTTAAAAAATTACTAGAAGATTCATCAAAAGGTTTAGTAGATGGTAAAAAGAAATTAGCAGACATTAAAGCTGAAATGCCAGCTACTGAGAAAAAGATTAAAGAATTAGCAGATAAAATTCGTGATTTTGAATCTGAAGAGGATTTAAAAGACATTATACGCTTATTGAAAAATGATGTTGAAAAGCAAAGTGATTACTTTGCGAATCCAGTAAATTTAAAAGAAAATAAATTATTTGCGATGCCGAACTACGGTTCAGCGATGTCACCATTCTATACAGTGCTTGCATTATGGGTAGGCGCATTATTAATGGTTTCATTATTAACGGTAGAAGTACACGAAGAGGGCGCGAATTATAAGAGCCATGAAATTTACTTCGGACGTTTATTAACATTCTTAACGATAGGTCTTTCACAAGCGTTTATCGTATCGATGGGAGATATATTCTTACTCGGTACGTACGTAGTCGATAAGTTCTGGTTTGTGTTATTTAGTTTATTTATTGGTGGAGTCTTCGTTTGTATCGTATACTCACTCGTTTCTATTTTCGGAAACGTTGGGAAATCGATGGCGATCATTTTACTTGTACTACAAGTAGCAGGATCGGGCGGAACATTCCCAATCCAAATGACACCAGCGTTCTTCCAAGCGATTTATCCGTTCTTACCATTCACATACGCAATTAGCGCAATTCGTGAAACAGTTGGCGGAATGCTTTGGGATATCGTAACGCGAGATTTACTTGTGTTAAGTGCTTTCGTAGTAGTTATGATTGTTGCTGCGTTATTACTGAAAACACCAATTAACAAATCAAGTGAAAAATTTGTTGAGAATGCAAAAGGAAGTAAAATCATTCACTAAAATAAAAGGTTCCTACCGATAGAGGTAGGAACCTTTTTGTTTAATCAAATTTTAATTTTTTTAATGCTTCCGCGAATGGGTTATTTAATGGTTCTTCTTCTTTTTTCTGTTGTTTCATATATTTTTGAACGTCGCGTTTATCGGCTTTGTTTCCAGATTCTTTTTTACGTCGCTCTTGGAATGTTGATAATTTCTCGCGATAGCCACATTTACATGCGAAAATTTGACCTGCACCCTCACCACGTAATTCTAGTTTCTTTTTACATTGCGGACAGCGAGCATTTGTTGTACGAGATACATTTTTACGATGACCACATTCACGGTCTTGGCATACGAGCATTTTCCCCTTTTTTCCATTTACTTCTAGCATTGGTTTACCGCAATCTGGACAAGACTTCGTTGAAATGTTGTCATGTTTATATTTCTTATCACTCGATTTAATTTCAGAAACAATTTCTTTCGTATAGTTCTTCATTTCCGAAATGAATACTTCTTTCTTTAATTTTCCTTTTGCAATTGCTTCAAGTTTTTGTTCCCACTCACCAGTTAGTGTAGGTGATTTTAATTCTTCTGGTACTAAATCAAGTAATTGACCACCTTTTGATGTAATGTGAATATCTTTACCACGTTTTTCAATTAAGAAAGAATTGAAAAGTTTGTCGATAATATCTGCACGTGTCGCTACAGTACCTAATCCACCAGTTGATTTTAACGTATCAGCAAGTTGTTTATTTTGCGTATCCATATATTTTGTAGGATTCTCCATTGCTGAAAGTAAAGTTGCTTCATTAAAGCGTGCAGGTGCTTTCGTTTGACCTGATGTTTGCATAAGTAACTTTACAGTTAATGTATCGCCCTTTTCAATGTGAGGTAGAATCTGCTCTTTTACGTCATCAGTTACATCATCGTCTTCAAATCGATTTTCGTATACTTCCTTCCAACCAGCATGTAAAATCGTTTTTCCGCGTGCAATGAATGTTTCATTGCCGACCTTTGTGCGTAACGTTAGTTGTTCGTATTCGAATGCTGGGAATAAAACAGCTAAGAAACGTTTTACAACTAAATCATAAATTTTGCGTTCTTTATCTGTGAATGCTGCGAAGTTAACGTATCCTTCTGTTGGAATAATCGCATGATGATCGCTTACTTTACTATCATCAACAAATGATTTGTTAGGTTTGATAGGCTTTTGTAATACTTTATGTGCGAAGGGACGGTATTCTCCAACACCACATGCTTTTAGACGTTCTGGAAGTGTTCCGACGATATCAGATGAAATGTAGCGTGAATCTGTACGAGGGTACGTTAGTACTTTATGCTGTTCATACAATTTTTGCATAATATTTAATGTTTCTTTAGCAGAGTAACCGAACTTTTTATTTGCATCACGTTGCAATTCAGTTAAATCGTAAAGACCAGGAGAGAATGACTTCTTCTGTTTCTTATCAATTTCCACAACAGTAGCATTTTGTTTATCTAAACTTTTTACAATACCATCGATTTTTTCTTTATTAAAACTACGGCTATTGCCATTTGCATCTTGCCAAGTAAGTTTGAGCTTCTCCATTGTTTGAGCTTCGATGCCGTAGTAAGTTTGAGCTTTGAAGTTCTTTATTTCATCCTCACGACTAGCAATCATAGCAACAGTAGGGGTTTGTACACGGCCGCAATTTAACTGGGCATTAAAGCGAGTCGTTAAAGCACGAGTTGCATTAAGACCGATATACCAGTCAGCTTCTGAACGTGCAACTGCTGAAGCGTATAAATTGTCATAGGCTTTACCTGGTTTTAAATTTGCAAAACCATCTTTAATTGCTTTATCGGTTACAGAAGAAATCCATAAACGTTTGATTGGTTTATTTAGCTTAACTTTATCGATAATCCAGCGTGCGACTAATTCCCCTTCACGTCCAGCGTCTGTTGCTACAATAATTTCATTTACATCTTTTCTAAGTAGCTGACTTTTTACAGCATTAAATTGTTTACCAGTTTGTTTAATAACCGTTAATTTCAAACGCTCAGGTAGCATCGGTAAATCTTCTAAATTCCACTTTTTATATTTCACATCATAACTTTCTGGATCTGCTAATGTAACGAGATGACCTAAAGCCCAAGTTACAATATATTTACTACCTTCAAGGTAGCCATTTCCTTTTTTATCGCACTTAAGTACACGAGCAATATCTCGTGCAACGGAAGGTTTTTCAGCGATTACAACGCTTTTCGACATATTAAAAACATCCTTTCAAATTTCCATAAGTTAAATATAGCATACATCTTCTTGAGATTCAGTTTCGCTCCATATTTGATCGGTTTTTAGTGGGATGAACAAAACACTCACTGATTAAAGTTTCACTTGATTATGTTTATTGTTATATAGGTTGCTTCTATATTAAATAGAAAAGTAAAGAACTTGTTATTTTAGTAGAATAAGAGTAGACTTTGAAGTAGATGAATAAGAAGCACATGGGAGTTTGTGGATGCAAACTGAGAGTATGACTAGTCCGTCATTGACCATTTGAACCTGTTGGATAATGCCAGCGTAGGGAGAGTGTAAAAGCACATGTTCAGGCACTTTGCGTACGCGCAAAGTGTCTTTTTGTGTATCTCCCATCATTATAGTTAGGAGATGAAAAGGATGAATATGAAAGAAATTAGTAAAGTAGTGGATTTGGTGAGAGAATCTAATCCGCTCGTTCATAATATTACAAATGTTGTTGTAACAAATTTTACTGCTAACGGTTTGTTGGCACTTGGAGCATCGCCTGTAATGGCGTATGCAAAAGAAGAAGTAGCAGAAATGGCTAGCATTGCTGGAGCGTTAGTATTAAATATGGGGACACTTCGTCCTGAAGAAGTAGAAGCGATGTTACTCGCGGGTAAATCAGCAAATGCGAACAATGTGCCAGTACTATTTGACCCAGTTGGTGCAGGAGCAACTTCGTATCGAACAGAAGTTGCGAGACATATTCCAGCCGAAATAGATTTAGCAATTATCCGCGGAAATGCGGCTGAAATAGCAAATGTTATTAATGAGAAATGGGAAATTAAAGGGGTAGACGCTGGTACTGGAAATGGCAATGTTGTAAGTATTGCAAGGCAGGCAGCAGATGAACTAAATACAGTTGCGGTCATTACTGGAAAAGAAGATGTTGTTACAGATGGAGAGAGAACTATTGTTATTCGAAATGGTCACCCTATTTTAACGAAAGTTACGGGAACAGGTTGTTTACTAACTTCTGTAATAGGAGCATTTGTAGCAGTGGAAAAAGATTATGTAAAAGCAGCAGTAGCCGCATTAACGTTTTATGGTGTAGCTTCGGAACTGGCAGCTGCTAAGGCGGTAGAAAAAGGGCCTGGTAGTTTCCAAATTGAATTTTTAAATCAATTAGCTAATACAACTTCAGGTGATATTGAGAAGTATGGGAAGATTGTGGAGTTAGAGTAAGAGGGAGTGAAAGAAATGGCACGCATTGAAATAGATAAAATGTCTAAGCTATTGCAAGTGTATTTTATTATGGGAAGTAATAACTGCACGAGGGATCCTTTAGCTGTATTGAAAGAAGCGTTAGATGGTGGAGTGACACTTTTTCAGTTTCGCGAGAAGGGGGAAGGTTCTTTAATCGGAGAAGATAGAGTGCGCTTTGCAAAAGAATTGCAGACGCTTTGTAAGGAATATAGTGTTCCTTTCATTGTAAATGATGATGTAGAATTAGCCATTGAATTAGATGCAGATGGTGTTCATGTTGGACAAGATGATGAAGGAATTACATCTGTTCGTGAAAAAATAGGAGATAAAATTATCGGCGTATCTGCTCATACAATTGAAGAAGCACGTTTTGCAATCGAAAATGGAGCGGATTATTTAGGTGTTGGTCCTATTTTCCCAACGAGTACGAAAAAAGATACGAAAGCGGTTCAAGGAACGAAAGGATTAGCTTATTTTAGAGAACAAGGAATTACAGTGCCAATCGTTGGTATTGGTGGGATTACAATTGAAAATACAGCGGCAGTTATAGAGGCGGGTGCGGACGGTGTTTCAGTTATTTCAGCAATTAGTTTAGCGGAATCTGCGTATGAAAGTACGAGAAAATTAGTTGAAGAAGTAAAGAGAAGTTTGTAGGGAAGGAAGTGTAGTATTTTAAGTGCTACATGAAGAAATAGACTGCCCAAAATTTAAACAAATATTTGATTAAAAAAGCACAAACCTTTTTAAATAAAGGTTTGTGCTTTTTCTTTAAAACATAATTGAAATTAAGAGCATTCCAATTCCGATAGAAGTAAATGTTGCGATTAGGCCCGGAATCATAAAACTATGATTTAATACGTATTTACCGATACCTGTTGTACCAGTACGGTCAAAGTTAATGGCAGCAACGATTGTTCCATAGTTTGGAATGAAGAAATATCCATTTACTGCAGGGAACATCGCAATCAGTAGCGCTGGTGGAATACCAAGAGATAGTCCAAGTGGCATTAAGGCACGAACTGTTGCTGCTTGGCTGTACAGTAAAATAGATAGAATGAATAGTGCGATAGCAAATAGCCAAGGTGCACTTGTTACTAAATGCTGAATGGATCCTTGAATCATATTTAAGTTTCCATTAAAGAAAGTATCTCCCATCCAAGCGATACCGAAAATAGCAACAACTGCTGTTGCTCCTGCTTTAAAGACGTTACCAGATACAATGCTTTCTACATTTGGTTTACAGAAAATAATAATAAGAGCCGCGATAGTTAACATAACCATCTCAATTGTGTTCGGCATGGAAAGACGGGCTAACTTCCCATCAACTATCCATCCTGGACGAAGTGCTTCAAATGAACCAAGAAGTACAACAAGGAAGGTTCCTACAAGGAAAAGGATAACTGATAATTTTGCGCCCTTTACACCTACAAATTCTTTTTTCTCTTCAAGCTTAGGAATTAATCCTTCTTTTAATCGTTTTAAGTATTCAGGGTCTTCATTTAATTCTTTTCCCATCTTACTAGCAACAAATGCAGCTATCATACAAGCGATGAAAGTAGAAGGGATACTTACTTTTAAAATATCTAATAAGGTGATTTTATAGTCAGCTAACATTGCTAAAAGTGCAACTGTTGCAGCTGATATAGGACTAGCTGTAATTGCTTGTTGGGAAGCAATTACGGCAATTGACATTGGTCGTTCTGGTCTAATTCCGGATTCGCGAGAGACTTCAGCGATAACAGGAAGTACAGAATAAGCAACGTGACCAGTTCCTGCACAAAGTGTAAATAAATAAGTAACAATTGGAGCAAAGAATGTAATGCGTTTTGGATTTTTTCGTAATGCCTTTTCAGCTAGATGAACAAGGTAGTCCATTCCTCCAGCGGCTTGGAGTGCACCAGCAGCTGTAATTACTGCCAAAATCATAAGCATTACATCGATAGGAGGCGCGGTTGGTTGTAAGTGGAAGACAAAAACGAGTATTGCCATACCAACTCCACCCATCACTCCTAAACCAACTCCGCCTAGGCGTGCACCAATAAAAATACAGAGTAACAAGGTAAGAAATTGTAGCCAAAACATGATAAACTACCTCCGAAATTCATTAGTTAAGATATATTCGAATAGTTTAATTTGAATGAAAATTAAATAAATACCCGAAGAAATCCTTGTTATTTATACATTTTTTATTATATAACACAAAAAAAGTAACATTCACGTACTTTTTGAAATTATTTTGAAAAAGCAATTCGTTAAAAATGTATTTATATCTCTAAATAAGTAGACATTTTGATTTATATGTTGTAATCTTTGAAAGAGAATAAATTAATTCTCATAAAACTCCCATATCGTTCAACTCGTTCAGCGAGAAAGGCAAACTGATGGAAACATGAGGACGCAAAACTACAGGAGCTAAGGTCGAAAGGCTACGCTAGCCAGTTACCGGACGGATAGGGTTGGTCTTGGCCAATGCTTTTACATTGGCTTTTTTTTATTCTCGAACATATTGAGAAACATTTTTAAACAAAATATTCATATATTTTGTTTTTTTGTTTATGTTGATTAAGGAAGGTGAATATTAATGAAAAAATATTGGCATAAGTTATCGTTCCTTCAAAAGAACGTCTTATTAACCGTATTAGTTATTTTGACACTTGTTGGAAGTATGGGTGCATTAAGTTTCAACATGTTTCAAAATAGTATGATGTCTTTATTTGAAAGGCAGTCTATTGAAACAGGAGAAATAGTATTGAAAAAATTGGATGTAGAATTAGTTAGAGACATGGCGAAAGATCCTACAGCCGAAAAAGTGAAAAAAGAAAAGTTAACAGAGAAATTAGATGAAGTGTCAAAAGAATTGAAAAGTGTTGGACAAACGTATGTTACAGGAGCAAAGCCGAATGAAAAGCGAGAATTACAACTCGTTGGTTTGACTACAGAGTTAACAAATGCATTCCCTATAAAGACGGGAGATTATTATGAACAACCCGCTCATTGGATGAAGGCATACGATAAAGTGATTGATACGAAAAAGGCACAAATGACAGAAGTATATGAAGATGAAATAGGTTCGTGGGTGACAATATTAGAACCAATTACGGATGGAGAAAACAATATTGTTGCAATTATTGCGGCTGACTTAGATGCTTCCATTGTTCCTATTACAAAAGAGAAGTTTATGATACAGGGCTTACTCTTTATCATTATTTCATTAGCAATTGCGACTATTACTCAATTCTTTATCGTGCGTCACTCGCTAGCTCCATTAAAAGATTTACGAGAAGGGTTACGTAAAATTGGTGAAGGTGACTTAAGTATTAAATTAAAAGAAAGACCAGATGATATTGGAATTATTAATGTTTATTTCAATAACACGATTGAAAAATTTAAAGGGATTATAGATAAAGTAAGGCAAACTGCTGAGCAAGTTTCTTCTTCTTCACAAGAATTGTCGGCGAGTACAGAGGAAAACAGCATGGCAGTTCAAGAGATTGCAAGTTCTATTGAAGGTTTAAGAGTAGGGGCACAGTCTCAACAAACTTCAGTACAACAATGTTTAGGAATTGTACATGGAATGGAAGATAAGGTAGAAGAAATAACTGGGGCTGCAAAACAAGTTGCGGTTGCTTCTGAAGGTATGGAACAACATTCAATTGAAGGTAATGAAGTGATTGGACAAATTATTAATCAAATGAGTTTAATCCAAAATGCAGTACAAGATTTATCTTCCATCATTTATTCGTTAGAAACAAGGTCAAAAGAAATTAGTGATATCGTAACTGTAATTACAGGTATTTCAAATCAAACAAATTTATTAGCTTTAAATGCTTCTATTGAGGCTTCACGTGCTGGAGCAGCTGGAAGAGGGTTTGCAGTTGTTGCTGATGAAGTACGAAAATTAGCAGAACAAACGGAAGCGTCTGCAAAAGATATAGCGAAATTAATTGGTGAAACACAAGCTGAGACAGAAGATGCTGTAGTTTCCATGCAAAAAGGTTCAAGAGAAGTAGAAACTGGAATTTCGCTTGTTCAAAGTAGTGGAGATTTCTTTGAAAAAATCTCAAAATCAGCGCAATCTGTTACAGATCAAGTAAAAGCTGTTTCTGGTAATTCGAGTGACATTTTACAAAATAGCCAGAATATTGTTCAAGTCGTAAATGAATTATCACATATTGCAAATACTTATGCCAACAGCAGTAGTAATGTTGAAGAAAGCATGAAAGAGCAAGAAATATCAGTACAAGATATTGCAGAATTAGCGACTTCTTTAAGTTGGCTTTCTCAGGAATTACAAGAGCTTATTGGTGAGTTTAAAAGCGAATAAGGAGAAAGTTCAATTCTAATCAAGGGAATCCTCCCTTGATTATGAATTGAACTAATCTGCCCTTTAATAAGGGATGAAAAAGGTGTGAATTTTCACACCTTTATTATATTTAAGAGAGGAATTTACATAAATATGAAATTAGCAATTTCTTATAGTGAGATGGTAAAAGAATTTTTAGGAAAAGTAGAAGGAAGTATTAAAATACCTAAAGATGTGCAAGGAACGGAACTTAGGATAAAAAGGAAAACGGAACTGTTTTCAAATTTGACTCACATTGTGGATTTAATAGGAGCGACTACAACGTGGTTATATCATATTTCTAAAGAAAAACATATTGTCGTGCTTTATCATGTAAGAGGAAGTTTATTTCCGATTACTATTGAAGTTTCTAATTTTCTCTCCTATGAAAGTTTAAATTTACAAATTGAAGAGCAACTGGAGCAAATTAAAGAAATGAATGAGGAAGAAATAGAAGAGTTTCAAAACGGTAATACATTATATGAAATGTCACCTATTATTATTGGTGAAACATATTATGAGCTACAAGACATGAATACATTACAATTTGTATTTAGTAAAAATATGAAAAGTGTAGAAATAATATTTAATAGTGTTAATTGGAAAGAGACAACGATTACTCGTTATGCACAACAAATACAAGGTGTTTTAATTGATATATCAAGAAATACTAATAAGTATATAAAACGTTTTAATATTATTACAGAGGCCGAGATGGCACTTTATAGTCAAGTGAATGATACGACAGCAGTATATCCTGAGAAAAGTATCGTCGATATGTTCTATAATACTGTTACTCAATTTCCAAATCGTATAGCTTTATCTTCAAGGGAAGGTACTTTAACTTATGAGGAGCTAAATAAAAAAAGTAATCAAATAGCTCATATGTTAATTAAAAACGGCGTCCAATTAGGAGACTATGTTGGAATATTTATGAAACGTAGCATAGACACAGTAGTAAGTATGGTAGCTATATTAAAAGCTGGTGCAGCGTATGTTCCAATTGATCCAGATTATCCCGAAAGTAGAATACATTACATTATTCAAGATAGCCAAGCGAAAGTTATATTGATGAAAGAGACGCCTATAACATGTGATGGGGTTCAAACAGTTTCAATGTATGATAGTGAAACTTATGAAGATATAGATGTAAAGTTGTCTATTCATTGTGACGATGTAGCTTATATGATTTATACATCTGGTTCAACAGGGAATCCAAAGGGAACGATGTTAGCACATAGAGGCGTTGTTAATCTGTATACTTGGATGAAAAAGCAATATGAATTGACAGAAGAGGATGTATTTGCCCAATTTCCTTCCTTTAGTTTCGATGCCTCTGTATGGGAGTCATTTGCTTCTTTATTCTGCGGAGGAAACTTGTATGTATTACTAGAGGAAGAGCGATTGTCTGTAGAAGCATTTGCAAATGCAATCTATAAAGTGAAAGCAACTTCAATCTTGGCATTAGCAACAATTTTTGTTCGACAAGTAGCAACTTATTTAGCAGAAGAAGATATATATAAGCTAGCTTCCCTAAAAAGAATTGCGATTGGCGGTGAAATGTTGCCTGTAGAGGTTATTAAATTGTGGAGAGAAAGAATAGGTACAAATGTTGAAATTTATAATGTATACGGACCGACAGAATGTACTGTAGTGACGACAACCTATAAAATACCTAGTCAGTTAAATGAGGATGTTGCGAGTATTCCCATTGGTAAACCATGTGCTAATTATCAAGTTATGATTTTAGATGAGAATATGAATCTTTGTCCAATTGGTGTACCTGGTGAATTATATATAGATTCAGTGGGATTAGCAAAAGGGTATTTTAATAAGCCTAATAAAACAATTGAAGCTTTTATTCCGAACCCTCTTAATCCTATAGTTAATATATATAAAACAGGTGATATCGTTAAGTTGCTAGAGGATGGAAATATAGAGTTTTTACATCGGAAAGATGATCAAGTAAAAATTAGAGGACATCGTATTGAACTAGGAGAAATCCAAAGTAAAATTTCTCATAATCATAATATAAAAGAAAATGCTGTTTTTGCTAAGAAGAGTAAGGAAGGTAGCCAATATTTAATCGCGTTCTATACAACTTTAAATAAAAAAGAAATACCAGAATTAGTTTATCAGTTACAAGAGCAATTACCAGATTATATGGTGCCATCTAAACTAATTTATATTAATGAATTACCACTTACACCTAATAAAAAGATTGATGTTAAGAAGTTAGCTCAGTTAGAAGAAAAGTATGAACCGGTTCGTCTACAAGAATATGTTGCACCTTCTAATAAAGCAGAAAAACAAATAGCGAACGCTTGGGCAGAAGTATTAGGAATTTCAAAAGTTGGAGTACATGATGATTTCTTTACAATTGGTGGACATTCATTAAAAGTATTACGAGTCTTAACATTGTTAAAAGAAGATTTCTCACATTTAACAATTCAAGATTTCTTTAAAGAAAGAACGATATATGGATTAGCTCGAATTGAGCGAGAAGTAAAAGTAGAGAAAGAAGAAGTATTTCGTGAATATAAAGTGATTCACGAACCAGATACTATCACGTATGCAAACGTTTTGGAAGAAACCCAGATTTCAAATGTCTTTTTAACAGGAGCTACTGGTTATTTAGGATCACACATATTATATGAATTGTTGAGAGATACATCTGCTACTATTTATTGTTTAGTAAGACCAACGAAAGATGTGCAGCAAAGAATTATAGATACATTAACAGGCTACTTTAATGATATATGTGAAGAATGGTTACAGCGTATACAGGCCGTAGCTGGTGATCTGGGAGAAGAGTATCTTGGGATGAGCGAAGAAGAATTTATGTTCATCAGTTCTAAGATGGATACGATAATTCATTGCGGTGCAGATGTAAGACATTTTGGAGATGTAAAACAATTTGAAAATATAAATGTCCAAGGAACTAGCCGTATGCTAGCATTAGCTGAGAAAGGTGCTACATTCCATTTTATTTCTACAATTGGTATCCCGTTAGAATTAGCGGTAGATCAATGGGATACATACATGAAAACTGGTGATTTTAATTACAGTGTAGACTTAGAGAATGTATATTCAAATAGTAAACTACAAGCGGAAAACATTGTTCGTGAAGCAATGAAAAATGGTTTGCGTGGAAATATTTATCGTGCAGGTAATTTAGCATGTCATTCAGAAACAGGTTCGTTCCAACAAAATATTGATGGAAACGCATTTTATCGTCTTATTAAAACAATGCTATTAATTGGGAAAGCACCAAATGTGAAGTGGAAAGTTGATTTCACACCAATTGATTTTGCTAGTAAATCAATTGTATCGTATTTACAAGATGCGCAAATTGTAGGAGAGACGTTACATATTTGTCATCCACATCAAATTGAGTTTGAACAATTTATACAGCTAATTGGAGAGTGTGGATACAATCTTGAAATGGTTCCACTTTCAGAATATGTAAATACCGGACTTGCATTAGCGAAGGGAAATGAAGTAATAGCAGAGTTAATTGCTTCTCAAGTTGCAGGAGATGGAGCACAGCAATCTGAAATTGTAATGGGTACGCGTAGAACGAATGAATGGATTAAGAAAAAAGAATTGATAGTACCAGCAATTAATAAAGAATTTATACAGCAGTTATTAGCTCATGGTGAAAAAGTTGGTTATTTTCCAAAAATAATGAAATGATTATGCATGCTTTTGTTTGTTCAATAAAATAAATCATGCTACAATGAAAACGAATTAAGGACCGGGGAGCCAATTGGCTGAGAGGATGTAAGTAAACATCGACCCTCAACCTGATCTGGATAATGCCAGCGTAGGGAGTTACTTAAAGTGATGTAGCATATGTTATTCTGTAATAACTTGCATACAAGGCTTTCCTACGCAGTAGGAAAGCCTTTTCTTATTTTTGAAATTTAATTTTATAAGGGGGATTTTATTATGTCACAACAAGTTACAATGTCATTTTCAGTAGTACCACAAGCGAAAACGAAAGATGTATATTCTGTTGTCGATAAAGCAATTGAAGTTGTGCAACAATCGGGAGTTCGTTATGAAGTAGGGGCAATGGAAACAACTTTGGAAGGAGAATTAGATGTACTTCTTGATGTCGTTAAACGTGCGCAACAAGCTTGCGTCGAAGCTGGAGCAGAAGAAGTGATTACTTCTATTAAAATCCATTATCGTCCAAGCACTGGTGTAACAATAGATGAAAAGGTTTGGAAGTACCGTGATGAATATGCAAAACCAGAAGCAATCTAAACTTATTACAACTATTTGGCTTATCCTTCTCATTGCGATATGGGAAGGATCTGTTTCATTATTTAAAATCGAACCGTGGATTTTACCAAAGCCTTCTGCCATTGTTCAAGAATTAATTGGGATGAAAGATTTACTATTACCAAATACGATGCAAACACTGCAGGAAGTTATAATTGGACTATTCTTTGCAATTTTATTGGGGACGAGCATCGCAATTATTATGGACGTTATACCGTTATTTCGTATTTTAATAAATCCATTGCTCGTTATTTCGCAAACAATTCCAATTGTTGTACTTGCACCGCTATTTATTATTTGGTTTGGATATGGGATGTTGCCGAAAGTAATGGTCGTAATACTCGTTTGTTTCTTCCCAATTGCGCTTAGTATTTTAGAAGGTTTTCAAACAGTAGATAAAAACATGCTGAAACTGTTACAAACAATGAAGGCGACGAAATGGCAAGTTTACCAGAAAGTAAAATTTCCAGCAGTGCTTCCATACTTTTTCTCAGGTTTAAAAATTGCAGTTACATATAGCGTAATGGGGGCAATTATCGGAGAATGGCTCGGTGCAAGTGAAGGATTAGGCGTTATGCTTACGAGGGCTACAAAATCCTTTTTGACTGCCCGAGTATTTGGTGTTGCAGCAATCATCGTTATAGTGACATTATGCCTGTATTTTATCGTAGAGTTTATGGCAAGAATAACAGCACCATGGATATATAGAAAGGACGGCAGAAAATGAAAAAAGGTTTGAAAGTTATGTTAGCTGCCTTAGTAGCGGTAGGTGTGGCTGGATGTAATCCGGCGAAGAAAGAAGAAAGTGCAAGTAAAGATCAAAAAGTAAAAGTAGTATTAGATTGGTTTCCAAATACGAATCATACTGGCTTGTATGTAGCGCAAACGAAAGATTATTACAAAAAGCAAGGATTAGATGTAGAAATTATTCAACCAGGTGACAATGTAACAGCAGAGCAAATGATAGCATCAGGAAAAGCAGACTTCGCAATAAGCGCACAAGAAAATGTAACGTTAGCTCGTGTAGAAGGAATTCCTGTTGTATCTGTAGGAGCGATTATTCAGCATAACACTTCAGCGTTTGCATCGCTTAAGAAAGACAATATGACGTCACCGAAAGATTTTGAAGGTAAACGTTACGGCGGCTGGGGAGGACCAGCAGAAGAAGCGACATTAAAGACGATTATGGATAAACATCAAGCTGATTTTAATAAAGTTGAAAAAATCATCTTAGGACAAACAGATTTCTTTAAATCAATTGGCCGTGATGCAGACTTTGAATGGATTTATTACGGATGGGATGGTATTGAAGCGAAGCGTCAAGGAAAAGAGTTAAATACGATTATGGTGAAGGACTTAGATCCAGCGCTTGATTTCTATAGTCCTGTTATTATTACGAGTGAAAAACATACGAAGCAAGATAAAGACTTTGTGAAAAAGTTTATGAGTGCAACGACAGAAGGTTATAATTTTGCAATTAAGGAACCGAAAGAGGCTGCTGATATTTTAATTAAAGCTGTTCCAGATGTGAATAAAGATTTAGTTCAAGAAAGCCAAAAATGGTTAAGTACGAAGTATCAAGATGATGCTAAAGCATGGGGAGTACAGAAGGAAGAAATTTGGACGAATTACATGAATTTCTTATATGACAACAAAGTTATTAAAAAGAAAATCGATGTAAAAGATGCTTTTACAAATGAATTCCTTCCAAGTGAAAAATGAGCGGATTACAAATAAAAAATATAGTGAAATCTTTCGACGGAAAGAATGTATTAGAGAATATTAGTGCCTCTATACAAGAGGGAGAGTTTGTTTCCTTTGTAGGACCGAGTGGTTGCGGGAAAAGCACATTATTAAACATGATTGCAAATGTTGAAAAACCAACAAGCGGGAACGTAACGTATAAAGATAAGCAAGTACAAGAGCAAGATGTTGTTAGTTATATGCCACAACAAGATTTATTACTACCGTGGCGATCAGCTTTGCAAAATATCGTTCTTCCGTTAGAAATTGAAGGAAAGCCGAAAAAGCAAAGGCTGACAGAAGGAATGGAAGCATTAAAGCAGTTCGAACTAGATGAATATGCAGACCATTATCCAGATGAATTGTCTGGTGGTATGCGTCAAAGAATTAGTTTTCTGCGCACATATTTATGTGAAAAGCCAATTATGCTGCTTGATGAGCCTTTTGGAAAGTTAGATGCATTTACAAAAATGGAAGTACATAGCTGGCTTTTAAACTCTTGGCATCAAGAGAAGCAAACAATCATTATGGTTACACATGACTTAGATGAGGCAATCTTGCTTTCAGATCGCGTATTTATTTTATCTCAAAGACCAGCGTCAATAGTTGGTGAGGTACAAGTGAAATTACCTAGACCGAGAACGATGGATATGTTAACATCACTCGAATTAAAAAAGGATAAAGAAGAGATTTTAAGTGTGTTAGCTCCTTATATGAAAAAATAGAAAAAGCTGATGTTTTAATTTTAGACGAACGGACTAATCATTTGGATGTAGAAACTAAGATGGCTTTACAGGAAGCGTTACAACAATACAAAGGAACGGTTTTAATTGTCTCACATGAACCTTCTTTCTATGAATCGTGGATAACAAAAGTATGAAATATAGAAGAATGGAATACTCAACAATATGAATAAAGAAAAGGCATTAGCTTTTATGAGCTAATGCCTTTTCTTTGTGATTAACATGATTTTCGAGAACTCTTACATGAGAATTGTATGAAGAAGCACTCTTATGGTGCGCTTATAAGCGTGCTTTTTCTTTTGTTATATTTATAATAATACGAAAGCCTTTCCCTAACAGGTGACTATCTTTCTTTATATATATAGATAGTTCAAAGTGGAATGAAAATAATTCCTATATGTAAAGAATAATATGGATATTATAGGAAGACAATAGAAATTAAAGGGAATTCATGTAAAATTCAAATGAACTTCATATAAACTTCATATTATAAAATGAATGTAATGAACTTAATATAATTATAATAAGTTATTATTATAATTTAATTTTACGTAAAATTAAAAGTTTGAATTTAGGAGGTATTACTCAAACCTAAATTCAAACTTTAGTGAAGTAATTAATGGATATTACGTCTAGTTTTCGCTAATGACGGCATTTAAAAGTTCGGCAGGATTACCTGTTCCTGCACCGCCAATTGTAATAGATCCACCAGGAGGAATTTCACCATTCCATCCTGCGTTCGTAATTACATAATGATTATTTGTTTTACTACTAATTTTAGAATCCCAAACTTGTGTTAAATTGCCGCTATAATCAAATTCTAATTTCCAATTTTTAATAGGAGTCGTTCCATTATTTTTAATTATAATCGAGAAGTTATAACCACTGCCCCAATTCGAAGTGACTGAAAATGTAGCAGTACCATTTCCATCAGGAGGTGTTGTATTAGCTTCATCTGTTTTGACAGTAAAAGCGGTAGGTTGTGATTTATTTCCAGCAGCATCTTTGGCAATTACTGAAAATGTGTATTCCGTATTAGGTTTTAAGTTTTTAATTGTAATGCTATTTGTTGTTGTACTCCATTTCTCTTCTCCAGCAGTAATTTCATATTCCGTAACTCCTACGTTATCAGTAGATGCAGTCCAGTTTAATTGAACTGAGTTTGAATTTTTATTCGTAACTACAATGTTTTTAACATTCGTTGGTGGCTCAGTATCTTTTTGACTAATAGGTCCACCAAGTAATTCTTTTACTAGCGTATCAAGTAATTTTGGACCACTACAACTATATTTTGGACTTGTGCGGCAATCTCCGCTTAGTTCCCAAAACATTGCTCCACTTAAACCTTTCGTCTTTATATAGTCTGTTTTGTATTTCATAGATTCATTGTCATCGTAGCTAATAAATGTGCCTGTAGTTGCATTATATAAATAAGGTACTTTAGCTGTGTCATTCCAGTAGCGTACAAAACCATTTTTATTAACGTAATTGGCTGCTAAATCACCGTAATCATACACACCCGTGTCACCGGTAGAATAATCATCCCAAGTACCTTTAGAAGCAAGTTTCCCATCACTACCTGGTTTGCAAGGTTGATATTGTCCGTTATTTTCTTTGCCACAACTTTTCCAGCCACGTCCGTAAAAGGGTACGCCTAATACTAGTTTATCGACTGGAACACCTTCATTTGTATAAACATTTATAGCACCATCTACGTAAAAATTCGTATTTGCTGCTGGGTCATTTGGATCCTTATATAGAGCTGCATTATGATTAGAAGTAGCTTCCCATCCGCCGTGGAAATCATATGTCATAATATTAATCCAATCGAGTATTTGAGAAATTTTCTTTAGCTCTGTATGATCAGCGTAGCGTTGGCTTGCGCCTGAAGCGATTGTTAGTAAATATTGTTTGCCATCTTCAGCACCTGCTTTATTCAAAGCATTTCGGACGTCTTGAAGAAGGAGAGTGAAATTTTGCTTATCTTCAGGACGGTAACTACCACCAGGAATCGTTTCAACGCCCGGATATTCCCAGTCTAAATCTACGCCATCAAACCCATATGCGCGAAGAAAAGCTACTGTAGAGTCAGCAAATACTTTTCTTGTTTTTTCATCAGCGGCCATATCAGAAAAGCGGTTAGACCAAGTCCAGCCACCAACGGAAATAATTGTTTTTAAGTGAGGATATTTAGCTTTTAATCGTTTTAGTTCACCGAAATTTCCGCAACGGGCATATTTATCGCAATCTTCCCAAGTTGTCCCTGAGCCAGGATACGATTTGGTAACATCAGCCCATGGTTCCCCGAGTACGAGAGTACCATTAGGAACCTCTTTATTTTGCAATGGTACACCAGATTCTTTACAGTTCCACGTTTGTTTATTTGGATTATCAGGATGAGTAGAAGGGTTTCCATGTTTTCCATTCCAACAAATATCCGCGAAAGCATAGTTAAGGTGAGTAAGTTTTGATGCATCAATGTCAGCAACTTGATAATTACGTCCGTAAACGCCCCACGAAGGAAAGTACCCAACAATTTTTTGACTTTGCTTTGGTGAATCTGCTAATGCGAGATTTGGAGTAATAAAATTTGTGAGAAAAAGAGGTAAGAAAAGTAGTAGGGATAGTAATAGCAGTGTGAATTTTTGAGACCTCATAGCCATTTCTCCTTTCAAAATAAAAGATATATTTAAAGGCATACGCCAATAAATCAAAATGAATCTAGACGTGTGAAACGTCTAGATAAAATGATCAGACATCACGAAGTCTATACAAGGGAGCTGGGGGTGATTAAATCGTAACAAATGTAAGATTTAGTGTAAACGCTTTATTAAGTTGAAAAAGACTTTCTCAATACAAAAAGGCTTGAATACAAACTGTATATGAAAACGAAAGATCGGTATGTGAGGAAAAAGCTCATTATAAATAAATTTGAGAAAAAATTGTATGGAGCCAATTATTAAAGGCATAGAAAGATAAGGAAATATCATGTAAAATAATAGTAAAAATATGTAAAGGAGGGAATGGTGTGGATGTGTTTTTGAACATTGCTGAAGAAAAAATTCGACAAGCAATACGGAATGGTGATCTTGATTATCTTCCGGGAAAAGGAAAATCACTACAATTAGAAGATCTTTCAATGGTACCTCCAGAACTTAGAATGAGTTATAAAATTTTAAAAAATGCGGGAATAATTCCACCAGAAATGGAACTACAAAAAGATATATTAAAAATAGAGGATCTAATTGCTTGCTGTTATGATGAAGAAGAGAGAAAGAAATTACGAGAAGAGTTAACAGCAAAAACTCTGCGTTTTCAGCAGGTAATGGAAAAGAGAAAGATTAAAGATAGTTCAGCTTTTCGTATGTATCAAGACAAAGTATTTCGTAAATTACGTTAAGAGGGATAAGATGAATACATTTAAAACGATAGAAGAATTAGCGACCTATATCGAAGAACAACAATTGGTACTTCTGTTTATTAAAACGGAAAATTGTGGTGTTTGTGATGTTATGCTAAGAAAAGTAAATTGCGTATTAGAGAATTATGATTACGTAGAGAAAATAGAGATATTACTACAAGACATGCAAGAGATTGCGGGGCGATATGGAGTATTTACAGGGCCAACAATTTTATTATTTCATAATGGAAAAGAAATTCTTCGTGAATCACGCTTCATTTCACTTGAAAATCTAGAGAGAACCATTCAATTATTCGAGGAATAAGGGAGGCTTTTAAATGGAATTTATTATTGTCATACTATTATTTGTTGTAGTTGGAACAATCGTAACAGCAGTTCGATCGAACAAGAAGAAGGTAAATCTTACAAAACAAAATAACATTCATAATTCATCTAACAGCTCATCACCATTATTTTTCTTTGCTGGATCTGATAATGATAGCTCGCATGATGGCGGCTCACATGATTGTGGAGGATCTTTTGGGGGAGATAGCGGAGGAAGCTGCGGTGGCGGTGGTGATTGATAAAAATGCGCCTTATATTAGGCGTATTTCTTTTTAAACAAACGTTTGATTAGTCGGCTTACATATGCATAAACACAGTTAAACAAACGTTTGTTTAATATTTTTAACATACTAAGGGGAATGGAAATGAAAAGGGAACCGAAAGTGAAAAATAAGGGGAAAGTAGTGTTATTTTTATTAGCTGCGGGAGGCGTATTTCTTGTTAAATTAGCATTTAAATTTGGAACCATACATATGATTCGAACTTGGTTTGAAAGTACGTTTTCTTAAATAAGGAATATAGCCTCTTGCGATAGGGGTTTTTGATTTGTTATTATTAGACTGAACGGTCGGTTTAAAGAGGTGTGAATATGAGAAGAAGCGCAGAAGAGATAAAGAAAGAAATTGCATATAAAGTAGAAAGTCTATTTTCACAGAAGGGCTACGCAGCTACATCTATGGAAGAGATTTGTGAAATTACAGAGCGAAGTAAAGGAAGTATTTATTATCACTTTAAAAGTAAAGAAGAATTATTTTTATTTGTAGTGAAACAGCATACGTATGATTGGATTGAAAAATGGAATGAAAAAGAGAAGTTGTATAGCACTAGTACTGAAAAACTATATGGTCTCGCGGAATATCATGTAGAGGACATACAGCAACCAATTTCAAATGCAATAGAGGAATTCTCTATGAGCCAAGTTGTAAGTAAAGAGATTCTGGATGAACTGTTAGCTTTAACTAGAGAATCATATGTTATGTTTGAGAAATTAATTGAAGTAGGTATACAGTCTGGAGAGTTCCGTGAAGATAATACTCGTGATCTTATGTATATTGTAAACGGATTATTATCAGGACTTGGAGTGCTTTACTACGAATTAGATTATAAAGAGCTGAAACGTATTTATAAAAAGGCAATAGATGTATTGTTAAAAGGAATGGCAGCTGAATAATAGGTCAGTTGCTTTTCTTACAAAATAAATTAGACCGAACGGTCGGTTTGTGAAAGGGGAATGAAAATGAACGCTTTATTTAAAAACCGAGCATTTATGCTCGTTATGGCGTCTGATATTTTACAACAATTTGCAATTTGGATCAGAAATATGGCTCTTTTGTATTTTATAATGGAGCGAACGAATAATGATCCAGTTTCTGTTTCGTTGTTATCAGTTATGGAATATGCACCTATTTTTATTTTCTCGTTTATCGGTGGTGCGCTAGCTGATCGCTGGAATCCGAAAAGAACAATGGTCGCTGGAGATGTATTAAGTGTACTGTCTATTATAGGAATTGTCTTGTTGTTAAAAATGGATTATTGGCAGGCTATATTTTTTGCAACACTCATTTCCGCGATTGTAGGTCAGTTTTCTCAGCCCTCATCTTCGCGTATATTTAAGCGCTATGTAAAAGAAGAAGAGGTAGCAAATGCGATTGCATTTAACCAAACATTACAGTCATTATTTCTGATTTTTGGACCAGTGGTAGGATCGCTTGTGTATACACAACTTGGTTTATTTATGTCACTATATAGCTTAATCATTTTATTTTTGTTATCAGCTATCGCCCTTTCATTCTTACCAAAATGGGTTGAAAAAGAGCAGGTGGCGAGAGACTCATTAAAAAATGATATAAAAGAAGGTTGGAAGTATGTTCTTCATACGAAAAATTTACGTATGATTACGATCACTTTTACAATTATGGGTTTAGCTGTTGGATTAACGAATCCATTAGAAGTATTCCTTGTAATTGAACGTTTAGGCATGGAAAAAGAAGCTGTTCAATATTTAGCGGCAGCTGACGGAATAGGTATGTTACTCGGTGGTATTGTTGCTGCAGTTTTCGCTTCAAAAGTGAATCCGAAAAAGATGTTTGTATTCGGTATGGGTATATTAGCGATGTCATTTTTAGTAGAAGGGCTATCTACATCATTTTGGATTACTAGTTTCATGAGATTTGGAACAGGTATTTGTTTAGCTTGTGTTAATATCGTTATCGGTACACTTATGATTCAACTTGTACCAGAAAATATGGTTGGAAGAGTAAATGGGACGATTTTACCACTGTTTATGGGGGCAATGCTAATTGGAACTTCACTAGCTGGAGGATTAAAGGAACTAACTTCACTAGTTACTGTGTTTTGTATAGCAATGGCACTTATTTTATTAGCGATAGGGCCAGTTCTACGCATGCAAATAAAAAAAGAAGATGTTGCTAATAAAGAGGCACTAACAAATTCGTTAGTTTCGAAATAACTATTGTAAGGGAGCAAAATTGCTCTCTTTTTCTTTGAGGAACTTTTGACAACTATATGAGCCAATTATATACTGATGTTGTAAAAATAATTTTACAGATTAGGAGCAATGGTGTGAAAAATCAAATTCATGAATTACGCACTGAAAATAATATTTCACAAGGCGCATTAGCTGATAAATGTAAGGTTTCTAGACAAACGATAAATGCAATTGAGAATAATAAATATGATCCAAGTTTAGCGTTAGCATTCCGTTTAGCTGAAGTATTAGGGACAACTGTTGATAAATTATTTTTGTACAAGCAGTAGAGTCGTTCGTTATAAGGCGCACCTTTAAAAATAAAAAAGATCCTCTTCTTATGAGAAGAGGATCTTTTCTTATAGCGTTTTAGTCTTTGGACTAGGTGGTGTAACGGATGTATTATTTTCTGGAACTCTAGTTAGTAAGAATCCTCCGATAATAAACAGAACAATAATACTAAGAACACCAGCGTTTGTTTTTCCTGTTAATTGCGTTGTAACACCGACTAATACCGGACCCATAATTGCGGCGAACTTACCAAATATATTATAAAATCCGAAGAATTCATTAGCAGATTCTTTTGGTACTAGTTTTGCAAAGTATGAACGACTTAGTGCTTGAATACCACCTTGAGATGTAGCAACTAGCATTGCTAAAATCCAAAAATCAAGTGTCGTTTTTAAGAAATAAGCATATGTGCAAATAATGATATAAATAATGATACCGACATATAACATTTTTTTGCCAGTAAATGTTTCAGATAATTTTCCGTATAGTAAAGCAAATGGACAAGCGACAATTTGTGTTACAAATAATATGATTAATAGATTCGTTGCACTAATACCGAGATCGGTTCCGTAAGCGGTAGACATAGTAATAATTGTATCGACTCCGTCAATATAGAAAAAGTAAGCGATTAGAAACATAAATACAGTTTTATATTCTTTAATATTTTTAAAAGTATCAGCAAGACGTTTGAAGCTCATTCTAATAGGTCTTGGATGACGCTCAATATAGTGTGTTTGCTCTACGTTTTTTAGCATTGGAATTGTAAATAACCCCCACCAAAGAGCTGTTATCGCAAAGGAAATTTGACTAGCAATGCCGACCGATAAGGGAATAGTTCCTTTTTGAGAAAGAATAATAAGAGCGATACAACCGATAAAAGGAATTGTACTCCCGATATAACCTAATGCAAATCCTCTTGTAGAAATTCGGTCCATTCTATCTTCAGAAGTGACGTCCACTAAAAATGCATCATAGAAAATGTTTGCTCCAGCAAAGCCGATTAAGGCGAGCATATAGCACCCTAGCAATAAGTACCACTGAGAGGTTGGAACAATTGCTAACATACTTGTAAATACGATACCAAGTCCAAAGAAGAATGTGAAAAATCGTTTTTTAAATCCTTTATAATCAGCAACTGTGCCGAGAATAGGGGCAAGTATAGAAATTAAAAGTGTTGCGAATGAGTTTGCATATCCCCAATATGCTGTTGAAGTTGCCCCAGATAGTCCAGCTTCTTTTGCAGCTGCTTTAAAGTAAATTGGAAATAATGCAGTTGTAATGACGAGCGAGTATACAGAGTTCGCCCAATCGTATAATATCCAGCTTTTTTCTTGTCTGGACATTTTTTTCATATAATGTTCCCCCTTAAATTTGTTTTACTAACAGTGTACAAAAATAAAAATTATAAAAAGAGAAACAGTGATGAATTTTACATAACTTTTACATATATACACAGTTCTTTACAATTGGAGTAAATCCTCTACAATTGCTCCGTCTGTTTCACCTAAGTGTAAACCTAGTAGTCTAGCGATAGTTGGACCTTCATCAATAAGTCTCATATATGGGATTGTCACACCACTTTTTATGCCTTTTCCGGCAGCGATAAAAATTGTTTCATAGTTAGGTTTTGTTGGAGAGTATCCATGCGTACCAAATGTATATTTTTTACTAGGCGTAACATCTTTTTCGGTAATTTCTTTTATGAAATCTCCTGTATAGTTTTCAGTGAAATAATACCCTTCTCGTGCTTCTAACATGAATAAACAATTACCGTCTGCACCGCAGTCTTTCGCAGCTTCATCATGAAGTGTAAATTCAATTCCGTTTTGTTTATTTTGAAGTAGGTCTTCAAGGAGTAGTTGTACCTCCCGAATTGTATCCGTATCATTTTTGTCCTTTACATATACATAGGCAGAGCCGTCGCAACTTTGGCAATAGACTTTCCAGTCCACTAATTTTCCTTTTTTATTAAGAGATATAAGTCCTCTTTGATGGAATAGCACATTTAATTGGATGGATTTGTTTTCACTTAAAGCGCTATGATCACCAAGGGCAATAATTGTACTTTCTTCGTATAGGTCACTTTCTTTTAGTGCTTGAATAATTTTCCCTAGACGTTCGTCATGTCTCTGGATAGCAGCTATTGTTTCGTTAGATTCAAAGCCGTGATAGTGTCTTTGGGTGTCTAGATCGGTGAAATGTACAAACATGACATTAGGCTTTTTCGTCTGGATTGTATGCACAGCAGAGGCGAGGACGAAATCATCCAGCTCTGGTTGTGATAAACCATTTCTTATATGGCCGAAACGACGATTTAAATCTAATTGGTATAGTGGGCTACCGCTAAATAAGGAAACTAACACTTGATTTTGCCAAGGTCTATTGGGGAAAATTTCTGGTAAATTGTAATCGATGTTCGCTCTTCCGGTAACAGGCCATAGAAGGGCGGCTGTCGTTAAATTTGCTTTGCGCGCTTCATCATACAATGTTGTTCCTTTTATTGATTTTCGGTACCAATGCCAATCAGGTGATTCACGCCCTGGTTGAAGTAACGTATTGCTAACAACACCGTGCTTGTTAGGGTAATTACCGGTTACGATTGTTGAGTGGCTTGGATATGTTACAGAAGGATAAATTGGTTCTACTTTTTCGACAACCGTGCCCTTTTTTATTAGAGATTGGAAATGAGGTAGTTTTTGTAGTATAGGAAAATCTAAAGCTGATAAACAGTCGAATGATAAAATAATGACATGGTTTGTTAATGCTTTATCCATAAAGTTCCCTCCTGATTATATAAAACCTATTCTTATATATTACTATTAATACCTAGTAATAAAAATATATTTTTAGGTGAAAATTTATTATTTATTTTCAGAAAAATTAAACATATAATTAAGTATAAGGGAATCTATGGAAGGAGGAAACACTATGGATTGGTTAGATGGATTTGGTATCTTTTACATCATTGGTGGAATCACGATTATCCTTGTATTTGCTATTTCATATTTACTAAAGAAACGGTTTCCAGACAAACAGTTCGATATTATATTTGCACTTAGTTTAATACTTCTTTGCTTAGCGTCCTTTCCCGTTACAATGATGGTTATTGGTGGGTGGGAAGGAATGGGATATGGATTTATTGGTTTCTTCGTCCTACTTGGTACACTTATCGGTATGATTGCACATCAACTTGTGAAAATTACGCGGAAAAGCTACGTATAAAACTGCAAAAAATGAAAAGAATATATAATAATAAGAAAATTAGCTATTGTTTTAAAAAAGAATTTGTATTATGATAATCAACAAATTTATTTCGTTATAACGATGAAAAAGGACTAGTACATGTTCAACCTTTTTAGCAGAGAGAGAATCCGCCAGGCTGAAAGATTCTTAAAAAGGCAATATGGAACCTGCCTTTGAGTTCTGCATATGCAGCGGGAATTTCCCGTTATCAAAAAGAGAGCATGCGCAATTTTTGTGCATGAATCAGGGTGGTAACGCCGGCAAAGCTCGGTCCCTATTTAGGGACGCGGGCTTTTTTGTATTTTCTAGAAGGAGGAAGACTGACTATGGCAAAAGAACAAGTGCAAGCCATTACGAAGATGGAAGAGGACTTTGCGCAGTGGTATACCGATATTGTAAAAAAAGCCGAACTTGTTGATTATTCAAGTGTAAAAGGGTGCATGATTTTACGTCCGTATGGTTATGCCTTATGGGAGAATATGCAGAAGGTGATGGATGAGAAGTTAAAAGAAACTGGCCATGAAAATGTATATATGCCAATGTTTATCCCAGAGAGTTTATTGCAAAAAGAGAAGGATCATGTTGAAGGATTTGCTCCTGAAGTAGCATGGGTTACGCATGGTGGAGATGAAAAGTTAGCGGAAAGACTTTGTGTACGTCCTACATCTGAAACTTTATTCTGTGAGCACTTTTCAAAAATTGTGCAATCCTATAATGATTTGCCAAAGTTATATAATCAGTGGTGCTCAGTAGTTCGTTGGGAGAAGACAACTAGGCCGTTCCTTCGTACGACTGAATTTTTATGGCAAGAGGGTCATACAATCCATGAAACGGCAGAAGAATCGCAGGCTGAAACATTAAATATTTTAAACTTATATGCTTCTTTCTGTGAGGATTATTTAGCAATACCAGTTATTAAAGGACAAAAAACAGAAAAAGAGAAGTTTGCTGGAGCAAAGGCAACTTATACAATTGAAAGTTTAATGCATGATGGAAAAGCACTTCAAACAGGAACCTCTCATAACTTTGGGACGAATTTCTCAGAAGCATTTGATATTAAGTTTTTAGATCGTAACGGTAAGTGGCAATATGTGCACCAAACATCTTGGGGTGTATCAACAAGAATGATAGGCGGGCTAATAATGGTTCATAGTGATAATAATGGACTTGTAATGCCACCAAAAGTCGCTCCAGTGCAAGTTGTTATTGTACCGATTGCTCAGCATAAAGAAGGAGTTTTAGCAAAAGCAACAGAGTTACAAGCACATATTCAAAAGGTTGCACGAGTAAAAATAGATGCTAGTAATAAAACACCAGGCTGGAAATTTAATGAGTATGAAATGAAGGGGATTCCAATTCGATTAGAAGTTGGCCCTAAAGATATTGAAAAGAATCAAGTTGTACTTGTAAGAAGAGATACGAAGGAAAAAGAGTTTGTACCAATGGATCAATTAGAAGAACGTATTCCAGCATTACTTGAAGAAATTCATATTGCTTTATTTAATAAAGCAAAAGCATTTCGCGATGAGAATACGTATGTTGCGACAAATTTCGAAGAGATGAAAAAAATAGCTGACGAAAAGCAAGGATTTATTAAAGCGATGTGGTGCGGGGAATTAGCTTGTGAAGAGAAACTAAAAGAAGAAGTTGGAGTATCTTCTCGCTGTATGTCTTTTGAGCAAGAGCATTTAGCTGAAGAATGTATTTGTTGTGGTAAAGAAGCTAAACAAATGGTGTATTGGGGAAAAGCGTATTAATACTTTTTCTGATAGGTGATAAAAAGGACTTTGGGCTGCATAATAAAATATAATCCAAAGTCCTTTTTAGTTTTATACAGTATTTCATGTATTCTTTAGATGGAAGGATGTTGCTCTTATTTTACGTTTTTACGACGAATAAACAGTAACATACCAATTAAGAATGTTGAAAGACCCATTAAAATAGATGCAGGATAATGTGTTGCTGTATTCGGTAATTTATCACCTTG
Source organism: Bacillus cereus group sp. MYBK195-1 (assembly GCF_051916605.1). Classification (NCBI taxonomy): domain Bacteria; kingdom Bacillati; phylum Bacillota; class Bacilli; order Caryophanales; family Bacillaceae; genus Bacillus; species Bacillus cereus group sp. MYBK195-1. The sequence goes on along the minus strand of NZ_JBQAGZ010000009.1, from coordinate 79,990 downwards.
TTTTTTCGTATTATCTTTTACGTTCCCCCCTTGAGAACGGTTGCCCCCCTGAGAATTGCTATCGCCTTTAACACGCTTGCCACCTTGAGAGCCATTCCCCCCTTGAGAACTGCTATCACCTTTAACGCGATTGCTACCTTGAGAGCCATTCCCACCGTGTGAGCCACTGCCACCAGAACCGTTACCACCAGAGCCGTTGCTACCAGAACCGCTGCCACCAGAACCGCTGCCACCAGAACCGCTGCCACCAGAGCCGTTGCTACCAGAACCGTTGCTACCAGAACCGTTACCGCCAGAACCACTGCCACCGGAACCGCTGCCACCAGAGTCATTGCCACCAGAACCGTTACCGCTAGAACCGTTCCCGCCGGAACCATTGCCACCAGAGCCACTGCCACCAGAACCGTTACCGCCGGAACCATTGCCGTCAGAGCCACTGCCACCAGAACCGTTACCGCCGGAACCATTGTCGTCAGAGCTGCTACCACCAGAACCATTACCGCCGGAACCATTGTCGTCAGAGCTGCTACCACCAGAACCATTACCGCCGGAACCATTGCCGTCAGAGCTGCTACCACCAGAACCATTACCGCCGGAACCATTGCCGTCAGAGCCACTGTTACCAGAACCACTATCGTCCTGAGAACCGTTATTTCCTGAAGGTTTATTATTATCCTTTGAGTTTCCTTCTGCAAAATGATCGCTATTTTGTACAATAGCGTTTGTTAATGGTTGGAAGTTTTCAGTTGCAGCATTACCGATATTTAAACCGCTAAAAAAAGATAAAGAGAGTGTTGATGCTAAAATGAAGATTTTCGTCATGGTTTTCCTCCTAAGAAATTAATATTCCATCAATACATCCCTTTGTAATATTTCTTAGGAAAAAGAGTTTTATGCAAAAAAAACTATATATAGAAAAAGGTGGTGTATTTGTCAAAGCAGAAAAGAGTTAATGTAGATTTCCTACAAATAGTAGAGGTGGAGAATTTACATTTATAACGGTAGAGGAAGTGGCAGTAGATGAAAGAGTATATAGCGTTTGATATTGGCGGTACGCAAATTAAGTATGGTATTGTTTCAGAAATAGGGAGAGTATTAAAGCGTAAAACAGTTGCAACAGAAATTCATTTAGGCGGAGAACAAATTATTCAAAAACTTATATATGTATCCCAAAAAATAATGAATGAACATACTATTGCAGGAATTGGTATTAGCACTACGGGAATTGTTGATATTAATAAAGGAATTGTGACGGGAGGTGCGGATCATATTCCGGGATATAGTACGATTCCTATTATTGATAGATTGCAAGAGATATTAAAAGTTCCAGTATCGATTGACAATGATGTGAATTGTGCAGCGTTTGGAGAAAAGTGGAATGGTAGTGGAAGAGAGAAAGATAACTTTATTATGCTCACCATTGGAACAGGGATTGGGGGAGCAATTTTTATAGATGGAGAATTGTACCGAGGACATTCATTTAGTGCTGGTGAATGGGGGAATATGCTAATAGAAGGAAAAACGTTTGAAGAGGTTGCTTCGATTTCAGGATTAATTCGGCTTGTAAGAAAATATAAAGGCAAAGGCGAGTGGAATGGGAAAAGAATTTTCGAGTTGTATGATAAAGGAGATAGAGAAGTTGCTCAAGCAGTTGGGATTTTTTTTAAACATTTGGCAATCGGAATTAGTAATCTTGCTTATATTTTTAATCCAGAAACGATTATTATTGGTGGAGGAATTACCGATAGAGGAAATGAGTTTTTAAAAGAAGTAAAAGAAGAGATCAGTAAATACTTAAATCAAGAGATTTATAATAATTGTGAGATTGAACTTGCGCAAAACGGTAATTGTGCAGGAATGATTGGTGCTATTTACCACTTCTTACATCATCATAAGTAAATTATATGAATGTTTTCATATAACTGAGAATTTATCCTTTTTATCGCTAGGTAAATAATGCTACAATATAAGAGAAGAATACAATATTTTCCGATTTGGAAAATGCTTTGTAGAAAGGGAGAAACTTCATGCCTATTATTTTAGAAAAAGGTCAAAAGATCGATTTAACGAAAGGACAACCAAAAGTAGCAAAACTACAGGTTGGCTTAGGCTGGGATCCAATTGGGCAATCAGGTGGATTTCTGTCTTCATTATTTGGAAGTAAACCAAATGTAGATTGTGATGCATCTGTTGTTATGTTAGAAGGAGATCGTTTTTTAAACAAAAATGATTTAGTTTACTTCGGAAATAAACTTTCTACTTGTGGTAGTATTATTCATTCAGGAGATAATTTAACAGGTGAAGGCGCTGGTGATGACGAAACAATTTTCGTAGAATTACATAAAGTTCCGAGCCGTATTAATCGTTTAGTATTCGTTGTAAATATTTATGACTGTGTAAATCGTCGTCAAGATTTCGGGATGATTCGTAATGCATATATTCGTATTCAAAACCCGCAAACTGGTGAAGAATTAGCACGCTATAATTTATCGGATAATTATGCTGGCAAAACGACTCTAATTGCAGGTGAAATGTATCGTCAAGGAAGTGAATGGAAATTCTCAGCAGTTGGAGAAGGAACACAAGATAAAAACTTAAGTGAGATTGTATCACGTTATCAATAAAATAAACTGAGGAGGAATTGTATATGGCGTCAATTTCATTGAAAAAGGGACAAAAGGTAGACTTAACAAAAACGAATCCAGGTCTTTCGAAAGTTCTTGTAGGACTTGGTTGGGACACGAATCGTTATGACGGACAAAACGATTTCGACTTAGATGTTAGTATTTTCTTAGTAGGTGCGAATGGTAAAGTTTCAGGAGCTGAAGATTTCGTTTTCTATAATAATCCAAAAGGTGCGAATGGTGCTGTAGAGCATTTAGGAGATAACCGCACTGGTGAAGGTGAAGGCGATGACGAAGCGATTAAAGTAGATTTGAAAAATGTTCCTGCTCACATCGAACGTATTTGTTTCACAATTACAATTTATGATGGAGAAGGCCGTAGCCAAAACTTCGGACAAGTTTCTAATTCTTTCGTACGTATTTTAGATGAAGAAAAGAATGCAGAATTAATTCGTTACGATTTAGGAGAAGATTTCTCTATTGAAACAGCCGTAGTAGTAGGTGAATTATATCGTCATGCAGGTGACTGGAAATTCAATGCAATCGGAAGTGGATTCCAAGGTGGATTAGCGTCTCTATGTAATAACTTTGGTTTAGATGTAGAGTAATAGATTTGATTTATATATCCATTGGTGAAATGTATGTTTACTGATGGATATATTTTAAAAGATAAACATATAGAGGTGAATATAGATGGTTATTCAATTACAAAAAGGCCAGAAAATCGATTTAGGTAAGACAAGCCCTGGTTTAACAAAAGCAGTAATTGGTCTTGGATGGGATATTAAATCTTATGACGGTGGAGCTGATTTCGATTTAGATGCATCTGCCTTTTTATTAGATGCAAACGGAAAATGTACGAAGGAAACTGATTTTATCTTCTATAATAATTTACAGTCTCCTTGTGGATCTGTTTTACATACAGGAGATAACCGTACAGGTGAAGGTGAAGGTGACGATGAGCAACTTGTTGTGGACTTGAAGAAAGTTCCAGCAGATGTGCACAGAATTGCTATTACAGTTACGATTTATGATGCAGAAGGCCGTAGTCAAAACTTTGGGCAAGTAGGAAATGCGTTTGTTCGTTTAGCGAATGAAGAAACGAGTGAAGAAGTTCTTCGTTTTGACTTAGGGGAAGATTTCTCCATCGAAACAGCAGTTGTCTTTTGTGAATTATACCGTCATAATGGACAGTGGAAGTTTAATGCAGTAGGAAGTGGATTCCAAGGTGGTTTAGGTGCGCTTGTAAGAGCGTATGGCTTGGATGCATAGAAAGGAAACGATATTCGTTTCCTTTTTTTGACCTTTCTATAAATCTAGCAAAGAATAGGGGATAAAGGTAAGATGAGTATTTTGCAAGGAATCCTTGATACGTATGCTCAGTTTTTTGACTTGGACATGTGGATTAAAGTGTTGCAAGATCCAGTATCTTGGGGATTAATTGGTACACTTGTTGTACTTGAAGGGTTGTTATCTGCTGATAACGCACTTGTGTTAGCAGTAATGGTAAAACACCTTCCTGAAGAGAAACGTAAAAAAGCATTATTCTATGGACTTATTGGAGCTTATATATTCCGCTTTATTGCAATTGGAATTGGAATGTTCTTAATTAAATTATGGTGGGTAAAACTTCTTGGTGCACTTTACCTTGCTTGGTTATCAGTAAAATACTTTATTGATAAGCGTAAAGGTGCAGGTGAAGAAGAGGAAGCTCATGGTATGAACCAAAACAGTATTTTCTTCAGAATGTTCGGTGTCTTCTGGGGAACAGTTGCAATGGTCGAATTAATGGATATCGCATTCTCTGTAGATAGTGTACTTGCTGCATTTGGTGTATCTAATGAAGTTTGGATTTTATTATTAGGCGGAATGCTAGGTATTTTAATGATGCGTGGTATTGCCGGTGTATTCTTGAAATTGTTAGAGCGTATTCCAGAGCTTGAAACGACAGCATACATTTTAATCTTAATTATTGCATCGAAAATGTTACTGTCTTTAATCGAGATTGAGATTAGTCATACACTATTCTTTATTATTTTAGTTGTAGCATTTGGAGCAACATTTATAATTCACTACATGAAGAATTCTGGACAAGCTAAAGAAGAAGTTGCAGCTACTAAAGAAGACAATAAATAATTGAAATGGGTTTGCTCGTTTTGTGAGCGCCCATTTTTTATAACCAAAAATAGTTTATAATAGAAGAAGGACTTAGAAAAAACGTAAATGTTTTTGGAGGTGAACTGTTGTGTTTTCACGTTTTACACTTCAACCATATGCATTAAAAGATGAATCAGATTTAAAGCAATTTGAAACGCTTTTAGAAAAACGTCCACAATATGAACTGACAGAGAATGAGATGAAATTTAGTTATATAGCATGTCGAATCCTTGGCGTTCCTAATGATGTAGATGAATATTTTAATGAACTGTTTGATTATAGTGAAGCGAAAGGAATCGAAGTTTTACACGAACAAAATTTAAACAAAGTGATTGATTCGGAAAAGCTTCGTCATATTCAAGAAGTGTTCGGATTACATCAAGAAGCACCAAATGGTCTGACAGTAAATAGGTTAGTTGCACACTTATCTGGGAAACAACTTTTACCGAAAGTAGACAATCCTGATTTACAGCATTACATACATACGACGTTTATTTCACTATTGAAATTATATGAGAAACAACATAATCAGTCGTTAAAGACAGAAGGCTTCCGTCGTTTCTTAATCGACATAATTAAACTAAGCGAAAATTATGTAGCGAAGTGGTTCTCTACGATTAATTATAAGAAACAAATGCCGCGTATCGTTTGGTATGGTGATGCACAGGAAAGCCGTATATATTTCTTATACTTTCTTATTATGCTCGGTTGTGATGTGCTTTATTATCATCCAGAAGGAAAAGATGGATTTGAGAATGTCGATGAAGAGGGAAGGACCTTTATTGTGTCTCATCCAGGCCGTATTTCTCTTGAACCATTTCCAGATCGCCGCCGCGAGCGTGTGGCAACAGTAGCGTATCAAGCTTCAAAAGAAATTGAGCAAGTACTTCACCATGATAATTCACTGCTGTACAAGCCGTGGCAATTCCGTTCCTATACGCCTGTAGCTCGTACACTAAAAACAACATATGATGAACTCTTTTTAATTACGAAAGAAAAGGCGTTTGTACGCCCGACATTCTTTGTTGAAAATAAACACATTTATATCCCTTCTTTATTTGTGAAAATATCAGGTGTTTCAAAGAATGATAAAGAGTATTTTCAACGATTAAAGGCTGTTACATCATTTGATAACAGTTTACTAATTAATACATTCCCATTTACGAAAGAGCAAAAAGCAAACTTCCAATATCATTATCGAGATGCATTGGACCGAGCTGGGAAATTACATCCGGATCTAATTATGAATAGCCATTGGTGGCCGCATAAGCGTTTACCGGAAGGTTTACAACATGGGATTGCAGAAGCGATTATCCATACGTGTGAAAGTGAAATGTGCAAACCAATTGCGAAAGAGACGAAACAAGATGTAGCGCTATATGTTTTCGCGCAACTTTCTCAAATACCACCGAATATTTTAGAACAGCTTGAGAAATTTGATTATTCACAAGATGTACCGAAAATTGTTATATTTAATAATGAGAAGAGTGGAGAGTTAACTCGTTCTGATGCTGTTTTATTACTATTTTTAAATCAAATTGGAGTAGATGTATTCCATTTCAATCCAACGGGAAGAAACGATATTGAACCGTATATTGAAGCGGGGGCATTTGATTCCCATTGGCTTGAAGAGGTTAATTTCGATCTTGAGTTTCATGGTTCATCAGCTTATAAAAATTTATCACAAACAATAAAAGGACTATTTCGTCCATTTTTATAAGGAAAGGGAGAATACTATATGAATAACCCAGTCGTACTAGATCCGAAAACAGAATTAAATGAGCAAACAGCACAAGATGTTCGCTTACAACTTAGACAAGATGCGGATGTACAACGTATTTATAATGCGGTAGATATTAAAGATCAATTAGAATTAATTGAACTTGGAAAAGAACCTTCTATGGAAATTTCACGTTTTGCTGATCAAATTTTACATACAATGTCATTATCAAAGATAGAAGATTCTGGTGAATTATTAAAACAGCTTGGTAAAATTATGGACAGATTTGATAGCAAAGACTTTGCGGAAGAGAAAAGTGGTTTCTTCTCACGTATGTTCAAAAAAGCGGATAAAATGATAGAACAAATTTTTAGCAAGTATCAAACGATGGGCCGTGAAATTGATAAAGTATATGTGGAAATTACGAAGTACCAAGATGAGATGAAAAAATCAATTGGTACGTTAGATGGCTTGTATGAGCAAAACTTAAAATATTATTTAGACTTAGAGAAGTACGTAGTAGCAGGAGAAATGCTATTAGAGCGTTTAAATACAGAATTAGTTCCGATGTATGAAGAGCGTGTGCGTAATAATGATCAATTAGCAGGTATTGAATTAGAGTCGCTTAAAAACTCTGTTGAAATTTTAGAGCAACGTATTGATGATTTAGAAAAAGCGCGTATGGTTGCGCTACTTACAGCACCACAAATTCGTATGATTCAACGTGGTAATAATAAATTAATTGGTAAAATCAATACAGCATTTATTACAACGATTCCTATCTTTAAAAATGGTATCATTCAAGCGGTAAATGCGAAGCGTCAAAAGCTTGTTGCAGATTCTATGGCTGAACTGGATCGCCGTACAAATGAATTACTTAAGAAAAATGCACAAAATATCGCAACGCAAAGTGTAGAAGTAGCGAGATTATCAGGTTCTTCTAGTATTAAGATGGAAACACTTGAGGAAACTTGGAACATTATTTCAAGAGGTATGCAAGAAACACAACAAATTGAAGAGCAAAACAAACGTGAGCGTGAAGAAAGCCGCAAACGTATGGCTACATTAACTGAGAACATTAAAAAAGAATTACAAGGGTAAATGAAAAGGCAATGAGGAAGAGTCCTCATTGCCTTTTAGTTTCTCTTCACTAATTTAATAATCTCATTCACAACAAGTGGAATGATACTTAATAAGAGAACAAATCCCCAATCTCGCATCGTTAATGCATGTACACCGAATATACTTGCAAGGGGCGGGATGGAGATGATACAAACTTGCATAAGAACACCGATAAGAAGGGAGAAGACTAAATATTTATTTGTAAAGATCCCAATTGAAAAAATTGATTTCGTTCTTGAACGTAAGTTAAATGAATGAACGAGCTGAGAAAAACTAAGAACGACAAATGCCATCGTTTGAGCGTGTAATAGAGCATCGTCATAAATTCGCTCTGGGAAAAGAGGGAATAAATTTGTATCTCCAGTATAGAATTTTGCTCCGGCGATAAAAGCTATTAGCGTTAAAAGTCCAATGATAACTCCATTGAAAATCAGGAAAGGAACGCTGCCACTAAATAAGCTTTCTTTCGCATGTCGTGGTTTTTCCTTCATCACATCTGGATCTTCAGGATCAACCCCAAGTGATAATGCAGGCAGTGTATCTGTAATTAAATTCACCCACAAAATATGAATAGGTCGTAGTGGTGTTGCCCAGCCGAGTAAAATCGCTAAAAATAAAGCGATAATTTCTCCGAAGTTACAAGAGAGTAGAAAGAGAATTGATTTTTTTATGTTACGATAAATATTTCTACCTTCTTCAACGGCTTTCACAATAGATGAGAAATTATCATCTGTTAACACGACATCTGCTGCCCCTTTTGCAACGTCTGTTCCTGTAATGCCCATCGCTACGCCAACATCAGCTTGCTTTAAAGATGGTGCATCATTGACACCATCACCAGTCATAGAAACGATATTTCCTTTCGCGCGTAATGCCTTTACAATTTTCACTTTATGCTCTGGAGAGACTCTAGCGAATACATTTAAATGATTAATTTTGCTAGCTAGTTCTGTATCAGAAATGTTATCTAATTCAGTTCCAATCATAATTTCCGATATTTCTTCAGCAATGCCAAGTTCTTTGGCAATTGCAAAGGCGGTATCTTTATGGTCACCAGTAATCATAACTGTGCGAATACCGGCTTTTTTACATTCTTTAATTGAATCTTTCACTTCAGTTCGTGGTGGATCAATCATACCGACAAGACCAATAAAGATAAGATTTTCTTCAAGATGATTTATATCCATATCGTTTGAATTGTATTGTTTAAATGCGAATGAAAGTACTCTTAAAGCTTCTTGAGACATTGCTCCGGCAGCTTCTAATATTTGATTTTTATCAGAATCAGTTAAAATCTCGATTTTGCCGTTTTTAAAAATATGGGTACATCGAGGTAAGAGCTTATCGATAGCGCCTTTCGTCATGCTATAGTAGCTTTCATCGTATGTATGTACGGTTGACATCATTTTACGATCTGAATCGAAAGGTACTTCGTTAACACGTTCATGTATTTTTTCTAAATAATCTTTTTGCATGTTAAAAGTGGTTCCAGCAACGAGAAGTGCAATTTCAGTCGGGTCTCCCGTTTGTGATTCGTTATTATAAGACGCATCATTACATAGCATCATATTTTCTAACAATAGACGTTGCGCATCATTATTTACATTTAAACTTTCTAAGCGATCGTATGTGTTATCACTATAAAAGTGAGTAACGGTCATTTTATTTTGCGTTAACGTACCTGTTTTATCTGAACAAATAATTGTGACAGAACCGAGGGCTTCAACAGCTGGTAGTTTGCGAATGATAACGTTTTGTTTAATCATACGTTGCACACCAATTGCAAGAACGATGGAAACGATAGCTGGCAAGCCTTCTGGAATAGCTGCAACGGCTAAACTAATAGCAGTCATAAACATTTCTAACGTATCCCGGCCTTGTAAAAAACCGATGAGGAACATAATGATACAAATAGCTACAGCGACAAAGCCTAAATATTTTCCGACTTGTGCTAAGCTTTTTTGAAGTGGTGTCATATCATCGTCTGCTTCATGTAAAAGGGTAGCAATCTTACCAATTTGTGAGTTCATTCCAGTTTCAACAGCAACACCGACGCCTCTTCCGTATGTTACAAGAGTAGACATAAAGGCCATGTTTTTTTGATCGCCGAGTGGTACTTGTTCATCACTTTGCATGGAAGGGTGGTAGATTGCATCTTTATCAACAGGGACAGATTCACCAGTTAGAGCAGATTCTTCAACTTTTAAATTTGCGGTTTCAATAAGGCGTAAATCGCATGGGATATATCGTCCGGCATCGAGCATAACGATATCCCCTGGAACGACGTGTTCAGATGGAATTTCTTTTAGTTCACCATGTCTCTTGACGATAGCTTTAGGTGTTGCCATCTTTTTTAGTGCCTCTAAAGCTTGTTCTGCTTTAGATTCTTGGACAACACCGATAACAGCATTTAAAACTACAACAAGCGCGATAATACTGGCATCCGCCCATTCACCTACAAAGGCAGAAATAAGGGCAGCAATAATAAGGACATATACGAGGACGTCATTAATTTGGGCGAAAATACGCTGCCATAAAGTGCGTTTTTGTTTTGTAGCTAATTCATTAGAACCGTATTGCTTTAAACGTTCACTTACAATTTCATCTGTTAAACCGTGTTGTTCGTTTGTTTCTAGGTCAATTAATGTTTGATCTTTCGTCTTACTGTACCAATTGCTCATAAGTAAGCACCTCCAGTAAAAACAGTTAGCAATGGTAGTGTTGCTATTATTTGTGAGTAGTATGTATGGAGAAAAAATCTAAGATGAGGTTCTACTTCTATTGTACAATATTTTACAGTTGGTTGAGGGAAAGAGATGAGTTGTCATGAATTTGTTGGAAATAAAAAAGAGCCTCATATAAGAGAGGCTTTTTTACTTTTTAATTAATGTACCTAATTCTTCTGTAATAGCTTGCATTTCACTAATGCTGAATGTTTCACGTTTCATAACATGATCATAAATGTCACGTAAATCTTCGTACATTTCTTCGTTAAAACTAGCAGCTCTCATCGCTCCAGCATTAACCATACGTAATTTTTCTTTAATAGCTTCGACCATATATTCAACGTTTTCTTCTGACTTTACGGATAAATCCACCGAAGTGTCCCCCTTTAAAATAACATAAGGCTATCTTAACATTTTTTATCATTTTCGTTAATGAATCTTTTCAATCCCATTAAATTAGTAGGGATTTCCTTTATATTTAATAATTGGTTGTTTATACTATAAGTATATATTAAGAAATGCACCAAGAAGGGAAGAAACAAAAGTATGGTTCAAGTATTGTTTGTTTGTCTTGGGAACATTTGCCGTTCTCCGATGGCAGAAGCGATTTTTCGAAATCTTGTCGTAAAAGAGGGACTTGAAGAGAAAATTGTCATTGATTCTGCAGGAACTGGAGATTGGCATGTTGGCCATCCGCCACATAAAGGAACACAAAAAATTTTAAAAGAAAATGCAGTCACTTTTGAAGGAATTAAAGCAAGGCAAGTAGAAAAAGAAGACTTAACAAAGTTTGATTATATTATTGCCATGGACAACAAGAATATAGCAGATTTAAAAAGTTTAGGTAAAACTGGAGTCTATATTGGTAGGCTGTCCGACTTTGTTCCAGACGGTGGCTGGACAGACGTTCCTGACCCTTACTATACAGGGAATTTCCAAGAAGTATATGACCTTGTAACAGAAGGGTGTGCAAAGCTATTAGCTTTCATTCGAAATGAACAAGGAATATGAGGAAGCTTAGAAAGAAATACTTTCTAACATAAGAAATGAAAGGGTGAAGGAATATGGCAAAGAAAAATAATATTGCTCGAAACATTGCGATTGGTGTAGCGGCAGGTGTAGCTGTATCCATGTTAAAGAAAGAAAACCGTGAAAAAGTAAAAAATACAGCAGAAAAAGCAAAAACAAAGATGATTGAAATTGGTGAAAATGCAAAGATCAAAGAAAAAGTGCAAACTGTTACAGATAAAGGACGCGAACTTGCTGATTTCAATGTGGTAAAAGCGAAAGTAGCAGAAATTAAAAAATTAACGCCATCTGTTGTAGAGACGTTAAAAGAAACGAAAGAAATTTTTAGTAAGAAAAAAGTTGAGCCAGAAGAAAAGCCAGAAACGATTGAAATTCAAGCTGTATCTCCAAAGGTAGATGAGCTGAAAGCAGAAGAAGAGCCAGTAGTTGCTGAAGATGGTGGTATGAAAGAAGCGCGTGAATTATTTATGAAAGACTCAAATGCAGTGGAAAAAAAAACTGAAGCGTACATTGAGTTAAAGCAAGATAAAGAAGAGAAGAAAAGCGTTTAAACATATATGAGAAAAATTTTAGAAAAGGTGAGAAGAAATCGTACTTATTCGTTTGGTAAAGATTTATATGACCGGACGATGCGCGATGATGTAGCGGGCTTGGCAGCACAGCTCGCTTATTTCTTCTTGCTTGCAATTTTTCCTGGGCTCGTTTTCTTAATTACGCTTCTTGGATTTATTCCCATTCAAACAGAGGATGTGCTTAGTTTATTAGAGGTTTATGTACCAGATGATGCAATGAACTTAATTGAGGTAAATGTAGATAAAGTTGTAAACCAGCAAAATGGTGGTTTATTATCATTTGGTTTATTATCCATGTTATGGTTTGCCTCAAATGGTGTTAATGCGGTTATGAATGCTTTTAACCGCGCTTATGACGTGAAGGAAACACGTTCTTTTATTACAACAAGAGCGTTATCAATTGTGTTTACATTAGCTATTATTTTTATGATTGTCTTTGCGTTAATTGTTCCGGTATTCGGACAAGTTATTGGAGCAGCAGTGTTTAAAGCACTCGGTTTATCAGATAGTTTTTCTTTCGTGTGGAGCATTACACGATTAGTAGCGAGTTTCTTCGTGCTATTTGCTTTGTTTAGTTTCTTATATACATTTGCCCCAGATCGAAAGTTAAAAAGAAGAGAAGTTATTTCAGGGGCGTTATTTGCTACTGTAGGATGGATTGTGGTATCGTACTCATTTGCTTATTATGTAGATAAGTTTGCGAATTACGCCAATACATATGGTGGTCTCGGTGGTATCATTATTTTAATGTTATGGTTTTACTTAACTGGATGGGTAATTTTACTTGGCGGTGAAATTAATGGTTTACTCCACCATTATAGAACCGGTGACAATAATTCCCGTAATGAATAATGAGCTCTTGTTCCATAATAAAAAGGAACAGGGGGGATATTTCATGAGTAATAATAAAAAGAACCATAACAATAAAAGTAATAATAAACAAAAGAGCAGTTCGCATCCAAAGCATAAAACGAGTAGCAGTGCGAACGGTCACAATAGCTATCATTAAAAAAAACGGGTCCTCTATGAGGGACCCGTTTTATTTGCTGCCTTTTAATAATCGTAAGCCATTCAAAATGACAAGAATCGTACTTCCTTCATGGCCAATAACACCGAATGGAAGAGCTAAAAATTGCAAGAAGTTTGAACAAATTAGCATGGCAATAACGGCTAGCGAAAAGATTACGTTTTGCTTCACAATACGGTTCATTCGTTTTGATAAACGAATTGCTTGGGAAAGACGAGATAGTTCGTTCTTCATCAGTACAACATCCGCAGTTTCTAAAGCTACATCTGTTCCTTCTCCCATTGCGACACCAATGCTAGCAGTAGCTAGTGCAGGTGCATCATTTATACCGTCTCCGACCATTGCTACTGTACCATATTTTTCTTTTAACTTTTTAATCGTTTCAACTTTTGTTTCTGGTAAACATGATGCGTAATATTCCTTTATATTACTTTCAGAGGCAATTGCTTTTGCCGTTTCTTCATTATCTCCAGTAATCATAATTGCTTCGACACCAATGCTTTGTAATTCACGAATAGCAGCTATTGTTTCTTGGCGAAGCGTATCTTTTAAAGCGATAAGTCCAAGAATGCCTCCCTCATCACTAATATAAACGACAGTTTTACCTTCCTTTTCAAGTGAGGCAGAAATACCATTATGAAATGTTTTTGTTTCTTCACCGATAAAATCAGCTTTACCTATTTTATAAGCAGTGTTTTCCAATATTCCTTTTAGCCCAAAACCAGTTACATCTTCAACCTTTTCAGGTTTTTTTAATGTAATGTCGTACGCATGTTGTGCATATTTAACAATAGATTCAGCCAAAGGATGTGTAGAGTGACTTTCAATGGATGCTGTAATAGAAAGTACTTCTTTTTCTGTCATATTTTCTCGAACATATACATCTGTTACGGTAGGTTTTCCTTCTGTTAATGTTCCTGTTTTATCAAAGGCGATTGCTTTTACTGAAGCGAGGCGTTCTAAATGTATGCCACCTTTAAAGAGAATTCCATTTCTTGCTCCGTTAGAAATTGCAGATAACGTTGCTGGTGTAATGGCAGCAACGAGTGCACAAGGAGATGCGACTACAAGTAAGATCATAGCGCGATAAAACGTTTCATTCCAGCTCCAGTCAAGTAAGAAATGAGGAACGAACATCATAAGCGCAACAACGAGTAGTACACCTTTTACGTATGTTCCTTCAAACTTTTCGATGAATAGTTGTGATGGTGATTTTTCACTTTGTGCACTTTGGACGAGACGGATAATCTTTTGGAATAATGTTTGATCGCTTGGCTTCGTAATTTTAACTTCGATAGCACCACGTAAATTTACAGTACCTGCAAATACTTCATCGCCATGTCTTTTCTCATTTGGAATAGGTTCTCCCGTGATTGCTGCTTCATCGATATTTGTTTCACCGTTATGAATCGTACCGTCAGCAGGAACACGTTCACCTGGTTTAATTAAAATAATGTCGTTAATTTGTAACCCTCCAACAGGAACACGTTCCTCAGTTCCGTTAGAAATACGTAATGCTTCTTCGGGTTGTAAGTCAAGAAGAGCGGAAATTTCTTTTTGGCTTTTACTTAGCGTATAAGATTCCATAGCACCGCTGAGCGCAAAGATAAAGATTAAGATAGCTCCTTCTGCCCAGTAGCCAATAATTGCAGCACCAATAGCTGCAAAGAGCATTAGCATTTCAACATTTAGCTCTTTTTCTTCAATCGTATCTTCAATGCCTTCTTTCGCTTTTGCATATCCACCAACTATATAAGCAAGGATATAGCAAGTAATACCTACATTCATTGCATCGTTCTTTGTGAATAACCAGCCAACTAAAATAAAAATACCAGATGCTACTGCAAATACAAGTTCATAATGTTTTTTTAATGTGTCCCATAAAGAGGGATGGGAAATTGTTTCTTTTGCCTGTAACGTTTTTACTTCTGAGTTCATTACTACCCGCTCCTTCCGAATTCTTATTGAGAAAAATAATCAAAATCGAAACCCCTATAAAACGACGAAAGCTGCCATCCATAATGGATAGCAGCATTTCTGTTGAATCTGTTTTTAATAGTTATTATGTTGTAATTATTCTATATTATATCATATATTTTTATGAGATGGTACGGTTTTGTTTCAAGTATAAACGGAAAACTTGTGTTTTCGCAACTCCTCTGGTATATATGAATATTGTTCATAAAAAGGTCGGAAAGGAAGACAACAAGTGAAGACAGAGAAATTTTTTACCCATCCGATTGGCGTATTTATTGCTGCAATAGTAGCAACTTTTTTATGGGGAAGCGCATTTCCTTTTATTAAGTTAAGTTATGTTGAACTTGGAATTCAACCACAAGAAGTTGGAGAGCAAATATTATTTGCCGGTTATCGTTTCTTTTTATCTGGAGTCATGCTCTTATTATTCTTTAAAGTGTTAGGAAAAGATATGAGCTTCAAAAAAGGAACAGGGAAACAGTTAATACAAATTGGTTTATTCCAAACGTTTCTTCAATATATCTGTTTTTACATTGGAATGAGTTATAGTTCAGGAATTGAAGGAGCTATCATTTCAGGGACATCATCATTCTTTCAAATTTTACTCGCCCATTTTTTATATAAAGATGATGCTCTCAATATGAGAAAAATAATTGGGGTATCGATTGGTTTTTGTGGCGTCATTTTAGTAAATGTGCCGAGTGATGGTAGCTTATCATTTCATTTTGGGATCGGAAGCTTATTACTTCTTAGTGCAGCAATGCTGTATTCATATGGAAACATATTAGCAAAAGAAGGTAGTAAAACATTAGATGTTGGCTATATGACAGCATACCAAATGGTTTTTGGTTCTATAGGATTATTATGTATAGGGGCTTTACAAGTTGGAGTCATGCCATTTACATTTAGTCTACATGTAATACTTATGCTAATTTATTTATCTTTCTTATCTGCAGCTGGTTTTTGCATTTGGAATACAATTATGAAGTACAACAAGGTTGGAAAAGTATCTATGTACATGTTCTTTATACCCGTATTTGGTGTGTTATTATCGAGCATGATTTTAGGTGAAGCAATTCATTCATTTGTGCTACTCGGTTTAGCATGTGTAGCCGCGGGAATCATTGTGGTAAATAGGACACCAGCTAAGCAAAAAATGGAGCAAGAAAAACAAGTAGCATAGAGAGCAGAAAAGCGATTACAATGGAAGAACAGTACTGTTCTTCTTTTTTCATAGAAAAAGGATAATAGACTAAGTGTAACGAAAAAAGATACAAAAAGCATTTATTGAGGAGAAAATATTATGAATCTACTTTACGTGGTGTTAATTGGGCAAATATTTCTTTTTTTTATTGGTGCAATTTATGCAATGGGGCAGACAAAAAAAACGAAAGATAATATGCCGTTACCTTTAGCAATTCGTCTTATTCTTAGTTTTTCTTTAACAGGTAGTGCAATTTGCATATGGTTACAAGATCCATCTGTAGAGTATAGTACGTGGGTTGCACTTGGTATGACTTTATCGACTGTGGGAGATTTGTTTATGGCTGGGCTGATTCCAATTGGTCATCGATTAATTGGAGGGATGGTTACTTTCGCTCTTGCTCATTGCTTTTATGTAAAAGCATTTTTGCAAACAGGAATTTCATGGAATGGTTTTTGGATTGGCTTACTCGTATATGGGCTCTTTCTAATTGTAGGATGGTTCTTCTTTATCCGAAATGATAAACAGGATAAGTTGTTTACGATAGGAGCTCTAATTTACGGATTGTGGGTTGGAGGAATGGCTTGCTTTGCATTCGCCTTATATTATGAAAATACAGGGATATGGTGGATACCAGCGTTTGGTGGCTTACTGTTTGTAATTTCTGATTTCATTATTGGCGTGACAGATATCGGAGGGCGTAAATTGAAGTATGAGCCACTTTGGATTTGGTTTACATATGTAGCTGCTCAAATGTGTATTATATATGTGGGATTATAAAAAGATACTCTCAAAAATAGTGGATAGACTATTTTGAGAGTATCTTTTTTGCTTGTTAATTTGATCAGTATTTTTATTTTAAAATTTCTAATATTATAATTTTATAATTCAGAATTTTGTAGAAAATCATCGGTCGTATTATTTATAATAAAAGTAAAAAGACGATGAGTTGGTGAAATGATGCAAAAGAAAAAACGTTGGCGTGAATTCTTTGGAACTATTGCAATTGCATGTTTATTGGTGTTTTTGGCGAAAATTTTTGTGTTTTTTCCGACGACTGTAAAAGGAGCATCTATGAGGCCAACGTTGCAAGATGGAGATAAGGTGATTGTTAATAAGTTAGCAAAACAATTTGAAAGCTATGGGAGAGAAGATATTATTGTTGTGAAAACAGATAATTTTTATGTCAAAAGAGTGATTGGATTGCCTGGAGATATAATTGAGATGAGAAATGATCAATTATATGTAAATTCTGAAGTGAAAGATGAAGAGTATTTGGATAGTAATAAAAAACAAGCAGAAAAAAAACTTATGAATTTAACAGAGGACTTTGGACCGATTACAGTTCCTAAAAATAAGATTTTTGTTATGGGAGATAATCGCTTAATAAGTAAAGATAGTAGAAATGGTTTAGGTTTTATTGATAGAGAAGATGTGTTAGGAAAGTTAGCAGGCATTTATTATCCGTTTGAACATATGAAAATAATAAAGTAAAAAAAACCAAGCAAATTTTAGTTTGCTTGGTTTTTTTGTTAAACAGTAGGAGATTCGTTTGATACAAAGATATCTTCATGTTTCTTTGTAGTACTTAAAACAAATTTATGTTGTAGTAATTGTAGCTTAAATAACGCCAAAGGATCATGATATGTTTCTGGATTACTTCTTAGCGTCGCTAATGTTTGCTCGTCTTCCTGTATCTCAAGTTGAGCTGCATCTACATTTTGTTTCAATATATTAAGTGGATCTTTGAAGAACATCATGATATCACGTTCTAATGCACCTTCAAATACTTCAAATTGAAGGAAGAATTGTTTGGAAATTGTGTGAGCAATTTCTGTATAGTCTTCTGTTTCAATATATTGTTTATATTTGTTGGCGAGCATAGATTGGTTTTTTTGCATATTACCAAATAATTTTCCGGCACTTTTTAAGAAAAACTGTGTCGGTGTAAAGCGTAATAAAATATTGATGTTCGTTACTGTAATTCGATTTGTCATTCGTGCAACATCTCGATTCCAGTCATCTAATAATTTGAAATCGCAAGGAAGTTTCATACGTTCTTCTTTATATAATTTATTAAACGTTTCACTCATTTCATCTAAATAAGCTTGAGCTTGAATAAATTCATTATGTGCGGTTTCAATCCATTCTTGAATAGACCCAGTAAATTTAGGAAGAAGTACCTGTTGTACATGCTTTTGAACACGTTCATTCATTGCAGCATTTAATTCTTCATGAACTAGTTTGAAATCACTATCTTCTTGAACAAGATCAGAGCAACTCTGTAATAATTCAGGAATTTGAGAATGTATATCTCGTGTAATTTCTTCTTTCGTTAAAAGATAAGATTCGGTAATAGAGCGAATTTTATCTTTTTCAAGAGCAGTAAGGTTATTAATAAATCCAGTAAGTTTCACTGAGATGTGTTTATTCCAGCGTACGGATTTTACTAATGTATTTTCTAATTCCACACGTTCATTTATGAGATAAGCAATTGTCTTTTGCGTAAACCATATTAGCTTTTCTATACGTTCTTTTTCTATATCGCGCTTTGCAAGATTAGAGAGAATAGATTCTGTTACATCTCCAAGTTGCTGGCTACTCTCTTGCGAAGGAGAGTATGGGAAGAATTGTGCATCTGGAAAATGTATTTTAAGTTTACTAATTAGTTTTTCATTAGTAGTCGTATTATTTGTGTGTAATACGAAGTGAATTTGTAAGTTTGGTACTTGTTCACGTAAATAAATTAATGTATCAATTTCTTTACTATGCAATGGTGAAGAAGAATTTAATACGTAAACAAGACTATCTGCTGCTTGTAAGTATTCAAAGTATGCATTGCTTTTATCCAATTGCTCTTGAATGGATGGTGTAAGAAGAAATGTAAACTTATTTTTTCTTAAAAACCTACTTGGTAGCTTAATTTCTATACATTTTTTCTCAAGTTCTGACTGAGCAGATGTAGCCGTTATTTGATGGAATTCATCAAGGTTAGGGATATTTCGTATATCTAACTCGGTAAATTCTGTTATTTCAGTTTGACTAGCGTCTTTAAATAGAATAGGAGTTGTTAAAGTTTCAGTTAAGATGTTCTCTCCTAATATTGAATTAACAAATGATGTTTTATCATGGTCACTAGTTCCAGCTATTAGTAGTGGTGTGATATTTAAATCACATAGTTCATGGACTAGTAGCGTAAATTGATGACTTAAATCTACATCATTTTTCTCAGCCCATACAGCGATTGTTTCGAATAAATGAGAAACTGTTTCCATATTTACATCTGCTTCAGCTGATGTATTAGAAAGTAAGGATCCAGCACTTTTTACGAGTAATGATTCTAAAGTTGTAGGTGAGACTTCATTCCATGCTAACACTGCTGCAGAGACAACTAGAGAATCTTTTGCTTTCGTTAAACTGAACCAATTTGTTAATAAATTTGGTACAAGTCCGTTTAATTCATGCATAAAGTGATTTCCGGTAATTAATGCAAAGTATGTTTCTTGATAGCGAGTAGAAATTTCATTCCAATCGTCATTATTGTCTGTTTCAATATGCAAGAATAAATGATTGATACTTTGAATCCAAGGAAGGTATAAGGATTCATGTTGATAGCTATTCCAAAGAGCAATAACAAGTTCTTTAAATTGAGCTTGATCAACAGCATATAGAGCTTTTAAAGACTCATAGAAATATTCAGGCTTAATATTTTTTGTAAATCCTTTGTTTATGTAATTTATTAACGTATCAAACCAGTGTAAAGATTGTGTTCGAATACCTTCTTGAACAGCTAGTTCGATAGCGTTGTTCCAATCTTCTTGTTTTTCATAGAAAGAACGTGCAATTGCAGTAATATTTGGATAATCCGGTTGGAATGCAACAGCTTCACTAATCGTCTTAAAAGCGAGTCCTAAACGATCTTGTTCGATATAAAGAGAAAGAAGTTGTAAGGAAACCTCCATCGTAAGAGTTGTATCTTCCGTTTGAATAGATTGATAAAGTTCTTCTGCCTTTGGTAAGAATCCTAGTTCAAAATAAGCATCTGCAATATTTTTTGTCGCCCAAAGTGCAAGAGCATTATTTACTTTTTCCCATTTAAATATAGCTGCTTCAAAATCTTTATTTTGATAATAAAATTCACCTTGAGCAAATCGAATATTAGAAATGTTGGAGAATTCATTTTTAGATTCATTTATATATGCTTCACCGAGTACTTCCGATGCAGGAGTAGAAGTTTCTTCTGTTAAAAATGTTTTATAGTAAACTTTTTGAATAAATTGATTTTCAATGGTCATGTTCGTTCCCCCCTGTATAATTTAGAAAAATGATGTCGTATGTAAAAGGGTGTATGTTCTTTTAATAGGTAGAAGTTGCATTATATAGACCAAACTATGTTTTTGCTAGATATATCATTTTTCTTGAGAGTTAAACCGTTGCGAAAAGTAACTTTCCTTTATTGTAACAAAAAAACACGCATATGAATTTTTATTTTTTATCGGGTTATTTGCGGGCAGTAAGAATCTAATCTCAAAATTGGTGAATATAAGTAAGTTATGTGGGAGTCGGGATGTCTGTAGAAGCAAGATTGGCTTAGGTTAATAATTGGTAGAGGATGAAGAAAACTCCCACTGATTAAAGTTTCACTTTATCTCTGTTAAAGGAAAGAATAGAAGTAGAGTTCATTATAAAAACAATGTATAGTGAATATGTATACCATGTTTGCCTTAAAGATAGAAAGGGTACAATGTGGAATAACGATCGTGCATAGGATGTGTCTTCCGAATGGAACAACATATTGGCGAGTTAATCGCGCATTATGGCTATTTTGGAATTGTTATAGCTTTGGCTGGTGGGATTGTCGGATTACCGATACCAGACGAGTTTTTATTGACCTTTGTTGGTTATAATGTTTCAAAAGGAGTTATGTCAGGAACTGCTGCTTTTTTAAGTGGGATGGCTGGTGCGATGTTAGGGATCACGTTAAGCTACATATTAGGTTTAAAACTTGGGCTCCCTGTTTTAAAGAAATATGGGCCGAAAATTAGAATTAAAGAACATCACATTGAAAAAACACATATTTTATTTGAAAAATATGGGCCATTTCTTTTAATGATTGGTTATTTTATACCGGGAGTACGTCATTTAACGGCATATTTTGCTGGGGTATCAAATTTGACACTTTGGCGTTTTTGTTTGTACGCTTACGGTGGTGCGTTCATTTGGATAAGTGTTTTTATTGGGCTTGGCTGGAAGTTAGGCGAGAAGTGGCGCTTCGTTGAGTATAGTTTACATCATTATGGAATATGGATTTTATTAATTTCAGCAGTTGTTACATGTGTTGTATGGTTGTACATAAAGAAAAAGAAAAACCGCTAATAGCGGTTTTTTTAGCTGAAAGCAATAAATAATACACCAGCTGTAATAAAGACTACACCAACACCGGTCATAAAGTTTAACTTTTCACCGAGGATAATCATAGCGAGAATGATAGAAAATACGACGCTTAATTTATCGACAGGAGCTACTTGTGAAACCTTTCCTGTTTTGAGGGCAAGAAAATAAAATAGCCATGACGAAGCACCTGCAACCCCACTTAATGTGATAAATAGCAGTGCTTTTTTATTTAGCAGTACGTCGCCGATATTTTGAAATTTACCTTGTATGATAATAACGCCTATCATAAATAATGCCATAATAATAGATCGAATTGTTGTTGCAACGTTTGCATCGATGCCGTCTAAACCAAACTTTCCAAAAATCGATACAAGGGCAGCAGCAATTGCTGATAATAGTGCAAATAAGAGCCACGAACTCATAGTAAAATTCCTCCAATCTTACAGTATTATACATGAAAATCATTCTCATGTATAAAGTTGAAGCAATTGAGCTTTATAGAAAGCGCGACTTCAACTTAACTTCTTGCTCCACCTGAATTTTAAGGTGGGAGTTTTACTGCCTGCAAATAGTGGGCTAAATAACGAAATAATCCCCACCTTATATTTTTAATAAGGTGGGGATTATTATACTACTCTGCAATTTCCTCATATAAAAAGTACGTTACATTATAAATATGTTCTACTTCATCGTCTGTCATAAACAGTAATTCGTCACGCTCAATCCCTTTTTTCTTTTCAATAAACTCAATCATGTTTTTGCGTTCTTCTCTCTTCATCAATTTTATTTCTCCTCTCAATCTGTTTTAATACAGTTTATTTAAGTTACTGCTATTATATAACAGAATCTTTAGAAAGTTCCACCTATTTTATTATTTTTTTAAAAGAACTTTTCGACAAAACAAGCCCACCTAAGGGGGGGCTTGTTTTATTTTATAGTCGTAAAAACTCAGGCTCCGTCGTACCGGCACCATCAATGTAATAAATTGTGTCGGGATTAATTTTTATCAATACGTAATTAGGGTCTTCAGGACCGAGTAACCAACGTTTTAAGCTATTATTCCAAAACTTGTTTTTTAATGTTGAGTCTTCCTCGATTGAAGCTAATCCTTCAACTTCAATATAATCTTCATCTAATTTTTTTCCTTCTCGTCCGAGTAGTACATGGACATTAGGATTTTGTTCAATATCTGTTATCTTTTTTGATTGTCGATCTGTTGCAACATATAGTACAAAATCTTCATGGAAAAACATCATAAAGGCACTATGGGGTTTTTCGTTACGTACTGTAGATAATACACCGGTACGTTGTCCTTGGATAATAGTTGCAATTTTCTCTTTTAAGTGCATATTCTTTACCTCTTTTCCTAATTTATATTTTCTCTGTTTAAACAAGATAATTTAAATATCTTTCATACTGTTTTCTTCAAGTCCATTTTTTAAACGTAATTGTGATGAAATCGGACAAGTTAGGAGAAGAATAATAATAATATTGAGGAGAAATACATACGATGGAAGGATGAAAAGCATGTTTAATAAAATATTTCTTATAGTAGCACTTATAGGTGTACCACTATCTGTACTTGGAAAAACACTTCATTGGCCAGAAACACTTATGTTCGCTGTGTATTGTATTACGATTATCGCATTAGCTGGTTTTATGGGGAGAGCAACAGAGAGTTTAGCAATTGTTTCTGGTCCTAGAATAGGCGGGTTATTAAATGCTACTTTCGGTAATGCTGTTGAACTTATCATTTCAATTTTTGCACTTCAAGCAGGGTTAATTGAAGTGGTGTTAGCTTCTTTAACCGGTTCTGTACTTGGAAATTTATTATTGGTAGGGGGGTTATCTTTCTTTGTTGGAGGTCTTAAATACAAAAGACAAAGTTTTAATGTATATGATGCAAGGCATAATTCAGCTTTATTAATATTTGCTGTTGTTGTGGCCTTTGTTATTCCAGAGATCTTTTCAATGAAGATGGACGCTGGCAAGACGTATCAATTAAGTATAGGTGTTTCTATTATTATGATTATCATGTACCTTGCTGCATTACTATTTAAGTTAGTTACGCACCGTGGTGTATATCAACATAAAAGTGACGAAGTAGCGCATGAAGAAGAGCCAGAGTGGTCGAAAGGGAAGGCGCTCCTTATTTTAGCGATAGCAACACTGGCAGTAGCTTATGTGTCAGAGGCACTCGTACATACTTTTGAAACTGTCGCAAAGTCATTTGGCTGGTCAGAGTTATTTATAGGGGTTATTATCGTTGCAATTGTTGGGAATGCAGCGGAACATGCGTCTGCAATTATTATGGCTTATAAAAATAAAGTAAATATTGCAGTCGAAATTGCAATAGGCTCTACATTACAAATCGCCATGTTTGTTGCTCCTGTATTAGTATTGCTATCTATGTTCTTCACGCAAAGGATGCCTTTAGTATTTACCATACCAGAACTTGTGTCTATGATTACAGCCGTTTTCTTAACGATTGCGATTTCCAATGATGGAGATACAAACTGGTTTGAAGGTGGCACTTTACTAGCGGCGTATGTCATTATGGGAATTGGTTTTTATTTATTATGAAAAATAGGCATAACAATTGCGCTCAGAGAAAACAATAAACGAAGTAGTATATATACCTACATAGGAAGGAGCCAGACAGGTGAAACGAGTATACAGCATATGTCTTTCAACTATGGTCTCGTTTATTTTATTATTTCCTAACATGAGTTTTGCAAAGACAACAGTAGGAACAAAAATGCCTTCATCTGTTTTAAATATTTCAAAAGACAATACATTTCCAAATGATGCGCAAGATTTGCCACGTTTGCAACCAAGTAAATTTGCTCAAGAGCTATTGAAAACGGCTAATATTAAAATTGAAAATCCAGACTTAATTCGGATGTTTAATGAAACGACAATTTCAAATGCGCCGCTTGCAGTAGGGTATCGGGCAAAAATTTATTTGGGTCAATGGGCTTTACATTATGAATCAGTAGACACATCGATTAATTGGGAATATAAACAAGTGAATCGAAATGTGTATGATAATCGCGGAGGAGACCGTTTATATCCACTTCGCTATAAGCAAGAAACACAAAAGACGGTTGAAGGCGATTTAACAGCAGATATGAAAGATGCTGCAGATGTGAAAAAAATGATGCTTCTCAAAGCACTTGAAAAAGTACAATTACCCCTTTCGTTTAAAACGACCATTGGTTATGGTACTGGACATGAGCGTGTGTATAATATTAGTCCGAGTCAACTCGGATATTTATACGCTTATACACCAGCAGTAAATGAAAAAGGAAAAGTAACATTTGGAGAAGTGTATCTTGTATTAAAGGGAAATCAAAAAAGACTTGTTGTGAAAAATATTACTTCTCAAGGAATTGGAGCTGCTATTCCAATTCATGATCATTTGTATTTTAAATTCATTTCTTCTTCCCACTCGCAATAACATGAAAAAACGTCAGCTTATAAGCTGACGTTTTTTTATAATGTAATGTTTGCTGTTTTTGATAAGAAATCTTCTGTCGGATAGTAGCTGTTTTTTACAAGAACATTTGGTCCAAGACATTTTACTGCAGGACAGTGACAGCTTAATGATTTTGCAGTTTTTGAAGCGCTCCATTTTTCATACGCTTCTTGTAATGTGTTTGTTTGTATGTTTCCTAGAAGTGGAACATCACCAAAATCAGTAACGATAATATTGCCATCAAAAATATTTACATTTAAGCGTGAACGACCATCTGGATCGTTACGAACAGTTACATTTTTGCTCTCTTGTAACTTTTTAAATGTGGCAATGTCTCGCTCGTCATCGCTACAAGCATAGAAAGGTAAAGTTCCAAATAACATCCATACATTTTCATCGCGAATTTCTAGTAAATGCTCAATCGCATCACGAATTTCAGCTTTTGTTAAAATCTCTAGATTACTCGCGAAGTCACTTGGATACATTGGATGAACTTCATGACGTTTACAGCCCATCTCTTCGACGATTTGGCGGTGAATATGTTCAATATGTGGTAGAGTTCTTTTGTTTAACATTGTTTCGGCAGATACAAGTACACCTGCATCTGATAGAGCCTTACTATTTGTAATCATTCTTTCGAATAATTTTGCACGTTGTTCGTAAGTAGGTTTACGCTCCATCATTGCAAATCCGCCTTCAACGAAGTCATCGATTGTTCCCCAGTTATGAGAGATATGCAATACGTCTAAATAAGGAATAATTTGTTCGTAACGTGCTAAATCTATAGTTAAGTTAGAGTTGATTTGAGTGCGAACGCCTCGTTCATGGGCGTATTTTAAGAGTGGTGTTACATAGTTGTCGACGGATTTTTTTGAAAGCATAGGTTCTCCGCCAGTAATACTTAAAGAACGTAAATGAGGAATCTCATCTAATCGTTTTAATAAAAGATCCATCGGAAGCGGATTTGGGTCTTTCGGCTGTAACGTGTAACCAACAGCGCAATGCTCACAGCGCATATTGCATAACGTCGTCGTTGTAAATTCAACATTTGTTAATAGTAGTTTGCCGTACTCTTCAAGGTCCATATACGCTTCCCATGGATCGTAAGAAGGAGTAATCGGCTTCATTTTTTGTGATATCGTCATATGAAATACTCCTTTGACTATTGAAATAACAATTTGTCCATTCTCTATAATAGAAGAATATGTGCTTTTTATAAAGTGAAACTTTTTATCATGAAAAGAGAGAGGGCTTACATTATAGTGGATGACTATGACAAAATTGATGAAATTTCATGCCCATAGCAATCGTTTTTGCGGTATAATAAAAGCAACTCGAATTAAAAGGAGAGTGCCTTCATGGGAAAAGCAATTCAAGATAAAGATACACAATTAGTATATTTAAAAGAACGTTTAAATATGTTCATTGAAGTAATTGATACAATTGAACCCGAAGAAGTAGAATTAGAAGATGTAGATCGTCTTCTTGCAATGTTAGATGAATTAGAATTAAAATGTGAGCAATTTAAAAAAGACGAATAATATATTAAAAAGGCTACCAATTCCAATTTGGTAGCCTTTTTCTGTTCGGGTAATAGAAGGACGATAGAAAAAGAGGTATAATCAAGTTGTGAAAAATTTCATTTATGCTCTAATAGCGTGAAATAAATAGCTAAAGAGCATAACAATTGAATTTTTAGCTCATAACGTTTTGGTAGCGTTCACAATTGAGGGGGAAGTAACAATGGAAAAGCTTCAAGAAAGCATGTATCAACTAATTGTTGAAACGTCAACGAACTTACCGAAAGATGTTCGTCGTGCGATTCAACAAGCGAAAGAGCGAGAAAATGCAGGGACTCGTTCTGCGATGGCACTTGGCACAATTACAAATAATATTAAAATGGCCGATGATAACATCTCGCCGATTTGCCAAGATACAGGGATGCCAACGTTTAAAATTTATACACCAGTTGGTGTGAATCAATTAAAGTTGAAGGAAGCTATCTATAATGCGCTTGAGCGGGCGACAAAAGATGGTAAACTTCGTCCCAATTCTGTTGATTCTCTTTTTGGAGATAATAGTGGAAATAATTTAGGACCAGGTACACCGGTGATTAAGTTTGAACAATGGGAAAAAGATTATATTGATGCACGTTTAATCCTAAAAGGTGGTGGCTGTGAGAATAAAAATATTCAATATAGCTTACCGTGTGAACTAGAAGGACTTGGACGAGCTGGCCGTGATTTAGAAGGGATTCGTAAATGCCTTCTTCATGCAGTATATCAAGCACAAGGGCAAGGATGTAGCGCTGGTGTAATTGGTGTTGGTATCGGGGGAGACCGCACATCAGGTTATGAATTAGCAAAAAATCAATTATTCCGTACATTAGATGATGTCAATCCAGTACCAGAGTTACAACAACTTGAAGAGTACGTATTAGAAAATGCGAATAAGCTTGGCATTGGTACAATGGGATTTGGTGGAGAAACAACTTTACTGGGCTGTAAAATTGGCGTGTATAACCGCCTGCCGGCTAGCTTCTACGTATCTGTGGCGTATAATTGTTGGGCATATCGCCGCCTAGGTGTAACAATCCATCCTGAAACAGGTGAAATTATGGATTGGTTATATCAAGAAGGTGAAGATACACTTCAGCATGAAGCACAAGAAAAAACAGAGCAACGTGAGATTGTATTACAAGCACCAATTACAGAAGAGCAAATTCGTGAACTTCGCGTTGGTGATGTTGTAACAATTAATGGCATGATGTATACAGGTCGTGACGCAATCCATAAGCATTTAATGGATAATGATTGTCCAGTAGATTTAAATGGACAAATTATTTACCACTGTGGTCCAGTTGTTGTGAAAGATGAAAATGACAATTGGCAAATTAAAGCGGCAGGTCCAACGACAAGTATTCGTGAAGAACCGTACCAAGGCGATATTATGAAGAAATTCGGTATTCGCGCTGTCATTGGAAAAGGCGGTATGGGTGCGAAAACATTAGCGGCTTTAGAAGAACATGGCGGTGTATATTTAAACGCAATCGGTGGTGCAGCGCAATATTATGCTGAATGTATTAAAGAAGTGAAAGATGTTGATTTCTTACAATTTGGTATTCCAGAAGCAATGTGGCATTTACGTATCGACGGGTTTAAAGCAGTTGTAACGATGGACTCTCATGGTAATAGCTTACATGCAGATGTTGATAAAACATCACTTGAAAAATTAGCTAGCTTTAAAGAGCCAGTATTTAAGTAAATAAAAAATGCATCTCGAATGATTCGAGATGCATTTTTTTGGTATATATAGAAAAACATGTTCAGCATGAAAGAATGCGTTGCAACAGAAACTACAAGTACGATTATATATGGAAAGGAGACTATTTATGAAATATAAATGGTTATATATCGGTCTCATTTTTTCAATTATGATGGCACTTGTTCCAGTTTCAGCACTGGCTTATACAAATACTCCACATAACTGGGGAATCCCGCGTCCTAAAAATGAAACAGTACCAGATGCAGGAAAGTTATATACAGATTTACTACAAAAAAATGGCGGGTTTTATTTAGGAGATACGAAGAAAAAAGATATTTATTTAACATTTGATAATGGATATGAGAATGGATACACAGGGAAAATATTAGATGTACTAAAAGAGAAAAAAGTACCAGCAACTTTCTTTGTAACGGGACATTACATTAAAACACAAAAAGATTTATTGTTAAGAATGAAGGATGAAGGACACATTATTGGAAACCATTCTTGGAGTCATCCTGATTTTACAGCGGTAAATGATGAGAAACTTCGTGAAGAATTAACGAGTGTAACAGAAGAAATTAAAAAAGTAACTGGGCAAAAAGAAGTGAAATATGTACGTCCTCCGCGCGGTGTATTTAGTGAAAGAACGTTAGCTCTTACGAAAGAAATGGGCTATTATAATGTATTTTGGTCACTTGCATTTTTGGATTGGAAAGTGGATCAGCAAAGAGGATGGCAATATGCGCATAATAATGTTATGACGATGATTCATCCAGGATCTATTTTATTACTTCATGCAATATCAAAAGATAATGCAGAAGCACTTGCAAAAATCATTGATGATTTGCGCGAGAAAGGGTATCATTTTAAAAGTCTAGATGACTTAGTAAAAGGCAATCAACCGTAAGCATGTATGCTTACGGTTTTCTCATGCTATAATGATGTGTAAAAAGGATGGGGAAACGTATGTGGAGCGAGCATGTTACGTTAGAGTATCCGTATCATTTTGAAGAAGTATTAAAACGTTTATCTTTTGATCCTCTTAACGTCATTCAATTAGATGAGAAAGTTATTTATATCCCGCTTTGTATCGACGAGGAACAGGTTGTTGTTCGCTTACAAGGGATTGGTACTGTTCAAAATCCACAGTTTTGGATTTCTAGTCAGACAGGAGATCCAGAGAAAGTCATGAAACGAATGAGAGCCATTTTTCATTGGAATGAACCGTTTCAAGATATACAAAATCATTTTTTAAACACATCATTACGTCCACTATTTGAAACATATGCTTATACTCCAATTATTTTAGAATTTGATTATTTTGCTTGTCTGCTTCGCTGTATCATTCACCAACAAATAAATTTGAAATTTGCTACTGTGTTAACAGAACAATTTGTGAAACGGTATGGAACAGAGAAGAACGGTGTATTCTTTTTCCCCACTCCGGAAATAGTAGCAAATATTTCAATAGAAGAATTGAGAGAGCAGAAGTTTAGTCAGCGAAAGGCTGAATATATAGTAGGATTAGGTCGAAGTATTGTCAGTGGTACATTAAATTTAGCGAGTATAGAAAATGGGACGGAAGAAGACATTTCAGCACAATTGTTGCCAATTAGGGGAATTGGTGCATGGACAGTGCAAAACTTTTTAATGTTTGGGCTTGGACGGAAAAATATGTTCCCGAAAGCGGACATTGGGATTCAGCGTGCAGTGCAAGGTATATTTCAATTAGATGATAAACCTGATGATGCATTTTTAGAAAAATTGAAACAAGAGTGTGAACCATACTGCAGTTATGCAGCGTTATATTTATGGAAAAGTATAGAGTAGAGGTGTAATAATGATACAAAAGCAACATGAGAGTAAGTTGGAAGTTGGTCAAACGTTTCCTGTGACAATTAAACGTCTTGGGATTAACGGAGAAGGCGTTGGTTATTTTAAGAGACAAGTTGTTTTCATTCCAGGGGCATTACCAGGAGAAGAAGTTGTTGCAGAAACAACGAAAATTCAGCGTGGCTTCGCTGAAGCGAAAGTGAAAAAAGTTCGTAAAGCTTCACCGCATCGTGTGAAAGCACCGTGTCCAGTATATGAGGAGTGTGGCGGTTGTCAGCTGCAACATTTAGATTATAAAGAACAATTGAATCAAAAGCGTGATATCGTTGTACAAGCATTTGAGAAGTACATGAAAAATAGTATGGAAGAGAAAATTCGTCCAACGCTTGGCATGGAAAATCCATGGCATTATCGTAATAAGAGTCAATTACAAGTGGGGCGTAAAGACGAAAAGGTTATTACAGGGCTATATAAACAAAACTCACATCAGTTAATTGATATCGCTCACTGTATGATTCAACATAAAGCAACGAATGAAGCGACAAAAGTTGTAAGACGTATTTTAGAAAAATTAAATGTTTCTATTTACAATGAGAAAAAACAAAAAGGTTTAGTACGCACAATTGTAACACGTACTGCAGTTCAAACAGGTGAAGTACAAGTTACACTTATTACAACAAAAGAAGAATTACCAAATAAAGAACAATTTATTGCAGAAGTACAAAAACAGATGCCAGCGGTTAAATCAATTATGCAAAATGTAAACTGGCGTAAAACATCTGTTATTTTTGGCGACAAAACATTTAAATTAGCTGGAAAAGAAGTAATTCAAGAAACACTTGGTGATTTATCATTTGAATTATCAGCACGTGCGTTCTTCCAGTTGAATCCAGAGCAAACCGTTGTTTTATATAATGAAGCAAAAAAAGCCGCTGCGTTAACAGGCGATGAGAAAATTGTAGATGCGTATTGTGGCGTTGGTACAATCGGTCTTTGGCTTGCAAATGATGCAGCGGAAGTACGTGGTATGGATGTAATTCCAGAAGCGATTGCAGATGCAAGAAAAAATGCAAAGCGTCACGGATTTACAAATACGAAATATGAAGCAGGTAAAGCTGAACAATGGTTACCGAAATGGGTAAAAGAAGGATGGCGTCCAGATGTAATTGTTGTCGATCCACCACGTACAGGTTGCGATGATAAATTACTGGAAACAATTTTAAAGGTGAAGCCGAAACAAGTTGTGTATGTGTCTTGTAATCCTTCTTCATTAGCACGTGATGTACAAGCATTAATGAAGAGCTATGAAGTGGAGTATGTGCAACCAGTTGATATGTTCCCGCATACAGCTCACGTAGAAAATGTAGTGAAGCTTGTTAGAAAGTAAAGTTTATTAATATTCCCTCATGGTATGAGGGAATATTTTCTATGAAGGAGAATATTATGCATAATTATAAATTAACAATTCAGTACGATGGCGCACGTTTTAAAGGATGGCAACGTCTCGGTAATAACGATAATACAATTCAAGGAAAAATCGAAAGTGTCATATCTGAAATGGTCGGAAAAGAAATTGAAATTATTGGTTGTAGTAGAACAGACGCTGGTGTACATGCTTTGAATCAAGTTGCTAACTTTCAAAGTGATGAGAAGTTAGTGGAACATAAAGTGAAAAAATATTTAAATCAATATTTACCTAATGATATTAGCATTACGAATGTGGAAGAAGTACATGATCGTTTCCATGCTCGTTACAATTCTAAAGCAAAAACATATCTGTATAAAATTTGGAATGAAGAGCATACAAATCCATTTATGCGTAAATACAGCATGCATGTGAATAAAAAATTAAATGTGAAAAGCATGAAAGCAGCTGCGAAACATTTAGTTGGTTCACATGACTTTACTGCTTTTTCAAATGCGAAATCAAAGAAAAAATCTATGGTTCGAGAAGTATATACACTTGATGTGATGGAAGAGGCAGGGTTTGTACAAATTAGAGTAAGTGGTAACGGCTTCCTTCATAATATGGTAAGAAAAATTGTCGGGGCATTAATTGAAGTTGGATTAGGACAATTAGACGCTGAAGCAATTCCAAACATTTTAGAGGAAAAGCAGCGCAATCAAATTAATTGTCTTGCTGAGGCAAGTGGGTTGTATTTAGAGAATGTTGAGTTTTAATGGCAAATAAAAAAATCGGGCTAAGTAGCTCGATTTTTTTAGTATTACGAAGATTTCTCGTTTTTTATACGTAGCTTCAAATTCCAAAAAGCAGCAAGCATAATAGCTGCAAAGGAGCCACTAATTGTTCCTAATAGCTTTGCATAAGGAAAGCTACTCATATCACCATTAATGAATAACATTATACATAGAACAGCAGGGAGAAGGTATAAGTAGTGTAATAACTTTAATTTTTTATCATTACTCATATATATAGCCCCTTTCTAGCATGTTATATGTTTATTATAACATATTTTACCAAGTTATTTTTGCACTTGGAGACATGTTTATTTCATATGTGTAAATGCAGTTTTTTAATTCGATATTGTAAGTTTTGCCTACTTAATCCTAAAAATTTTGCAGCTTGTGAAATGTTGCCATGATTCTCTTTAAGAATTTGATTAATGTAGTTCTTTTCCATTTTTTCTATTGTGTGTTTTAAAGTTTTAGGTGCATCAGTATTGTGATTAGTTAGTGCATGCTGCATATTGAATTCTGTTTTTATTCGTTCACGAAAGCGAGTAGGCATATGAAACGCTGTAATGATGGTTTCATCTTCTATCAAGTTCATGGAACCTTCAATTATATGTTCCAACTCCCGTACGTTTCCAGGCCAATCGTATGCATAGAAAAATTCTCTTACATTTACATCTACATCGGTTACGTTGAGCCCAAATTGAGTATTATATTTTTCAATAAAGTGCTGAACAAGAGCTAGAATATCTTCTTTTCTTTCACGTAAAGGCGGAAGACATAAAGTAACGACGCTTAATCGGTAATATAAGTCTTCTCTTAATCGATTATGTGCGATGGCTTCGAAAGGATCTTCATTAATAGTTGCTATAATACGAACATCAATTTCTTTTTCGTGTGTGCCTCCGATTCTTCGTATTGTTTTTTCTTGTATAGCTCGTAGTAACTTCGCTTGAAGTGCTGGACTTAATGAGTTGATTTCATCTAATAACAAAGTTCCTCCGTTCGCTTCTTCAAATAAACCAGCTTTATCGATAGCTCCTGTA
This sequence comes from Bacillus cereus group sp. MYBK195-1, assembly GCF_051916605.1. Classification (NCBI taxonomy): domain Bacteria; kingdom Bacillati; phylum Bacillota; class Bacilli; order Caryophanales; family Bacillaceae; genus Bacillus; species Bacillus cereus group sp. MYBK195-1. The sequence continues at coordinate 46,621 of NZ_JBQAGZ010000009.1, read as the reverse complement.
AATGCACCTCGGTTTGTACCGAATAATAAGCTTTCCATGAGTGTATCAGGTATAGCGGCACAGTTCTGTGAAATAAAGGGTTTTGTTGAACGCTGACTTTCATTATGGATGCTTTGTGCAAATAGTTCTTTCCCAGTGCCTGTTTCTCCTACTAGAAGTATGGAGGAAGATGTACGAATTACTCTTTTTCCTTCAGTAATGATTGATTGAATAGCTTCAGAATCACCAATTATGTGATCAAAGGTAAATTTAGTACTTTGTTTTCGAGAAGGGCCCATTCTTATTGTTTGCTTTAAGTTACTAATTTCTTTTGATATTTCAATAGCGCCTTTAATTTTTCCATTTTCTATTATAGGAAAAGTATCGTTAATCGTTGTAATTTCTTGTCCTTTATTGTTAAAATACGTTTGTTTTATATTTTTCTTTGTTTTTCCAAATTTTAATGCCTCTATAAGAGTACTATTTTTATTTTCTTCAAATGCAAATACCTCTAAAGGACTTTTATATAGCACATCTAAGCGATCCATTGATTCAATTTCCATCATTTTGCGGTTATAGACAATCGTTTTACTTTCCTCATTAATAATATGAATCCCGATATCGAGTTCATTGATTAAAGTTTCATATAGCATATTCATTTCAATAATTTGTTTGAAATTAATTTCTTCTGTATGCATGTAACATCTTCTCCTCATTTCACCCTATGAAGACTGACTTTTTATAATTTTATTAAAATTCTTATAAAATCGCAAAAAATTTTTGCTATTTTTCGTTTAAAACTTTTTAAATGATCGAAAAATTTTGCGGTTGTGCACATTTTTTTGTATGAAACTCTCATTTAATACATGAATTAGAGACTTGGTACGTATTTTGCATAAATAATATTTGAAATCTCTAGAGGGGAGAATATGAAATTTTACAGGATATACAACGTTTCGGTGTCAATTAATAAGAGGGAGGGATTTATAAAGTGAAGACAGTTATAGAAGGTGTGTATAGTCCTTGTTATGGAAAAGTAGAGAAGTTATTTGTTACGGAAAGTTCTTACGTATACGAGTGGGAGAAATTAGCGTTAATTGAAACGATAGATAAACAGAAAGTAGAAATTAAGATAGGAATCAGTGGTTATATTGAATCATTAGAAGTAGTAGAAGGACAAGCTATTGCTGATCAAAAGTTATTAATAACAGTAAGGGATGACCTTTTAGTAACAGGCAGTGATTAATGTAAGTGATGTGTATTTTTGCTCTTTTCAATCATTATTTTTACGGTGAAGAATTTTAAAAACGCTTACATTAAATGGATTGGCAAAGTGAAAAGGGGGGGATTTATATGATGGATCAAAACCAAGGATTAAAAAGAGAATTGAAAAGCAGGCACATATTTATGATTGCACTCGGTGGAGTTATTGGTACAGGACTTTTTTTAGGGTCAGGTTATACGATTCATGAGGCTGGACCTGGAGGAGCAATTGTAGCGTATCTTGTCGGTGGATTTGTAATGTATTTAACGATGCTCTGTCTTGGAGAATTAGCTGTTGCGATGCCTGACGCAGGGTCTTATCAAACGTATGCGACAAAGCATATTTCTCCTGCAGCAGGTTATGTAGTGGGATGGATGTCGTGGTTAAACTGGTCTGCTACGATAGGTATTGAATTAATTGCAGTTAGTATTTTGATGAAACGTTGGTTTCCTGATGTACCGTCATGGATTTGGTGTGTAGTGTTCGCGGTACTGCTCTTTGCTATTAATGCGTTATCTTCAAGAAGTTTTGCGGAAGTGGAATTTTGGTTTGCAAGTATTAAAGTAATTACAATTATTGCATTTATTATTTTGGGCGGGGCAGCAATGTTTGGGTTTCTAGATATGAAAGGGAATGAACCAGCGCCAATGTTCTCTAGCTTTACTGATTATGGTGGATTGTTTCCAAATGGATTATCAGCCATTTTAATTACAATGATTGCAGTTAATTTTTCTTTCCAAGGAACAGAATTAGTTGGTATTGCAGCAGGTGAGAGTGAAAATCCAGAGAAAACGATCCCGAAGGCAATTAACAATACAGTTTGGCGTATACTTGTTTTCTTTGTACTATCTATTTTTATTCTTGCTGGACTATTCCCTTGGCAGCAAGCAGGAGTAATAGAAAGTCCATTCGTAGTTGTATTTGATAAAATTGGTATTCCTTATGCAGCAGATATTATAAATTTCGTTATTATTACAGCAGTACTATCCGTTGCGAATTCAGGATTATATGCAACTTCGCGTATGCTATGGTCTATGTCTAATCAAGGAATGATTAGTCCGATTTTTGGTAAGTTATCTAAAAACGGTGTTCCTATTTATGCATTGATTGTAAGCACAATTGTAGGTTGTCTCTCATTATTATCAGGTATTTATGCGGAAGATACAGTTTATTTATGGCTGCTTTCTATCGCTGGATTTGGAGCGATACTAGTTTGGGCATCTATTGCTCTATCTAACTTATTAGCTAGAAGGTCATACATAAAGCAGGGCGGGGATGTCAAAGACCTGAAATTTAAAACACCGCTGTATCCATTCGTACCACTGCTTGCGCTATTATTAAATGTAACAGTAATCGTTGGCATGGCCTTTATTCCAGAACAAAGAATGGCATTGTATTGTGGTATTCCATTTATGATTGTTTGTTTACTGTTTTATCGTGCTACAAGAAATAAGGGAAGTAATGTAGAGCATATTGAAAAGACAAATACAACGGAAGTAGAGAGTTTATAATAGTGATCAATTAGGAGACTGTAAAATTGTAAACAGTCTCTTTTTTTGTGAAAATAAAGCTGGAAACATACTATGTATGCAAAGGGGAATTAGCGATGAATCGAGAAATTTCGCAGTTGTTAAAACAAATAGATTCAAGGAAAGAGGAATTGTTAGAACTTACAAAAACATTAATTCGTTTTGAAACACCAGCACCGCCAGCGAGAAATACAAAGGAAGCGCAAGAATTTGTTGCAGAGTTTTTAAGAAAACGAAATTTTAGTATTAATAAATGGGATGTATATCCGAATGATTCGAACGTTGTTGGGGTAAAAAAAGGAATAAAAAGTGACTCATATAAAAGTCTTATTATTAATGGTCATATGGATGTAGCTGAAGTGTCAGCAGATGAGGCGTGGGAAACTGATCCATTTGATCCATTTATAAAAGATGGCTGGTTAGTTGGACGTGGCGCAGCAGATATGAAAGGTGGGCTGGCTGGAGCGCTATTTGCCATTCAACTTTTACAAGAAGCTGGTATTGAATTACCTGGAGATTTAATCTTTCAATCAGTAATAGGGGAAGAAGTTGGAGAGGCAGGAACACTTCAATGCTGCAGGCGAGGTTACGATGCTGATTTTGCAGTCGTAGTGGATACGAGTGATTTACATATGCAAGGGCAAGGTGGTGTTATTACTGGATGGATTACAGTGAAAAGTCCGCAAACGTTTCATGATGCAACGCGCAGACAAATGATCCATGCTGGAGGACGTTTATTTGGAGCGAGTGCGATTGAAAAAATGATGAAAATTGTGCAGAGCTTACAAGAATTAGAGCGTCACTGGGCAGTCATGAAAACATATGAAGGCTATCCATCTGGAACAACAACAATTAATCCAGCTGTTATTGAGGGGGGAAGGCATGCGGCGTTTATTGCGGATGAGTGCCAGTTATGGATAACAGTGCACTTCTATCCGAACGAAACACATGAACAAATAATAAAAGAAATTGAAGAATATATTGGAAAGGTAGCAGCTGCCGATCCATGGTTAAGTGAAAATCCGCCACAATTTAAGTGGGGCGGAGAATCAATGATTGTAGATCGTGGTGAAATTTTCCCTTCATTAGAAGTAGATAGGGAACATGCAGCTGTAAAAAAACTTAGCTCAGTACACGAGTCTATTTTATCAAAAAATGCAATTTTAGATATGTCTGCAACGGTAACTGATGGCGGTTGGTTTAGTGAGTTTCATATTCCAGCGATTATATATGGACCAGGTACATTAGAAGAAGCACATTCTGTAAATGAGAAAGTTGAAATTGAACAGTTAATTGAATTTACAAAAGTAATAACAGCATTTATATATGAATGGTGCCACACGAAAAAATAGATTTGTATAGTAAAATCGTACGAGTATGTATACTTGTACGATTTTTTAGTGAACTATTTCAGAGGTGAAAATAAACAACTGAAATAGTTCTTTATTTTGCTATGTCTTTCGTTTTATTTCAAGTAATTTCTCTTTTGCTAATTCAACGGCGATCGCATCATCTAAATAGCCAATTGGAAAGAGATAGTCGGGAATAATATCTGTCGATAAAATGAAATACAGTAATGCGCTCCCAAGAACTGCACGTTCTTCTTTTGAAATGGTTTCATTGCAAAATTGTTGATACATATCTGTTAATTGTTCAATAAAAGGACCAGCACTATCAATTTGCTCTAATTTGCTTGCGAAACTGTCATGAATACGTTTTTCGCCTTCTGTTGTCTGGGCATAGCGTTCGTAATTTTCGAGTTCTTGTTTTACGCGAGTTGTAGTGTAATCGAAATCGAATAAGTTAGAGGAGTGCAGCGTTTGCTGAATGGTATCAAGAGATGTGTACATATCTGTTTTTTCTTTATTTATGTGAGGAGAATCAGGGTACATTTCATCAAATAACAATTGGGGTGGAACTTGAAGACATTCTGCAAATTTTTGTAGATGTTTTTGTTTTGGCGGTTGTTTTCCATTAATAATTCTTGAGACTGTTGCAGGATCAATATTTGTAAGTATTCCTAGTTGGCGCATAGATAAGGCGCGTTCTTTTAAAAGTTTTTTTATTAATTTGCCAAGCCGATCATTCGGGTTTTCATTAGCCATAGTGTAGGCACTCCTTTTTTAGTATTGAAAAAATATTGAGCATTTATTACAAGTATATGAAACAGACAGGCACAGTTGCTCAACATTTTCATAATATGCATTGAAAAGTGAGAAAAAGGGGTGACTATTTATGAGTACAGTAGGCTTATTTTCAATTTTTTTAATCGGGATCGCTTCTAATTTAGATAATGCAGGTGTTGGAATTGCATATGGCATTCGTAAAATTCGTATTTCGTGGTTTAACAATTTTATCATCGCATTCTTTGGATTTTTATTTACTTTACTAGCTGGATTTTTTGGAAACTGGATTGCGTTATTTATTTCAGAGTTTACAGCAAATCTGATTGGAGCAATCGTTTTAGGGATAATCGGTGTGTTTATTTTGTGCCAGCCTTTCTTGGGTCAAAAAAATACTGCAGGTTCTAAAGATGATAATGTACTTATGGGCATTTTACGTAATCCGGAAAAAGCAGATTTTGATGGTTCTAAAACAATTAGTTTCTCAGAAGCAATTGTTTTAGGAGTTGCGTTGTCTATTAATAATATTGCAGGTGGATTTGATGCAGGGGTAACAAATTTAAATCTTTGGCTTACAGCGACTATTTCTGGGGTGTTTAGTTTTATTTGTATTAGTGGTTTTGCGTATGTAGGAAAACGATTTTTAGCAGAATACTTAGGGAAATGGGCGACAGTTATCGCAGGACTATTATTAATTCTTATTGGGATCGATCAGTTGTTGTAAGGAGAGTAGAAAACAAGGTTCGAGTATTTCCTTGGAAATACAGCAAGAGATTGCATATATCGACGTACTTTTCTCCATACTAATACGGATTTCTTTTAAGAAAGGGGGATTTGTATGGGACGCGGGAAAGCATTTGATCATAAGAAAAAAGGGCATGATCATCAACCACCTAAAGGTGCGTTCATTCATAAAGATGTAAATGAACATACTTTGGAAGAGGAAGAGCTACCAGTAAATATTGAGGCGTATAAAAATAGTTTGAAAAAACATTAAAAGCACCTACATAGGTGCTTTTTTACCGTATATCTTCAATTAATTGTTCGGATTCTTCATGCATACTGTACTCACTTAATACTTGAATGCAAAGCCACTTTAATTCCTCAATCGTATGCTCAAGTTCTTCAGGAAGCACATGATAAATGTCTTCAAGTCCCATCCCGAAATGAATAAGTTCAAGTACTTGATCATCGATGTTCCGATCCATTAATAATTCAAGTACTTCTAAATTGAATATGTATCGGTGAGCTTCGTCGAGTGAAACAACTTTTAACTTCAAGCTTTCTACAATACTCAATATAAAAAGAAGGATTGTTTTTTCAAGAACAGGTTGTTTTCCCATTTGAAATATTAGTTTCATCTTTCACACCTCCACATATAGCGCTAGGTTGTACTATATTATTCAGGAGGGGGGAACAAATATGCATGATATAGAGAAACTTTCAGCACTGTTTTTGTAAGAGGATTGATAACTGACAAAAGTGAGGTTTTGGCAAAATAAAAAATCCTGCTAGTATAGCAGGATAACTCGCGATTAAAAAATGCTCCAACCTTCTTGAGCAGAAAGAAGTTCAAGAATTTTAAAACCGGCAATACTATTTCCGTTTGCATCTAAAGCTGGTCCGAAAATACCGATTCCCATGTCTCCTTTTACACAGCCAAAAATACCACCGGCTACACCACTTTTTGCAGGAATACCAACACGAATTGCAAATTCACCAGATTCGTTATACATACCACATGTGACCATAAATGTTTTGCAAATTTTTGTAATATGCTTAGGGATAATTTGTTTTTTCTTATATGGATCATATCCATCCATTGCAAAAATTAAGCCGATACGTGCTAAATCGATGCAGTTTACTTCAACTGCGCATTGACGAGTATATAAATCCATAAGTTCTTCAATATCACAATCGATAATTCCGTTTTGTTTCATATAATAACAAAGTGAACGGTTTAGGTAAGCTGTCTCTAGTTCTGAATCGGCAACTTTAGAGGAATAATTAATAGTAGGATTATCTGTTATTTCACGTACAAAATGAAGAATACGTTCCATTTTTTCCTCGTTATCTTTTCCTGTTAGCATGCTTGTAATAGCTAAAGCCCCTGCATTTATCATTGGATTAAGGGGTTTGGATGGACTTGTCGTTTCTAACTTAATAATAGAATTAAATGGGTCACCCGTTGGTTCCATTCCAACTTTAGAAAATACATATTCTTCACCACGGTCTAAAAGGGCAAGGGCAAGTGTAATTACTTTGGAAATACTTTGAAGAGTAAATAGTGTTTGTGAGTTGCCTGCATGGATATATTCTGTTTCTTTATGGAAAATGGCAATCCCTAAATCGTCTGGATTTGCATTTCCTAGTTCGGGGATATAAGTAGCAAGTTTTCCTTTTTTCGTATACGGTTTTACTTGTTCTAACAACTGTTGTAAGTTGTTTGTTTCAATGCACTGCATAGTACCAACGCTCCTATTTTGAATTAACTAAGTTTACTTTTCCCGATATGCTCGGAAATAAATAATAACATGAAAAAGTGGAATGATAAAACGAAAGTTCAATGTGCTATAATAGGTCTTTCGTTTCGAGTATTCTGTATTTTAAAAAGGAGAATTTTCCTTTTATATAACAGTTTGGAAATAGGAGATTTATCTATAAAAAGTTCAGAAATAAAAACTACACATCTATACAACTATATGTTATTATGGTTATGTAATAGAAAGCGTTTTCTAAAGCGTACTTATAATGATAACGATTTCATAAATTTGATTAGGGGGAATTAAAATGTTGCAGTTTTTACAACGTATTGGTAAAGCTTTAATGCTTCCGATCGCAGTACTACCAGCAGCAGGATTATTGCTTCGTTTAGGGCAACCAGATGTATTTGATATTCCTGTTATGGCACAGGCCGGCGCAGCAGTTTTTGATAACTTAGCACTTATTTTTGCAATTGGTATTGCAATCGGTCTTTCAGTGGATGGTAGTGGTGCAGCAGGTCTTGCAGGTGCAATTGGTTATCTTGTTATGAAAAATAGTATTGATGCACTTAGCAAAGGGTATTCAACTGCTGAATTACAAGATAAATTAGGTAAAGTCCAAGATTTAATAGGTAATAGCGCAAATGTAGATCCATCTAAGCTTGCGGATACAATGACACAAGTATCTAAGGCTGCTGAATTATCGACTAAAGTAGATATGAAAGTCTTAGGTGGTATTATTGTTGGTGTTATAGCAGGACTTCTTTATAATAAATTCCATAAGATTAAACTTCCAGAATGGTTAGGTTTCTTTGCTGGAAAACGTTTCGTTCCAATTGTTACATCAGTCGTGATGCTGATATTAGGAATTCTATTTGCACAAATTTGGCCCACAATTCAAAATGGTATTGATGCATTAGCTCATGGAATTGTTAATTTAGGTGCAATTGGTTCAGGATTATTTGGTTTATTAAACCGTTTATTAATCCCAATTGGTTTACACCACGTAATGAACACATACTTCTGGTTTGTATTTGGGGACTTTACAAATGCAGCAGGTAATGTTGTTAATGGTGATATTGCTCGTTTCCTTGCAGGTGACAAAACAGCAGGTATGTTTATGACTGGTTTCTTCCCAGTTATGATGTTCGGTTTACCAGCAGCATGTTTCGCAATGATTGCAGCTGCTAAACCAGAAAAGCGTAAAGCAGTTACTGGTATGTTAGCTGGTCTAGCATTAACTTCATTCTTAACTGGTATTACAGAGCCTATTGAATTCTCATTCATGTTCTTATCACCAGTATTATATGGTATTCATGCTGTACTAACAGGTCTTTCTTTATTCATTACAACATCGCTTGGCATTCATGATGGTTTCTCATTTAGTGCCGGTGCAATCGATTACGCTTTAAACTTCGGTATTGCAACAAAACCAGTCTTACTAGCAGGTATCGGCTTAATTTACGCAGCAATTTATTTCATAGTATTCTACTTCTTAATTAAGAAGTTCGATTTAAAAACTCCTGGTCGTGAAGATGACGATGAGTTAGTTGAAGATGGTGAGGCACCAGTTGCAGGTTCAATTGGTGAAACTTACGTAGCAGCTTTAGGCGGAAAAGAAAACTTAACAGTTATTGATAACTGTGCAACACGTCTACGCTTACAAGTAAAAGATGCTGGTCAAGTAAATGAAGCAGCATTAAAACGTGCTGGTGCAAAAGGTGTTATGAAATTAAGTAATACAAGTGTCCAAGTTATCGTAGGTACAAATGTTGAATCTGTTGCCGATGATATGAAAAAACACGTATAAATAATGAGATAAGAGGATGTCCAAAAAGATTGATAACATCAATTTTTTAGAGGATATCCTCTTTTTTTGTTAATAATTTAACGGGAATCTTACTTTTGTAAATTTTCTTTTTCTTTTTTGTACATATAGGTTGGTAATATGTGCAGTGCGTGATAAAGTAGGGATGATATAGAGTGGATTATCCATAATCTACTAAAACGAATCTTTAGTAAAGGAATTAAATTATTGGTGAGTATGGGGAAAAAAGCAATTATGGATCAGGAAAAAAATAATGCGAATGGGAAAGTACGTCGGCCGATTGTATACATAAACAGAACAATCATTCTCGTCTTACTATTATCACTTGTATATTTCATGTATACAAAAATTGTTGCGCATAATAAGAAAGAAGAAACTTTAAAAGCGGCAGCAGAAATGAAGAAACAAGAAGAGCTAAAAAAGAAAGAAGAAAAAAAGAAACAAGAAGTACAGAAGCAAAAACAAAAAGAGCAGGAAGAACAAGTGAAGCAAGCGCAAGCTGTGGAGAAGCTTCCCGAGGGACCACCTCAAGAAATTAATGAAAACGCTCAATTGGACCAGTATTTACAAAACGCAGGATTTAGCGGGACAGCTGTTATTGTGAAGAACGGAAAAGTTCTTTTGAATAAAGGGTACGGTATGGCAAATAAAGAACAGAAAGTACCGAATAATTCAGAGACGACTTTTTATATTGGTTCTATTTCAAAGGCATTTGTAGCAACTGCTATTATGCAGTTGAAAGATCAAAATAAATTACAAGTAGAAGATACTGTTGCAAAGTATATTCCAAATTTTCCTCAAGGTAATAGTATTCAGCTAAAACATCTATTAACACATACATCAGGGATTCCCGAATATGAGCAGGGAAAAGAAGATATTTCTCATGAAGAACTGATAAAGCGGATAGGAAATCAAAAGCGTATTGGTGGTCCAGGAGAGAAGTGGAAGTATTCTGATTCGAACTACTCTATACTTGCATACATTGCCGAGAAGGTAAGTGGACAGTCGCTCGAAGAATATATTAAACAACATATTTTTGCTATTGCGGGTATGAAACATTCTGGTTTTGGTACAGCGTTAGAACAAACAAGATTCCCATCAACGGGTTATAAAATAGTAAATAATAATATGACAACACCTAATATTCCGAGCATGTCACAACTATATGGTTGTGGTGATATATACACAAGTGCGCATGATTTATATTTATTTAACGAAGCACTATTCTCTGGTAAATTAATTTCAAAAGAGAGTTACGATCAAATGTTTACGGGTGGAAAAAAGGATTACGGGTTTGGATGGTACGTAGACCCAGGAAGCTATTCGAATCACGGTGTAATGCCAGGATGGAATTGCTTAAACGGATTTAGTAAAAATGGTAGTGTATATGTTGTTTTATTATCTAACATTCAAAATAACATTAAATCATTTGGTAAAGTGAATAACGATATTTATTCGATATTGCGGAATATTGAAGTGTAAGAAACTATCCTTTTGGATAGTTTTTTTATGCCTTGAACTAAATATTTCTTTTAGAAAATGTATGTCTTACCTATCACAAAAATATCTATTTTGTATACATTAAGATGTATGGATGTGAAATTTTATAATCTAAAAATAATAGGAGGAGAAGTGTATGTGTCTGTTCAGAAAATATTGGCATAAATTATCGAGATTGTTTAATAGGCAATTAGATTATTTTTTAGATAATAAGTTATTACCTGCTGTGGAAAGACTTTTATTTTCACAAAACTTCGCGAGATTTATTCAAAGAAACTCTAAGCAAGCTACTGAAGAAGTTATTGAATCAAGTAGATTTCAATCTATTATTTGTAACATTTTAAAAGAATGTACTACATCACCTTTTAAAGAAATTGCAGAGCAGTATTTAGGTAAAAACGTAGAAATTACTGTGACAGTGGGACAGTTAACAGGCGTTATTGTAGCAGTTGGTGATGACTTCTTAACATTGCAAGAAGGAATAGGAACAGAAGTTTTATTACCATTTACAAGTATTATATCAATTAAAGAAGCGTAAGAAAGGAGCGTTATATATGTTATTTACTGATGAATTACGTAACCATGTTGGGGAACTAGTACAAGTTGTGACAGCTGTAGAAATCATTGCAGGCGTTCTTTTATCTGTGACGGATGGGGCAGTAATTGTTCGTACTTCTCCTTCTTATGGACCACCAGAAGATGTAATTGTGCGTATTCCTATTATTGCTTATGTTCGCTTGGAAGGGTAAGAGTGATACAAGTATGAGAGTGTCAGTTGTTATTCCAGTGCATAATGAAGCAAGTACTTTATCAAAAGTTTTAGGAGAAGTAAGAAAGCTCGAACCATATGAAATTATCATAGTAGATAATGGATCGACAGATGGTACGAAAGAAATAGCGCTACAGCATAATTGCCGTGTGATTTATTATAGATATTCCCTTGGTAATGATGTGGGACGGGCAATTGGTGCTAGAGAAGCAAAAGGTGAAATTGTTTTATTTTTAGATGGTGATATCGTCATGAAAAGTGAAGAATTATACAATTTTATTAAAGGAATACAGCAAGGACATGAGATTGTTTTAAATAATTTAACATGGTCCGTTTATTTGAAGATGAGACCGCATTATACGACGGTTGGAAAATATATGTTAAATCGTTATTTGAACAAGAAGGAGTTTGTTGTAGGATCTTTAATTGCAATACCACATGCGATAAGTCGTAAAGTGATTGAAAAACTGGGGTGGTGGAATTTAGCAGATCCAGCATTATTTCAAGCGATGGCGATGTCTAGAGGAGTAGATATTTCTGATATGGCTTCAGTTGATGTCATTTACACAAATAAAGTTCGTCCTGTCCATACGGGCACATCACCTGGCTCTCCTTATCCGAAAGCGACTAGTCGTATTATGGGTGATCATTTGCGTGCTTTACAATACGTAATCGAAACATACGGTAATCGCGGTGGTTTTTCAGAGGACAATAGAGATAGAGCGTTTGTAGGAAAGTATAAACCAGTTTTATTACAAAAGAAAAAAGCGAAATATAGTGCCATTATCCCGGTATCAGAAGAAAAAATAACTATAAGGTCTGTTATACAAGAAGTGAAAGAAGCAGGTGTAGATGAAATTATAGTTGTCGCGAATGGAGCAGATGTTGAGACTGTTAAACAGGCAAAGCTAGAGAATGTTATTGTAGTTGAATTTACGAAGGCGCTTGGACATAATGTAGCAAGAGCAATAGGGGCCATGCATGCTACGGCAGATATTTGTTTATTCGTTGATGGTGATTTTGTTATTCCAGCAAAAAAACTCACTCCATTTTTACATGCTGTTGAAGATGGAAATGACGTGGTGTTAAATGATTTACAATGCTTATTAGATATGTTTCATCCAGCAGATCCAATTAGTATGGGAAAATACTTTTTGAATTTGGTAGCGAAAAGACCAGATTTATGGAATAACTCACTAACTGCTGTACCACATGCCATGCATAAGAAGGTAATAGAGAGAATAGGATATGACTCCCTTATCATTCCGCCATTAGCACAAGTGAAAGCTATTTTAGAAGGATTCTCTATTACAACAGTAGAGTTAGTAGATGTTATAAAAACAAATCGAGTACGTCCAGAGCAACACGAATTTGTAAATGGGCGTATTTCAGCGTTTGATCGTATTTTCGGTGATCAACTTGAGGCGGTTACGTATTTATTACAACGTACGGACGAACGTGGTGGCTTTACTGATGGAGATAGAGATAGAGATATCATTCAACAATTGAGAAGGGAAGAAGAGAATACAAATGAATAGTAGTAAAGTAGCTATTATTGGGTTAGGGTATGTTGGCCTTCCTTTAGCGGTACATTTTGCAGAAAGAGGGCATACAGTACTTGGATTAGATAAAGATATTAGAAAAATAGACTCAATTATAAAAGGAGAAAGTTATATTCCAGATGTTTCTTCTAAAGAGTTACAAAGTTTATTGACGAAAAAAAAATTAACAGTAAACACACCGGATCAAGGCATTGCTGATTTTCAAAATAGTGATTATGTTATTGTCACCGTCCCGACTCCAATTAATGAACAAAGAGAACCAGACTTAAGTGCCCTCATTTCAGCTTCGCATTATATACAACAAAACCTTCAAAAAGGACAAACCTTCATTTTTGAAAGCTCCACATATCCAGGCACACTTGAAGAAGTCATCCTACCTATTATTTCTCAAAATAGTAACAAGGTAGGGGAAGATTTCTATATCGGATATTCCCCTGAGAGAATTGATCCAGCAAATAGTCAATATTCAGTTCAAGCTATTCCAAAAGTTATTAGTGGACAAACAGAAAAGTGTAGACAAAAGGTACAGGATTTATATAGTACCATTTTTGACGAAGTTGTACCTGTTAGCTCTCCGAAAGTAGCAGAGATGTGCAAGCTATTTGAAAATATTCAGCGCTTAGTTAACATTTCTTTAGTAAATGAACTAAACACACTATGTGAAAGTTTAGGAATTGATTTTTATGAGGCGCTTGAAGCCGCATCTACAAAACCGTTTGGATTTACCCCATATTGGCCAGGACCAGGAATAGGAGGACATTGCATTCCAGTAGACCCTTTATATTTTCAATGGAGAATAAAAAAGAATGGGGCAATTAGTCAATTAATTGAGGCAGCACATATAATTAATGAAGAAATGCCAGAGAAAATAGTCCGAAAAGTAAAAGGCATGGTGCAATCACCTGCATCAGTTTTAATTGTAGGAATTGCTTATAAGAAAGATGTAAATGATTTGAGAGAATCACCAGCGTTACCGATTATTCAATTATTAAGAAATCAAGGATACGAGATAGAATATCATGATCCTTATATTTCTTTCGCGGAAATTGGAGATAAGGTGTATCAATCTGTTTCTTTAGATGAAGAAAAAGTTAAAAAAGCGGATTGTATTTTAATTTTAACGGATCATTCTAATATTGATTGGAAGCTTTTTAAAGGAATGGACCAAGTAATAGATACACGCGGGATTGTAAAGAAGGTGAGTAAATGAGTAAGAAATGTTTAATTACAGGTGGGGCCGGATTTATCGGGTCGCATTTAGCTGAAGAGTTGATGAGAAGAGGTTATGAGGTCACTGTTGTGGATAACTTTTATAAAGGTAAAAATAAGTACCATGAAGAGTTAATGAAAAAAATCCGTGTTATTCCAATAAGTGTTTTAGATAAAAATTCTATTTATGAATTAGTAGATCAGCATGATGTCGTGTTTCATTTAGCAGCAATTTTAGGTGTGAAAACAACAATGGAAAAAAGTATAGAGCTCATAGAAACGAATTTTGATGGGACGAGAAATATTTTACAAGCAGCGTTAAAAGGAAAGAAGAAAGTAGTTTTTGCTTCTACTTCAGAAGTATATGGTAAGGCCAAGCCGCCTTTCTCTGAAGAGGGAGATCGATTATACGGGGCAACTTCTAAAATTCGTTGGAGTTATGCAGTTTGTAAAACGTTGGAAGAGACATTATGTTTAGGATACGCATTAGAAGGTTTACCGGTAACGATTGTTCGATATTTTAATATTTATGGTCCAAGAGCGAAAGATGGTCCGTATGCAGGGGTAATCCCGCGATTTATTAGTGCGGCTTTGCAAGGAGAAGACATTCTCGTATATGGAGATGGAAAGCAGACACGTTGCTTTACGTATGTAAGTGATGCGGTAGAGGCAACGATTCGGGCAATGGATGAGAAGGTAAATGGTGAGATTATTAATATAGGTTCTGAGAATGAAAAGAGCATAAAAGAAGTAGCAGAAGTAATTAAAAAATTAACGAATTCTTCTTCAAAGATTGTACAAGTGCCTTTTGAAGAAGTATATCCTTATGGTTTTGAAGAAATTCCAAATAGAAGACCAGACGTAACAAAATTAAAAGAGCTTGTTCAATTTCAAGCGAAAGTAACGTGGGAAAACGGATTGAAGGAAACAATTAAGTGGTTTCGTGAACAAAACAATGGCTAAGTCATTATCTGTTATTATTCCTGTATGTAATGAGGTCGATACGATTTCAGACGTTATTCAATCGGTAAGACCATTAAATCCAGTAGAAATTATTGTAGTAGCAAACGGTTGTAATGATGGAACAGAAGATGTTGCAGATCGTTTAGGGTGTAAAGTAATCAAACATACAGAGCTACTAGGGAACGATGTTGGACGTGCAGTCGGCGTAAAACATGCGATAGGTGATGTATTACTATTTATAGATGGTGATTTTGCTATTCAAACTTCAAAATTAAAATTATTCCTTAATCCGATTTTATACGATCAGGCAGATGTAGTTTTAAATAATTTGGATGCATTATTTTTAAAAAGGCAAAAACCTACTTCTATTACAGTATGGCGCCAAATATTAAATGCAATGTTAGAGCGTGAAGAATTAAAAATTAATTCTTTATTAGATGTACCTCATGCGCTGACGAAAGAAGTCGTTCAAAGCATCGGATATGAATGTTTTGTTAATCCTATTGTGGCTCATTTACGCCTACTTCAAAGTAAATGGAGAATTAGTCGTCATTGCGCCATTGACGTTATTACGCCAAATAAATTTCGTCCATTCCAGCATGCTGCATATGGAACAAATCTTTCCCAATCTGAAAAAAGAATGATAGGTGATCATATAGAAGCAGTAGCGGCACGGATATTAAGCAGTGATGAGCGCGGAGGATATTATGATGGAAATAGGAAAAGGGATAGTGTCTATCATACTTTAAGTTTTGAAGAGTTTTATCAAGGATGGGGTGTCACATCTAATTTGTATAAAGGAAAGCAACTATCTGTTGTTATTCCCGTACAAGATGAAGAGAAAACAATTGGAAACGTTATAGAAGAGCTTCGCAAAATTGAACCCTTCGAAATTATCGTTGTCGTAAATGGTTCGTCAGATAAAACGAAAAAAATTGCAAAAGACAAAGGGGCAACGACAATTGTATATAAAGAAGCACTCGGAAATGATGTAGGGCGCTCACTTGGAACGTATTTTGCAAAAGGAGAAATTGTGTTATTTATAGACGGCGATTTTGTTATTCCAGCGAGTGAGCTATATCCTTTTGCAAAAGCTATAGCAGATGGAAAGGACGTCGCATTAAATGATTTAAATCATTATTTAGATTTAAGAGTACCGCTTCATCTTGTAACTGCATTTAAATATGCACTAAATTTAGCTTGTGATAGAAAGGATTTAGGGGTAGGCTCACTTATTGCGGTACCTAATGCATTTAGCCAAAAGTGTTTGAAAGCAATTGGGTATAAATCTTTATTGTCACCTTGTGTAGCACAAGTGAAGGCTCTTCTTTCTGGATTTGAAATTGCATGTGTATATCGTGTTGAGGTTGATAAGATGAACCGTATTCGTCCCAGTGAACATTTCGCAAAAATAGGTCACCCTCCAGCTGTACTTCGAATTATAGGTGATCATATAGAGGGACTAGAGCAAATAATTGCATTAACAGACAATCGTGGCGGATTCTATGATGGCAATAGAAAAAGAGATGTTTTATAGAAGTAACAAAAAAAGTGTACAACATGTGTACACTTTTTTGTTCTGTTATAAAAACTATAACAGATTAGGAGATAAGAGTATTACAGCTCTACAATGGGTATTGTTCTTATATTACAAAATAGGACTCGTATATAAGGGTACCAAAAAAATACAATTAAGGAAAGAGTTAATTTTAAAGACTTTTAAATGAAGTTAACACTATATATATAGTAGTTTGCTCAACATTTCACAAACATGTCACAACTATTTCGTTCACTTTCGTAAAAAAGTAGTATTCTAAGTGTGTAAGCTGTTATATAAAAAATCTTAGTCCTGTACTAATCAAAAATGGAGGAGATTAGGATGACTCAAGTATTAGAAAATGTTAAAAACGCATGGGAAAACTTTAA
Source organism: Bacillus cereus group sp. MYBK195-1 (assembly GCF_051916605.1). NCBI lineage: Bacteria > Bacillati > Bacillota > Bacilli > Caryophanales > Bacillaceae > Bacillus > Bacillus cereus group sp. MYBK195-1. The sequence goes on along the minus strand of NZ_JBQAGZ010000009.1, from coordinate 29,486 downwards.
AGGTGAAAAATGGAAAGCAGAGATTGATGTTCGCGATTTCATTTTAAATAATGTAAACGTTTTCGAAGGGGACGAATCTTTCTTAGCAGAAGCAACTGAAGCAACGAAACAACTTTGGGATCAAGTAATGGATTTAACAACAAAAGAACGTGAAAACGGTGGCGTTCTTGATATGGATACAAAAATTGTTTCTTCTATTACATCACATGACCCAGGATACTTAAATAAAGATATTGAAAAAGTAGTCGGTTTCCAAACTGATAAACCGTTTAAGCGTTCTTTACAACCATATGGTGGTATTCGTATGGCAGAACAAGCTTGTGAATCTTATGGATACGAAATGGATAAAGAACTTAGTCGTATTTTTAGAGATTGGAGAAAAACTCATAACCAAGGTGTATTTGATGCTTATACACCAGAAATGAGAGCTGCTCGTAAGTCAGGTGTTATTACTGGTCTTCCAGATGCATACGGACGTGGACGTATTATCGGTGACTATCGCCGCGTAGCGTTATATGGGGTAGATCATTTAATTGAAGCGAAAAAAGCTGATTTAAATTTAACTGGCGGTGTAATGAGCGAAGAGACAATGCGTTTACGCGAAGAATTATCTGAGCAAATGCGTGCACTTCAAGAGTTAAAACAAATGGCTGCTTCTCATGGCTTCGATATTTCTAAGCCAGCAACAAACACGCAAGAAGCATTCCAATGGTTATACTTCGCATATCTTGCAGCAATTAAAGAGCAAAACGGAGCTGCAATGAGTCTTGGACGTACTTCTACATTCTTAGATATTTACATTGAAAGAGATTTAGCAAATGGTACTTTAACAGAAGAAGAAGTACAAGAAATTGTAGATCACTTCATTATGAAATTACGTCTTGTGAAATTTGCAAGAACACCTGATTATAATGAATTATTCTCTGGTGACCCAACTTGGGTAACTGAGTCTATCGGTGGTATGGCATTAGATGGTCGTCCATTAGTAACAAAGAACTCATTCCGTTTCTTGCATACATTAGATAATTTAGGACCAGCTCCAGAACCAAACTTAACAGTTCTTTGGTCTAAACAATTACCAGAGAACTTTAAAAACTACTGTGCGAAAATGTCTATTAAAACATCAGCAATTCAATATGAAAATGATGACATTATGCGTGCTGACTACGGCGATGACTACGGTATTGCATGTTGCGTATCTGCAATGAGAATTGGTAAACAAATGCAATTCTTCGGCGCACGTGCAAACTTAGCAAAAGCATTACTATATGCGATTAACGGTGGTAAAGATGAAAAATCTAAAGCACAAGTTGGTCCTGAGTACGCACCAATTACTTCTGAAGTATTAAATTATGAAGAAGTTATGCATAAGTTTGATATGACAATGGAATGGTTGGCGGGTCTATATTTAAACACATTAAATGTTATCCATTACATGCATGATAAATATAGCTATGAACGTATTGAAATGGCACTTCATGATACAAACGTTCTTCGTACAATGGCAACAGGTATTGCTGGTCTATCTGTAGTAGCAGATTCATTAAGTGCAATTAAATACGCAAAAGTAAAACCAATTCGTGATGAAAATGGTATTGCAGTTGACTTCGAGATTGAAGGAGATTTCCCTAAATACGGTAACAATGATGATCGTGTAGATGAGATTGCTGTAAATCTTGTAAAAACATTTATGAATAAACTTCGTAAACATAAAACATACAGAAATTCTGTTCATACAATGTCAATCTTAACAATCACATCTAACGTTGTATACGGTAAGAAAACTGGTAATACTCCAGATGGCCGCCGTACTGGAGAACCATTTGCACCAGGTGCGAACCCAATGCATGGACGTGATACAAAAGGTGCATTAGCTTCATTATTATCTGTGGCTAAATTACCATATGAAGATGCACAAGATGGTATTTCTAATACATTCTCTATTATTCCGAAAGCACTTGGTAAAGAAGATGATGTACAAGTACGTAACTTAGTATCAATGCTTGATGGCTATGCAGTAAAAGAAGGCCACCACTTAAATATTAACGTATTTAACCGTGAAACATTAATGGATGCAATGGAACATCCTGAGAAATATCCACAATTAACAATTCGCGTATCTGGTTACGCTGTAAACTTTATTAAATTAACTCGTGAACAACAAATTGATGTAATTAACCGTACAATGCATGAAAGCATGTAAATGAAAAAAGTGTCCCTTCGCTCTTAATATATAGCGAAGGGAGGCTGTTTCAATAAAGGAGGAAGTAACATGGTAAAAGGAAGAATACATTCTGTAGAGTCTTGTGGTACTGTTGATGGCCCAGGGATTCGTTATGTCATATTTACACAAGGGTGTTTATTACGTTGTCAATATTGTCATAATGCTGATACGTGGGAAATCGGTAAAGGTAAAGAAATAACAGTTGAAGAAGTGATGCAGGATGTGACATGTTACCTTCCATTTATTGAAGCTTCCGGAGGAGGTATAACAGTTAGCGGTGGAGAGCCATTATTACAGCTAGACTTTTTAATTGAGTTGTTTAAAAAGTGTAAAGAGGCTGGTATCCATACAACAATCGACTCTTCTGGTGGTTGTTATTCTGAGGAACCAGAATTCCAAAATAAGCTAGATATTTTAATGGATTATACAGATTTAGTTTTATTGGATCTGAAACATATCGATTCCAAAAAGCATCGTAAATTAACAGGGAAACCAAATGAACATATTTTACAATTTGCTCGTTATTTATCGGATAAGAATAAACCGATTTGGGTACGACACGTATTAGTTCCTGGTGTTACGGATAATGAAGAGGATCTACAAAAACTATCTAGCTTTATTCAAAGTCTGTCTAATGTTCAAAAAGTTGAAGTGTTACCATATCATAAGCTTGGTGTATATAAATGGGAGGCGCTTGGACACAAGTATCCACTCGCAAATGTAGAACCACCTACTGAGAAAAATGTAGAACATGCTAAATATATTTTACAAGCGGTCTAATCCAAATATTGGATTAGGCTTTTTGCTTTCTTTACAATAAAATCTAGAGTATATATTGATAAAAGAGTATACTGAAAATAGAATATCCATAATTTTGTACGGAATAAATGGAGAAATTTACATAATTGTAAAGGGAAATCAAAATAGTAAAAAGAATTAAGAAGTAAAAGAGTGAGTATCATGGAATAGAGAACATTTGTAAGTTATTGCGAAAGCTCTTATAGGAAAGTATAATGTAAAGATATGAGCACAGATAGGATTAAGGGGTCAATCTTATATGCTTTGCATATCCACGACAGGTACATAGCTGAAAGGGAATTATTAGAATCTGTTTATGTAATTTTTAAGGAAAATGTTTTTCCTATTGTCGTATATGCAATATGGAGAAACAAAAAGCTAGGAGTGGATTTGTTTGATAAAAAACCCCAAGGTTTTAATATTAACTGCACATTACGGTAATGGTCATGTGCAAGTAGCAAAAACATTAGAACAAACATTTCGCCAAAAAGGAATTGAAGATGTTATTGTATGCGACTTGTTTGGAGAATCACATCCATTTATAACTGACATTACAAAATATCTATATTTAAAAAGTTATACAATAGGAAAAGAATTATATCGTTTGTTTTATTACGGGGTAGAAAAAATTTATGATAAGAAAATAGCATCTTGGTATGCGAACTTTGGAAGAAAACGTTTGAAAACACTGTTACAGGTGGAGAAACCAGATATTGTAATTAATACATTTCCAATTATCGCTGTACCAGAATTGAAGAAACAAACAGGTATTTCAATTCCTGTCTATAATGTATTAACGGATTTTTGCGTGCACAAAATATGGATTCATCGAGAAGTAGATCGTTATTTTGTTGCAACGGATCATGTGAAAGAATTGATGGTTGATATCGGTGTACCTGCGGAACAAATTGTTGAAACCGGAATTCCAATTCGGAGTAGTTTTGAGTTAAAGGTAAATCCAGAAATCATATATAATAAATATCAGTTATGTAAGAATAAAAAGATTTTACTAATTGTAGCAGGTGCTCATGGGGTATTAGGAAATGTAAAAGAACTATGCCAATCATTTATGTCAGTGCCTAATTTACAAGTAGTTGTCGTTTGTGGGAAAAATGAAGCTTTAAAACAGGATTTATTAAGTTTACAGAAGCAAAATTCCGATGCATTAAAAGTGTTTGGGTATGTTGAAAATATTGATGAATTATTCCGTGTTACTTCTTGTATGATTACGAAGCCAGGCGGAATAACATTAAGTGAAGCAGCAGCGTTGCAAGTACCTGTCATTTTATATAAGCCTGTTCCAGGACAAGAAAATGAAAATGCGATGTACTTTGAAAGAAAGGGAGCAGCAGTTGTCATTCGCGATGATAGTGAGGTTTTTGCAAAAACAGAGGCATTATTACAAGATGATGTGAAGCTTCTTCAAATGAAAGAAGCAATGAAAAGCATCTATCTTCCAGAGCCAGCTGGCCATATTGTAGATGCAATTTTGGCGGAAAATCATGCAGAACCGCGTCATATACCTATTAAATCACCTGCTCTTGCACAATCTTTTACTTAATATGAAACCCTCTTTGTATATGTAAAGAGGGTTCTTTATTATTTTTAAAGAAAATTTAGCAAGTTATCCACAAAAGGATTGCGCTTTCATTAAACAGTAAAGTCGGAATATTAACAACTATATCCACATTGTCCACAATTTTTAGAAAAATATCCACAATTAAAACAGCTGATATATGCTTTAATATAGAAAAATATTAAATGTTTTTGAAAATTACTAACAATTTCATCGGTTTTGTGGATAAAGTTGTCCACAGCAAAAAAGTCCCTTATGTATAAGGGGCTTTTTTGCTTACTTCTATCAGTCGAGAAAATTATGTAATGAAAATGAATAATTAGGGGGGAAACTTCTAATTATTCATTTTCACTTTAAATGCTTTTCGAGCGATATCCTGCTGCACGATCTGCTTTTTGAAATTCGCGTTGATAGAGAACTTCTTGTGTACTAGATAATGTGTTTTTTGTTTTATCACGTTTCTTTTTATCCATTACAAATCACCTCGTGTCTTAAAGTTACTATTTATCGTTTCCAAAGACATGAGGGGATATACGCATATGGAAAATGTTAACAACTGATTATCATTTCAGAAAATTTAGATTACGCTTCTTTTAATTGATGAGCATCTTGGAAGGTTGTATCTCGCATTGTAGCAAGTGTGTATTGATCTTTTGGAATTTCATATAAGTTATACACTTCTTCGTTTGCGTTAATTTCATCATATACGGCTTTTCTTGTTTCGTTTGCTAGATTCACATATTGCAGTTTTTCTGCAGCTTTAATAGAACGAATATTTATTTTACGAATACGCATGAAAATTGTTTCAATATCTAATTCATAGAAAAGTTCACTAAAAAATGAATCTTTTGCCAATTTGTTATAACCTTTTCCATGATATGGTTTGCCAAGCCATGTCCCGAGAAATCCAGCTTTTTCTTGCACATCAAATAAAGTAATTGTTCCGATAGGGTTACCCCATTCATCTAAAATTGTGCGTGAAATTAATTCACCACGCTCTTCAGCTTCAATCGTTTGTTTCGTTAAGAATAAATATTCTTCATAAGAATAAGCCTTTTGACGCACAAAAGGGAAGACAGCTGGATCCACCATTAACTCGTATAGAACGTGGCTGTCGTGTAAGTCGCGTTTTTTCAACATACTAACTCCTCCTCACACGAGGGTAGCATGACGAAAAAACACCCCACCCTCGAAATTTTTATATCAATCTTTAAAAAATTTCGGGGTGGGAATCGAACCCACTAGAACCAGTTTCTAACGCTGGTGGCGCACCATTTGCCTTCCCCATTCATCAATTTGAAAATGATAATCACGACACAAATTGATTATGGTTTCATTCAGTTTATAATCGTATAATACTTTATCTAGTCAAAAAAATAAACTAGTTTTTTTTATTTTTTTTGTAAATTATTTTTCCATCAATCATAGTTAGTACAGGCTTGGCTAAATAATGGAAAGGATGATGAGTCCATAGCACGAGATCGGCGTCTTTTCCAACCTCGATGCTTCCAATTCTATCCTCTAAACGCAAATTTCGTGCTGGGAATATGGTGATTCCTTCTAGTGCTGTTTTCTCGTCTAACCCTTCTCTTACTGCAACAGCAGCGCAAACATTTAAATATTGAATGGGTGTATAAGGATGATCTGTTGTGATAGAAACTTCCACACCATTTTTTGATAATATATGGTAAGTATCCCATGTTTTATTTTTTAGTTCGATTTTAGAACGGCGTGTCAGAGTGGGACCAACTGAAACCTTCAAATTGTGTTTTGAAAGTTCTTCAACAATAAAGTGTCCTTCTGTGCAATGTTCAATGCGTAAATCGAGATTGAATTCTGTTGCAAAGCGTAGAGCAGAACTAATATCATCTGCTCGGTGAGCGTGGATACGTACGGGTATTTCACGACGTAATGCTTTTAGAATAGGAAGCATTCGAAAATCAGCTTCGTGCCCGTAATGTTGTGCTTCATAGAATGATTCCCGAAGTAACCCCATAATCCCCATACGTGTAATGGATTCTTTTGTTCCATTACTATGGACTTTTTTAGGATTTTCTCCAAAGGCAATCTTTAAACCAGCAGGTTCTTGAATAATCATATGATCAATACAAGTTCCAGCTGTTTTTATTACACAAGTAGTACCCCCGATAATATTTTGACTGCCAGGCATAACGTGAACGGTTGTAATTCCGTTTTGTACAGCGTCTTGAAAGGCAATATCGAAAGGATGGATTCCATCTAAAGAACGAATATGTGGTGTTGAAACTTCAGATGTTTCATTGGCATCATTTCCAGCCCAACCAGTACCTTCATCATAGAGACCAAGGTGAGTATGGACATCAATAAAGCCAGGTAAGAGATGGAGTGCTCGTGCATCTATAACGGTCATATCTTGAGTAGGTGGAATAAAAGGTTTGACCTCGGTAATTCGCTCTCCTGTAACGAGTACATCTCCTTGAAACTTTTGAGATGTAATAGGGTATACAATGGCTTGTTTGAGCAATATTTTCATAGGTACCTCATTTCTGTTACTTTATAATGCTAATGGAAGTTAAGGGAAAGTAACTGAAAGGTTATTTGTGTGGTAATGCTTCGGATCCTAGAAAATGAAAGTTTTGAAAGAGCCCATGTAAAATTGTGTTTTAGAAGTACTACATTGTATGCGAAAGTATATTTTGTAATGCATGGTCTATTTCTGGAAATGTGTATTGGTATCCATGTTCAATTGCTTTAATGGGTAATACACGTTGCCCTTCTAGTACAAGTATGCTCATTTCACCTAATAAAGTTTGAATGATAAAAGAAGGTACAGGCAACCAATGGGGCTTTTTCATTATAGTTGCAATGGTTTCTCCAAATTCCTTCATTCTTATAGGTGTTGGTGCTGTCATATTAAGAGGACCATCAATTTCTTTTTTGTGTATGATGAAATCCATCATACGAACGACATCGTCTATATGAATCCATGATAACCATTGCTTCCCAGAACCAATGGTGCCGCCGATATAGAATTGATAGGGAAGTAGCATTTTTGGAAGAGCTCCTTCATTTGTACCTAATACAACTCCAAATCTTGCGTAGATTGTTCGTATTCCGAGAGAACGTGCTTTAGATGCTTCTTGTTCCCATGAATATACTGTATTTGCTAAAAAGTCATTTCCAGGAGTCTCATGCTGTTCTGTAAAAGACTCTATTTCAGACGTTCCATAGTATCCAATAGCACTTGCGTTAATAAATGTGTGTGGCTTTGTATGGAGTCCCTGCAATTGTTTAATGAGTCCTTTTGTTGTTTGAATTCTACTGTTTAAAATGACTTTCTTTTGTTGCTTTGTCCATCTACTATTAATAGACTCTCCCGCTAGATTAATAACTACATCAATAGAAGAGAGGGGGAAGGTTTGTAAATCTGGTGTCCATTGAACATACTGAAGGTTAGGATCGGAAGTTTCAGTAGTTTTTTTTCGTGTGAGAATGTAAACAGTATATCCTTTTTGAATAAAAAAAGTAGAAAGGGATTTACCGATAAAGCCTGTACCACCAGAAATTGCGATTTTCACAAGTATTTCCTCCTCATTATATATATTCTTGAAAAGAAAAAATGTTCCTCGACTATGTTAAAATAATAGAGAGGTGAGAGTATGGCTGTCATTACAAAAATAGAAGTACAAAAACGATCGAAAGAACGATTTAATATTTATATTGATAAAGGTCAAGGCGAAGAGTACGGATTTAGTGTGGATCAAGTAATCTTAATAAAACATGGATTACAAAAAGGCTTAGAAATTGATGAAATCGAGTTAGGAAATATTTTGTACAATGAAGAAGTGCAAAAAGCATATTTACAAGCAATCTCCTATTTATCCTATCAAATGAGAACAAAACAAGAAATAGAAGATTTTTTACGAAAAAAAGAAGCGGGACAGGCCATCATCTCTGAAGTCGTTTCGAAATTATTACATGACCGATATATTAATGATAAAGAGTATGCTGTTTTATATACGCGAACGCAAAGTAATGTGAATCGAAAAGGTCCAACTGTTATTAAAAGAGAGTTATTAAATAAAGGTGTTCAGGATTTAATTATTACACATAGTTTACAAGAATATCCGAAGGAAAAGCAAATTGAGAATGCCTTGTTTCTCATAGAGAAGAAGAAAAAATCTTATCAAAAACATTCTTTTTTACAAATGAAACTAAAGTTAGATGAGATGCTTGTTCGAAAAGGATATTCTAGAGAAGTAATTCAAATTTGTTTGGAAGAATTGAAAGACGAAAAAGATGACGAAAAGCAACAAGAAGCGTTACACTATCATGGGAATAAATATTATGAGAAATATAAGAAGCATGATGGATGGATATTTGAAAACAAGATGAAACAAGCGTTATATCGAAAAGGATTCTCTATTGATGAAATCGAGATATTTTTGCAAATGAAACGCGAAGAGGAATGAGGAGAATAAGATGAATATGCCAAAACGCTACAGTGAAATGACACCGCATGAGCTAAGAGAAGAAATTGGCGCTTTGAAGGAGCAAGCAGTAAAAGCGGAGCAGCTTGGGATTGTCAATGAATTTGATGTATTAATGAGAAAAATGGCAATGGCTCGTGCTTATATGACGGATATAAACAAATTCCGTATTGGTGAAACATATGAATTAGTAGAAGAACCTGGTGTATTATTTAAAATTACGTATTTCAATGGGGTATTTGCTTGGGGATATAAGCAAAATGATAATGAAGAGATTGGCATACCAATTTCCTTATTGCAAGAAAAATAAAAACCAGAGAGCATATATCTCTCTGGTTTTCATCTTTGGTAGGCGTTAAAGGAGATAGGAGATTCTAAAATTGGCGTTTTTTACATTCATTTGCCAATATAATGAGAGACTGGGTTTGTTGCGTCTGTCCGTTAACTTGCGCTTTCGCATGTTTTGGACGAGTCCACGTATGGTTAAATAATTCAGAACGACTATCTAAGCGATCACGGTAGCTCATCTTTATCACCTCGTGTAGGAAGTTAATTTAATTTGTACTACTCTTCCTGCTGATTTGCAGCACGCATACGTTCTTGTGGGTGCGTGTTAATTGTGCCGTTAGGTCGTTTCGAAGCGAAGCGTGATTTCGCTTTCGGTTGACCGTCGATTTTGCTGTTGTTTTTTGACTCAGACCAAAATTCGGCTTGTTTACCCATTACGAACGCCCTCCTCATTATCGGTTGATACCTCTTTAAGAAGTATCAATTATAGAATGTGCAAAATTGAAGAAACTATCCTTTAGAAATGAAGGGATAAATAGGTAAAAGGAGATTATAATATGAATGATATTTATGAAACATTAACGAAAGAATTATTAGACAAGAATGACAAGCTTTCTTACGCACAAGCTCGTGCGTGGGTTGAGTTACTATGGGAAGATTTTCAAACAACTTATGCAAAATCAGGTCGTTATCAAGGCGATGAAATGACGGAACAAGTGGTACGATCATGGATTAATAATCATGGTGTACGCCTTCATGAAATGCGTACAAATAATCCGAAGTATAGTCATTTAATTAATCAAGAAGATCATTTGAAACATTAAAAAAAGCGACTTAAGTCGCTTTTTTAATGTGGAAGTAATTCCAGTTTTTTTCGAAGCTTTTCTTCACTAAAGATCCATCCTGTATAGGAACTAATAATATTTAAATTGTGGTCGAGCTGAACGATTGCAACAAATGGATAATAATCTTTACTTCGATATCGTAAATCAATGAATCGTACTTCATAATAATGGTCATGATCAAAAATATCCCAGCGATATACAGGAGAGAAAGATAGAAAGGCCGAGATGTTTTCATCTTGTTTAGCTGCTCGCATAATATTATTGTCTGGGAACGGTACCCGATCGAACTTATCATATATCATGATGTTACCACGGTGCCATCTCGCAACGTAGTAATAATCAGCCGTAACGATTGCTAAATGGTAATGGTAAAATCGGTAAGAAGGAGAAATGATAATCTTTTCGACATTTTTGAAACGTTTGTGTACAACGCTTCTTATATTTCTGTGCATCATAATCCGTCCGATATAGTAAACAATCATTAATATATATGCCGCTAAAGCTGTATATCCCTTATGAGAACCGACGAGCATGCAAGCAATTGCAAGTATATGGATAAAGAAAATTACGGTATCGAATGTATTAATCACGCCGAGTGCGACCCATTTTTTTGTGAAAGGCCGTAATGCTTGTGTACCATAGGCATTGAAAATATCTACAAAGACGTGAAGGAAGACAGCAATAAATGACCAAAGCAGTAGATGAAGATATGGAGCGTCTGAAAAGAAGGCGAAAGAGATGCCACTTATAAGGAATGACCAAAGAATTACCGCAGGAATAGAATGAGTAATCCCACGATGATTTCTTATATATTTAGCGTTATTACGCAATTTTAAAACTGTGTCAATGTCAGGAATGTTGGAACCAGCAATTGTAGCAAGCATAACAGCTTGGGGGCCAATATCACTTTGTGCTATGGCTGGATCTAATGTTGCTAAGCTACCTAAAGTGATACCCATAACAAGGTGAGTGGCTGTGTCCATAGAAATCCACCTCCGTTTTTTATTAATGTAACTCTTTTTATTCGATACCTCAAGTCCTTTGCCTTCTATTTCCTGTATCATCTTACTTAAATTTTTTCCTAAAATCTTTATAATAGTACTTATATGCAAAAAAATGAGGGGGATCAAGTTTGACACTTGAAATACTAAACAATTTTAATATAGAGCAGTTTCAAAATGATTTAATTGGTTGGTTTGAAGAAGAACAGCGCGACTTACCATGGAGAAAGAATAAAGATCCATACCGCGTTTGGGTTTCTGAAATTATGTTACAGCAAACAAGAGTAGAAGCTGTAAAACCATATTACGCAAATTTTATGGGGAAGTTTCCTACACTTGAAGCGTTAGCGAACGCAGATGATGAAGAAGTATTAAAAGCATGGGAAGGTTTAGGATATTATTCTAGAGCACGTAATTTACATGCGGCAGTAAAAGAGGTAAAAGAAGTATACGGCGGAGTTGTACCAAGTGATGTAAAGAAAATTGAAAAGTTAAAAGGAGTCGGACCATATACAAAAGGTGCTATTTTAAGTATCGCATATGGTATACCAGAGCCGGCAGTTGATGGAAATGTTATGCGTGTATTATCTCGTATTTTATCAGTATGGGATGATATTGCAAAACCAAAGACTCGAAAAGTTTTTGAAGAGATTGTGCGTGAAATTATTTCGATTGAAAATCCATCTTATTTTAATCAAGGTTTGATGGAATTAGGTGCACTAATTTGTATTCCGAAAAATCCAGCATGCTTACTTTGTCCTGTACGTGAACATTGCAGAGGGTATGCTGAAGGTGTTCAAAAAGAATTACCAGTAAAAAGTAAAGCGAAAGCTCCTAAAATGGTACCTATTGTTGCAGGTGTACTTCAAACTGAAGACGGTCGTTACGTTATTAATAAACGTCCAAGTACAGGTTTGTTAGCTAACATGTGGGAGTTTCCGAATGTGGAACTTGGAGAAAGTATTCGAAATCAGAAGGAACAGCTTATAGATTATATGAAAGAAAAATTTGAGCTCGAGGTTTTTATTGATGAATACGCAATGAATGTACAACATACGTTTACACATCGTACTTGGGATATATTTGTATTTTACGGAAAAGTAACAGGTAATATTGTTGATACAGATACATTAAAATTTGTATCAAAAGAGGTATTTGAGCAATTACCTTTCTCAAAATCACACCGTACTATTTATGAAAATTGTGTGGAGAAAATTACAATGCAATAAATAAAAAAGTGTTCCCAATCTAGGGAACACTTTTTTAATCGTAAGAAATTTTTGTCCCATGAGTCCAACTAGCTTCACCTTCTTGTAAGCCGCCTCTTGATTCGATTTCTACTACAATTTCTTTGTAAATACTTTGCCCTTCTACATTTAAATAAGGCAGAACTTGTTGTAGTGAGTGATGAAAATAAGCTAATTCATCTTCTTTCCATTCATTTTTTGAAATCATCGTTAGTTCAGTCATATCGCGTCCTATATACATATTTCCACCTCCATTTCTTATAGTTTGAATAAGTAACAAAAGATATATGCGGAAATTATTCAAAAGAAAATTACGGATAGCTTCTAAGTGAATTGGTTACATTATTGATTGTGGAGGTGAGAAAGATGAGTAAAAAACAACAAGGTTATAACAAGGCAACTTCTGGTGCTAGCATTCAAAGTACAAATGCTAGTTATGGTACAGAGTTTGCGACTGAAACAAATGTACAAGCAGTAAAACAAGCAAACGCACAATCAGAAGCAAAGAAAGCACAAGCTTCTGGTGCACAAAGTGCAAACGCTAGTTATGGTACAGAATTTGCAACTGAAACAGACGTGCATGCTGTGAAAAAACAAAATGCTAAGTCAGCTGCAAAACAATCACAATCTTCTAGCTCAAATCAGTAATGAAAGAAAAACACTTCTCTAATTCGGGAGAAGTGTTTTCTTTTTGCGTGGATCGTTGTAATGAAAAGAAAGCGAACGACATAACTTCTAATAAGTCAACAAATGTAGTCAAAGGAGAAGGAAGTTAACAATTAGAATTATGTAATTAGGAATAATAACTGATGAATAAGTCCAAAAGGGGGTAAGTAATGAACGATTTTGATAAGTTGGTAGGGGAGCAATTAGAGACGATGGATGAGTTGTTAAAGTTACAAGCACATCTAGAGAAGTATCAACAAATCGAAATGAATGAAAAAGATACGTGCGATAAAAAAGAACTGCATTTTATCCGCCAGGAAATATATAGAACAGAAGTAGCTTTGAAGATGTTACATGAGAAATTTGAAGAACAAACGAATAGTGTAATTCAATCTTTTGCAACTGAAAAAATGATTTCAAATTTAGGATAAGATATATTGTTATCTTCAGGTGAAAAGTCCTTCTTTGTATGGAAATAGAGAAGGGCTTTTTCTATTACATGTCCTCGCTTATAAATAATGCAGTACAATCCCTATCTCTTAAGAAGAGTTGGGGCATAGTATTCAACGATAAACCTCCTGCATATTCAGTTTGAAAAATAGAGTCTTATCCCTTTAGTTTTAAAATTTCGACAAAAAAGTTATAATAGAAAAAAAGTGAATGCCGTTCAAAGGGCATTTGCAGTTGAAAGAAGGGAGCATATATGGGATTTCCCAAAGAAGGAGAAAAAGTACAAATACATAGTTATAAACATAATGGCTCCATTCATAGAATGTGGGAAGAAACAACAATTTTAAAAGGGACACAGAGTCTTGTAATCGGAGCGAATGATCGTACAGTAGTTACAGAATCGGATGGCCGAACATGGATTACTCGTGAACCAGCAATTTGTTATTTTCATGCCAACTATTGGTTTAATGTGATTGGGATGCTTAGGGAAGATGGCGTATATTATTATTGTAATTTAAGCTCACCTTTTGCGTATGATCCTGAAGCATTAAAGTATATTGATTATGATTTAGATATTAAAGTATATCCAGATATGACATATACGCTTCTAGATGAAGATGAGTATGAAAAACATAGTCAAATTATGCAGTATCCACCTGTTATTGATACAATTTTAAAACGAAATGTAGCACATTTAACACAGTGGATTCATCAAAGAAAAGGTCCATTTGCACCAGATTTCGTAGATATGTGGTATGAACGATATTTAATGTACAGAAATTAAAACAAACCTGCAGGGGGCTTCCCGGCAGGTTTGTCCTATTAGAGGGGGGATTATGTGCAAGGCATAAAAAGATATTTACAATTTGTTAAACCATATCGATGGCTTATTGCTATTACAATTATTATTGGACTAGTTAAGTTCGGTATCCCACTTATTATGCCGTGGTTATTAAAGTATATTATCGATGATGTAATTCAAGGCGCGGGCTCACTTCAAGATAAAACATCTCAATTAATAACAGCGATTGGAATTGCTTTTTTTATTTTTGCGGTATTAAGACCACCGATTGAATATTATCGTCAATATTTCGCCCAACGTATCGCAAATACAATACTGTATGATTTGCGGAAGCATATTTTCGGTCACTTACAAAAGTTAAGTTTACGTTATTACTCCAATACAAAAACAGGGGAGATTATTTCGCGTGTCATCCATGATGTAGAACAAACGAAGGATTTTGTAATTACTGGTTTGATGAACGTCTGGTTAGATACTGCAACAATTGCTATTGCTATCATTGTTATGTTTTCTATGAATATAAAATTAACATTTGTTGCGTTATTGATTTTACCTATTTATGTAATTGCAGTGAAATATTTTTTCGGACGTCTTCGGAATTTGACGAAAGAGCGTTCACAAGCATTAGCGACGATGCAAGGGTATTTGCATGAACGTATTCAAGGAATGCAAGTGACACGTAGCTTTGCGTTAGAAGAGTATGAGGGGAAGCAGTTTGAAAAAAGAAATAATGAATTTTTAACGAAAGCATTAACCCATACAAGTTGGACGGCAAGAACATTTTCGGCAGTAAATACGTTAACCGATTTAGGTCCGTTACTTGTGATTGGTTTTGCAGCATATGAAGTAATTCAAGGGCAGTTAACGCTAGGAACGATGGTAGCTTTTGTTGGATATATGGATAGTTTATATAGTCCGCTTCGCCGCCTTGTTAATTCATCTACAACATTAACACAATCTTTTGCATCGATGGACCGTGTGTTTGAACTGTTAGATGAAAAATACGATATTGTTAATGTACCAAATGCGGTACAAACGAAAAAATTAAATGGAGAAATTGTATTTGACAATGTTTCTTTTCGTTATAATGCAGATGAAAAAGAGATATTACACAACTTGTCATTAACTATGCAGCCTGGAGAGAAAGTAGCGCTTGTAGGAGCGAGTGGGGGAGGAAAGTCATCTCTTGCTAGTTTGATCCCGCGTTTCTATGATGTTTCTGAAGGCGCGGTTTATGTAGATGGCATAGATGTAAGAAAGTACAATATGAGAAATTTGCGTAGTCATATTGGAATTGTACTGCAGGATAATTTATTGTTTAGCGATACAATTGGAGCTAATATTTTATATGGAAATCCGAAAGCTACAGAGAAAGAAGTGATTGCAGCTGCCAAAGCTGCGCAAATTCATGATTTTATTATAGACTTACCAGATGGTTATAATACTGTCGTTGGAGAACGTGGTGTGAAGCTATCAGGCGGGCAAAGACAACGCGTGGCAATTGCACGAGTGTTTCTAAAGAATCCGTCGGTACTTATATTAGATGAAGCAACTTCAGCATTAGATTTAGAAAATGAAAGGTATATTCAAGAGGCGCTTCAGACGTTAGCTGCTGACCGGACAACGATTATAATCGCACATCGATTAGCGACGATTACGCATGTTGATACGATTATTTACATTGAAGACGGTGAGATTAAAGAGACTGGTTCTCATGAAGAGTTAATGCGAAAAAGAGGATTTTATTACAATTTATATCAACTTCAACATATAACAGAAACAGCTCCTTTAGCATAAAAGGAGCTGTTTTTTTATTCGTCTTCTTTTTTATCATCGATTTGGAGTTCTTTTTCTGGTTTATGATATGTGTAGAAGCTATCTACAAGCAAATCTAAATGCTCTACTTCTTCACTATAGTTAATGATGGAAGAAATAAGAGGAAAGAGATGTAACCATGTTTTATATGCTTCTTCATCGTCTTTATTTTGATATTCCATAAAGATATCAATTAATTCTTGTTTACCTGTTTCAACTTCATCAAGCATTTCAACTGATTGTTGTTTTTTTGCTTTACCAATAAATTTTAATAAAACTTGTTCATGATAATGCGTTAATGAGTCAAGTTCGTTTTGGATAGATTCCTGAAATTCTTCTGGCATATAGCGCAGTTCATTTTCAGTACGGTGTAATGATTTTAACGTACTTAAAGCACGGCTTGTTGTCGCTAACATTTGTCTGAATAAAACGAGCTTACGAATTTTTGCGAACTTTACTTTTTTCGTATAGCTTCTTTCTTCTTTATACAGCAAATAGTAATGATTTAGTTTGATCATTTTTTCTTTCATACGATCAATATCAGTTTTTAGCGTTGTAAAATCAGAAGCCTGCCTGCTATTCATTCGAATCCATTTTACAATTTCTTCTGTATTATCAACGATACGATGATAAAGTTTTGTTTCATATTTTGGCGGCATAAATACTAAATTTACAAGTGAAGCCGCAATAATACCAATCATAATCGTCGCAAATCGAAGTAAGGCAAAACTAAAGAAATCTTCGCCTTGATACTCCATAATGGCGATAACTGTTACTAAAGCAATTGATATTGTGTTTTCTAATCGTAATTGTAATGTAAGAGCAATTACTAATATACATGTTAATCCAATAATAAAAGGATTATGTCCAAAAGCAGTAGCAAATGCGATAGCAAATATCGCACCAATTACATTTGCTTGAATTTGTTCAAGTGCTGTTAAATAAGAACGGTATACAGACGGTTGAACAGCAAAGATAGCTGAAATTCCCGCAAATACCGGACTCGGTAATTGAAGTAAAATACAAGCAAATAAAGCTAACGTGATGGCAATACCCGTTTTTAAAATGCGAGCACCAAGTTTCATACCCTTAATAAGATCCTTTCTCTTGTCATAATGAATGTACAACATGATACTATACATTCATTACAATATGTTAGCAAGTGATATTTTAGTGACGTTAAAAGAAATTAGTCTTCATTTTATCCCGCTAATTGTGAGTAGTAAGATTACTGCCTCAAAAATCAGAAGCTAGATGCCGGTAAACGCTCGATTGGTGTAGGCTAATTAAAGTTTCACTTTATAATTTTTCCTAATTCCTTTTAAACATCAGTTTTTAGTAAAAAAACCTGCTGAATTTCAGCAGGTCTCAAATTGTTATTATAGATTACTATGAGAAGCGTACTTCGTCAATTTTTTCTTAATAATGAAAATTACTCATTTTACTCTGTTGAGATAGATGGGTCTGCCTGTTCTTTTTTCGGGATAATCTCAAAAAACTGGTTCTGTATATCATCTAATAATGCTGTTAATAAAGCAACTTCCTCATATTGCTCATGTTCGTTTAGTACACGAATATAGTCTAGCAATAATTCAGTTACATCTTTCAAACCATTTTTACTAATTGGTTGTAATGTAACATTTGCCCCTTTTGCAATTCTTCTTTTTAAGGCCTGTTCTGTTAGGCCTAAGTTTGAATCATGACGCAAATAAACAACACCGCCAGTCATGCCAGCGCAAATCCATGGACCAGGGTCACCTAAAACAAGCGCTCGCCCATTTGTCATATATTCAAAAGCAAAACCTTTAATATTGGAGTATGCCCCTATATTTCCTTGCTCTTTTTCACGGAGTGGTTTTGTTATTCTACCTCCAATTATCATGTCTGCCCCAGAAAGGCGAATGCCAGCGCGAGCATCAGCGTTCCCTTGCACGTATAGTGCCCCTTTTTGTGCACCATATCCAAATCCTTTTCCGACAGAACCGTTATAATATACTCCGTCTTTTCCTTTTGATTTCGTTATATAAATCCCACCACCAAAGGAAGTTTTACCAATGCCATCTTGTGCGCCGCCATTTACGTGTATAAATAAATTTTCACTATTGTAAGCGCCTAACCCATTTCCGGGAATAGAACCATTCGTATACTTTAATGTAAGTGGTTCAAGTTGAGTAGCTTCATATAGTTTACTGCGAACGCGATAACATGATTCTAGACCACCCATAACGCGTTGCTCTACACCAACGCCTACTAATTCTTTTGAGTCAGCGGAATGAACTGTCTTAAATTGTTTTTCTGGTACACCATCTGTTGTTGTAACAGATGGATGTTCTATTATTTGTAATAAATTACGTAAGTTTAATAAATTTTCGCCTCGAACTTGCTCTAATAAATCAGAACGCCCAACAATTGCTTGTAAATTTGTACACCCAAGCTGTCCTGTTAATCGTTTTAGTTCTATACCGAAAGAGGTGAATAAATTTAGCAGGCCAGTAACTGCGCTTTCTAATTCGCGTGGGACGAAGCGGCGTAACCCATGTTCCTTTGCTTGTGCTTCAGACTCGATTTGTGTCGCAATTCCGACATGGCAAGTATCTAGATGACACCCACGGCAAGTAGTGCAGCCGATTGCAATCATTGATAGTGTGCCAAATCCAATACGGTTTGCTCCGAGAAGCATGATTTTCAAGGCATCATTTACACTTCGAATACCACCATCTGCCCAAATCTCTACTTTATGTCTCATGCTCGCTTCTAATAAAGCGTTGTGAGCGGCTTTAACACCAATTTCTACAGGAAGACCTACATGTTGCAAGGCGTGAATACGTGCAGCACCTGTTCCGCCATCGAATCCGCTAATGTTAATAAAATCAGCACCAGCTTTGGCGATACCGACAGCAATTGTTCCGATATTAGGAACGACAGGGACTTTCACGGCTACTTTGGCAAGTTGATTAGCTGTTTTAATTTCCGTAATCATTTGAGCTAAATCTTCAATTGAATAAATATCATGGTTATTAGAAGGTGAAATTAAATCTGAGCCAATTGTCGCATTACGTGCTTCAGCGATTTTGGCTGTTACTTTTGAACCAGGTAAATGCCCACCTTCCCCAGGCTTTGCGCCTTGACCGATTTTGATTTCAATTAAGTTCGATGAGTTTAGTAGTTCGGCATTTACTCCAAATCGCCCAGATGCCACTTGTTGTCCACGTGTATGTGGATATTTTCCAATCATATCTTTAATTTCGCCGCCTTCACCGTTCAAGCTAATCATATTTAGCTGATCGGCCGCTTCTGCATATGCGCGAAAGGCAATTTCGTTTTGAGAACCAAATGACATAGAACTAATAATAAATGGAAAATCATGGTTTTTAATGCCGATAGATACTTCTTCAGTTGGAACGACATGTTTTGTTTGTTTCGTTTGAACAAGGTGTCTGATTGCGATGGGATTATTCTCTTCTAGTTCACTTAACTTGTCACGGTAATCATCATAAGAATTTCCTTTTGCAACATCGCCGATTGCTTTCCAAATTCGCGGGAATATATGAAATGATTTTCGCATTCTAATTTTAGGATTGTTATAATCATCCGCTCGCATTTTTGCATCTTCAGCAAGTGATTCAAGTGAAAAAGCTAAATCATTTGAACCGAAGAAATTTGTAATCTGTAATATATTTGCGATTTCTTCATGTAACCCAATAGATGAATAGAGACGTCCGTAACCACGTAACTCATGAATTCCAATTGTTGAAATGACTTTTTCTAATCCTTTATTAAGTGCATTATACAGATTCGTAATTGGTGTTTTTGTTCCGTCATTTACAGTCGCGAATAATAAATATGGATTAATACCATCTGCTCCTAATCCATATAGCGTGACAATGTCATGTAAGGAGCGAAGGGCACCAGAACGTATAACGAGAGAACAATTGCGGCGTAATTTATTTTCACTTAATGCTTGATGTACTTTAGCAGTAACTAAATGTGGATCAATCCACAATCGCTCATTTAGATGGGCTTTTGCGTCATCTAATACTAGTAGGGAAGCACCATTGTTAACAGCAGCTATCGCTTCAGAACTAATGCGGCTTAATGCACATTGTAGAGTTTCTGACGAGCTGAATGTAGCAGAGATTGTGGCGATAGAGTTATGAGTTTTAAATAGCTCTATGAGTTGTTCGTACGTAATTGTGTGTAATTCCTCTGCAATAGGTTGTGCCACGCTTCCTTCTAAAATAATTGGTGAAAGCATTTCAACTACAAATGGCCGTTTTGCGCCGCTTAATAAACTTGGACGCTCTCCAAGTACAGTACGTGTAGAGAAGTGTTCAATTTCACGGTCACGGTCAATTGCAGGGTTTGTAACAACAGCTACACTTTCTTTAATAAAGTCAGCGATATTTCGTCTATCAGTATCAAGTGCGGCAAGTGGTGAGTCATGCCCAAGTGAGCGTATTGGCTCAACGCCTTTTGTTGCCATCTGTTCAAGAAGTTGAATATGTTCTCGGTCCCATCCGAAAGCGACGTATTGTTTCGTTTCAACTTGAACAGAATCACATAGCCCTTGGATTTTTTTCGTTTCAGGGATAGATAAATTTAAATGGTAATTGGTAGTATCAATTCGCTTTTTAAAACGGTTATATACTTGGATTTGATATTTGTCATATTCATAAAGAACAAGTTCATCTTGTTCATTCCATTTTAATCCGACTTTTTCTCCAGGAGCGAGTGGTTTTGGTTCTGCTACATATTTAGTTGGTGATACAACTCCAGGTTCAGAAGAGAAAATATAAGAGCTCTCTGTCTCTACTTTCCATACTGGGCGTAATCCAAGGGAATCAACGCTGAAAACAGCTTCATCTTTAAAACGGGAAATGATGCCAGCTGGTCCTTGGGCAAAATGTCCCCATGCTTCACGTATATACGTATATAAATCTTGTAAAGGTGTTTCATAAAGTTTAATTTCATTAATAATTGGTGGGAATAGAATTTCCATTGCTTCAAATAAGCTGTAGTTGTATTGAACAAGTAGGGTTTCTAAGGTGCGGTTTAAATCTTGAGAGTCACTGCCTCCTGCAGTAAGTGGTACATCAATCATTTCGGCTTGATCGCGTAATTTCGCAATTGTGTTAATTTCACCATTATGTCCGAGAATGCTAAATGGTTGTACACGAAAAAAATTAGATAATGTATTAGTAGAGTAGCGGTTATGTCCTAATGTCATAGTTGAAGCGATAAGCGGATGTTGTAAATCATTATAGTAGGCAACAAGCGTATCACCAGCACCTAGAACTTTATATACAACATGATCACGACTTAATGAAGCAACATGAATTGCTTCGTTTTCCTCTATTTTTATTGTGACAGAAAATAATGTTTGCTCAATATTTGTAATTTCGTTTTCTGCGATAAGGGCAACTTGCCAAAATAAAGGTTCTTCTTGTTTACCAAGTGGACCGAGCGCATCTGAGTTTGTTACATCATCACTTTCGAAAATGATAGTAAAGTTTTTGTTGTTTAACTTTGTACGAATATAATCTTTTAAGGCAGTAATGTCTTCTTTTTTATTTAGAAAAAAATGTCCAACGATAAAGTGGGGATGATCCACAATCGTTGGATTATATCCGCTACTTTTTAGTTTTTCATTCCAAAGCGTTTTTGGTACATCAATGTGAATGCCGATGCCATCGCCCTCACCATTAATGAAACCAGCTCTATGATTCATTTTGACGAGTGATTGTATGCAAAGGTCAATGTTTTCTTTTGTAGCAATTTTTCGTTTCTCCATAACGGAAACGATTCCACACGCATCATGTTCTGCATTTCTATAATCTCGAAATAAAGACGGTGTCCATGTATTTTTTTTATTGAGCATCCGTCAATCCCCCCTCTTGTAAAAGTTAGAATAATCTTACTATTTAAGGTGCGAATCACCTTGTACACAGAGATAGTAATGCTGTAAAAGAATATAAAACAGATAATTATGAATAATTATACTATTAATACGGAATTTATGAAATAGAAAAAAGGAAAAAAGAAAGGTGAGCTTTCTTTTTTCCTTTTAATGACGGGATTATTTATTGTCTGCTAGGGCAGCAAATGCTCTGCCGACAGCTTCGATTGTATATTCAATATCTTCTTTTGTATGTTCTGTAGTTAAGAACCATGCCTCGTATTTAGAAGGTGCTAAGTTAACTCCTTCTTGAAGCATAAGCTTGAAGAATTTACCGAACATTTCACCGTCTGTATCTTGTGCGGCATCGTAATCTTCAATTGTGTTTGTTGTGAAGTATACAGTTAAAGCCCCTTTTAGACGGTTTAATGTAATGTCGATATTATGTTTCGCTGCTTGCTCTAAAATTCCTTTTTCAAGCATTGCACCAAGTTCATCTAATTTCTCATAAAGCCCTGCTTGTTGAAGTACTTCTAGACAAGCGATACCTGATGCCATAGAAGCAGGGTTTCCTGCCATTGTACCAGCTTGGTATGCAGGTCCAAGCGGAGCAACTTGTTCCATAATTTCTTTCTTACCACCGTAAGCACCGATTGGTAAGCCGCCGCCAATAACTTTACCAAGCGCTGTTAAGTCAGGTGTCACACCAAGTAAGTCTTGAGCACCACCGTACATAAAGCGGAAAGCAGTAATAACTTCATCATAAATTACTAGTGCGCCAGCTTCGTGAACAAGTTCATTCACTTTTTCAAGGAATCCTGGTTTAGGCTCTACAATACCGAAGTTTCCAACGATTGGTTCTACAAGGATAGCTGCTACTTCATGACCCCATTTATCTAAAGCCTCTTTTAAAGTTTCTACATTATTAAATGGAACGGTAATAACTTCTTGTGCAATACTTTGTGGTACGCCAGCTGAGTCAGGAGTTCCTAAAGTAGAAGGACCAGATCCAGCTGCCACAAGTACTAAATCAGAATGACCGTGGTAACAACCAGCGAATTTCATGATTTTTGTGCGACCTGTATAAGCACGAGCAACACGAATCGTTGTCATCACTGCTTCTGTACCAGAGTTTACGAAACGGACTTTATCTAATGCAGGCATTGCTTCTTTTAACATTTTTGCGAATTTTACCTCTAGCGCTGTTGGTGTTCCATAAAGTACCCCATTTTCAGCAGCTGTTGTAATTGCTTTTGTTATATGCGGATGAGCATGTCCAGTAATAATAGGACCGTATGCTGCTAAATAATCGATATATTTATTTCCGTCTACATCCCAGAAATAAGCGCCTTTCCCACGTTCCATAGCAACAGGAGCGCCGCCGCCAACTGCTTTAAAAGAACGAGAAGGACTATTAACACCGCCAACGATATGCTCTAAAGCTTCTTTATGTAATGCTTCTGACTTTGTGAATTTCACTACAATTCATCTCCTTACAAAAATCTATGTATTATTCTAACATGTTTTTCGAAAAGACGTATTGTTTGTGATAGCGCAGGCAGTTGGGTAAACTATTCGTTGTGACATTTAGGAGGGGGGTCCGATTATGAAATCGGTAATTGAGGTACAAGGGTTACGTAAAGAGTTTACAGCCTATTCAAGTCGTCCGGGCTTAAAGGGTGCATTTCGCGATTTATTAAATCGTAATTATAAAATAGTACCAGCAGTAAATGATGTATCTTTTACTGTAAAGCAAGGTGAAATGGTTGGTTATATCGGTGAGAACGGTGCTGGTAAATCAACAACAATTAAAATGCTTACGGGGATTTTAACTCCGACATCAGGGCAAATCACAGTAAATGGAATGAACCCGCATAAACAAAGAGAAGAATTTGTAAGAACAATTGGTGTTGTTTTTGGACAGCGTTCGCAACTTTGGTGGGATATTGCAGTACAA
Organism: Bacillus cereus group sp. MYBK195-1; assembly: GCF_051916605.1. Taxonomy (NCBI): domain Bacteria; kingdom Bacillati; phylum Bacillota; class Bacilli; order Caryophanales; family Bacillaceae; genus Bacillus; species Bacillus cereus group sp. MYBK195-1. The sequence continues at coordinate 5,452 of NZ_JBQAGZ010000009.1, read as the reverse complement.
GAATCGTTTCGTTTATTAAAGAAAGTGTACGGTGTATCAGACGCTCAGTATAAGGAGCATATGGAGCACGTAATTGAAACGTTAGATATAGGGCCTTTATTAGATAAACCAGTTCGAAAATTATCTCTTGGTCAAAGGATGCGTTGTGAATTAGCGGCAGCCTTAATTCATAATCCACCGTTATTATTTTTAGATGAGCCAACAATTGGGTTAGATGTACTTGTGAAATTGAAAATACGTGAATTTTTAAAAGAAATGAATGAACGTTATAAAACAACAATTTTATTAACAACACACGATATTACTGATATTGAAGCTTTATGTGAGCGCGTTATCATGCTGGATGAAGGGAATATTATGTATGACGGTTCTTTAAGTAATCTTCGTACGCAGTGGGGAGCAGAGAAGGAAATTCACTTTCAGTTTGTTGCACCAGTTTCCTATCAGGATTTATCAATGGTTATGCCAGATAATCATGTCGTTTGGTCGAAAGCGAAAGAGGAAAATGCATGGATTGCAAAAATTCCGAATGAAGAAGTTATTATTTCAATGCTTATTTCTAAAGTAGTACAAGCATTTCAAATTAAAGATTTAAAAATTAACGAAGTGTCTACAGAGGAAATTATTCGTAACATTTATGAAGAAGGTATTACGCATGGGTAAGTATATTGAAATGATTCGAATTCGCTTTTTAATGATGCTTGCGTATCGTACAAATTACTATAGCGGGATTTTAATTTATACGATTAATATCGGTGCTTACTATTTTTTATGGCAAGCAATTTATAGCGGAAAAGAGAATATTGAAAGTTTATCTATTTCGCAAATGACCACGTATATCGCAATCGCGTGGATGGCACGTGCCTTCTATTTTAATAATATAGATAGGGAAATTGCGATGGAGATTCAAGAAGGACGTGTGGCTGTAGAATTAATTCGTCCGTATAACTATTTGGGAATGAAAGTTATGCAAGGTCTTGGCGAGGGAATATTCCGTTTTGCCTTCTTTTCCATTCCAGGCATGGTTATGGTTACGTTATTATTTTCGTTGCAAATTACAACGAATTTTCAAACTTGGTTATATTTCTTCTTATCTTTAATATTTAGCTTTATTATTAATACACAAATTAATTTAATGACGGGAATGCTTACGTTTTTCCTATTTAATAATAGTGGGATTATGTATGCAAAACGCGTTGTTATTGATTTATTTTCAGGTCTATTATTACCAATTAGTTTTTATCCGTTATGGGCTCAAAAAGCAATGATGTTTTTACCATTTCAGGCTATTAGTTATATTCCAAGTATGATTTTTTCTGAAGGTATACAGGGGAGTAAGTTGTATGAGGCTTTAGTATTTCAAGTGATTTGGGCGATTGTACTTATTCTTCCAATTGTACTCATGTGGAGAACGGCGAGAAAACGTCTAATTGTACAAGGGGGATGATGAGATGATATATATAAACTTATTTTTACAATATGCAAGTCAATATATAAAAACGAAATTGGAGTATCGAGGCGATTTTATCGTTGGTTTACTTTCTGATTTATCGCTTCAAGCAGTTAATTTAATATTTATTCTCGTTGTATTTGGGCATACACAAGCATTGAAGGGATGGAGTCGAGAAGAGGTAATCTTTATTTATGGTTTCTTTTTAGTGCCATTTGCCATCTTTTCAGCTTTCTTTAATATATGGGATTTTAATGATCGATACATTATTAAAGGGGAGATGGATCGTGTATTAACGCGACCGATCCATAGCCTATTTCAAATTATATTAGAAAGAATGGAACTTGAATCTTTAATTGGAGCTATTACAGGGATTGTTGTAATGGGATATGCAGCTGTGGAGTTACAATTATCTTTTTACTGGTATGATTTCTTCTTATTTATATTGATGGTAGGAGGAGGAGCACTTGTATATGGAGGGATATTTGTTACGTTGGCGAGCCTTGGTTTTTGGTCGGATGCGAAAAGTTCAATTATGCCTCTTATGTATAATATAGGTAATTACGGGCGCTATCCTGTTAATATTTATAATCGTGTAATTCGTTTCATTTTAACGTTTGTTTTACCGTTTGCATTTGTTGGAGTATATCCAGCGGCATACTTTTTAAGAAAAACAGAATGGAATAGTTATGCATTTGCGACGCCAATTGTTGGTGTTATCTGTTTTACGATTGCAATCACCCTCTGGAACCAAGGGGTAAAAAGGTATCGTGGCGCGGGTAATTAATTATAGAAGCTTGTTCGTTTCTAAGGGATAAATCAGTTCTCCACCTCATACATATAAAATGAGGTGGAGGACATGTTATGGGGATTTATTCTATTAATTGCAGCAATCGCTATTTTGAAAAGTGTCCAATTATTATGGAGTTCCTATTCGGATTCAACGCGTTTTTTTTCGCTCTATAATTTGGCCACATTATTTTTAATCTATACAACAGTACTAATCGCATTTGGATTAAGTTACGTTGTATTAGAGGAAATGGGTTTCGCAGTTTTGAAAGAGGACGGAGAAAGTTTGAACGCTCATTCTTTTCAACTCGTCGAAGTTTGTTTATATTTTAGCGCAGTTACTTTATTGTCTGTTGGATATGGTGACATATCTCCGATTGGAATTGGGCGATGGATTGCAATCGCAGAAGCGCTAATTGGATATACACTCCCTTTTGCTTTTGTGATGAGGTCTGTAATAGACAATGAAAAATAAGGAAGCATTTGTTATAGTAAAGGAAAAGAGTAGGAGTGATAACTATGATTACAGTAGGAGAAATGGCACTAGAATTCACATTAGAGGGAAGTAACGGAGAAGAAGTTCGCCTAGCTGATTTCCGCGGTAAAAATGTAGTTCTCTATTTTTATCCGAAAGATATGACGCCAGGATGTACAACTGAAGCATGTGATTTTCGTGATGCGTATGGAGTATTTCAAGAGAAGGATACGGTTATTCTTGGAGTAAGTCCTGATTCAGCGAATAGACATTTGAAATTCATTGAGAAACATGAATTGCCATTTACACTTTTAGTAGATGAAGATCATAAAGTAGCAGAGTTATACGATGTTTGGAAGTTAAAAAAGAACTTTGGGAAAGAGTATATGGGAATCGAGCGTTCTACATTCCTTATTAATAAAGACGGTGAACTTGTAAAAGAGTGGCGTAAAGTGAAAGTGAAAGGACATATTGAGGATGTTCTTTCTTATATAAAATAAATCTACATTGGAGATAAAATATGCAGAAACAAGGCAAGTGTCTATACATATTTTACTCCCTTACATAAAGTGGAAGTGTAGGGCATACCTCCTCAGATGATAGTATTCCAAGTGCGATTATGTCGCACTTTTTTCTATGGAATATATGAAGAAAAAAGGGAAAGATACATAAAAACAAGTCCTGAATATAAAAATAAACTACATACTTATAGTAGAAATATTGACGATTTATAAGAAAAGGAGTACACTCTTTATAAGAATTATAAAATAATAATCCGTATAGAATCGGGGTGCATGACGGTGGTCAAAGAAGAATTAAAAGAAGCGCTAGAAATGCTGAAAAATACGGGTGTACGCATTACTCCACAGCGTCATGCTATTTTAGAGTACCTTGTGGAATCAATGACGCACCCAACAGCGGATGATATTTATAAAGCATTAGAAGGTAAGTTTCCAAATATGAGTGTTGCAACTGTCTATAATAACTTACGTGTGTTTAAAGAGGTTGGACTTGTAAAGGAATTAACTTATGGAGACGCTTCAAGTAGATTTGATTATGTTACAAGTCAACATTATCATGTGATTTGCGAAAAATGTGGTAAGATTGTTGATTTTCCTTATGGAGGCTTGGAAAAGCTGGAAGAGGAAGCTGCGAAAACGACAGGCTTCGTTATCAATAGTCATCGCTTAGAAATTTATGGCGTTTGTCCAGAGTGTCATAAGGCGTAATATATAATAAAGAAAGAGGCTGACGGCTATACGTCAGCCTCTTTCTTTATTATATAAGGATTAGAGTGAGGCTAATCGGGATTTACAGTGCTAAGTTAGTAAGAAGGGTTAGATAAAAGTTTGTCGAATTTACTTTGTATTGGTGGAAATGAATTCTGGGAGGGGACATTTTGAAGAAATATGAGATTAAAAATAACATTCCAACATTGGAAGAATATAAATATTTATGTGATTCTGTGGGATGGACTAACTATATGAACTTTGAGGTGGCGGAAATATCACTTCAAAATTCGATTTACTGTATAACAGTCAAGGATAATAATCAAATCATCGGCATGGGGAGAATTGTTGGTGATGGGGCTATCTATTTCTATATTCAAGATATAGTGGTTCATCCAGAGTATCAAAAGAATGGTATTGGAAAGAAAATAATGAATACTTTAGTAGAATACTTAAATCAGAATGCTCCAAATAAAGCATTCATTGGTTTGTTTGCGTCGCAAGGTAAAACATCATTCTACGAAAAATATGATTTTAAAGATTATTCGCCTAATATGACAGGGATGTTTACTGTTATTTCGAAAAAATAGGTGTAATAAATTTAATAAAACAATTAAAAAGTTGATTTTTTAAGAAATCAACTTTTTAATGAGTTGAAACATTTGTAGTGTTGCAAATTCGTATTTCCCTTGATACTTATGATTTATAACTCTTCTTATTATACTTTTCATCAAATTCTTTTCCTTCTAGATCTCGATCTAGTGTTAAAGGTTGATTGCAGTGCATACATGCATCGACACGGCCGAGCATTTTTGTTGGCTTATCACAGCTTGGGCAAATAATTTGGATAGTCTTAGTAGATAACATACCAATCCAAAAGTAAACGACAGTGCTAGCGATAACAGCTAAAAAGCCAACCATCATAAACGTTGTCATAATAATAATGTTTTCGCGGAAAAAGACACCTAAGTATGCAATGAAGAGGCCGATAAATACTAAACTTAATGCAAAGGTCCGGATTTTATTGATTTTGTTTGAATACTTAATGCTCATTCTCACCACGCTCCTATACTAATAATATAACATAAAATTTAGAATTTTCACTCTCGTGTAAATTGATAAAGGGATAAGATATGAAATGAATAGGAGGGGAGCCATGAAGAATGAATGGACGCTATAATGATTTTTACAGCGGTTTTTAAGTTTTTAACGGGATGTGAAATTTTTTTATAAAAAGTATTGACCATGTATATACTGCATGATATATTAATAACCGTCGCTGATGCGGAAACGCAGAAAACGACAAAAAAGAAATAAAAAACTTAGTTGACATTGAAAAATGAAGATGTTAACATAAGGAAGTCGCGAATGAGCGACTAAGTAGTTCTTTGAAAACTGAACGAAACAAACAACGTGAAACGTCAATTTTTATTTTAGATGCTAGACAAACTAACTTTATTGGAGAGTTTGATCCTGGCTCAGGATGAACGCTGGCGGCGTGCCTAATAC
>NZ_JBQAGZ010000008.1:0-228053 GCF_051916605.1 Bacillus cereus group sp. MYBK195-1 | reverse complement strand
AATTAAATTCATTATATAACGATTTCTAAATTTTTAGTTAATTACTAGTGAGAATTAAGCAAAATTTAAACAAAAACACCTATGTTAGGCTTTAGTTACAGGTTTTCCCCCATGCCCATCAACTTAAGAGAATAATTGTTCCCCAAAATGAAAAAAATGAACTGAATTTTCATAAACAACTATGGAGAGATACAATTTTCGTTTTGGGGATACTCTAAAATATTAGCTTGATAGCGATGTGGCGTTACCCCTAGAAGATAGCTTTATCTAGATAGGATAATATAAACATGAAAAATTGATAAAGTGGAAACACGTCTGTTTATTTGCAAAATGAATAAAAAGAAAACCCCCTTGCAGATAAATGTAAGGGGGTATTTTTGAGCAGTAATTTCGTATAAATGTGTGCGTAAAAATCTTTCCGTTATCGCTCCCTTTGATAGAATCCATTTTCATATAGATTTTTTACCGAATTTTTTAAAAATTTAATTTTACGGCTTGATAATTCACTTAAAATGATTTATTGTTATGTCAAATGATACATTTATCTATCAAAAATAACTTTATAAAGAGAAAGGAGTGATTGAGAATGTTATACGCCACAGTGATGGAAAGCTTTTAGGTGCAGCAGAAAAGATTAGGAAGAAATGAGTGAGCTTTCACAATAAAGAACTCTATAACTTTATGTAGTGTTTGATACCCTTCGATTAGATTTTTTGAAAAACAAACCAATTTGATAAAAGCGAGGTAAATAATATGACTTTTGAAGAAAAATTACAAGCATATGCAGAACTTACGGTAAAAATTGGTGTCAATATTCAACCAGGACAATACTTATTAGTCAATACATCAGTGGATGCATTGGATTTCGCCCGTATAGTTGTGAAAGAGGCTTATAAGGCTGGGGCAGGGCGTGTTCATGTTAATTTTACGGATGAGGAAATGGAACGTGCTTACTTTGATCATGCCTCAGATGAAGAATTTAATCGCTTTCCAGAGTGGATAGTCAAAATGAATGATGAGCTGATCGAACGTAAAGGAGCACTATTAATGATAGATGCTACAGATCCTGATAAATTTACAGGTATTTCATCTGATCGTCTAGCTACCTATCAAAAGGTAGCAGGAGCTGCTCTGAGAAATAATCGCAACGCCGTAATGAAGGATTCAATAGCTTGGTCGATGGTAGCAGTTCCTTCATCAAAGTGGGCATCGAAGGTGTTCCCGGATTTAGCGGCTGGGGATCAAGTACCAGCATTATGGGAGGCTATTTTTAAAGCTGTTCGTATTGGTGAAGGTAATGCTATTGAAAAATGGCGTGAACATGTAGAGAATTTAGAATCTCGTGCGGTCTTAATGAACAATAAAAAATATATAGAGCTTCACTATAAAGCGCCAGGTACTGATTTAACAATTGCATTAGCACCACAGCATAAATGGATTACTGGAGGTGGTAAAACGCCAAATGATACTATCTTTATGGCTAATATGCCGACAGAAGAGGTTTATACGTTACCGATGAAACAAGGTGTAAATGGCTATGTAAGCAATACAAAACCATTAGTTTATCAAGGGAATATTATCGATGGCTTTAAACTGACATTTGAAGAAGGAAAAATTGTTAAAGCTGAAGCACAGATAGGAAATGATTTATTACAGGAGCTTATTAATGTGGATGAAGGCTCTTGCTATTTAGGTGAGATAGCACTTGTACCACATGAATCACCAATTTCAGCATCGGGAATTTTATATTTTAATACATTGTTTGATGAAAATGCATCGAACCATTTAGCAATTGGTAAAGCTTATCCAACTTGCTTAGAGGGTGGAAGAGATTTAGAAAACGATCAGCTTGAAACGTTAGGTGCAAATATTTCAGTAACACATGAGGACTTTATGATTGGCAGCAGTGAGATGAACATCGACGGTATTCTACCCGATGGAACTGTAGAGCCAATTTTTCGTAAAGGTAGTTGGGCATTTTAAGTTTTTAATTTAAAGAAAGGAGTAGAGTGGATGAAACGATTACTAAGCATAATCGGTGCAAATATATAGGTGTTTCATCTGCTTTTGCTCAAACTGAAAACGACCTCTTTAATTAGAAGTAAAATACATTCAAAGGAGATAGGCCAATGAATTTCTGGGAAGTTGTTTTGATAGTTGTAAATTTTAGTCTATTGATTTGGGTACTGTTAGTAGGCAAGGAAACGAAAAAATGGTCTAAATTAGCTACTTTGGTTGCCGTTGTAATGGTTACAGTGCAGCTATTAGCAGAAGGTTTTAGATGGCAGATGATTCCGGCATATGTATCCCCAGTTATCTTAATTTTATGCTATTTATTAGCTGGGCGGAAAAAGGGCTTTAGAAGCTGGGGTATATTCATGGTTAAGACTTCGTTGCTATGTATCTATTTGTCTGTAGCAGTTGCGCTACCTTTACTTATGCCAGTATTTTTATTTGAAGAACCAACTGGCCCGCATAGGATCGGTACGAAGGTATATCATTGGGTTGATCATCAGAGAAATGAACCATATTCGAAAAATCCAACCGATCGGCGCGAACTGATGGTGCAAATTTGGTATCCTGCAGCTGAAAAAAGCAAGGGGAATCCAGAACCTTATATTCGTAACATAAATGAGCTCTCCAAGGGATTGGAAAAAACATTGTCCATTCCTGCATTTGCATTCAGCCACATGGAATTGGTAAAATCTCATTCGTTTATGGACTTACAACTCTCAGACTCAGAGAATCACTATCCCATATTACTTTTCTCTCATGGTTTTAATGGTTTTCGTAATCAAAACACGTTTCAAGTTGAGGAGTTGGCTAGTCAAGGATATATTGTTCTAAGTATCGATCATACCTTTGATGCGGCAGCTACCGTCTTTCCAGATGGTCGAACTGCTTACGTACAGCCCATCAATTTAACTGATGAAGGGGATAGCCACATAAAATTATGGGAGGAAGATGTCAGCTTTGTCCTTAATCAGATAGAGAAATTTAACCAAAACGATGAGACCGGCTTCTTTACAGGAAGACTGGATACATCGCGAATTGGAATGTTTGGTCACTCTTACGGTGGAGCTACCGCAGCACAAATACTTGCAAAAGATTCTCGGGTCAAAGCAGCTATCAATATGGATGGTACATTGTATGGAGAAATTTTTCCTGAAAGTGGAATTGGAAAACCGTTTCTGCTCATGAGTGCAGAAGAGCCTGATGAAGCAGATCCCTATGATGTGAGAGAGCGATACGGACGTGGGTTAGCTGGCGGTGGTATGTCAATGCTCATTCCTCATACGGATCATACAAGCTTCACTGATTTACATTTGTTCTCCCCTGTGTTACAGAGCCCAGGTGAAAATCCAAAGGAAGTTCATCGTATTATCAACGAATTCAGTCTGGCGTTTTTTGACCAGTATGTAAAACAGAAGGATGACGGCTCCACTCTTAAAAGGCTGATGACCAAATACCCGGAAGTGAATTTTAAAGTAAACCGATAACTTTATGCAGAAATTAACTCGTACCATTTCCTTTGGCTTTTGTATTTATTACATTAAAGAATTTAATTTTTTCATCGTTATCTAAATAATGAAATGCTAAAAATGAAACATTCAAAGTACTATCAGTTTCAGTAATATAATTTTTTCGAAAAATTACATTCAGCAGCTGGACACTATGTTTGAGATTATTTATTATAATATCAAATGATACATATACCTATCAAAAAATGACGAATTTATACAGAAAAAGGGAGAGATTGACGATGAAGAAAGACTTGTCAGCGTTCAAGGAAGCGAGATTTAATGCAATTCTTGATTCTGCTACTATATTGCTTGTTGAAAATCCTACTGCTTCGATGAATGAAATTGCGGAATATGCGGGAATTGGAATTGCTACACTCCATCGCTACGTCGAAAGCAGGGAGAAATTGATGCTGTTCTTGGGCCATCGGGCTATACAACTGGTAAGTGATACCGTAAACCAGATTCCACTGGATGAGGAAAGAAGCGAAAACTATATTCCGGAGCTCATTGAAGCGTTAATCCCTTTAGGTGACAAAATCTATTTTCTAGGTCATGATGCATCTGTATTTAACAACAAAGAATTAGGTGAAGCCGAAGAGAAGCTGAGGGAACCTTTACGACGTGTTATTGAGTTGTTACAACAAAGAGGTTACTTTCAGCAAACGGTTAGCAGCGAATGGATTTTGAATACGCTTTATGCCCTGCTTTTCCATACTTGGGAACAGGTACATGAAGGAAATGTGGCTAAAAAGTCTGCTGCAGAGCTTGTTTTAAATACATTTTATTATGGTTTCAAAGCTAATGATGAGTTGAGAGGGAAGTGAACTGATTCAAATCCATGATAATTAATATCAATAATATAGAAAGCGAAAAGGAGGACTGGGAAATGAATCAAATCTCTATTGTAAAGGCTGTTCATCAATCCATGGTCGGCGCCCAGTTAAATGTAATGGCATTGGAATACATGGCGTTTCCACTTGCAGGATCTGAGGAGAAGAACACAGTCGAAGGGACATTTTGTACGCTATGGCGGCAGGGAAACAACCGTTTTAGTCATCAATACGCTTATGAAGCTCAAATGGACGGGAAAACTTTAGGGATGATTACTTGCTATGCCATACCTGTTTTAAATCGTCTTGCCTGGTCCACTTTTAAACAGCTGCTTTCATTGCGAAAGCTGGGTTTTGTTATTTATAACATTCTGAATATCAAAATGCTTTATTCCATGTTTACCTTGAAGGAGGGAGAAGATGATGAGTTTCACATCGGAACAATTGCCTTATTGCCCGAAAGTCGAGGACTAGGGATAGGTACTAGACTACTTGAGTTTGCCGAGGAACAAGCTTCCCTGCAAGGCTTTGCCAAATGCTCTCTGACGGTAAAGAAAGAGAACCAACTTGCCATTAAATTGTATCAGAGGATAGGCTACCAGATTACAGGTGAAATCAATAAACCAAAGTTATCGTTGTACAGAATGGTCAAAAACGTAGAACCTTACAACCGTTTATAAAAAAGTTGTACCGTATTAGGGTACCGCCACATCGCTATCAAGCTAACAAAACAAAATACCACCTAAAATAAAAAAACACGCTATTCTTTCTGTAGAATCATAGGAAGGGATAGCGTTTTGTATGTCTTTTTCTGTACTTAATGAATTACAACGTAAATGAAAATAATATGATTTTAGTATTTCATTTTATCAATAGGCTATAGTATACAATTATAATTCCAGTATTTACAAATTAACTACTCTTGTTATAAAATTAGACTGAACGGTCGGTTTATAATTTGTATGGAATAAGTAAGGAATAGGTAAGGAATAAAAGATTTTCATTGTGTAGGATAAAAATATAAGGAGGTGTGAAAGGAGGAACAGGCATGAACTATATATGAAAAATAAACCAGTAACAAGAGTGTTTTAAGGAAGAGAAGTAATTTCTAGGGTTAACATACATGTGGAAAAAGAGGGATTTACCGTTTGATAGGACACAATAGCGTTTGTAAAAACAATAATTAGGAAGATAATTACAAATTCAATATTGACCCTTTGTCATTAGTAGAAATGATAGCTATGTGGTTAGTATGAAATAGCTATCAACCACCTATACAATATGAATAGAGAAGAGGAATGCCTTATGAAAACACGTAGTCAAATTACATGTGCAAGTTTGGCCCTTTTAATAGCTGGAAGTTCCCTGTTATACACAACACCAACCTCAATTGTAAAAGCAGAACCCACTCAAAATGTATCTAGTTCGTTACAAACAAGTATTCAACGAGATCGTACTTCCGTCAAGCAAGCAATGCGAGATACATTACAACTTGGATACCCTGGGATACTTGCTAAAACTTCTGAGAGTGGAAAAACGTGGAGTTATGCCGCGGGGATAGCAGATCTGAGAACTAAGAAACCAATGAAAACGGATTTTCGCTTTCGCATTGGTAGCGTGACGAAGACGTTCACCGCAACGGTTGTACTTCAATTAGCTGGAGAGAACCGCTTGAACCTAGACGAATCCATCGAAAAATGGTTGCCTGGTGTTATTCAAGGAAACGGATATGATGGTAACCAGATTACTATCCGACAGATATTGAATCATACGAGTGGTATTGCTGATTACTTAAGGTCAAAAGACAATGATATGATGAATACAAAAAAAACATATACGGCTGAAGAATTGGTAAATATTGGGCTTTCCCTACCTCCAGACTTTACCCCAGGAAAGGGCTGGTCTTATTCAAATACAGGATACGTATTACTGGGTATCCTTATTGAAAAAGTAACCGGGAACAGCTATGCGGAAGAGATTGAAAATCGGATTATTGAACCGCTTAAATTGTCGAATACATTCCTACCTGGCAATTCAAGCGTTATTCCAGGCACTAACCATGCCCGTGGATATTTCCAACCAGATGGAGCAAGTGAGTTAAAAGACGTTACTTATTATAACCCAAGTATAGCTAACTCGGCTGGAGATATGATTTCTACTGCTGACGACTTAAACAAATTCTTCTTTTACTTACTCAGTGGCAAATTACTCAAGGAACAGCAATTAAAACAAATGCTTACTACAGTTCCTACAGGAATAGAAGGAATCGATGGATATGGTCTTGGAATCTATGAAACTAAGCTTCCAAACGGTGTCTCGATATGGGGACACACAGGTGGCATTCCAGGGTTTTCTACTCTTGCTGGAGGCACACTTGGAGGCAAGCACACATTGGCTGTCAATTTGAACAGCCTTAAAGATAATAGTCCTGATCCTTTTAAAAATATTTTACTTGCTGAATTTAGCAAGTAGGCAAAAAGGAAAACCGGATAAATTTTGTCATAGTTTTTATAGTTAAGAATAAACCTTTCTGGTTCAAAAAAACCAACTTACTCTAAAAAGTAATTTTTGGGGGTGACCATTTTTCTTAGGGTGATAGCAGTGTGGTGCTACCCCATTCCCATCAAGCTAACCAAATAAATTACTAGGTACGAAATGATCCTATTTTCAAAACTAGTAAGTGCTAAAAAGTAGGCATGCTAAAAAAGCCTATTAAAACGTGATTTTTTCGCTTGGCAGCTTGTCTATGCTTCAATGACGTTTTATACACAATTCCTAGAATATCAAAGACGGTCATCTGCTTATGCCTATGACATTTACGACCGTTCAAGGCGATGCGGAATTTTTAAAAGTTCTTCTGTGCCAACAGCTATCGCTTAAAACAGTAACGGAAAGTAATCTTTAATTATATAAATCGCTTTATATTCACTCAGTTCCTGCTTTTTCTTTTCAAGCAGGAACTGACGCATTTGAAACATTGTAGAAGAACAGAGGAGAATGCTGATGAGTTGTCCATATAAATGGCACTCTAGGCGTTCTCTTTTTATATTTTTGCATCATCAATTTCAAAGAATGACTTCCATGTTTTAAATAAAATTTCAATCTGCCAACGCAGTGAATATAATGAATGTACGTAGTTTGTCGGTACTTCTTCTAGTGACGTATTCGCGATATACACATTCATGCACATTAAACATTTAATTTTATCCTTCATGACAATGCCTTTCTTCTTTTCACGTATCGCTTGATTTTTCAGACGTGCTTGCGTTTGACCCTCAGTTAAACAATGGATAATGACACGTGCTGGCAGTTTATAATATTGTTGTTATCACCTCTACAAACTTGGTATTTCAATGTTTCATAGGTAAAAACCGACTGTTTAAAACGGTATACCTTTTTAAACTGTAGTTCACTTTCTTCATTGGTGTATGGAACTCTTCTTTTCTGATAGGGGGAGGATCTCTACATTGGGAATACGTCAATTTCTTTGGTGCATATAATTTTAAGGAGTTAAATTTGATTAATTTATAATCCTTACGTCCTTTGTATATAAAAGAGCTGACTTATTTTTAACAAGGAGTAGCACCAACAAGGTAAAATCTGGTTGTTTGTTGTCTAAACGTGCTTTGCTTGTTTTTTTGAAATGTTAATGTTGCTCTTTGTAGGGCAAAGGAAAAGATTATTGAATATTAAGAATAGTAGGTACTAACTATATCAATTTACTACATATTACATTTATGTAAAAATTATTATAATTACGTTTTTTAAACTTCCCCCTAATAAAGTTTTGAAAGAGTTGTCTCTGTATTCTCCATGTTGTAAATATGAAAAGAAGAGAGAAAATTAATATTATTATAATGGGATTTTAAAATGAAATTTATAACATTTTAAGAGAAATAATACCTTAATTTCGACGTAATGGAATGAATCTGGAAGGGTGGGTTATGTTCCGAGCTTGTACAAATGAAGAAATTATTTTTTCAACAGGCAATGGCGAATCAATTGCAGAAATAGGTACTTTCCGTGTGAAAGTTAAAGTTGAAAATGCTGCGGGTTTAATTGATACAATGTACACAGCGTCAGTAAAATTAACACGATAAAATAATTGAAAATTGGGAGGAATTTCACATGAAACCATGGAAAAAGAAAATGGGTATGACAATGTTGGCTTCAGCAATCGCATTAGGAGGTGTAGTTACTCTAGAATTAGTTAACCCCGTATCAAAAGCAGCTGCGGCTTCAGGTTACGGAGCTAGCGTAAATACAACAAAAGCAAATCATTATGTTGGTACAGATTCATATATAAATATTAAAATTAAAAATGACAACAAAGCTTATGAAGTTGAGCTTCGTATACAACCACAAATTCAGCGTACAAATGGCACGTGGGAAAATGTGAATAAACCTTTAATTTCTTGGTTTGTACCTGGAGAATATGTAGGAATGAACATTGATATTGGTAGAGTCAATTATGATGGCGTAGGCATTTATGAAAAAGGCAAATATCGTTTGAAAGTTGATACGTACAAAACAATATCTTCAGGTTCTGTATATTTAGGAACGTTTAACACAGACGTATTTTATTTAAAATAATATCAATCATAAAACTCCCTTTTAGGAGTTTTCAGAGTAAGGTAAGAGGTATCGAGGATTTAATAGTAGATTCTTTTTAGGACTTTTTAGGGTAGAAAAGTACTAACCATATAGAAGTATATTTATAGCGGACGCTCCTATGATGGGAGTATCCGTTTTTTTGTTTTATCAAAAAAAGAGTATCGTAATGGGAGCATATCAACATTGATTAAAATGGTTTCTTCTATAGTAAATTTAAGTTTGATTTTTATAAAAAGTATAATCTTTTTTACACTACAGAAACTTTCGGTGTAAATTAATATCTTATCTTCAGGCTTATAGTATGTCAATTTACCCAATTCAATTCGTTTATTTACCAATCTTTTCTTATAACTAAGGAATCGGAAAATTCAGTCTCTATTTTATAAAGTTTTAAATAGAAGGCCCTGTACGATTATCACTAGAATTATAAAAAGGTGTTAAAAAACATAGAGCTTTGTCAAAAAATAGGGATGGAGAGTGATGTTTTTGAAGAAAAAGGTTTTATCTTCAACTTTAGCTTTATCTATGGTTTTAGGGGTATTCGCAACAGTAGATACGTCAAGTATATATGCAGAGGAGATAAAAATTCAATACAGTCAAAAATTTCATACACCATCTTATATTGGTGAAGAGTGGAAAGCACCAGAAGGACTAGATAAAAAAGAGACTGTATTCGAGTATTTAAAGAGTAAGAAAGACATGTTTAAATTAGAAGGAAATATGGAGAAACATTTTGAAATCGTTAGAGAAGAAGAAGACGCAGAAGCAGAAACGACGCATCTAAAGCTTATTGAAAAATATAATGGTGTTCCTGTTTATGGATCTGACCAAACAGTAGCACTTGATAAAAATAATAATGTGAAGACATTTTTTGGACAAGTTATCCCGAATTTAGAAAATAAAAATATTCCATCAGCTGCAAGTATTTCAGAAGATGAGGCTGTAAATATTACGAAAGCTGGTATTGAGAAAGAAATTGGGAAAGTAGATAACTATGATGATATTAAGAAAGATTTATATATCTATGAAAAAGATGGGCAATATTATCTTTCCTATCTTATAAAAGCATCTGTTTCAAAACCAGCACCAGGATACTGGCATTATTTTATTGATGCAACAAATGGAAATGTGATTAATAAATATAATGTGGTCAATCATATTACTGGTTTTGGATATGGTGTTTTAGGAAACAGACAATCATTTGAAATTGTTCAAAATGAAAAAACAGGTGCATTTCATTTATTTGATGGCAAACGTGGAAACGGTGTTTATACGTTTGATTCGAGAGATTTAGATAAACAATTTTATGATTCAACATCACAAGAACTAGGATATACGGGTTATGAAATTGAAAGTAAGTTCAAGTTATTTGAAGATAAAGCAGGTGTTGATGCACATGTAAATGCAGAAAAAGTATACGACTATTATAAGAAAACATTTAATCGTAATTCCTATGATAACAAAGGAGCAAAGTTACGTTCTGTTGTTCACGTAGGGGAAAATTGGAATAACGCTGGGTGGAACGGTGTGTATATGTCGTATGGAGATGGAGATGGAAAAATGTTTATTCCATTTTCGGCAAGCTTAGATGTTGTCGCTCATGAGTTGACACATGCTGTAACAGAGCATACAGCAAATTTAGAGTATCAAGATGAATCAGGTGCATTAAACGAATCGCTTTCGGATATTTTCGGTGTGATGGTAGACCGGGATGATTGGGAGACGGGAGAAGATATTTATACACCGGATATAGCTGGGGATGCGATGCGTTCCTTAAGTGATCCGTCTTCTATTCCAAACCCATTAGATCCAACTGAGGGTTATCCAGATCATTACAGACATTATTACCCTACTCCATATGATAATGGCGGTGTTCATATTAATAGTAGTATCAATAATAAAGCAGCATATTTAGTATCTGAAGGTGGCTGGCATTATGGGGTAGAAGTAAATGGCGTTGGCCGCGAAGCTACAGAAAAAATTTACTATCGTGCTCTTACAAAATATTTAACTGCAAAATCTAATTTTAAAATGATGCGACAAGCTGCAATTCAAGCTGCAGAAGATTTATTTGGTAAAAATTCTAAAGAAGTACAAGCTGTAACAAAAGCTTATGATGCAGTTGGTATAGAATAAGATATAAAAAATACCTGAAATGTAAAATGTACCCTATAGAATAGACACTTGAAAAAAGTCTATCCTATAGGGTATTTCTTGTATAATAAAAGGAAAATCAGGATCGGAGAATGTTAAAAATGACAAAAAAGCTATTTACAGAAAGAGAAATTCAAATTCTATCAAATAACCTATACGTAAAATCTGTAAGTCAGAAAGGTATCACTTATACAGAGGAATTTAAGCATATTTTTATTGAGGAAAATGAAAAAGGAAAGCTACCTCGAAATATTTTTGAAGAATGTGGTTTTGATATAGATATGATTGGAATGAAACGGGTTATGTCATCGGGAAGTAGATGGCGTGCTGCTTATAGAAAAAATGGTGTATTGGGTTTAAGGGATACACGTATTGAAAACACTGGAAGAACTCTTGAGAGAGAGCTTACGTTAGAAGAAAAGTATGCCCGTTTAGAAGCCGAACGAAACTTACTAAAGGCGGAAAACGAATTGCTAAAAAAAATCAAACTTATGGAAGGGAGGATGAGAAGGAAATAACACTACCACCTAGTCAAAAATTCATCTTGATTCGTTCTGTCATCATGAAATACAACTTAAGGAATATGGTCAGTTATTTGTGTAAAGTAGCCGGTGTATCCCGTTCGGGATACTATAATTACTTTTCAATTTCAGCTCAAGAACAACGGAAACAAAAGAGTGATCGAGATGAAATCTTGAAGGAAACCATATTAAAAGCACTTCGATTTAGAAATAGAAAGAAGGGGGCTCGTCAGATAAAGATGACATTGGCGGGTCAGTTTCAAGTTGTCTACAATTTAAAGCGTATCCGTAGAATTATGAAGAAATACGAGATTGTCTGTCCGGTTCGTAAAGCGAATCCTTATAAAAGAATGCTTAAAGCTACAAAAGAACATCGAATAGTACCGAATCAATTAAATCGAGAATGTAAACAAAATACCCCAGGGAAAACACTTCTTACAGATATCACCTATTTAGTTTACGGTAAGAATCAAAGGGCCTATTTATCTACAATTTTAGACGGTTCAACTAATGAAATTTTAGCTTACCATGTTTCAGAACAGATGACATTAGAGCTCGTAACGACAACTCTCCATAAACTAAAAAAGAATCCGCGGATTCGATTGACTGAAGGTGCTTATATTCATTCAGATCAAGGAGCCCACTACACAAGCCCTACCTATCAGAAGCTAGTCAAAAAGCTAAACCTTGGACAATCCATGTCAAGAAGAGGAAACTGTTGGGATAACGCCCCACAAGAATCGTTTTTTGGTCATCTGAAAGATGAAGCTCATATAAAACCTTGCGCGTCCTTTAATGAATTGAAACAAGAGATTAAGAAATATATGACGTACTATAATCACTATAGATATCAATGGAATTTAAAAAAGATGACTCCTGTTGGATACAGAAATCATCTTCTTGATGTTGCCTAACTTTTTTCAAGATGTCCTTTACAAAGGGTACAGATTAATATGGGCTCTCTTTTTTTATTAAAAAAAATGGATGTTAGAAAAATGTAATTAAAGTGTTTTTGCTTTCGCATTGGCGGCGTGACGAAAACGTTCACCGCAAAAGTTTTACTTCAATTAGCTGGAGAGAACCGCTTGAATCTAGATGATTCTATTGAAAAGTGGTCGCCTGGTGTCATTCAAGGAAACGGATATGATGGTAACCAGATTACTATCCGGCAGATATTGAACCATACAAATGGTATTGTTAAATACTCAAGGTCAAAGGACTTTAAGATTAGCTTGATAAATATAGGAAGCCCCCACAATTTTAAAAATAAGCATTAAATTTAGGAATGTATAAAATAAACCAAAACTTATTCTCGCATAGAAATATAAAAGATATTTGTAGAGAAAGTTCTTCCATGTACTAAAAGTAGGAGAAGACTAATAGTATAGAGTAGGAAAAAAGGAGGAGACTTATGAGTCAATATCATATCATTGGAAAAAGTATCACCAGGAAAGAAGCAATGGACAAAGTAACGGGACGAGCAAAGTATATTGACGATGAAAATGAAACAGGAATATTGCATGTAAAGCTTTTAACTAGTGAATATGCACATGCGTATATAGAGAGCGTTGATACAAGTGAGGCTTGGAAAATATCGGGTGTTCGAAATATTGTTACGGGTAGAGACTATCCTTACCTGGTCGGTAGTAGTATAGTGGATCGGCCACCGTTAGCTTTTGAAAAGGTACGATACTTTGGTGAACCAATTGCTATGGTGATTGCAGATAGTGAAGCAGCAGCTCAAAGAGCGGTTTTTTCAATACATGTAACGTGCAAAGAAATTCCTGTTGTTAATTCTCCAATACAGGCATATCAAAATAATGCTCCTCTTGTTCATGAGCGTTTGGGAGAATATAGAATCATAGAAGAAGCAAAACCAGAGCCCAATACAAATATTGCCACACGGACAAAAGTTCGGAAGGGTGATATTAAAAATGGATTTAACCAGAGCGATGTAATTGTAGAAGAATCTTTTTCATTTTCGCAATCTGATCATGCTGCAATGGAAACAAGATGTACAAAAGTCGAGATTAAGCCAAACGGAGTTGTTCTTGTTACTTCAACATCTCAGGCACCATTTGAGATTAGAAAACAGTTGAGTGAAGCATTTGGTATAGATGAAGGCAATATACATGTTAACGTACCTTTAGTAGGCGGAGCATATGGTGGAAAAACGATGGTACAAATTGAGATTTTAGCCTATCTTGCTTCTAAAGCGGTAGGTGGAAGAAGGGTGAAACTTCGTAATAGTAGAGAAGGTGATTTTATTACTTCACCTGTTCATATAGGTTTGCAAGCAAAAGTCAAACTAGGTTGTACAAAAGATGGAAGCTTGCAGGCTGCAGAATTTTTATTTTTATTTGACGGTGGAGCCTATGCAGATCGAGCGGTAATTATTAGCCAAGCTGCGGGGTTAGATTGTACAGGACCTTACTCAATTGAACATGTCTGTTGTGATTCGCTCTGTATGTATACAAACCATCCTTATGCTACAGCATTCCGTGGATTTGGACATTCTGAATATACTTTTGTTGTAGAACGAACTATAGATATTATGGCTAACAAATTAGGTATGTGTCCACTTGAATTTCGATTAAAAAATGCAATCAAACCTGGAGATATGACACCTACACAAGTTCCAGTAACAAGAAGTAATATGGGAAATCCGAAACAATGTTTAGAAAGATTAAAAAAACTTATTAATTGGAATGAAGGACAGTATATACAAATTTCAGATAGAAAAGTGCGCGCAAAGGGTATTGCTTTTGCATGGAAAAACTCTACAACACCACCAGATGCAGGGGCAGGGGCGGTAATAACGTTTAATGAAAATGGTAGTGTAAATATCCATTGTGGTGCAGTGGAGATTGGAACGGGTACAAAAACTGTGCTTGCGCAAATGGTAGCAGAAAAAATGAAATTGAAGATGGAAGATATACATATCAAAATGGAAGTGGATACACAAGTTGCACCAAAGCATTGGAAAACAGCTGCAAGCAGAACTACATATTTAGTAGGAAACGCAGTGCTAGCAGCAACAGAAGATATCATTTCGCAGTTGAAAAAATCTGCCTCTATTTTATTAGGGTATCCGATAGAGAGTTTAGAAATTGCTAATAAACAAGTATATGTCAAAGAATCTCCCAATCTTTCTGTAGAAATAGCTCATATTGCGTTAGGATATGTCTCCTCAAACGGACAAGTAATTAACAAACAGATTATAGGAAGAGGAGCATATACGTTTGAAGGAATCACAGAACCTAATAAGGAAACTGGAAAGGGGAAATCAGGCCCGGAGTGGGGAATTGCAGCACAGGCAGTTGAGGTTGAATTTGACACTCGGGATTATACATATAAATTAATTCGTGCTTTTAGTGTAATAGATGCTGGAAAGGTATTAAATTTTAAAGGAGCTGAGACCCAAATAATGGGCGCAATGAGTATGGGACTTAGCTTTGCAACACGAGAAGCATTTACTTATGACAAAAAAGGGAAAATATTAAACAATCAATTTCGTTCATATAAAGTAACCCACTACGGTCAACAACCTGAGTATAAAGTAGAATTTATAGAAACTCCTCATGACGATTCTCCGTTTGGTTCTCGTGCTCTTGGCGAACATGGCATCCTTGGAATGCCAGCGGCTCTTGCAAATTGCTTATCAGTTGCAGCGCAGGTTTCTTTGCATCAGTTACCTATTACTCCAGAACTAATTTGGCGAACGAAACTGAAAAAGGAGAATCCTTTATTATGATTCCATTTGACTTTGAATATTACCGCCCCCACTCTATAACAGAAGCATTACAACTATATTCTAAGCTTTATCAAGAAGGGAAAACGCCGATATATTACAGCGGTGGAACTGAAATTATTACCCTTGGTAGATTGGGGAATCTTTCTCTCAAATCTGTAATTGATATAAAGGAAATTCCGGAATGTAATGTGCTTGGAAGGTATCAGCATTATGTAGTTCTTGGTTCAGCACTTACTTTAACTCGTGTTTCAGATTCGAATGTGTTTCCACTTTTGAGTAAAACAGCGTCAAGAGTAGCAGACCGTACAGCACGGAACAAAATTACTTTAGGTGGAAACATTGCAGGGGAAATCTGCTATAGAGAGGCAGTGCTTCCGTTTTTATTAGCAGACAGCACTTTGGGAATTGTAGGAATGAAAGGTATACGTTACGTCTCTATCCATTCTCTATTTATAGAAAGACTACAATTAAGTAAGGGAGAATTTCTTTTACAAGTCTTAACTGATATAGAGTATGTTGGACTACCTTTTTATAGTGTGAAAAAGAGAAAACTTGAAAAAATTGATTACCCATTAATTACACTAGCTGCTTTGAAAAAAGGAAATAAAATTCGTATGGCATTTAGTGGATTATGTGCTTTTCCTTTTCGTTCTACTGCTATGGAATTTGCTATTAATAATAATCAGACGTCAGTTGAAGAGAGGATAGAAAATACTGTGTTACGTATTCCAGCACCTGTACTAGATGATATTCGTGGATCTAGAGAATATCGGTTGTTTGTATTAAGAAATATATTACGGGACATGTTAGAGCATTTTGAAGGAGGGATATTTTGATTAAAAAGATTACCCTTTATTTAAATGGAGAAAATCGACAAGGAATAGTGAGAACAGCTGATACCTTGTTAGATACATTGAGAGATCAATTTAATCTAACAGGTGCAAAACGTGGATGTGAAAATGGGGACTGTGGAACTTGTACGGTTTTAGTGGATGGATGGCCGATAAAATCTTGTATCATGCTTGCAGTAGAAGCAACAGAAAAAAGCATAACAACAATTGAAGGTTTACATGAATCTCCTGTTCAACGAGCATTTATAGAACATTGGGCATTTCAGTGTGGGTACTGTACGCCCGGGTTTATTGTAAACTGTCATGCTCTTATAGTAAATTATCCAAAAGTAACAGACAAAATAATTGAAGAGTGGTTAGAATCAAACATTTGCCGATGTACAAGCTATCAAGAAATTAGAGAAGCAGTAAAATCCCTCCTTCAAAGTTAAAGGAAAGGAGAATTGTGATGGTTGATATACATGAGATATTAGAGACAGTAATAGCAAGTCCACAAGGTTGCACTATTGCTACCATCCTTCGGGTAGCCGGTTCATCATACCGGAAAGAAGGTTCAATGATGGTATTTGGAGAAGATGGGAAAAAGGTTGGAATGCTCAGCGCGGGGTGTATCGAGGAAGAACTTTATCTTTATACTAAAGATTTAATTAATGAAAAATGGAGCATACATGAATTCGATATGAGGGAAGAAAATGATTTATCATGGGGAGTAGGGTGTAATGGAATTATTTATATATTACTAGAAAAAGTGAATTATATATATCAAGAGTATTTACGAAAAGTAAGAGGATATACAGAAAAAGGGCTACGTGTCTGGATGATAAAAGATTTATTAAAATCGAAGACTCTTTTTTTTAGCGAAGAAGGACATGAATTTGGAGATTGGGAAGGAGAAATTCCAGCACTTTCTGAATTAAAAAATGGTTGGTATGAACATCTATATGTCTATTGCTTTGAACCACGACCAAAATTGTTTGTAATTGGTGCAGGAGAAGATGCCAAGCCACTTGTCTCCTTAGCAAAAAAAACAGGATTTTTTGTTACTATTTGTGATTGGAGAGAGGAATTATGCACACCGCTACGGTTTCCAGAAGCGGATAGGCATGTTGTCGGTTTTCCAAAAAAGATTCTATCCAGGATATCTATAAAGAAACAGGATTTTATAATGATAATGACACATCATTTCAAACGGGATCAAGAACTACTTAGTCTATTGCAGAACCATCCTTGTCGTTACCTAGGTATTTTAGGGTCCCGATATCGTACCATACGTTTGCTAGGAGGACTGGATAAACCTAAATGGATTTTCTCTCCTGCTGGTTTATCCATTGGATCCGAGGGACCAATGGAAATTGCTATAAGCATTCTGGCAGAAATGATACAAATAATGAGGATGAAGAACGATGAAAATAGTAGGGGTATATCTAGCAGCTGGAAAGAGTAGAAGAACAGGTCCGGGGTTACATAAGCTGTACCTTCCAACTGGAAATACATTACTTGGGAATAAAGCATTACATACATCACTTTCTTCCAATTTGAGTGATGTTATAGTAGTTTCAAATCAACCGTCTTGGTTGTTACATTATACACAAGTTGAAAGGGTTCATATTCTCTCTTGTGAAAAATCGTGTCTGGGTCAATCTTACTCTCTCCATTGTGGTTTAGAAAAGGCAGAAAGTATGAATGCTGATGGAGTAGTAGTAATGCTTGCAGATCAACCCTTTATTACAGTTAAGCTTTTAAATTCATTAATAGATAGTTATGAGCACCTCCCACAGCTTGATTATGTAGCTGCTAGCTTTCAAGGTATACCACAGCCACCAATTTTATTTTCAAAGGGGATTTTTCCGAGTTTAAAAAAACTAAAAGGAGATCAAGGTGCGCGCTCCATTTTCTACGACAAGTCTTTTCAAGGTAAGATTACTGTATATAGCGATGCTAAATTATTTTATGATGTGGATACAATAGAGGATTATAATGTAATTAAAAATGCGTTATTGTAAAGGATATTTATATATTTAATTTCGTGTCTATACAATTTAATTATCATTCAAAAATCACAAATTTAATTGGTTCGTCTAAAAATACGTTATTCTTCCTATAGAATCATAGGAAAGGATGGTGTTTTTGTATGTCTATTTCTGTATCTGATGAATTACAACTATTTGCTCAAGAAATTCAAAGCTTCTTATCTCCGAATTTCTTACGAGATCTTGCTAGAGATAAGAGGTTTTGTACAACGAACCGGTAGTATCTCAGTCAAACTACAAATGTTCTGAAAATATCGTATATGAAATTTTCTTTATTTACACTTGCGTACTTATTTGAGTACGGTGCTGAATTTATTTTACTTGTATGCGACAATTATCCCAATAATGAGCAATTCACAGTTGTACATCTAATAAAGAAAGAATAATGTTTGTTTCAAGTGACATCTTGATTACCTCTTTCTTTTTAGTGTTATTATGCACATAAATTATCGCATGCTCCTGAAGCTGATATGAAGTAAAGGTAATTTTCCTATGAAGTTTTTATGTCTCCACATAAACTCCAAATAGCAAGGTTATAATGACTACCAAAGAAAAGCTCTCTTTGTAGAAAAATTTCACCGTATTTTTTGTACAAAAACCTCATATATTTAAGCATAATTTATTGGGAGGTTGATTATGAGCATGTATTTAAAAATACAAGAAAGTGCGAAGCGTATAAATGAATTAACTAACCATCAAAAGAAACTAGAACGCGAAAAAAATATATTAAAAAGTGAGTTTTATAGATTGTTGAAAGAAAATAAAAAATACAAAGATACTCCCGAAGAGATAAGAACATTGGATAATTAATCTCAATTTAAAGTTTCATTTAAATTTTAGTCAACTGCAGAAGTATGAAAATAGTTTAACTTCAGTACTTGGTTAGCTATAAGTATTTTGATACTATATTTATTCGTAAATTTGACACAGCCTTTTATGATATATACATGCTATACTTAATTGCATAGTAAATAAATTGTATCCCAGTACATTACTTACTATTACTAGTACCTGAAAAACCTTAATATGATACGGTAAAAGGCCTCTTTTCAACGAGAAAAGAGGCCTTTTTTCATTAATATTTAGTTAAGTATATGCTATGAATTAAAAAGGAAACTTTATATTAATTTACATTTCTTTCATAGAGTTAAGATAAGGATCATATATTATAACAACATGTTACATTGAAAGGGTGAATATATGATTTCATCGTATTCGGTAAGTTATATTTTAGTCACGGGTAATACTGCTATAAAAAAGGTAGCTAAAGTTCATGCATCCTCAGAAGTTTTTGCTGTTAATAAGATTAAAAGAGAATTAGAACGTAGGTTTTCACAGCCAACAAAAATTGAAGTTTTTCCAGTTTAATAAAACGGTATAAAAAGAGGAATCACTCTTTGTTTTCTTATTAATTAATTTGTAATTATTATGGATTAAACCTCATATTTTTTAATTAAATTTCCAACTATATTTAAAAAGAGTTCTTTTATTTTATTTCCATGAAGCTAACATTTTGATTATCAGTTTACCTATAAATTAGCCGTAGGTTAATTATTAACCCATAAACTTTGCCAGGAATTTTAATAAGAAGCATAAAGGGAACTAGAATTAAGGTGTTTTATGCTAATAAAATTAGAATATCAATAAAACCTTAACTGAAAGATAGCGCCAACAATAACCAAATTTCTTTCGCTAATCCTATAAATAAAAAGTCGATTTCCTGTACGTTAAGAAATCGACTTTTTAGTGAGTAACTTAATTTCTTTATTAGACACGAGCTTGGTTAAAGTAAATTCAGAATATCTTTTGGTTTATTTAATACAAAATCAGCTTTTTCAAAACCTTCTCGCCTGAAATTGATTTTACATAATCTTAGCTTGATAGCGATGTGGCGATCCCCCTATATAAAGTGCTTCACGACGTTACGTTTGAAAAATTCATATTTGATTACCAAAGACACTAAATGCTTAAATAGGTCTACGTCCACTCGCTAATAAAAATACATAGAGTTACATCAATTTGTTAAATAAAGTTAGTACCCTTATTTAGAAAACTCTTCAATACTTTCGTAAGCAAATAATACCCTTTTACTTTTTGCCACTCAAAATCATTGCATTTCCTAATACTTTTTTATTTAATAAAAGCTTTGGTAATTTCATTTCTTCAGCAAGCTTGTAGCTATTCAATTTAGATATATCGAGTTTCTCTAGGTTATTTAAGAACTCTTCTGTATCCCCAAATATTTTTTCATCCATAAATAAATCTAAAAAGATAAATTCGCCACCAGGTTTTAATACCCTTAAAGTCTCTTTAATTACTTCTATTTTATTTTTCGTATCTTTTACTTCATGAAATGTTAGGCAACTTACAACTATATCAAATTCATCATCCTGCAAAGGGAGCTCGGCGGCACTTGCTTTTAGAAAATCAATTCTACCAGACACACCTTCTATTTCAGCATTCTGTTGGCATTGATCCCGTGAGTATTCCCAATTCTTTCCCCAATAATCAATTCCAGTTAAAAAGGATTTAGGAAAAGCCATTGCAAGCTTAATAATCAATGACCCACTACCTGTTCCTATATCTAATATTTTTCCTTCTCCATCCCAATTTACTTTTTTAACAATTAAATCATGTATTTTTGATTGGTAATCCTCTCCGAATGCTGCGAATTGGTAAGTAGAATAAGAAAGTATAAATGTTATATAAATAAAAGGTATCGCTATAACCCCTGATAGGATTCGCAGATAGAAAGTAATAGGCAATAATGTTATTAATAGAAGAATTATTGAGCTTATCAAAAATACAATCAGTTTTTTCATTCGAATCCATGTTTGATATCTAGTTTTATTTCCCAATAGCACCATTCCTTTTTATTTTTCACATATGGACTTATTCGTTATAAGATACTTTTATCAATCCTTACGTATAAGGTTATTTTTTAACTATTAACAAATAATTGGTTATAGGTTTTAAGTCATGCTAAAGCCACTTTAATTCATTTTCATAGCTCCATATGTTGTCCGGACTTGAGATATGCTGAATTTTGTATATTTTTATAGCATTTAATATTATAAATAATATCATCATAATTTAGATTATCCGAAAACTCAACCCAAAAAGAAATTTGTAAATTAGCCCTATATTGTAAAAAAATCTAAGAATCTTGGTACTAGAATTACCTATTTACACAATGGCTGAGTGAATATATATGGAATTGGCTGGTTTCTATTATAAATATATACTTTATTATATAGATAAATACAAGTAGATTAGGGAGTTACTAGAAATATGAAAGAGATAGAAATTATAAAATCACCAGAAAAAATAACCATTACATGGCAAAGCGCAACAATAAGTATTCCATTAGAAGATATAATTGAGATTAATAATAATAATACGTGTAAGAATACTAACAAAGCAGTGGAAATCGGCAATAAGTTTATGCATTCAGAAACTATCTTTATTAGAACAAAAAAATTGGATTATATATTATATACAACTAATAAATTAACGCTTCTAAATAAAATCGCATTCTAACTTATGCTAAGTTAGAATGCGATTTTTTCTAAGTATTTTATAATAGTACCTGCTAAGATTTCTGAAAATATTACATATTTATAGGAAACCTTGGCGAAGAACTAATGAATGATCATGAGAAAAAGCAAAAATAAATAGACGGTAAATCGATTTTAATTGTATAAAAAATACACAACTATAAATAACGATATTTAACTCATTTAATGTTAAATTATAGAGGAACAATTTAAAATTCATCTTCTAAAATTAAATTACCGGCATCATTATCTTTCGTCAATCGCTGATTTAGGTAATTTTCTTTTGTAGTTCTATCATTTTTATGACCTACTGCAGCTGCAATAACATGAGGTGGTAATTTCTTGTAATCATATAAGTACTGCACATAAAAATGTCTAAAGAAGTGGGGAGTAATTCCAATATTTACTGTAAAGGATAGCTGGGTATCTTTAATGATTTTAGAAATATATTGTGACAAATAATTCTCTCTATAAGGAGTATGGTTTTTAGTTTGAAATACTGTTCCACCATTTCTATTCCCAATGTCTATAGGTAATCTTCGCCGAATTCGGAATGCTACAATTCGATTGAAAATCTCCTTATTAATAGAAACAATCCGTTCATTATCCCCCTTTGTATCAACCTTTAAATAGTATCGTCCTCGTATGGCATCATACTCAAGATCTTCCCACTTTGCATGTGCTACTTCTCCAACACGTAACCCTGTAGTAGCTAGAACTGACAATAAAGCGTAATTGATTTCATTATCCTTGTAGTAATGAAGTAACTGTTTTACTTCCTCATATGATAACTCACGTTTAGGTTTATGTTGTTTATTTACAGTTGTACTTAGTATTTCAACATGTAGAGGATCCTGAATATATTGGATTTCATATAGCCATTTCAAATATGAACGAATAACTCCAAGCTTTCTACTAATTGTAGATGGCTTGTATTTATCTTTTGACTGATAGGAGATTGCCTCTTGAGATAACCATTTTTGATAATTACGGATATGTCGTTTTCTAAGGTTTCTCCATACTTGACCAAATTTATAATCTTTTACATCTTTCTGTAGAAATTCCTCACTTTGTTTAATAAAGAAATAAAACTGACTCAAATCACGTGCATATAGGATTCTTGATGCATCCTTGATTCGTTTTCCTTGGTCAAAATGTGTTTGTCGATTCAAGTAGTAGTACAGTATTTCTTCATCTGAAAAACCTTCATAGGTATATGAATCTTCTCTTTCGTTATTCTCCTTTTTTACTTCCGCTTCATTTATATAATCAGGGTTCCATAATGCAATTAGATTTGTGAAATTTTGTTTTTGTTTCTCTATGCTATTTAAAGAAGTCTCACTATGAACAATATTTAATTCAAATTTCAATGTTATTCAACTCCTTATAAATTCCTTTTATATTAAATATTATACCGTAAGCAATTATAAATTAAATTACATATTAAAATTAAATTTTATGAAGTAGTAAGTATATAGTAACTATAGAAAATCTCCCATTTTCTATGGTTATTATTAAATTTAAAAAATACTATTTTGCTAATATATTTTAATCTTTAGTGAAATTGAATTTTAAAATAAAATTAAATTAAACATCATTATAATTTATAATCTAATCTACATAACGTTGTATGTTATAATTTATTTAAAATGTAAATACTATAAATTTTAATTTACATAATATTATTATGTAAATTACGAGGTGTGAGGAGGAATTAGAATGATTAGCGCATATGAAATGACTATGACTACAAATGAAGTAAAAGATTATTTAGATATAAGTCACTTTATTTTTAATAATTTAATGAAGCAAGGAAAGCTAACACCAATCAATAAGGATACGTGGCGTTTAGATGGTAGTTTTTTATTTAGTAGAGAAGAAGTAGAAAAAGTAAAAGAAGAACGTAAAATTGAGGGGATTACTTTATACCAAGCAAGTAAAGAGTATCATATTAGTATGAATCAGCTTGAAAAATGGATAGAAGAAGGAAAGTTAGTTTATTTTTTAATAGAACATCGTAATCGACAAACAAAATTTGTGAAGGAGGAGGATGTTCGTGAACTTGTTCAGCAAGTAGAACAAACTAATCATATATATACATTTTCGCAGAAATATAATGTAGTATTATTTCAAAAGTTTGTAAAAGGCAATACATTGGCACGTGTTATTTCTATTCCAAAACGTGGTGATATTATAGTTCTTGATGAATTTGGAACTAATATGACACTTAGTGAGGCATTAAAAGCAGGATATGAGTCCGCTTATAAACTGTCGGATAAACCTAGAAGTCATCATCAAAGGTTTGTTAAGTTTCGTTTTCCTAAATCTGCGCAATTACGAAACAACATTTTTCACATAATCGATAATATATTACAGTACGTATCTCCAAGAAATATAAAGATTTTAGAAGAAGAGACATTTTGGTATTTTGAAATTCGTCAATCATTAATTACATTACCACCAGGAATTCAAATGGAATGGATTGAGGAGTTAACGCCTTATATAATAGAAGGGAAAATTGTTCCAAGAATGAATCATAGCGTATATTTAGATAGTAATACAGTAACGAAGTCTGTCATACTTACAAGTAAGGAATACAAATACTTAAAAGAAATTACAAATGAAACAAATAGCTCTATTGAAGAATTTATAGCTATTGCTATTAGAGACAAGATTAATCAGCACTTACTTAAGTGAAATCGAATTTTTTAATGAATTAAAGCTAAATCCAGGTATTTTCTCTTTTACTTTTATTAAAATGCTTTAGGTGAAAAGGAATAAATGCCAAACGTTCCTATTACTAAAATAATAGTGGGGATATAAAATCTGAATGTCTAGTTTGTATATCTTAAATACTTCCTATAAAGTCTGTTATCAGACTTTCGGAAGTATAGAGAAAAAATACAAAAATAGTTGTATGAATAATGTAGCGACAAATTCTCTCTATATGTATTATGTAAAAATATCTATTGTGTATGTGAAATAAATTTATATGTATGTTTTAATCATTAATGTTAGAAAATTACCCTATATTTTTTTGATATTATTTATATTTTTGTTTTAGTCCAAACTGCATTACGGCCTTTTGATATTAGTTTAATTAATTTTTCTTCTTGTAAACAAGCAAATGCTTTATTGATTGTGCTTGGTGAAACATCTGAAAATACCATTCGTATTGCTTCTTTTGTAAAAGGTAGTTCTTGTTTTAATATATACTCTTTAATTTTATAGCTTTTGTTCCCTTTCAGTTGGTAACTTGTAATATGTACGTCTAGTTCTTTATATGCTTCTAGAATAATATGTAATAGACATTTTAATATAAAGGATACATTGTGTTCTTGAAAATGCCAATTTGCTGAAGATTTATATAGGGCATCATAATAATCTCTCTCGTATTTTTTTATTATTTTATCTAGTGAAATATATTTCACTAGTGAATGTTTACTTTGTAATAGTAATAAAGATAGAAGTAGACGTACCATTCTTCCATTTCCAGATTCAAAAGGAAAAATACATATAAAATTAAGTACAAAATTACAAATTAAAAGTAGTGGATCAATATCTTTTTGATTTAATAAATAATTGTATTCCTCACATAAATTTTTTACTGCTTCTGGGATTTCTTTAATCGTTAAAGGACGATAGCAATAAAATGAGAAATTAAGTTGCTCATGTTCTTCAAGTAAGATGTCCTGTTTTCTCCACGTTCCACTATCCGAAGTAGCATATTTAAAAAGTTGAAAATGTATTTCTAAGATTGTGCTTGGATCAATAGTAAGTCTTTCATAGTTATTATGAATGAGTGATAGCGCATCAACGTAACAAGATATTTCATCTTCAATCATTGTTTTTGGCGACAGATCATATGTAATTAATTCTTTTAACCTTTTATTTGTTATTTTTAAGTTTTTATACATTGCGACAAAATCTTTGGTATGTTGAAGCTGAGTAGATTTTTGCAACTTTTCTAATGTACATGGAAATTCCTTCTCATAGACCTCCAATCTCCCTTGGTATTGCTTTATTTTTCCAATTAGGCTTACTACATCTAAATTTACCAATAAATTTGTGAATTTTTCGCCAAAAAACGACATATTTTTCCCCTCCTATCATATAAAACTATACAATACTTAACTGGATTTAAAGTGTTTTTTTGAATAATTTTCTAAAAAAAATTAAAAATATAGTTTTTTATGTGTGAAAATTACAATAATTAGGGTCTTTTTGCCTTATTTTGTGACAAGATTTAACATCAGATTAAATAGTTTCGTGTTAAAAAGCAGAGTTTTATATTGTGTAATTGCTTTTTATCAATAAGTGAGTCATTGCATATTGGGAAGGGGGAAGTCCTTACTAATGAAGACTATTGCTTTTTACTTACCACAATTTTATGAAATACCTGAAAACGATTTATGGTGGGGAAAGGGTTTTACAGAATGGACCAATGTAAAAAAAGCAAAACCACGTTTTCTGGGACACTATCAGCCTAGGGCTCCATTAAGGGATTATTATTACAATTTGTTAGAT
Organism: Bacillus cereus group sp. MYBK195-1; assembly: GCF_051916605.1. NCBI lineage: Bacteria > Bacillati > Bacillota > Bacilli > Caryophanales > Bacillaceae > Bacillus > Bacillus cereus group sp. MYBK195-1. The sequence continues at coordinate 201,691 of NZ_JBQAGZ010000008.1, read as the reverse complement.
TTAGATGTACATAAGTGGCAGATAAATTTAGCAAAACAGTATGGTTTAGATGGTTTTTGCTATTATCACTATTGGTTCAAAGGGAAAAAATTACTAGAAAAACCAATAGAATTGAGAAATCAATGTAAGGAGATTGATTTCCCATATTGCTTATGTTGGGCAAATGAATCTTGGACAAGATCATGGGATGGAAAAGACCAAGAAGTATTAATGCGACAAGAATATGGGGATGAGTCTGATTGGAAAGAACACTTTAATTATCTTTTGCCATTCTTTAAAAACAAAAACTATTTAAATATTAAAGATAAACCGATATTTGTAATTTACCGACCAGCTTCTATACCAAACCTAAATAAAATGTTGAGTCTATGGAATGAATGGGCTCAATCTGAAGGGCTTCTGGGGATACACTTTGTAGAAATGTTAACAATTTTTGAAGATAAATCAGATTTTCTTTTTGATGCTGCTATAGAGTTTGAACCTATGTACACTTTAAAAAAACTAATAGGTAATACAACTTCACTACATCAAGAAAAAAAAGATTTTCACTTAAGTTATGATTTTGTATGGAAAAGAATATTAAACCGTCAAATTAAAGAACGTGAAAACATATATAAAGGGGCATTTGTAGATTGGGATAACTCTCCAAGGAAAAAAGAAAGCGCTTTAATTGTGAAAGGGGCTAATCCCGATAAGTTTAAGAAGTATCTTTTACAACATAGTAAGGACACTGACTTTTTATTTATTAATGCTTGGAATGAGTGGGCAGAAGGCACATACCTAGAACCAGATGAAAAGTATGGATATAAATACCTTGAAGCTTTAATGGAGATAAAGAAGAGTCACTTCTAATAAATTGTAACAGCAAGAAGAAGGGGGAAACATTATGACTGATATAAATACTATGATTTCCATTCGATACATTAAGAAATCATATGGAGATTATACAGTTATTAAGAATTTAAGCATAGATATCCGTAAAGGTGAAATTATAGGATTACTAGGACCGAATGGAGCTGGGAAGACAACACTTATATCGATTTTATCTACTCTTACTCTGCCAGATGAAGGGTATGGTACAGTATGTAACTACGACTTGTATACTGAACGGAATAAGATTAAAAAAAATGTGAGTGTAGTACCTCAAGATTTAGCGCTATACCCGACTTTAACTGCATATGATAATTTATCTTTTTATGCCGATTTATATGGATTAAAGGGAAATAGGAAAAAAAGCCGCATAAAAGAAGCTTTGCAATTCGCACAGCTTGAGGATTGGGCACATAAGAGAATTGATACATTTTCAGGTGGTATGAAAAGAAGAATTAATTTAGTGATCGGTTTGTTAAATAAGCCAAAAGTTATTTTCTTAGACGAACCAACAGTGGGAATTGATCCGCAATCAAGAAACCATATTTTTAATTGTATTCGCCATCTCGTAGAAGAACTAGGAATCACTGTCATATATACAACTCATCATATGGAAGAAGCTGAGATGTTATGCCATCGTGTAGCAATTTATGATAAGGGTGAAATATTAGATATTGACACCCCAAAAAATTTAATAACAAAGTATGGGGAAAATTATTTAGAGATTGTAATATCAAATATTCCAGAAGAATTTATACATAAAACAAAAATGATTGTTGATGTGAAGTCCTGCACTTTGGTAGATAAAAAAGTCATCATTCAATGTGTAGATAGCTTTAATGTTACAAGAGAAGTTATGAAATTAATTCAAAAATATAATTTGAAAATCGAATTATTTAATGTTAAAAATTCTAATTTAGAAAATGTATTTTTACATTTAACGGGCAAAAATTTAAGGTCTTAAATGAAAGGAGATGGTAAAAATGAAAGCTTGGTATATAGCTAAGAAAGATTTACTTATTCTTTTAAAGGATATCCCTGGTCTAATCTATTTATTTATTACACCTATTATAGTTATTGCAGTTGCTAGTTTTGCATTATCAAATGTATTTGATAGTAAGACGGAAAAATTCAAGATTCCTATAGTAGTAAATGATAATGGAGAACTTTCTAAAAGGGTTATTGAGGAATTGAAAAAAATCCCTGCCCTTGAGATAGAAGAAACTTATGAACTAAATGGTAAAAAGAAAGCATATACAGAAGAACAAGTGAAAAAGGAAGTTCAAACTAAAAAAGCAGCAATCGTAATTCCTAAGGATTTCACACAAAATGTATATTCAGGGACAGAGGCCAAAGTCATCATCATAGAAGATGAAGTTGATCGCATTATTCCAAGTGTTGTTTCAAATGCTGTAACTCAAATTGTATCAGAAATACAAAGAGATATGACTAAAGAGATTGTAAAACAAGCCTCTGCCCAAATGGAAGTAAATGTGAAAGTAGAGTTTAAAAAATTAGCATCAGATAATGAACATAAACCCACTCCATTTGAATCTAATGTACCAGGATATGCCGTTATGTTTGTACTTTTAGGTACTGCAGCAGCTGCAGGTGCATTAGTAGAAGAGAGAGAGAATGGAACGTTAAGAAAAATTCTTACTTTACCTATTAATACATTATCAATCATTTTTGGAAAGATGCTCTCATGCTTTATAACAGCTATTGTTCAATGTGCAGTCCTTTTTAGCGTAGGACATTTTGTATTTGGAATGTGGCTAGGGAAAAGTGTATTAGGAATTATATTACTAGTGATATGTACTGCATTTGCAGCTTCAAGCCTGGCAATTTTATTAGCTTCTATATGTCAAACAAGATCACAAGCAAATGGTATTTCTATTTTAATCGTGTTAACTATGTCTGCTTTGGGTGGATCTTGGTGGCCACTTTATATAGAGCCTGAATGGATGCAAAACCTAGCGCATATTACGATTACAGCTTGGGCAATGGGAGGCTTTAACGATTTATTAGTATATAACAAAGAGTTCTCCTCTGTTCTTATTCCATCCGCTGCATTAATTGGTATGGGAATTTTATTCTTAACAATCTCCATACAAAAATTTCGACGTTCTTATGAAAAGTAGGTGAAATAAGTGTACTTAGTAAAAAATGAGGTGAATGTTCGTTTTGGGGAATGCGATCCTATGGGAATTGCTCACCATTCTCATTATTTTCATTGGTTTGAGCTGGGTAGGTTTCAAATGCTAGATATGACTGGTATAAACCAGTATTTAAAACAGGAAAAATTGTATTTTCCAATTATTGATATAAGATGTACCTACAAAAAATCAGCTCGTTTTCAAGACGACTTAATTGTAGAAACCTATCTTAAGAATGAAAGTAAAGTTTATATAGAATTTGTTTATAAATTATTCCGCAAGAGATGTAGAGTTTTGTTAGCGGAGGGATTTTCAAAACACGTTTTAACAAGGTCGAATGATCAATTAATCAGTAGATTACCAGAAGAAATTTTAGAAAAGCTTCAATTTGAAAATAGCGGGGGTGTCATATGATTACATTTATTTTTCCGGGACAAGGGTCCCAATCCGTAGGGATGTGTAAAGGGTATTTGGATAAATACCCAAACATATTTGTCCCATTATTTGAGGAAGCAAATGATACGCTAGGATTTGATTTAAAGCAACTATGTTTATATGGACCAAGTGAAAAATTAATAGAAACCAGTGTTACACAACCAGCTATTCTTACGGTAAGCACAGGGATATCAAGAATTTTACATTTGCATGGTATAAGGCCATCTAAAGTAGCGGGGCATAGCTTAGGACAATTCTCCGCACTGGTAGAAGCAGGATCTTTACAATTCCATGATGCATTATCCATTGTACGAAAGCGTGGTCAGCTGATGAGTAATGTAAAGCAAGAGGGGTGTATGTTAGGAATTGTATCGAACACATATCAAACATTATTTGAAGTTGTAGAGGAATCTAAACAATATGAAATTGATATTGCTGCCTATAATTCCCCTACACAGGTTGTATTTTCTGGTGAGAGTAAGAGCATTCTTAAATTTCAAAAGGTACTAGATCAAAAAAATGGTATAAAAACTAAAATACTCTCAACTAGTCATGCATTTCACTCACGTTTAATGGGAGAAATGGTTCTTGAGTTTAAGGAGTATTTAAATTTATTTTCGTTAAAAAATGCTCAAATACCAATTGTTTTAAACTGTTCAGGAAAACCAACTACAAATAGAATCAATATTTTACAAGATATAGAAAGACAATGCGTAGATCCAGTTATGTGGCAAGACACTATCTACACTTTATTGAATAATGGTATGAAATACTTTATAGAAGTAGGTCCCGGAAATACTTTAACCAAGTTATGTCGCTCCTTTAAGCAGAACATATCTGTATCCTCTACAGAAACACCGATGTATTTAAAAAGAAGCCTTACTACAATAGAGAAAGAATTTAAGGGGGAACGGGTCTATGTTTAATGGAAACGAAGTGGCATTAGTTATCGGAGGATCACGAGGCATTGGTAAATCAATAACAATGGACCTAGCCAAACAGGGCTTAACTGTTTACTTTACGTTTCAAAGTAATCAAAAATCAGCAAATGAAATAGCAAATACTATAGGAGAAAAAGGTGGAAAAGCGTTTCCTATGCATGTAGATATTACAAATGAAGACTCTATTCATAAATTGTTTCAACACATACGCTCAAAGGAAAAAAGAATAGATATTTTAGTAAATAATGCAGGAGTTATAAATGATGGATTTGCTGCAATGATGAGCGAGGAAAAGTGGGATCATGTGGTTGATTTAAATTTAAAAGGAACATTTCTTTGTTGTCGACAAGCATTAAGAATAATGATGAGACAGAAAAGAGGTTCTATTGTAAATATTACGTCGACAAGTGGAATAACGGGTGCAAGAGGTCAATGTAATTACTCTGCCTCAAAGGGTGGGGTTATTTCCTTAACCAAGACCTTAGCATTAGAAGGTGGGGAATACGGGATTAGGGTTAATGCTGTTGCACCTGGTTTTATAAAAACAGATATGACAAAAGGAATGGATCAACAGACATTAAAAAGGATGTTAGAACTAGTGCCGCTTGGCAGAATTGGAGATCCTAAAGAGGTAGCATATCTAACAACATTTTTATCCTCTAACTATGCAAGTTATATCACCGGGAAAGTTTTTACAGTGGATGGTGGATTAGTTAATGGCTAAACATTAGATGATTTAATGACGAATTTTGAGTTAAACAAGGAAAAGGGGAAAACAGATGTTTACGTATGTAGAAACAAAAATTATTGCTGAAAAAAGAAAACAATTAACTACTAGAATTAAAGAAATTATTACTGAGAGATTAGATTTAGAAATCGAACCACATTTCATTACTGATGATCAGCCATTATTCGGAAGAGGCTTAGGAGTTGACTCCTTGGATGCGTTAGAGCTATTTCTGGCAATTGAAGAGGAATTTGGCGTTGCAGTATATGACGAGAATATGGCAGTACTGGGTTCTATTAATAAAATTGCCGATTTTATTGAAGAAAATAGGGAGGATGATGTGCAGTGAGACCGATATTAAATGCAGATCAAATCCGAAATATCTTACCGCATAAATGGCCATTCCTTTTCTTAGATAAAGTTATTCAACTTGAGCCAGGAAAAAGTGGAATTGGTATTAAAAATGTAACTGTAAGTGAACCTTTTTTTGAAGGGCACTTTCCAAATGAATCAATAATGCCTGGAGTGTTAATTATTGAAGCTTTGGCACAAATGACGGCTGTTGTTTATGTTACAGGAGAACTAGCAAAAATAGATGCACATGGTGCATGTTCACCTAAAATAGATCCGAGTTCATATGTGGGTTATTTAGTTTCTGTACGTAATATGAAATTTTTAAAACCTGTAGTACCAGGAGACCAGCTAGAATTACATGTCCAAATTGGAAGATCACTTGGGTTAATCTCACAAGTGGAAATCACGGCTTATGTAGATAAAAAGAAAGTTGCTACTGGTAGTATTCAAGTTTCTAAAAGAGTTGAGGAAATATGATCCATGGTATGGATGTTCAAGTTCGTGAGTGTACTGAGGCAGATAGTGAGAAGTTAGCTCATTTTTATAATAAATATCAATATGGCCCCATTAAATATGGGTATCCCTTAAATAAGCAGGACATCAAGCAATTATTTCGAGAGCGGAAGATACAGTTATATTTAATTGCTGAATATGAAAATGAAATTATAGCTTCCTTATTATTTTCTAGTTTGTCAGGTCAAAGGGCAGCAGTTTCAGATGGGACCTGGGCAGGATTCTTTTTAATTCATCCAGAATTTCGTTCGGGAAATATACCAGATAAATTATTTGCTTATGCGATTAAAAATCTTATCCAACAAGATATTAAATATATTGATACAGAAGTGAATCCGGAAGATAAAGTAGCCATGGCACTCTATAAAAGAGTGGGGTTATATCAAACAAGTAGGTCTTATATAGACTATGATGGCTACCTGAATTTAAGGAGCTATTTACCTTATGTTATTAATTACCTGTTAGATGCATTTAAACCAATTATTTCAAAAAGTGACCAAGATATATGGCTATCTAGAGGTTGGAAAACAGTTAGGGGATTGAAGTCCCTACGTTCTATTCAGAGTAACGCCATAACAAGAAATGGAATTGAAGTTGTAAAGTATGCTATTAATCTTGGAGCAAAAGATGTGAATTGTTGGGTTGATATAAAAAGTGAAAAAATTACTGAGGTAGAAACAGAACAAGTAAGATTCACTAGTTATATTTTAGAAGGAAACAATTTAATTGTTGGAGAGAAGATTCATATCTGTTATGTATATGAAAATCATTTTTCAAATCCTATTGAAGCTAGTATTACATCGAAGATAGGGGACGATTACTTAATTGATTTAAAGAAAACTTTTTATCCAAATAAAAAGTACGAGTGGGAAGAAGTTATAACAGTTACTAAGGAAATTGAAGGAGAACTTGTTACTAAGTTAAAAGCAAAAGAACTAGAACTAACGGTTCATTTTGGAGTAACCATAGCAAATCCGTTAGAAGTAAATGTTGCTAATTATCCTAAGTTAATTAATGGAAAAGAATCTGCATGTATCGTTAATGTAAAAAATAATTCTTTAGATAGATTAATTTACAAACTACTTATTCAACAAGAAAACTCGAAAATACTAGATTTCAAACCGCTAGAAAAACACCAAATCTGTATCATAGAGCCGGGTGAAATAAAGGATCATATTATTGTATTGAATCCTAAAAAAATTGGTATCACTAATATGACATTTTCGGCTGTTAGTCATCAAAATAAAAATATTGGGGAATTAAAGGCAATAATTCCGATTCATGCGCATGGGAAAAATCATGTTTATGAAACAAAAGAATACTTAGTTCTAGAAAATATGTATATAACTGTACAAATAAGTAAAAGTACTGGTTGTTTATATATATATGACCTTAGAAAGCAGCAGTTATTAGCAAAAGAAGCATGGCCAGATCTAGATTATCCATTTTTAAATGCAGTAAAAGAACCGAAAGTAAATGAGCTGTCATGGGAAATAACATCTGATTCATGTTTTGAAATTATTCATGAGGCAACAAGATTAAAGAGAAGCATTTGTTTTTTGTCAGATAAGATAGTTCAAATAAATGATTTCGCACAGGAAGGAAAATATATAAAAATATATCCTTGGTGCATGTTATATGATGCGAAAATGACGGTACCACTAAAGAGTGGGCTAGTTTCTAAACCTATGGTATATGGTGAGTATCCATATGCACTACATGACTATGAATTTGTAAATCAATTTGATCTACCTAGTCATCCAAACATGTATGAGCGAAATTATACATTGTTTGAATCGCAAAATATTAATATTGGATTTATATGGAAAGGAAATATAGAGCGTATCCTATTTGGATTAAGATGGATGCCAGCGGTAATATTTAAACGGAATGATAAAGAAAAATGTATAACAAAAACGCACTATTATACTTTATGTTCCCATGATAGCAAAGATGAAGTGGAAGAAATCTATAACGATATTACTAGTCATACATCCAAATTCATATCTAATAAGATTCCGTACTCAATTGAGACTGACCAATTTCATATTATAAATGAAAACGGGGAATTTCATATTCATGGAAGTCTAAAAAACTTATTTTCTTCCATATTAAAGGGGAAATTAACCTTGTTTTTCCCTCAGACATCTTACGAACAACAATTGTTTATACAAGACATAGAATCTATAAGCAATTTTAATTTTGAATTTAGTGGAAAGGTTAATTGGTCAAAAGCACATTATGCCGTACTTACGTATCAAGATGAATTAAATAGAAATGCGATAACTAAAAAAATATATCTTTTCCTTAAAGGAAGAAATAAATTAACATATAGCGAAAAAAAACAAGAATATCTAGTTCAAAATAATGTACTAAATTTAAAGATTAAAGTAAACCAAAGTAGTAAAATAACAGAATTTATGTATAAAGATAAGGAGATTATAAAAGAAAACTCAGTATTAAGTTCTTATAATTTTTTACCCGGTGTAATGATACCAACAGCTAACTCTTATACTCCAGATTGTAGGAAAGATTTAAGCATTAATTCAATATATCTCAATAAAAGTAATCATTCAGTAGTAGCAACGGAAAATACATATAAGGAATTTATTAATCAGATTTTCTGTCAATCTGATGAGTGGAAAGTTAAATATACAACTGTATATGATCTACCTGTTTTACAAATACAATTGAAAAGCCTACAGAAAGATAAAATAAAAACTAGTGTCTTTCACTTATTCTGGGAGAAAAAAGGAAAAACAAAAATTAAAAAGATGTATTATTGGCAGAATGGAGAGCAAAACACGTTATTACCAAATGGCAAACAAAGAAAGATTTATGTAGATAATAAGGTAATTCTCGAATTATCTAATGGGTTATTTGTATCTATTTTAGCATTATCACATAGTACAAAATGTTTTATATACGAATGGCCCAAAAAAGGGATACAAATCGGAATATATGGTAATCAGAATGAATTTAATGATGGAGATATTCGCTTTAATATTGCAGTTGGAGAAACTTTACTTGATAGTGAATACTTTTCGCAAATTTTATTAGAGGGGAATATGACATGAAAGTATTGTTTATTGCACCTAGTCACTTTAGCATTGGTGAGTTGCACAATGCCTTATGTCTAGCGAAACAAATTGAAGAGGATGGAGAAGTATATTTTTTAACAAGTGAAAAATTCTTATGGTATGCCAATAAATCTGTAGCAAATGTTAGATCACTAACAAAGGGGCTAAAACAAAAAGGGGTTATAAAACAAATCAATAATTTATTTCAACCTGATGCTATTGTTTTAGCTGATTACCATAATTTATTTTTAGAGTCTCCAATTATTGATCTTGATTATCTATTAAACCTAAACATACCTTGTTTTTCTATTGATTCTTTAGCTTGGGGTAGTGAGGATCGATTATTAGAAAATAAACTTTTTAAAAATGCAAATTACAATAGCTTAAAGAAAAGGTCATTGATAGAACTACCTAAAATCCCCTCTCAATTTAAGCTAATTAGAACTTGTCCAGTGAATAGTTATAAACAAGATAGTGAGAATATTACTTCTGTCAAATTATATAAAGAGGCTTTACAAATAGATGAAGAAATAAGAATGAAAATAAGAACACAACTAGGTTGTAGGGAACAAGATAAATTAATTATGATTGCGAAATCATCATGGGCCAACCTATTAGTAAAAATGAGGCTCATGGAGAAGAAACAGTACAATGATGCAAGGTTTAGTTATGAATATATATTACAAGAACTATTAAGCCTATATCTTCAGGACTTTCCAAGCGATACATGTATTAAATTAATTGGGGTTTCAGATGAGACCAAATTTGTTTCTATGAAAAATGGAGGAAAAATAGAATTTGTTTCACTACCATTTCTTCATTTGGAAGAATATGAGCAACTAATATTATCATGTGATTTATTTATCACCGATAATATTACATCCTGCTCAATGGGAAAAGCGGTATTTGGAAAAATACCTGTAATTAGTCTGGTAAACCATTTGGAATATAAAGAATTAAAGACTCAAAGAGATAGCCATAATCCTACCTTAAGAAGCATTATAGAAAAATGGAATTATATACTACCTAATGGACTTTATCCATTTCTTGTATTTCCAAATGGATGGCATAAAGAATTAGCACCATTGATGGATCAAAATGATTATTTTAAATGTGTGCATACTTGTGAAATGTTTGATTTAAAAGAAACTAGTCAAACAATATTTAATATGCTGTATAGCAAAACGGAGATTGATAAATTAAAGAAAATGCAACAACTGTATATAAATAATGTATGTAATCTACCGACAATAAAAGATGTGGTAAAGAGAGAATTGGGGGCGCTTAATCATGAGTAATCAAATTAATGTACAAGAAGAAACTAATGAAGCATATGATGCAGTACGTAACGGAATTGGTGTAATAGATTTATCAACAACAGGAAGAATTGTTGTGAAAGGTGAGGACCATGTAGAGTTCCTAGATCGTCTAGTTACGAAGGATATTATATTTATGGAAGAAGAAACAACACTCTTTACTTTGTTATTACAAGAAGATGGGACTGTAATTGATATTATTAATCTGTTTAAAAATGAGGATTCTCTTACAGTTATTACGACACCGCATAAAAAAGAAATGGTACTAGCCTGGTTGCAAAACCAAAAACCAAGCGGAGTTGAGATTATAGATATAAGTCAAACACATTCTCAAATTGGATTTGAAGGTCCGTATGCATGGAAATTAGCTCAAAAGTTTTTAGACTTCGAAATATCATCACTGCCATTTCAATCATTTGTTTTAAATCAATTATTTGGGAAAGAATTTCTATTAGCAAGAACAGGTGTAACAGCAGAGTATGGTTATCAATTATTGTTTGAAAAATGCCTAGAGCCAATAGTATTAGAAACTGTAAATTCTTTTAAAGAAGATATTAAATTGAAGAAAGTAGATTGGGAAACATTAGAGACGCTAATGTTAGAAATTCGACATCCATATTTTGAATTCAAACATTTAGAAGAACTAAATATTTTTGAAGCTGGTTTAGAATGGTTTATTGATTTTTATAAAGACGAATTTTATGGAAGAGAAGTCTTAGAACAGCAATCGGAAGCTGGCGTAAATAAAAGAATTGTGGGATTCACGACAGGAATAGAGAGCAAAATTACAGTTAATGATGAGATTTTTATAGAGGAACAATTAATTGGTAAAGTTATTGAACTTAAAGAAAGTCCCGTTTTAAACAGGAGACTCGGAATTGCTTTATTAGAGGAACCATTTGCTGTTTCAGGAATTGGATTTTATGTGAAAAATAAAGAAAATGCTTTGTATGAGGCACATACTCAGTCCTCACCATATATTCTACCTAAATCATGGTCAATCAAAATACTGTAAAGGTGATGGCATATGAACATGAATAATCAACAAATCGTCGTAACTGGCATGGGAATTATTTGTTCAAACGGAAATAGTGTAAAAGAATTTTGGGATAATATTAAATCTGGGAAATCTGGTATTAAAGTAATCCAAAATATCGATATGGCTGAAATGGTAACAGATTATGGTGGAGAGATTGAAAACCTTCAGGTAGATGATTACTTCTTTAAGGATGAAATAAAGGATATGGATCGCTGTGGAAAATTAGGTGTCATGGCGGCAAGAGAAGCGGTAGAAAACGCAAAATTAAAAATAGAAAACTTTAATCCATACCGAATTGGAATATCATTAGGCACATCTTTAGGAGGCATGTTGAGCGGGGAAGAATTTCATAATCAGTGGATTAAAGATGGAATTGAAAAAGCAGATGAAACGTTACTTTTTAAGTATCCAATCCATACGCCCTGTGACAATATTACGCGAGACTTAAAAATAAAAGGGCCAAAAATGATTATTTCGAATGCATGTGCCGCTGGTACAAATTCAATTGGATTTGCGCTGGATACAATTCGAAATAACAAAGCAGATATCATGATAACCGGTGGTGTAGATCCCTTATCTAAATTGTCAATGAGTGGTTTTAATAGTTTACAAGCACTAGCACCAACGCCACCATCGCCCTATAGCAAGAGTAATGGCGTGGTAATCGGAGAAGGTGCAGCTATTCTTGTTTTGGAATCATTAGATCATGCGATTAAAAGGGGTGCAAATATCCTAGCTGAAGTAGTAGATTACGATTTATCTTCAGATGCATATCATCAGACAGCACCAGATCCGGGCGGGGAAGGTGCTTTGAGATCCATGCGAGGTGCTTTAAAAAAAGCCAGCATAGATGCTAAGGAAGTAAGTTATATCAATGGACATGGTACAGGTACACCAGCAAATGATGTATCAGAGCCAAAAGCAATTCGTACATTAATTAATGAAAATAAGACACCAGTTTCTTCAACTAAATCAATGATAGGACATATGTTAGGAGCCGCAGGGGCAGCGGAAGCAGTAACAAGTATTCTTGCTATTCAACATGGATATTTACCCCCAACTATAAACTTTGAAGTTGAAAGTCAAAAATTTAATCTAGATTTTGTACCTAACATAGGTAGGGTAAGTGATTTGAGTTATGTACTATCAAATTCATTTGCTTTCGGAGGGAATAATGCAAGTATTTTATTCTGTAAGTACAATGAGAACCACGTATTATCAGAGGAAAAGGAAACGCTAATTAAAGAAAAAAAAGTCGTAATTACTGGTGTAGGTGGACTTGCTGGGAATTCTTCAAACCTTCAAGAAATTAAAGATTGTATGTTTAAGGGAAAAAGTGGTACCTCAAAGATTAAACATTGGAACGACAATCCTAAATGCATACAAGCCGGGAAAATACCAGAACAAAACTATCGAAGGCTGATACATCCTAATTTATTAAGGAAGATGGATTCAATTAGCAAACATGCAGTATTGTCAGTGAAAATGGCTATAGAAAACGGGAACTTAAAGATAGATAAAAATAATAGGGACAAGATAGGAATTATTTTTGCAACTGGTACTGGACCAGTTGGAACGGTAGAATCATTTAACCGAATTATTATCCAAGAGGGTGTTAAGGCCGCCAATGCTAAATTATTTCCAAACACAGTTATGAACGCAGCAGCTGGACATATTTCATTAAACTTTAAAATAAAAGGGCCTACTTCAACTATTTCATGTGGCGGGGTTTCTGGTATTAGTGCACTATACTATGCCTATGCCATGATTCAATCTAGTGATTATGACACATTCGTTGTGGTAACGGCAGATGAAGTAAATAATCCAATAATAGAGGGACACTCAAAAATAAAAAGATACTTAACAACTGAGAATATAAGTCCTTTTGATTGTAATAATAGCGGTACCATACTTGGTGAAGGGAGCGTTGCCTTTATTGTAGAAAGTGAGGAGGCAGCGTTAAAAAGAAATGGTAATATTTTAGCTGAAATTAAAGGTTTTGGGTTAACATCTGATGATAGTAAAATAGGGGACTTAAATCATCTAGGAAAGGCATGGGAGGAATCTATGCGTTTAGCAATGAAAGAGGCGATGATTTCTCCAGGAGAGATAGAATATATTTGTGCAGCTGCCAATGGTCATACATATTTTGACCGTATTGAAGAGAGAGTTATAGAACGTATATTCGGAAACAGAGCTCCTGTTAGTGCCACAAAATCTATCTTTGGGGAAACTCATGCAACTGCAGGCCTTCTTTCTCTCATTAGTGTAATATGTGCATTTGATGGTGAAATACCGACTACGCAAAATGTAAAGAGTCATAGAGGAAGAATCGATCTCGTCACAGGAAATGCTCGTAAGGCTCCGGTGAGCAATGCCTTAATTAGTACATATTCTTATGGTGGTAATTATAATTCTGTTGTAATAGGAAAATATTTAAATTAATTATTTATGTAGGAGGCCACTTTTATTAAGTATGTATCGGTCTCCTGCAAAATAAGCTATATAGTTTTTAAAGCTTAAGCTCTTAATTGAGCATATCAGAAAAACTATGAAGGAGCATAATGCCATGAAAGGTATCATTCTTGCAGGTGGGAACGGTACTAGATTGTACCCCCTTACCCAAATTGTATCGAAGCAATTATTACCTATCTATGATAAACCCATGATTTATTATCCTTTATCAGTACTAATGTTGGCGGGTATAAGAGAGATACTAATTATTTCAACGCCACAAGATATTAATAAATTTGAGCAAATGTTAGGTGATGGTTCAAAATATGGAATTACCCTTTCATATACTGTTCAGCCTTATCCAGAAGGTATAGCACAAGCATTTATTATAGCTGAGGAATTTATTGGAAATGATAATGTAGCTTTAATTCTTGGCGATAATATCTTTTATGGTCATGGACTAACAGAATTACTAGAAAAGGCTGTTAAGAAGACTAGGGGAGCTACAGTTTTTGGTTATTATGTCAATGATCCAGAGCGCTTTGGGGTAGTAGAGTTTGATTCTAAAAAGCATGTGATTGATATCATGGAAAAGCCAAAGGAACCAAAATCAAACTATGCAGTAACTGGCCTGTATTTTTATGATAAACGTGTGATAGAAATAGCAAAAAATATTAAACCATCTAATCGTGGGGAATTAGAGATAACAGATATAAACAAAGAATATCTTGAAATGGGAGAATTAGAAGTTGAATTATTGGGAAGAGGCTATGCATGGCTGGATACAGGTACACACGAATCATTATTAGAAGCAGCACAATTTATAGAGACAATTGAGAAAAGACAGAGTTTAAAAGTAGCTTGTTTAGAAGAAATTGCATTTAAAAAGAAATATATAACCAAGCAGCAACTATTAAAAATGGCAAATTCGGTAAAGGAAAATCAATACAGCCGATATTTATTAAGGGTTGCCCATCAATAGCATTTAAATGAATGGAGAGAGAAGAATGCGTAAAATTCATACAGCATTAGATGGTGTTTTTATTATAGAGCTTGATAAATGCAGTGACAAACGTGGTTACTTCATTGAAACATGTAATAAGAAAAAATTTGAACTCTTAGATATACAGGGAGACTTTGTACAAGATAATCAATCATTATCTGTTCACACAGGCACGATACGTGGGCTGCATTATCAGTTGAATCCTAAAGCCCAAATGAAGGTAGTGAGCTGCATTTCTGGTTCTATTTACGATGTAGTTGTAGATATCCGAAAGGGCTCCCCAACGTATGGACGATGGTTCGGAACAATTTTAAATGAGTATAATAACCGTCTACTTACCGTTCCTAAAGGGTTTGCTCATGGTTTTTGTACTACAGAACCTAATACTATTGTCCAGTATAAAGTAGATGAGTATTATTCACCTAACCATGAAGGGGGAATTCTATGGAATGATGAAACGATAGGGATTTTATGGCCAACTAATCAACCAATTTTATCAGAGAAAGATAAAAAACTACCTAGATTAAAAGATACTAATGTCAACTTTGTTTATGGAGATGATTTTAATTGAAATTATTAATAACGGGTGGGGCAGGATTTATTGGTAGTAATTTTATTCGGTATATGTTAAAGAAATATCCTCAATACCAAATTGTAAATGTAGATTTATTAACATATGCAGGAAATTTATTTAATTTAAAGGAAATATCACTAAATCAAAATTATAAATTCATCAAAGGGGATATTTCAAATGAAATATTCATAGATAAGCTATTTAAAAAAGAAAAATTTGATTATGTATTAAATTTCGCAGCAGAATCTCACGTTGATAGAAGTATTAAAACTCCCCATATCTTTGTCCAAACTAACATATTAGGTACACAAGCCTTATTACACTCAGCATATAAAACAAAAGTGAAAAAGTTTGTACAAATTTCTACAGATGAAGTATATGGGACATTATCTCAAACGGGTGCGTTTACAGAGCATACACTAATAGCTCCTAATAGTCCTTATAGTGCAAGTAAAGCTAGTGCAGACTTCATGGTACGAGCGTATCATGAGACATTCGGTTTACCTATGAATATAACTCGTTGTTCCAATAATTATGGTCCTTATCAGTTCACGGAAAAATTAATACCATTAACAATAACTCATGCGTTAAATAATAAAAATATTCCTCTATACGGTGATGGATTACATATAAGAGATTGGCTTCATGTAGAGGATCACTGTGTAGCTATTGATTTAGTTCTGCATGGTGGAGCAGATGGGCACATTTATAATATCGGAGGAGATAATGAATATACAAATCTAGATATTGTACAAAAAGTACTCAAATTCCTAAATAAAGATCAATCGCAAATTACATTTACCTCAGATCGCTTAGGACATGATAGACGTTACGCCATGGATGCTACTAAGTTGAAAGAAGAATTAGGTTGGACACCACACTATCTATTTGATGATGGACTTACCCAAACAATTAAGTGGTATATAGATAACCGTACGTGGTGGGAATGAATTTTATTAACTAAAAATTACATAAGTTAAACGAGGAATTTTAAAATGAAGATACTGATAACGGGAGTAGATGGGCAACTAGGACAAACTTTAATGCAAGTACTCAGCAGAACACATCATGAGCTATATGGTGTGAATCGTACCACGTTAGATATTACAAATAAAATAAGAGTTAGCTCTTATCTTGATAGGTTAAAGCCAGATGTAATTGTACACTGTGCAGCATTTACAAATGTAGATGGGGCAGAGAAAAATAAAGGACTGGCATATGAAGTAAATGTATTAGGTACCAATTATATTGCTCAAGCTGCAGGAAGAATAAAATGTAAATTTGTATATATTAGTACGGATTATGTGTTTGATGGCGAAAAGCATACACCATACAATCTTGTGGATCGTCCTAATCCATTAAATATATATGGAGAAACAAAATTAGCTGGAGAACATTTAGTAACAAAATACACGAATAATCATTTTATTATTAGAACTTCGTGGATATTTGGAAAGGGAGACGGTCACTTTATCGCTAAGATAAAAAAAATAGCAAATCTATACGGTGAAGTCCGCGTGGTATCTGACCAGTTTGGTTCACCTACCTATGCACTAGATTTAGCAAATTTTATTGCAGAGTTATTAGCGACGAATCAATACGGATTATATCATGTGACAAACGAAGGAATATGTTCATGGCATGAGTTTGCAGCTGAATTTTTTAAAGACTTCAATAAAGACATCAATATAATTCCCTTAACGACGGAAGAATTCCCGCAAATAGCCAATCGACCTAAATATTCAGTGTTAAGCAAAGATTGCATTATCCTGAATGGATTAAAACCATTAAGACATTGGAAAGAAGCATTAAAAGAGTATAAGGAACAATTTAATAGTAGATAATCATTTTAATTTATATAAAATTAGCCAGTAAATATAGCTTTATTTTTTAGTAAGTTGCAGTTGAATTTTTTAGAAATTTGTCGTTTATAAAGTATTAACTGTAAAATAAAAAACCACTACTTAAAGTAGTGGTTTTTTATTTTACAACTATACATTAAATCGTAACAAAAGCCATTATACATTCGCTGAAAGATTAACGGTACATTCACTATTTTAGCATAGTTGCATTCAAATAAATGTTCCAATCTAGTGAACTTTCAAGTTTGAATAGATTTAGATAATACCTATTATGTAATTAATTCATTATTACAGATGGGCATAAATTAATAATTAGTATTTGAATTAGTTTTCCTCAAAGAATCAAACAGAATTTCGGCAGCTTGCTATTACTATTTTCCCTTTGTTATCACGTATAATAACAAAGAATATTTTGATGGTAGTATAAATGATGCTTGAGAAGCAAACAGAAAAAACAATTATGGCGTAAAAACAATTTAAACATGTATAAACATTGAAATCACAGGAGTAATGCTTTAATAATTTGAAAAGCTTATTATGTAACAAATATTAATAATTAAAGATTATAATTTTTCACCAGTAGATTCCCTCCTAAACTTTCGTGAAGGTAGATAGCGCCAGAACCTTTCCAATTTATTTAATTATTTGATTTCAATGGAATATTATGTTAGAAGAGGGAATTACAAAGAATCTAGTCAAAAGTTTTTAAGCATTTTTATTAAATTATACTCTGCGGTCTATAACAGCAAACCTGTCACTCTAAATTAATAGCTTCAAAACAAAAAAAGCCGCTTACTTTAGTGGCTTTTTTGTGGGTAATGAAGATCAAATACTAAATTGAAACACAATCCGTTACGCATTCACTGAGAGGTTGACCGCTTACATTAATTATTTTAGCATAGTTGGATTCGATTGAATGTTCCAATTTAGTGAACTTTCAAATCCCAATTCGATCAGCACATGCTAATAGGGGTCACCATACATGCCCATCAACTTAAGAGATTTTAATACCCCCAAGTACCAAAAATCTGTTTCTTTAAAATAAATTTTTATCAATCATGTGCTAATAACCATGGATAAATTAATGAATTTGAATTTTGAAAAACATGAATATTTTGGAGTATATGTTATTGGGCATTAGCACCCTTTACCTGGGTAAAGAGAATGTTATTCATGTATGTAATTCATAACTGCTCGAATGTAACTTTCTAAAGGCTGTTTAGTATCTACAACTAAACACTTATATTCAGAAGGTTTTTTACTATTCTTGATAGTATATTTAAAAGATTCTTCAGACTGTATCTCTTTAATTTGGCTTAGCATTCTATCACGGTTTTTTAATCTGAAATTTATTTCATTACTATCATCTAGGTAACATTCAATATATTTATATTTAACATTATATTTTTTTGATAAATCTGTTCCTTTTTCAACCATTTCTTCATACAAGCAAGGACTATCAAATATTACAGCCTGTCCCTCTGATAAGTGAAATTCAATTAAAGACCAATCAATATTGTATGAAATCTTACCAGCAAGCTTTACATCAATTGGAGCTTCCTCAATGGAAAGTAATAAAGCGGTTTTTACAATATCGTGGTCAATAATAACTGCTCCTGTTCTCTTAGCGATTTTTCGAGCAAGTGTTGACTTACCAGAGCCAGGGAAACCTGACATTTGAACAAAAAACATATAAAACACCCTCTCATGTATTCTCTTTTAACTATCCTTCATCCGTCAGTTTAACCGAGTGAAAATTCCGAATTCTTATTATAGGATTTTAACCAAACCTTATTACAAACGATCAATTTTTATTATACATTAACAAACTTTATTCAAAAGCCTCAAAAACGTTATTCTTTCTAAAGAAGCTAGATTAGAAAGGATGACATTTTCTTATGAATCTCTCGATACAAGATGAACTACAACCATTTGTGGAAGAATTACAACGATATATTACACCTGTATTTTTAGACGAACTCGCAAGAGAAATCGGATTTATAAAGCGAAAACGTAAGTTTTCTGGCTCAGACTTAGCTACGATTTGTATTTGGATCAGTCAACGAGTAGCAAGTGATCCCTTAGTACGATTATGTAGTAGGCTTCATGCAGCCACTGGTACTTTACTCAGCCCTGAGGGCTTAAATAAACGTTTAAACGCTAAAGCAGTTTTGTTTTTAAAACATATTTTTTCTTTACTATTACAACAAAAAGTATGTGAACAAACACAAATCTCTAACCATCTCTTCTCTTATTTTCAACGAATCCATATCCTAGATGCTACCGTATTTCAGGCGCCAAGTGCTTTAGAGGATGTATATCCAGGCTCTGGAGGCTGTGCTCAAACAGCCGGAATCAAAATTCAATTAGAATATGATCTGCACAGTGGAGAATTTCTTAACTTTCAAGTTGGACCAGGAAAAAATAACGACAAAACATTTGGCACGGAGTGCTTAAATACTTTACGACCAGGAGATTTATGTATTCGTGATTTGGGTTATTTTTCATTGGAAGACTTAGATCAAATGGATCAACGAGGTACATACTATATTTCTCGTTTAAAATTAAATACGAATGTATATGTGAAAAATCCAGCTCCAGAACACTTTAAAAATGGTGCCATTAAGAAACAATCGGAATACATACAAGTCGATGTGAAACAGATTTTGAAACAACTACAGCCTGGAGAAACATTTGAATTAAAACATGCTTATATAGGTGATAAACAACAACTATTTGCACGTGTTATTTTTAATCGATTAACAGAAGAGCAACTTCAAAAAAGACGGGCGAAGATTGCGGAAAAAGAAAAATCTAAAAATAGAACGTACTCAGAGAAAAGTAAATTGGTAGCTGGATTAAACGTGTACGTGACGAATATACCTTGGGAATGGGTTCCGATGGAACAGGTACATGAATTATATACTTTACGTTGGCAAATAGAGATTATCTTTAAAACGTGGAAATCACTTTTCAAAATAGACCATTATCGTCATGTAAAACAGGAACGATTAGAGTGCCAATTATATGGAAAGCTAATCGCTATCTTCCTGTGCTCCTCTACTATGTTTAAAATGCGTCAACTTCTTTTAAAAAAGAAGAAAAGAGAATTAAGCGAATATAAAGCGATTGGAATAATTCAAGATCATTTACACCTGTTGTATCAAGCTATACGACAAAGCACCATAGAAATGACAAAGATTCTAATCCGCCTATTCCACCTCCTAGAGAAGAATGGACGGAAATCTCATAGATATGAGAAAAAGACAGTCTTTGATATTATGGGTGTTGTCTATGAGTATAGTAGGCTTGGAAAACAAAAGAAAGCAGCATAATTTTTAAAAATGATACCTATCTAGGTTTATTTGGTATGTTCATTTTTAAGGACACAAAATATTTTAAGTTTTTTTCGTTCATATGAACGAAAGTTAACTTTATTTTCCTTCTTAAGTTGATGGGCATGGGGTCACCATACATGCCCATCAACTTAAGAATTTAGAATTACCCCAAAACGAAAAAATGAGTTTTTTTTGTTACAAGTTAGCACAAAAATTTCGTTCTGGGGGTACTATAAAATTTCCGCTTGATGGCGATGTGGTAGATACCCCAGTGTACAAAATGACAGTATTTCTTGCACCAGAACCAACGAAAGTAATTTAATGTAAAAAATAGTTAAAAATCCAAGCACGTGTTATTATTATATAGGGAATTTAAAATTAAAGTTGTATCTGGAGAGGAAGTGTTATAAATGAAAACAACAAAAGGGAAACTATCTTTTAGCATTGATATTATAGGCTTTATAGCTTCTATAATAATGATTATTGTAACTTTGGTTAATTTTAGAACATGGCTACATCCACTTACATTCTTTACCGTGGGACTAGTCTTCTTTATTAATATAGTAAAGACCCTTAAGGGAAAAGGGCGTAATTTAAATTAAAAATTTGATTCTTAAATGCTTATATTTTATAAAGCATGTTAGTATCTTTTTAATAGTGGTCACCATCCATCACCATCAAATTAAAATAAATTTGTATCCATATAGCAAAAAAATCACTATTCTTTTTGTAGAAATATACAGAAAGGATGGCATTTTTTATGAATCTTTCGATTCAAGATGAACTCCAATTATTTGCTGAGGAATTATATCAATATTTTACTCCTTCATTCTTAGAGGAGCTTGCTAGAGAATTAGATTTTGTTCAAAGAAAGCGTAAGTTTTCAGGGCATGACTTAGCCACTATCTGTGTTTGGGTGAGTCAACGGATAGCGAGTGATTCTTTAGTTAGACTGTGTAGTCAACTACATGCAGCTACAGGAACTCTTATTAGTCCAGAAGGACTAAATAAACGCTTCAATAATAAAGCTGTTTGCTTTTTAAAACATGTTTTCTCTGCATTATTAAAAAATAAAGTTTATGAAACTTCAGTGATTCCAAGCTCTTCACTAACCCATTTTCAACGAATTCGCATTTTAGATGCAACGATTTTTCAAGTACCAAAACACTTAGCTAGTGTGTATCCCGGTTCGGGGGGGTGTGCACAAACAGCAGGTATAAAGATTCAATTGGAATATGATTTACATAGTGGGCAGTTTTTAAATTTTCAAGTTGAACCAGGGAAGAATAATGATAAAACTTTTGGAACAGAATGTTTAGCGACATTACGACCTGGCGACCTCTGTATTCGAGATTTGGGTTATTATTCACTGGACGATTTAGATCAAATGGACCAACGCGGGGTATATTATATATCGCGGCTGAAATTAAATAATATGGTGTATATCAAAAATGATTTTCCTGAATACTTTCGAAATGGGACAGTAAAAAAACAGTCTCAGTACATCAAAGTTGATTTAGAACACATTATGAATACCTTAAAACCAGGACAGGTCTATGAAATAACAGATGCTTATATTGGAAAGGATAAAAAACTATTTACACGCGTTATTATATATCGATTAACTGAAAAACAACTTCGAGAACGTAAGAAAAAACAAGTGTATACCGAAAGTAAAAAGGGTATTACGTACTCAGAGAAAAGCAAACGATTAGCTGGTATGAACATTTATGTTACCAATACACCTTTGGAATGGGTTCCGATGGAACAAATACATGATTTTTATTCCCTCCGCTGGCAGATTGAAATTATCTTTAAAACTTGGAAATCCTTATTTCAAATTCATGATTTGCACAATGTCAAACGAGAGCGATTAGAATGCCATTGGAATGATTCAAGACCATCTATACATTCTTTATCAAGCTATACAGCAAAA
This sequence comes from Bacillus cereus group sp. MYBK195-1, assembly GCF_051916605.1. Taxonomy (NCBI): domain Bacteria; kingdom Bacillati; phylum Bacillota; class Bacilli; order Caryophanales; family Bacillaceae; genus Bacillus; species Bacillus cereus group sp. MYBK195-1. The sequence goes on along the minus strand of NZ_JBQAGZ010000008.1, from coordinate 179,093 downwards.
CACCCGAGAAATAACAAAGATTTTAATCCGCCTGTTCCATCTTCTACAGAAGAATGGACGGAAATCTCACAGATATGAGAAGAAGACTGTCTTTGATATTATGGGTGTTGTCTATGAATATAATGAATTGAGAAAACAAAAGAAAATTGCATAATTAAAAAAGTGAAACCCGTTAGGGTTTATTTGGTATGCGCATTTTTAAGAATATACTGCTATTTTAAGAGTGTAACCCGGCTGAACAAAAGTTCAGTCTGGTTACACTCTTAAGTTGATGGGCATGTATGGTGACCCCTAATATAGCTGGAGGTTCATGGATATGGATAAAAATTACTTATTAATATAGGAACTATATTGTCTTCTAAATGTCGTTAGATTTATTATTACAGTTATTAAAGGGGCATCCTTAAATTGGCACCAATCTTCTTTTTCTATAGGATATATCTAAAATGAAATGAGAACAAAAAAATTAAAAGAATTGTTCTCATTTATCCGGGAATACTCCTTAAGGAAGACTGACAAGAATGCTAAGGAGTTGTACACGATATGGAAAATGCAATTGGAATTGTATATGATGGGCAATTTTATCAACTTTTACTTCATAAAAGCCCAACTGTTTTTAAAGAAAATATCAGACCAATGGAAGCGCGCTTACCACTACCTTTGATTTTTTCAGATGATCAAAATGGACAGATCGTAAATGTAGCCTATGTTTCTAATAAGCCTGAGGTAGTAGGGAATACCGTAGCATTATCAAGTGAAATGTTAGAGATTTTACATGTTAACAGTACAGAAGAGCCATGCTCTTTCTTACCAGGTACTGTGGGCGGGGCAACCAACGTTCGTTCTTGATATAAAGAACTATTGATTGAATTAAACTGTACGAGAAGGAAGCGAAATCTACATTAAAACATTATGATTAAGCAGATGTTTTTTTAGTAACGTATAATGAATTAACCAATACTATTATATTAAGGCTGCTTTTGTACATTTAGTTGAAATCTCAAAAATCTATATGACAACAGCCTTAATTTAATATTGTTTCATTTTTTGTTTAATTAAGTAGAGTGCGTTGCAAATTCGATTCAAGAGTTTATTTTTTCTCAGTTAATATGAGATAGAATAGTTTCTAAATCAATCATTAAAATTGTATTATTAATATATATTAAAAAATATAAAGGAGATAAAGAATGACAATTAGTATTAAGCAAACTGGACCTACTTGTGGAATTTATGCAATGTTAAATGGTTTATACAACTTAAACAAGATTAAGAGTGTTACTAAGAAACAGACGGATGATGTAGTTTGTAATTTATTAAGTAAAAATGTAATAACAAAAAGAGGAATTGCTATTAATGGTAATACATTTTTAGGGGAATTTTTCGATTTAAATTTGTATAAAATGTTTTTAGTTAATAATTTGGAGATAATCAATCAAGCAACTGGATGTGATGATATAAAATATGATGTAAGTATAAAGAACATAAAACATCTAAATTCTAAAGAGTTAATTACGAAGTTACAACAGAATAAGTGTTTTGTGCTTTTTAGTTTATGTACATATAAACGCCGTACAAAGAATCATATAATTTCTCATTGGGTTTCTATAGTTAGTTATGATAATAAAACTAGCAAATATATTGTAGTAGATAGTCTAAAAGGGAAAATCAAGAAATACTCTTTGGAGCGATTATATGAAGGAAATCACCGGCTGCAAGATGCTCAGTTTCAATGGAGAAATTTTAAAATCGGTAAATTCCAATATTGGGAACACCCTTGGGGATTGCACCCTGTTAAGAAGCGTGTAAAAGAACAATATGATAAGAAAAAGGTGTATTTAAAAGAGGGGATTATTAAGCATGAAGTAGCTCATACATCAGGAGAAATGATAGTGATTGAAAAATTATGAGCGCTTAGAGATTATTCTGGATTGTACAGAAATTGCAACTTCCCCTAGTTGCCCACTTACGATATTATAAAACTTTTCCTCGTAAAAACTAGGGTATTAGTTAATAAGATTACTTTTAAAAAGTAGTATTTAGTCGCAACCACTCCCCATGTGGTAGTAGTTACTGGAAGAGATGTTAGCGCATCTCTTCTTTTATTATATACGTACAGAAACTTTGAAATACCTTTAAAGAAATTATAACAATTGTTAAAACAAAAAAAAGACGCCCGGATTTCGAGTGCCTTTCCTTTTGTTGAAATTCGATAAGATGTTAGTTTTCCAATCTAACATTGATAAGAGTGACAGCTTTGATTTAATTATATTATCAAATTTAATATCTCACCAAAAAATGAAGAATAATAACAATCATTTCTATTCAAATTGTCTTTTTTCTAAACGATCAATCGCTTCTCGTTTCTTTTTATTATTTATATTTGTATAGATACTAGTAACCTCAACAGAAGTGTGACCAAGTTGATCTCGTAGCAATACTAAGTCCTTGTTTTCCTTATAATGATTTGTAGCATACGTATGACGTAGCTTATGTGGACTACGCTTTTCATCGAATGCACTTGAATACTTCTCTACTAAGTTCTGTATAGCGCGTACAGAAAGCTGTGTGTATTTTCCCTGGTACCTAGTTACAAATAGAATATCTTCTTCAGGTGGACACATATATTTCTCTAAACGTACTTTCATGTATTCTTGTACGTCGTCTAAACACGATTTCGTTGCGAGTATTGAAGATTTTTTATTACCTTTACGAGTCACCTTAATGGTTCCCTGTCGAAAGTTAATACTTGAGAGGGTAAGACTAGCTAATTCTGATACTCGAAGCCCAGTGCCTAAAATAAGGCTTATTAATGCTATATCACGTTCTTTGTCACGTAGAAAATAATTGTATTTACGTGTAGAGGTCTCTTTTAGGATCGTTGCATAATCATTTATCAAAAATCGTAAGAATGCTACATCCTCATTATCGTTAAAGATAATATTTGCCACTTCATCAGCTCTTGCTGCAGCATCAACTTTTTCTTTATGTAGTTCAATTTTCTCCATCACGTTACGTGAGAGATAGCTTTTTCCATGCTCATCTTCTGAATTCTGCACTAAATATTTAAAGAGAGATTTTAAGGCAGAAAAGGTTCTATTTATAGCTCTAGTTTCAATTCCTTCACCTTGTAAGTACATGTGAAAGCGATTTACATCATTTAAGGGTAATGTTTGTAATGTTTCAATAGGTATATCAGTTATATTAGTAACCACGTTACCATTTACGACAGCTAATCGCTTAAGAATAATCCATTTAAAGAATTTTTCAAATTCAGTTATATATGCGTATAGAGTAGCAGGGGAGAGAGCAGTCTTCATTTCTAGGTATTCTATGACATACCAGGGCATATTATTTTTATGCTTTTCTACAAGAGCCTTAAAACGTTCTTTTTCTCTATTACTCATGGTGTACACCTCAAATCTTTTAATTAAATGATAATATATACTATTAAAATACTTCATAAATATGTATTAGAAAACAAGAAAGGTATCAATTTTATATTGATACCTTTACTATACATAATTCTATTATAATCGACAATCTTCACGTTAAATACATTTTTAACGAACAGTTGAAGGTGTATTTATTTATTGCAATCGCTGATTATTTCACATGATAAGCGTTTTTGTACTCATCAAGAGTATAAATGGTTTTAATATCTCGGAAGGGGATTGATACATGTCCTTTTAAGTGTGAAAAACAAGTTTCTTCATATCCATACCTTTGATTTTCTAATACTTTGTTTATGATCCAAATCCTTTTTTCTAATTCTTGATCGTCAGATTTAACACTTCCAAAGCTCAAGCAATCAAAATTACTTAAATGTGATTGAAACTTAAGTACATAACAATAATTCTTTTCCTTCCAATCATCGTTAATATCAGGAGCATCTAATAATTCTGATAAATTCTTTAAAAATTCTGGTCGCTCGTGAACTTTACCGAGGTATTTTGTAGCATCGTCAGTTGTAAAAAATGAAGTTATTGGATAGTCTTTAAATAACTTAAAGATAACCCAATCTAGATTATCATATACACTAGTAAATCTTTTACCTATATCAATTATTTTTCCATTGTAGACAATGACTTTCCTTTTAATATCTATCGAAACACCTTTGTTTAATAGATATTTTTGTAAAGGCGTTTCTAAGGTAACAGCTTGTTGCAGATTTACTAGTCCAAACTTTTTAATTGAGTCTAGTTGATCATTTACTGTTGTTACGTGGAGAGAAGTAAGATAAATTTCTTTTTCTAAAACTCTAGCACTATCTATTTTAAAATATTTAAGAAAAGATTCTGCATTAGATTGAATTCCTTTTAAAGCAGTTGCATTAAAAAAATCTAAAATATCCAATTCTTCAATATCGAAATGTGTGCATAAACCTTTTAAATCATACGTAGTGATATCATATAGAACGTTATTATTCATACATTTTCTCCTTAATGTGCATTAATAATAATAAATGCCTTCATCATCTATAAAATTATGAGTTGCGAATTTTTTTCTTTTCCTTTTCTTGTATGTATCTATTAATTTTTGAAGGGGTGTTTTTTGACTTTCACTTTTTTTAAAAGAGCAGACGTTACATATACAATCATTATACTTAAATATATTTAAAGTTAAGCTGTCTCGCTTTAATGTTTTTGCGATGCAAGTCCGATGCTGACCGCTAGCCAATGCTATATGTCCACATTTGTAGTGATCTGCATTAATTAAAGTATTCCTCTCAAACCAATTTTCCTTAATCATGTGAGAAGCAAAGAGTCTACAGTAATCAACTGATCCATCATTGAAATCTTGATTTTTTTCACGTTCTTTTGTTTTTTGATACTGTGCATTAGTTAAATGTAAAGAACAAGTTCCAGTTCGTACTTTAAAACAGTCGTATCTGCTAAATCTAAATGCATACGAGTAATCTTGAGGATTAATTCTAATGTCTTTTTCCAAAAAAATTTCCACCTCTATATATGATTTTAATAGTTTAATTATAACATATACCTTTTCACCATCCAAGTGTTCGTTAAATAAGGATTTAACGTGAAGATGAAATTTGTAGTTGAAGTTTATTTTGTCCCCTCCTGTACTGTAGTGTAGAAAGACATGAAAATGGATACTTTTTAGACAAGAAAGTGGGTACTTTTTTATAAAGGAATTGCTTTAGTTATATATCTACGTGCATTTTTACCATGATTTTCAATAGCAAATCTATTTATTAAAAGCGAACTTTATTTCGGTACAGCTGCGTATAACAATACTATCTAAAATAAAAATACAACACTATTTAATAGTGTTGTATTTTTATTTTAGATAGTAGAATAGGAATACTGGCGAATTAATAAGGAAAAGGTTACTGCATAATATTTCTATAACAGGGTATCAATTAAAGATGCATGCTTTATTCCATAATAGAGCATTTAAATCCTAACTTCTCGATTGTATCTACACTTTCTTATCTGCCAACGAAACATTAGATACAATTATCAATCCATTTCCCTTTTAGGCTCTACCAACATGATGTGGGATTCCTTTTCAGTGAAAGGTTTATGTTCAACGCCTCTCGGGACAATAAACATCTCGCCCTTAGAAATTTTCACCTGTCCATCACGAAAATCGATGAACATCTCCCCTTCAAGCACAATAAATAGCTTATCCGTATTAGGATGCTCATGCCATATAAAATCTCCATTAGCTTTAAAAAGCTGAATTTGATCATCATTCATTTCACCAATCACTTGTGGATACCAAAAATCGTTAATTTTAGATAACTCGTCATTTAGTTTAATAGGTTGGTAATGGATAATAATCCCTCCTCATTTTTAACTTCCACTATATTACAGTAATCTAAGTAAAAAAGTCGTCATTACGCTTAAAAAGAAAATGCTCAGCTCAGAACTTTCATTCAGATAGTACAATGAAGTAATTTCAATGAAAGTTCTTTCAATCCAATGTTTCCTTTAACTCTCCATAAGTATAGAACAGTGGTTTTCAAATAAGAATGGACCCCTGTTGACATTAGTATGGATTATTGATGAACTTCTCGCGATATTTAGTAGGCGAAATGCCAACTCGCTTCTTGAAAACTCTACTAAAATAAAAAGGGTCTGCGATTCCAATAGCTTGCGCAATTTGTTGTACAGGCACACCACTTGTACATAACATTTTTTGAGCCATCTTTATACGATAGTTCAATAAATATTCTGCTGGCCCCATACCTGCATGCTTTCTAAACACGTAAGAAAGACGATTTCGATTTACATTATTTTGTTCTGTAAGCATATTTATTGTAATATCTTTATAATAATATTTATGAACGTAACTAGATATCCGTTCGAATAAAGTATGCGACTCATAGTTGTTATCTCTATTGACAACACTTAATAAAGCTTCATTCAACGCTTCGCGAAACAGCATTTCGGTCTGAAACATTGAAATGCCTCCACGCTGATTATACACATCCCAAAGACGCATAAGTAATTCGACAAGACGGGGAGATTGTCCTGTAAATAATTCAAAATGCTGATGAGTAAAGCCAGAGTCTTCTCGTTCCAAATTGCTTATCCGATATAAAACAAGAATATATTCCCAGTTTATTTCACCAAGCATTCTATGGGCTAATGTCATTTTTGCACCCCCATGTATAACTTTTCCTGGGGAGAGGGTATACGGCGTACCATTAAATTGAAATTGCGTCTTCCCTGCAAGTGGAAATACAAATCCCGGGAAAGAATCTGTAGACTCAGCACAAGGCACACCTGGATTTTTAGCATAACGATATACTCCTTCTACTCGGAAAGGATTATTGGCAAGATACTCTGCTAACTCACTCACGTCCAACTTCACAATGCACGCCTCATTTCAATAATAGTTTTCTTGTAATTCGCGAGATTAATTGGTGTACATTCTGGGCAACGCTAAACTAAAAATAGTACATACGACTTAACAAGATTTGGTTACTAACCTATAAATATATTTTTTTCATTTATTGACAAAAGTATCCTCCCTATATTATTGATAATGATTTTCATTGTAGTTTGATAAAAAAACATTTGTCAAGTTAGATGACCTAGAAAAATGACGAAACAAGGGGTACAGAGGGACGGTTCTGTTGCAAATAATACCTGGTCTTTGTTAACTAATTCCCCTCAAAACTGGAATGATCATGTACACACCGGGTTTCATCAGCCGATTCGAATAATGGTACAGCAGATCAACGAAGCTAAGTCGAACTCTGATCTAATACAACTTAGTAATTCCCCCTATTGCAAATGAAACAAAGTATACAAGAGTTAGCTAATGAGATAGAAGCGTTTGGATATGAAGAACCAAAAGTTTTTTTGCACTACGTCAATCTATTAGTACATACTTAAAATCTCATGGCATAAAAGCATCACCTGATTCTATTCTTATCGTTTCAGGTGCTCTACAAGCTCTAGATCTTATATCTGTAGGTTTATTGAAACCTGAATCGACAGCTTTACTTGAAAGGCCATCTTACCTTTATTTCTTACATGTATTTCAATCTGCCGATATGGATTTTTCAGGATTACCCATAGATAATGAGGGCATAATAACAAAGTCAATTTTAAATCAAACGCAAAAATCTCAGCAAAATATTCTATACACTATTCCATCTTTTCATAATCCTACGGGATTTATTATGTTAGATTCTAGAAGGCCTGAGCTTTTAAAGGTTTGCAAAGAAGAAAGAATCCCCATTATAGAAGATGATATTTATAGAGAATTATGGATTGATAAGGAACCTCCTAACAAAAGACATGCATGGTCTGGTTCTTTATCTTGGAAGTCTTTCAAAAAACCTCACTCCAGGATCACGAATTGGATGGATTGTAGGTCCACAATCTGTTATTCATTGTCTAGCTGATATCAAGATGCAATCTGATTACGGATCGAGCACTTTATCCCAACGTGTTGCATTTAAATGGATGAGTAGTGGCTTATAACAATAACATTTATCATAATTTTCAATAGTATTTCATCAATAAATAGAGAATTTTTTTCTGTACAGCTGCGTAGAATGATTCTACCTAAAATAAAAAATAGAGTCTCAAGACTGGGATCTTGAGACTCTATTTTTTATTTTAGACAGGAAACCATAATTTTCTCTAACTCTTCTCTACTTAAATTATCTGCAAGAATTGTGACTTGATAAGTATTATTCTTTCCTTTTGCAGGAACAATCATTCTCATCACTTTAAATTTATCCTTTGTGCTTTCAGATAAAGTTATTTTTGTACCAACTAATTCATAATTAGTTATCTTTTCACTAGTCCCTACTATCCCCTTCAACGACTCTTCTCCTTGATCTCTAACTGCAGATTGATACACCATATATACGGAATCTTCATTTCGATATTCATAAACAATAGTGGGATCCATTTTTTTAATAGCCAATGGTGTTTGAATATCTTCTCCAGTGAATTTATACCCTTTTACTACATACGTTGGTCTCTTAATTTGAAAACCAAGATATTCCTGTGCTTGCTTTTTAGTCAATTTTAAAGACGAATAAATTTTCTGTCTAAATGGTCCAATTTCTTCAACATTTTTCTCATATTTTTTTTGCTCTTCTGGTTCTAATTTTTCAGGACTTCCTGCTAATTTTACTTTCTTATACAAAATCTGTGATTCTGTTTCTAAATTAATAAATCGCTCAAATTCTTCCTTCGTAAACAGATCCCTCGCCACTCCAAGCTCTGTAAGTAAAGTATTATATTCTCCTTCTGAAACAAAAAATTCTGATTCCGCCTGTTCTTTAGTACCAATCATTTTTTCTACAATTTGCTGTATAGAAATATCAGGTTGTGTTTTTAATTCTTTCATATTATCTTTTACTTCTATTTGTTGTTTCTCAGAATTTTTCGGTATATCAGCACGGGCATTTAATAAGGATACAGATGATACAGCAATAACTGCCACAGCTCCTAGCGCAGACCAGCGATATGATTTTTTTTGGAATTTTTTAATCATTAGAATTCTCCTTTTTAACATTCTTTTGTTTTTACTAAAATTCGCCACACCGGGTACTTGATAATAACCTGAGTAATGTTCCAAAAGACTAATAATAGTATGGCCATATGCAATTTGTTCCTCTGAATCTATACATGTAAGAGCTAATGCATCGCATGCTAGTTCTTGATCTTCCCGCATACATGAGTAGGCATACCAAAGAATAGGATTAAACCAATTTAAAATGAGTAAGCCATGCATTATCCAGTTCACACCAACATCTCTTCGCTTGATGTGAGCTAATTCATGATGAAAAATATACCGTAATTGTTGTTCCTCTAATATTTCCATATGTACTGTTGACAACAGCAACTTAGGCCGAATAAATCCGAACACTGTTGGGCTGGAAACCTTTCCAGATACAAGTAGAGCGATTTCTTGTCGAACAGACATAGATTGCTTACACTCTGCAAAAATCTGGACAATCTTTTCATCTGTAATAACAGGTTGTTTTTTTATGTAAAGTAATAAACGCCTGTTCATAATAAATGTAGCAAAGCTTAGAAGAATAACGCCAGTAAGCCAGATGTATATACAGATTGTATAGAATGAAACCGTCCCATCATCCTGCTTTTCATTATTGTGTGTTTGTGTCTTGTTTACCTGATTAGTTTGTGTTGAACTTGAGGTATAAGTATCTTCTTTTGTAAGAACCTTTGTATCGTCTATACCTTTCAATTCTTGCATACGTTCTTTTGGAGGAAAAATAGCTACAGGGGTTCGGCTAGAAATGAATGCATCATTATTCTTATAAGTAAGAACAGAATAGATACTATAGGAACTATCTGGCGACCAAGGTAATACAAGTCTTATTATTAATATAATCCATAGCATGTATTGCCAACGTGGAGTTAACTTATTTCTAAACAAAACCTTGATACATAAGATTAGACCCACTAATATGCTCGCCATAATAGTGGTTTCTATCAACCAATCGAAAAAATGAGGCAGATAGACATTAATAAACATTTCTATCATTATGATCTATCCTTCCTGTGATTTTCCTCAGTCTTCTCATCCAGGATACGTTTAAGTTCGTTAATGTCTTCTGAAGACAGCTTTTCTTCTTTCAGGAAATTTACTAGTAAGGGCTTAAATGCGGCACCATAGAAACGTTTAAGTAAAGATTTCGTTTCTACTTGTAAATAACTATCTTGTGAAACTAAGGGATAATAAGCGTACATACGCCCCTTATCTTGATGGTAAGCAACTGCTTCTTTTTGAACTAATCGATTAATCAGAGTTCGAATCGTTTTAGGTTTCCAATCCATTTTCTTCTCTAACTCTTCAATCACTTCATTTGCCGTTTGTGGAGATTTTAACCACAATACTTTCATTACTTCTAATTCAGCTTCCGAAATTTTAGGTAATTCTTTCATTCGTTTAAATTACACCTCCCGTGGATTACATTTGTAATCCACAACTGAATATTACACTTGTAATCTCTCTGTGTCAATCTTATTTTATATTTGTGAAATCCTTTCCTATGCCCATTAACATAAGAAAGAGGAAATTAACATCGCTCAGATTGCTCCATCTCTTCCTAGCTGATAGCTATCTCTCTCATTTATACAGTGTTACAAGATTTTTCTTCTAGTGGAATGTATTCCGCCTCTTTTAGCTGATGAAAAGGACGTAATTGTACACTGTATATCGTGTTTCCCGCTGCTCTCATTCCCGAGAAAAAATAAATTTCTCCTTCTATTTCGTAGGCAGGACGTATGATTAGCCCTTTTTGACTTTCATATTGGACATGGCCACTTTCAACGATCCCTTCATTTAACAAGGCATCTCGAGCATTTGTATAGTCATTTCGAAAATCGGTATGAATTGTTCTATAAGACATTGTATCCCTCCAGCGGTTTGATGAGTTGCGTTTAGCTGTGTGCAGCCAGGTGTTTGGCATCTATTTTGAATGACATGTACGTTTAAATTCGATGTAGGAAAACATAATTCCTAGTTGGTTCCTGTTCTTTTATGGAAAAGTAACATTTGTCATATTGTGTTTATAGAATCAAAAAAGAGTAACACCCTTTCTCAGGTACTACTCTATCTTTGTGTTATTGTATATACGGTTTAATATCCGAGTATGCCGACAATTTGAGTTGCTTTGTTGTTACGAATTGAATAATAAATTTCTAAGCCTTTACGTTCAGCTTTTAGTACTTTGCCCTTCATTTTCGATAAATGTTGTGAAACAGATGATTGGGGTATCTCTAAAATTTTTGTTAGTTGGGAAACATTAAAAGTATTATGTTTACTTAGTTCGTTTATAATACGTAAACGAATTGGATGCGCCATTATTTTCAAAATTTCAACATCTTCTTCTGTAATATTAGTTTTTTTTGATTCTAGAACCGTGATTGTCATCGTTATTCTCCTTTATTATTTTCTTATGAAAAGTTATTTACCCTAGTATCCTATGTTTGATTTTATATTTTATATATTTTAATAGATAAAAATTAAAGTAACATTAATAAACTCTATAGTTATTATATAACGCATTTTGTATTCGAGTGTGAAGTTCATCTGGAGTTTACGTGATTTTTATATATTCTAATGTGCGATTAAATAAATTCGCATCTGATATCTAATGTTTCAAAATTGTAAATAATAATAGATAGGCTCAGTCATAAATGAAGGAATTTTCTACAATTCTATTACATATACTTACGTTCATACACTATAAAATTAATTACTATTTTCACGTCTTTCTATAAATGTGAGTTGTAGCATACATCTGTCACAATTTGAGTCATAACTTTACCCTTTTGGCAAGATTTGTGATTTGAACCATAACTTTGCCGTTCTGGCAAGGTTATGGTTCTTTTTATTTGCGGCAAACTTATGCTTCCGGGATTTGAAGAATATTTTTAATGTAGCTTTTAAATAAAGGCTATTCATTATCTATAATGGGTTACTGTATCATGGTTTTTATTCTTTAATTCCCTCCATTTATAGTTTTAAATTTTGACCCATTGCAGAAATGTAAGATGATAATAAAGTTATTAAATTTTAAAAGCTCAAACAAGCATAACCCCGTTCTAAATGTAGGACGGGGTTAAAAATATAGTTGTTTCTGTAGTGTTTAAAGTAAGATATTTCATTACACTAAAAAATGTAATAATAAAGTCATTTAAAAATCTAAGTTTTATTCAACAATAGCTGCCGTTTGTTGAAAAGAAAAAATATTGCTTTTTGAAAAAAGTGATAACATATATTTCTTTCTTTTTGTTCAATTTAATCTTATTTTTCTAACAATAAGGCTATAGTTTGACTTCCTCCGTTGCCAGTTTCACCAGAAACATCATCGTAAATTTCTTTTACAGTAAAACCTACAGCAGTTACCTCTTTGATGAATAATTCTTTTGTGAAGAATTGATACCAAATGTTATAAGTTTCTATTTTATTATCGGTTACCACTGTTGTTTGTTCTAATGTTACTCTATCAGGATATTTAAGATTTCTACCGATAGCTACATAGCAATCCTTTGACCAGAAACCACCATTTTCATTAATACTCCAATATTGTTCTTCCTTGAACTGATCAAATTTATTTTGAGAGAAAACATCCAATAACAACTTTCCACCTTTCTTCAGACTGTTCCAAATGTTGAAAAGTAATTTACTACGATTTTCAGGCGCAAGAGCACCATAATCACAATATATCAATAGGGCCAAGTCATAGATATTTGAATCATTTAATTCCAAATAATTTTCATAGCGATATTTAATATTATAATCTAACTTTTTTGCTTGTTCTTTAGCATAACGAATTGAGTTTTCAGAGAAGTCTATCCCTGTTACCGTATAACCTTTTCTAGCTAATCGCTCACTATAAAGGCCTGGACCACAACCTAAGTCTAATACTTTTTGATAAGATTTTTTGGGAGCTATTTGTTGGATAAAATCAATAGATTTATCAATAAACGGAAAACTCCTACTAGCTCCTTCAGTATCAGGGCTTAAATGAGCTTCTAATAATTTTTTAGCAATATAAGGATCTTGCCAAAAAACATTATCAGTTTGTTCGAATTGTGATGGTACCTGCAATTGATTTAATAAATTATTCATAAAAACTTCCTCCTAAAAATTTTAAAACACAAAAAACCGCAGAGCTTTACTCTGCGGTTAAAAAAGAGAATAAGTCCGTAGAGTAAAAAATCAAATGGGCATACCGAATAAACACATAAAAATGCGTATTTCAGTTTGCTTCAAATTGATTTATTTACTCTTTTCCAGTCATAACAAAGTTCGCGAAAATCAAACTTCTGCTATGCCGAACTTCTTCACCTATCCTTTTAGTGTTTTTATAAACATAACAGACAATAAACTACGAGGTCAACTACTAGTTTAACCCATTATTCAATGGATATAGCCCGATTGTAGAATAGAATGACTTTCATTTTTTAATAAATTTGTTATTTTTCAAACAACTTTATTTTAATTTAAAAAACTTTTTTGTCACTTTTTACCCTACTTCTATTATTGAACTTGTCTTATAAAAGTTCTAATGAATAAAATGATAAGGTTAAATGCCTCATGCTGATAATAGATATTTTTTATTTGTCTCGTTATAACATTCACGGCAAGTTTTTGAGTTAATAATTAATCCACGGCAAAGATACGCTTCCTTTAGAGGCAACTTTATGGGAAAAGTCACAAGATTATGTTTCAAGTAACAAAGAACAAGAAAATGAATACTAAATGTTACAGGTAATATAAAAAGATTATAAGACCAATACTCTTCAAACAAATTAACCAGCTCCTCAAATTCAAGAACTGGTTAATTTGTGTTTAAGTATTTCATTAAACAATAAATATATATAAATTATAAAATTTACTATACACTTGAAACAATACATATAGAGTTACCTGCCAAATCGTATCTTCCAAAGCAATTAGGTATTATAAAGTGGTCTCCTTTCTTAAAGAAATAATGCTCACCTTCTTTAATTAGCTCACCTTCCCCCTTTACTACACTAACAAGAAGGAAAGTTTTTTGTTGTTCCAAACGAACTGATCCATCTAACTCCCATTTTTTAACTGAAAAATATGGACATTTGATAAAGTTAGTTATACTCAAATCATCTACTTTTTCATGTTTAACCGTTAACTGATTCGATTTAAAGGGAGCTTCTATTACATCAATACTCTTTTCAAGATGCAGATTACGTAAATTCCCATCAGAATCTCTTCTATCATAATCATACAATCTATAGGTTGTATCAGAGTTTTGTTGTGTTTCTAATACTAAAATCCCTTTACCAATTGCATGAACAGTTCCACTCGGCACATAGAAGAAATCTCCAGGTTTCACCTTCACACGATGTAACAGTTGGTTCCACTCTTTTTGTTCAATCATAGACATTAATTCTTCTTTTGTTTTCGCATGATGCCCATATATAATTTCTGCGTCTTTAGTGGAATCGATTACATACCAGCATTCTGTTTTTCCTAGTTCTCCATTCTCATGCACGCTAGCATATTCATTATTAGGATGAACTTGAACAGATAGATCTTGATTGGCATCCAAAATTTTTGTAAGAAGAGGGAAACGCTCCCCCTCCATATTTCCAAATAAATCTCGATGGTTATCCCACAGTTCACCCAAGGATAGCCCTTTATACTTTCCGTTCTTAACAATACTTTGTCCATGTTGATGCGCTGCAAAAGCCCAACACTCTCCAGTTTGATTTGATGGAATTTCATATCCAAAAGAAGTTAAATGTGTCCCACCCCAAATTCTTTCTTTAAAAACAGGTGCAAAAAATAATGGTTCAGTCATGATTTGAATCCTCCATTCTATGCAATTTCATCTAGTAGTTTGTATGCTTCTGCTTTTGTTTGAACAGATAATAACTGCTCTCTATAACTATCATCCATTAGTTTTCGAGAAAGCATTTGAAGGATTTTCAAATGTTGATTTCCCTCATTTTCTTTTGGTACTGCAATCATAAATATTAATTTTGCTTCCGTTCCATCAAGACTCTTCCAATCTATCCCTGATTGTTTAATTCCAAATACCACGCTCGGTTTCCTAACAGCATCTGATTTTCCATGCGGAATAGCAATGTTTACACCAATCCCTGTAGTACTTTCTTGTTCACGATTCATAATAGCTTGTTTAAATTCTGTCACTGAATGCAATGCACCTACATGCTTTAATTTTTGAATCATCTCATCAATGATGTCATCTCGTGTTTCTCCTTTTAAATCCGTTTCAATTAATTCTAAATTTGTAATATCTGTTAGCTTTTTAATTTTCATCTTCTCTACTTGTGAACTTTTGCTTTGTGCTTCTTGCTCCATTTGTTGCACTTCTATTGTTGCTGATACTTCTTTTATTTGTTCATTTTCTTGTTTTTCTAACTTTGAAACGTCTTTTTTCAATACATTTACTACAACAGCTGTCACAATAGAGCCTACAATTACAGCTACAAAAAACATAAACACATTATCTACTGCCCCTAACACTGCAACAATCGGACCACCATGTGCCACTCTGTCTCCTACATGACCGATCATCGCAATCACAGCACCTGTCATTGAACCCGCCATTATACTTGGAATAACACGAAGTGGATCTTGGGCTGCAAAAGGAATTGCACCTTCCGTAATACCGAAGAGCCCCATTGTAAATGATGCTTTACCCATTTCTCTCTCTGAATCTTGAAATTTCCCCTTACTTATAAAAGTAGCTAGTCCCATACCAATTGGTGGGATACATATTGCCGCAGCTATTGGACCCATAATTTCATAGTTTCCTTCTCCAATCATTGCTGAACCAAATAAGAATGCTACTTTATTGACTGGACCACCCATATCAAATGAAATCATTGCACCTAAAATTAATGCTAAGAGAATTGAACTTGACCCTTGCATACCTGCTAACCAAGCTGTTAATGATACGAAAACTTGTGCGACAGGGGCACCAATAATAAATACAAATGCTAAACCTACAATAAGGGAAGCAAATACCGGAATAATAATAATCGGCATAATTGGTTGAATCGCTTTTGGAACTTTTAATTTTTTAATTCCTAATGCTATGTAACCAGCTAAGAAACCAGCGATAATTCCACCGAGAAAACCAGCACCACTTTCACTTCCGTAAAAGCTTCCTGTTGCTGCAATATATCCACCAATCATCCCAGGAACAAGTCCAGGTTTATCCGCTATACTATATGCAATATATCCAGCCAGTATTGGAACCATGAACGTAAATGATGCACCACCAATTTGTTCAATGGTTTTCCAAAAAGAACCCTCTGGAATCACTAAACCCCCAGGAGTTTTTTCTCCCCCAAGTGTTAAGGCAATAGCAATTAATAATCCTCCAACTACGATGAATGGGACCATAAAAGATACACCATTCATTAAATGACGATATATCGGATTTTGCTTTTTTTCCTGTTGGTTACTTTCTACTTTTTTTGACTGTGAATGATAAATAGATACATCCCCGCTGATTACTTTCTCAATTAATTCTCCTGGTTTACGAATACCATCCTGTACTCCAACAACCAACAATTTTTTTCCTACAAATCTATCTTTATTTACGACTCTATCCGCAGCTATAATAATGCCGTCCGCCTCGCGAATATCTTGTTCAGTTAACTCATTTTCTACCCCTATTCCACCTTGGGTTTCAACTTTCATTTGGACTCCTAATTTATCCGCTGTTTTTTGTAAATTTTCAGCTGCCATATAGGTATGGGCAATCCCATTTGGACATGATGTAACCGCTAACAATTTCATTCTTAATCCTCCTCACACTTTTTACTAAGCGCCTACATTTACTATAAATTAATATTAAGACGTCAAAAGTTTCATTTTTTACCGTAACTTCCGGAAAATAAATCTTTTACCTAAGCAAATAACAGTTATTTGGGTCTCTACTTTTCGGTTAAGTATGTAAAAAGGACAAAAATTTCATTACGTTTGTTTCTTTCGTAAGTTTTTGAATAAAGGATGGTTGCTCACTTATAAAGGATAGTTCCTGAAACAATTGTTTCGTTACCTCTTGTCCATCACTTTTAACTGCTAGCATAAATACAAGTGATACCTTCTCTGCTCCCCAATCAACTGGTTCTTTTAATGTAGCGATTGCAATTACTGATTCTTGAATAAATTTCGGATTTCCATGAGGAATTGCAATTCCTCCCCCAATTGTTGTTGCTGACATTTTTTCTCTTATAATTGCATTTTCTGCATACTCTTTATCTACATAACCCTTACTATGCAAAGCATATGCTAATTTTTCAATTAACTCATATGGATGTTGTATATCCTGTTGTAAAAACACTAAAAATGGAGATGTATAATTGAGCATAACAAAGTCTTTTTGTTCTTTATAACTTGGCTCATCACAATTTTGTATAAATTCTCCTAGCTTCTTTTCTTCCGGTCCTTCTAATAATGGGGATACTACTATATAAGGAATGTTTAATCTTGAAAGAGTAGTAGTTGAAATAACAAGATCTACATCACGATGTTTCAAAATATAACCTTGTAAATCAGCTTTTGAAATACAGTCCATCACATGGATATGACGGAATTTACGCTCAATTTTTGTACGTAACAATTGCGACATGCCAATTCCCATATGACAAACAATAATTACATTTTTAGATTTCCCCTGGTAATCTAATCGTTCAACAGATGCTTCAAAGTGTAGCGTAAGATAAGCCGCTTCTTCTTCTGGAATATATATAGTTAGAGATTCATTTATTTCTTCTAATACTTGTATCAATACATTAAACGCATAGGGATACATTCTTTTTATATCGTGTAACATTGGATTCGAGACAGAAAGGTCATAGTTTAGACGATTCAATGCGGTATATAGATGAATAGTTAACCCTTCAATTAAAATATCGTCTTTACTGAAATCAATTCCATACAACTTCGACATACGTTTAACTAATTGTTGTATAACCATAGCAAGCATTGGATTACTTTCAGTAAGTGTGCTATCCTTCATTGGTTTATCTTGATAACGGATTTTTCCACCTAAAATATGAGCTGTTAAATATGTAACTTCCTCCTCTGTAAAATGAACAGAAAAAACACATTCCAGCTGTTTTAAAAACTCCAATGTCCATATATATTCTTTTGTTTCTTTCAGTATTTTAATTTCCTTTTCAGCATTTAAAATAGGTTGCTTAAGCTTCATTCTTCGTACCATAAGCAACGTATGCACTAATAAACTTTCAAATGTATCATCTGTAAAAAACAATGCATTTCGTTTTTGTAACGCTTTCAATTCGTTCGTAACAAATTCAACCTCATGATATTGAAATTGTTCTTTAATAAATTGATTTGTAAGATCAGAATTACCAATCAAATCTGATAATCTAGCCAATGCTCTTCTTTTTTTCTTTTCATTTCCATCAATAATAAGTCCAACTCGCTGCTTTGAAACAATGGTTAAATCAAAATGATGTAACCATACTTCAATTCTATCTAGATCTTTTTTTATAGTAGTTCGACTTACAAAATGTTGGGATGCCATTTTCTGTGCAGTAACTGCCTTTACATTCATTAATAAGTTGTATGCAATTTGTAGAATTCTTTCTTCATCTGATTCATACTTTGTGCGATTATTAATACAATAAAGTTTATTAAACAAGTCCACCTTTTCATATTCCTCAATCTCTAAGTACACACCTAGTCCCGGTTTCCTAACAAGAATCGCACTTGAATAACCCGCAAGGTGCTCCTCAATTATTTTAAAGTCATTACGAATTGTTTTTTCAGAGCAATTCACCTTATCCGCAAGGTCTTGTACTAATGAATAGTCGTTAGATTCAGATAATAGCAGAAATAAAATTTCTTTTTGTCTTGTATTCATAAATTTCACCTATCTCTTATATCTTTCTATGTTATATGCATTACTTTACAAGATACTTTTACCCTCTCTTATAACTAGCACTTTCGATTATCTATAACCACTTTCAAATTTTAACTACCTTACGTTAAAAAATCTTATTTAGAATTAATTACTTTTCTCGATACTCCAGCATCTAAGAAGATAATTAATTCCAATATACAGTATAGTAGCCCGATTAAAAGTTTAATTTATTACCGAGGCTCCGGAAAAGCTGCTTTATTTCTGTAACGAAATAAAATTAGTTAAAACTAGTAGTGGGAGCGATAATCTAAAATAGATTATCGCTTTTTTGTTAAAATTCTATAAATCAAAGGGCGGAATAATTCATTTATTATAATGATACAAATTTTGATAGCAAAGTACTTGCACTATGCATACCTCATCCTTTTTTGTTTAAATACATAAAACTCATATAACGCTAACTATTTTAATTTACGAAGACTGTAGTAATAACGAAAATCTTTAATAAAATAAAGTCGAAAAAACATTCAATTTTTAACTTTAATAATAAAATCCTATATTAGTAGTTTTTTTATCTACATAATTAATTTTAATCTCTCTTCTAGAACTTCCCTATCTGATTGTGATTTTGAAATTATAAGACATGTATCATTCCCACAAATACATCCTACTTTTTCTTTCCAGTCTAAAGAGTCTAATAACACACCTATAACATGTGCATTACCCGGTAAAGTTTTAATGATGGTTAATTGATTTATATAATCAATCTTTACGACAACTTCCCCTAATTTTTTCTTTAACATCATATCAGTTTGTATACTATCTCCTGTGAAGTTTTTATAGATAGTTAAACCATCTGAAGACACTGTCTTTATTATATTTAATTCACGAATATCTCGCGAAATAGTAGCTTGTGTTACAATTTCCCCCTTTTTTGCTAACAGCTCTACTAACTTTTCTTGTGTATCTATTTCATGCTCTCTCACCGCTTGTTTAATTAGCCTTTGTCTTTTCTCTTTTCTCATAAAAGACGCCCCTTATATCGTTATACTTTTATTATATCTTCCTATAAATTTTATCCGAAAGAGGCAAAGGGGAATGTTGCGGAAACGTTCATAGTTTTGAGCACTTTAAAGTAAACCTTTTTCTCTTGTATATGGGGTACCCCCCCCCATCGCTATCAAGTTAAGCTCATACAACGTCAATTATAGTTGGCGTTGTTTTACATGTGAGGGAAATTAAAGAGTTGCATACGAAATAAACCCTAAAGGGTTTCATTTTTTTAATTTAAGCCGCTTGATTATCAGACATGGTGCAATTGTAAACGACACCTAATATATCAAAGACTGTTTTCTTCTCATACCTATGGGATTTTCGTCCGTTTTTCTGTAAGAGATTGAACAGACGCAACAATATCTTTGTTAATTCTTCGGCGTCTTTTTGTAAAGATTGATAAATAAGTGAGAAATAATCTTTTATGATATAAGTTGCTTTATATTCGCTTAATTCTCGTTTCTTCTTGATGAGGAGTAATTGGCGCATTTGAAACATGGTGGAGGAACAAAGAAGGATACTTATTAATTGTCCGTATAAGTGACATTCTAGTCTTTCTAATTTTACAGAACTACATTGATGAATACGAAAAAATGATTTCCATGTTTTAAAAATAAGTTCAATTTGCCATCGTAAGGAGTAAAAATCGTATACTTGCTCTTTTGGCAAATATTCCATTGAAATATTTGTAACGTAAAAGTTAATTGCACTAAGCCGCTTACTGCGTTCTTTATAGGCAATTTGCTTTTTATGTTCTTTAGATGCTAAATCCTTTTGTCTACGCTTCATTTGCGTTTCAGTTAATTTATACAGAATAAGTCTTGCAGGAAGCTTTTGATACATTCCAATATAGATTTCAGGAATTTCATATGTTTCACCTGACTGTAATTGATTAATAAATTGCTCCATATCTAATTGGATGTACTCAGATTGCTTTTTTATGGTTCCATTTTGAAAGTATTCAGGTTCTTTATTCTTCTGATATATACGTGTATTAAACTTTAATCGTGAAATAAAATAAGCACCACACTCACTTATAGTATGTAAATCTTTTAAGTCGAAATATCCTAAATCACGTATACATAAATCGTTTGGTTGAAGGGATGTTAAACAAGTAGAAGCATACGTTTTATCATTGTGTTTTCCTGATCCTACATGAATATGAAAAAATTGACCACTTAGTAAATCATACTCTAGTTGAATTTTTACGCCAGCACTTTGACCGCTACCACCTGAACCTTGATATGTAGAAGTGAATTTATCTGGAACCTGAAAATGTGTAGAATCCAATATACGGATACGTCGAAAATAGTTTGTATAAAAAGTTGGAATCTTGCTAGAAGAACACAATTGTTGGTGAAGTAAATGCGCTAAGAGTTGTTGTAAAAACTGAACAGCCTGAGGGTTAAAAGGTTGATTGAGTCCCTCTGGACTCATAGAAATACAGGTGTTAGCTCCTAATTGACTACATAATTTTGTCAATGAAGTATGAGCTATGTTTTTGCTTAACCAAACACAAAGAGCCACTAAGTCTTGTGCACGATATTTACTCCTTCGTTGTACAAACCCTATCTTTCTAGCTAACTGATCCAAAGTATGTGGTGACATATGTCGCTGTAATTCTTCAGTAAACAATTCTAATTCATCAGAAATCCATAAATCCATACTAAAAACGCCATCCTTTCTGTATGTTTCTACAAAAAGAATAGCGTATCTTTGCATTTTGAGGAAGTTTAGTTTTGTTAGCTTGATAGCGATCTGGTGCTACCCCATTACTATCAAGCTAAGCTTATACAAAGTCAATTTTAGGCTAGATTGTTTCTTTTTTCTAAAGGATAAATTTAGTTGATTGAAAGATTTGCATACGAAATAAACCCTAACGGGTTTTACTTTTTTGAATTAAGCGGCTTGATTATCAGACATGGTACAATTGTAAATGACACCTAATATATCAAAGACCGTTTTCTTCTCATATCGATGAGATTTCCGCCCGTTTTGCTGTATGAGATTGAACAGGCGAAGTAACACCTTTGATAGCTCTTGGGTGTTTTTTTGTATAGTTTGGAATAGAAGAAGAAAATAGTCTTTAATCATATATATGGCTTTATACTCACTAAGCTCTCGTTTTTTCATGAGGAGCAATTGGCGCATTTGAAACATGATAGAAGAACAGAGTAGAATGGCAATCAATTGACCATATAAATGACACTCCAATCGTTTTCTTTTTATCTTTTTACAATGATGAATTTGAAAGAATGACTTCCACGTTTTAAATAAAATTTCAATTTGCCAACGCAAAGAATACCAGTCATGTACCTGTCCCATCGGGACAATATCTGTAGGGATGTTTGTCATATATACATTGATACCACTGAGTCGTTTACTACGAGGAGAATACTTCATTCCTTTCTTTTTTTCTCTTATAGCTTGATCTTGTAATCGTTTTTGTTGCTGTTGTTTTGTTAATCGATGAACAATTACACGAGTTGGCACTTTATCAATCATTCCTACATAAGCATCAGCTATTTCACATGTTTGTCCTGGTTGAAGGGAGTTCATTAACGTCTCCATACCTATCTGTATATACTCTGTACCTTTCTTAATTCTTCCATCTTGAAAATAATCAGGGTTAGGATTTTTTTGATATATACGTGTATTCGACTTGATACGAGAGATATAGTAGGCCTCTTTATCTTGTATATATTGAAGGTCTTTTAAATGAAAATAACCTAAATCTCGGATACATAAATCATTCGCTATCACAGTTGGTGCACACAGAGAGCCGTAAGTGCGATCATGTTGTTTACCTGGACCTGTATGAATATGTAGAAACTGTCCACTTAACAAATCATACTCAAGTTGAATTTTTATCCCAGCTGTATGGCTGCATCCTCCTGCACCTGGATAAACCGATGAAAATACATCAGGGAGTTGAAATGCAGTTGAATCTAAAATACGAATACGCTTGAAAACAGAAGTGTATGGATAAGAAATCGGCATAGATGCGGCCAATTTTTTGGTTAGTAGTTCGGCCAGTAGGTGTTGTAAAAGTTGGACGGCCGCCTTATTAAATCGTTGATTCAGTCCCTCAGGACTGATAAGTACTGCTGTTGATGCTTCTAAACAGCTAGATAACTGAGCTAAAGAAGTCATAGCTATATTTTGGCTCACCCATACACATAAAGCTACTAAATCTTTTGCTTGATACTTACTGCTTCGTTGTACAAAACCAACATCTCTAGCAAGATCTCGCAAGGTATTTGGAGATAACAAACTTTGAATCTCTTGAGCAAATAGTTGTAATTCGTCAGACACAGAAACAGACATAAAAAACGCCATCCTTTCCTATGATTCTACAGAAAGAATAGCGTATTTTTTCATTTTAGGGTGGCATTTCTTTTTATTAGTTTGATAGCGAGGTGACGATACCCCTTTATTATTTTTCAGACTTCGCTTGTTCTAAAATGTATGCTTCTTCTTGTTCCGGTGTCGCTAATTTGTATGCTTTACCAGTGCTGTTATTGTCCCATTCCCATAATAAATTATGCTCCTCAACCGATTGAGAGAAATCGCCTTCATACCAACGAACCAACATCTTAAGGTACTGTTCTTTATGTTGTAAGGTTCCACTATTACTTTCATCAATCGCTCGACGTACTTTTCCGATATTTTCTGGAGTCATTTTGATAAATCCTTGCTTTTCGTGAGATAATACTTTTTGATGAGTCATTTTGTGCATTGCATTGATTATATGACGATCAGAGTTGAGGTCAAGTATTACCTCTTCCCCTTTAATTCTCTCAGTCTGCTTTTCCTTAACGTCTGAACCTGCATACGTACCGACTTTGTAACCAGTAAAAATACCAACTGCTATAGCAATAACTAAGGTTGATGTGATTTTAATCCACTTTTTCAAACCTCTTACCCCCTTTTATTGAAGTGTACCATAAAAGAAGAACTGTATACCCATATCTATCTGTGAGGTCTACATAACGCATCATTATCAGTAGTCAATGATGCATGAAATTGTCGTTCCGGGGGTAATTAAAAATCTTAGCTTGATAGCGATGTGGTGCTACCCCAGATTTGAAATTTAATGTTCGTTCAATATAATCTACTTCTGTCTGTTAAAGATGGATTGATCATATCCGTTACTGCACGATATAGATTTTCCGGATATTCAGCTATTCGATGACATAAATACAAGTACCACTCTTTTCCGTAAGTTAAATATACTTTACAGTTGTACCCCTTACTTTTTAAATCCATTAACAAATCCGGACGGATTCCGTAGAGCATTTCCATTTCTACGTTGGATCGATTAAGGTATTGACGGTTTTCTATTTCTTGAATAAGCATTTCATCATGTGTGGCTATGGATACTGGGTGGTTAGATTCTATTATTTGTTCTACAAGTTTAAGATAACGATTATTTAATTCCTTTGATCTAGACATAGCAACATCAGCTGTTTCTTGATAAGCCCCTTTGACAACTCGTATTTTCCCAGGATAATGAACTAATTCCTGAACATCATTGTTGGACCTATATAAATGTGCCTGTATAGTGATCCCTACATTAGGATATTGCGTAGTTGTTTTTTTATAGATATCAAGAATATCGTCAGTTTTTGATGTTTCTTCCATACTTATCATAAGTGTAACGCCGTACAGATTTGCTTTCTTGGCTAACTCAAGTAAATGAATATAAGCTGTTTCTGGATCCACAGATAATCCAATATGTGATAAATCAAACGACACAGTCGACTTCATGGAGAACAAACCCATTTCTTCAATAAGATTCAAAAACTCGTTTTTGGCGTTTCGGCATTCTTCTAAATCTGTTGTATTTTCACCAATGTATTCCAATGAAATAGAATAACCTCTTGAAATCAGTTCTTTTGCTGTTGCAAGCCCATCTTGCCTATGCTCTCCGGTTACAAACCGTTTGGCGGCTTGCAATAATAAAGGATAGAGTTCATTGGACTGCTGAATATAAGATTTAATATGTTCATTTCGTGCAACCGATTTAAGTGCTTGGGTGAATTGAACCTTTGGATTAGTCATAACTTACATCTCCTTTTTCATATTTATATAAACTTTATCATGGTAAAATGGTTTATATTAGTACCATTTATAATGAATTTTCAAAGTACCAATTTTAGATAAGGAGTAAATTTCAATATGCTTTGGATACCCATTGACCGGTCATTAGATATACCATTAACTAGACAAGTTTATCAGCAAATACGAGAACAAATTTTAAACGGGGACTTACAATCAGGAGAAAAACTACCGTCGACACGTGAACTATCTTCTGAGTTGAATGTATCCAGGAATGTGATTTTGGAAGCGTATGATCAATTATTGGCTGAAGGATTTTTAGTTGCAAAAAGGGGTGCTGGAACATTTGTTGCCGAAGGAACTTTTTTAGAACAACAGAATATAACCCCTTCATTTCATTCTGTGAATTGGAGTGAAGATAAAAATAAAGATGATAACATCATCAACTTTCGTTCAGGTATACCAGCACTGGATTTATTTCCGCGTAAGACATGGGCAAAAATGTCTTATACCATATGGAATGACATTGCACCTTCTACTTTTGGATACGATATTCCCGAAGGACGTCCGGAATTACGACAGGTTTTATCACGCTATTTACTGAAAACAAGAGGTGTTGATTGTCATCCAGAACAAATTGTGATTACATCTGGTGCAACCCAAGCTATGACACTTGTTTCTAAATTACTTTTATCGCACGATGATACAGTGATAATGGAAGATCCAATTACAAATGATATTCAAACTATATTTAAAAATTCAGGTGCTCTTCTTTACCCTATACCTGTTGATGAATATGGAATGAAGACATCGTTGCTGCCATTAAATAATTATCCAAAGTTTATCTTTGTTACTCCGTCCCACCAGTTTCCGTTAGGAGGAACGTTACCAATTCAACGAAGGATTCAATTGATTAACTATTCTAGAAGAACAAATTGTTATCTTGTTGAGGATGATTATGACAGTGAATTTAGATATGAAGGACCGCCTGTAAGTTCATTACAGGGATTGGATTCAGATCGTGTATTATATATTGGTTCGTTTAGTAAAATCTTATCACCAGCCCTTAGAATGGGATATTTAATTCTTCCTTCACAACTTATTGAAAAATGTCGCAAGCTAAAATGGTTTTCGGATTTACATACCCCTTCTTTAGAACAGCTTATCCTTGCCCGTTTTATTGATGAAGGCTATTTGGAACGACATATTATGAAGATGAAGAAAATGTACAAAAAACGAAGAAACTTCCTTATTCATTGCTTAAAAACAACATTTTCGAATAGGGTTAATATTTTCGGTTATTCAACAGGCTTACACCTAATTGTTGAATTAAATGAATCCCATTTTTCAAAAGAATTACTCGAATGGATCGAACGGTTTGGAGTTAAAGTATATCCTGTAGAAGATCATACTATAGAAAAAGGAAAACATCATAATCGCATTATTTTAGGTTATGGGCATCTAAAAAATGAAGAAATTAAAGAAGGTGTGACCAGACTACATAAAGCAATATATAATTTTAAATCCAAAAATTAAAGCCGAGCCGTCCTTAGCTTAGCATGAGGACAACTCGGCTTAGTTTTCTGTCAGGATCCCATCACTATCCAGCTAAAATTTTATAGTACCTACAGAACGAAATTTTGTGTTAACTTGTAACAAAAAGTTCATTTTTTCGTTTTGGGAAAGAACGTATCTCTTAACTTGATGGTCATGGGGTGGTACCCCATATATGTTGAAGATCTTTTAAGTAAAAATACCCTAAATCACGGATACATAAATCATTTGGTTCCACAGTTGAGACACACAGAGAACCATAGGTTCGATCATGTTGTTTACCTGGACTTTGTATGGATATGTAGGAATTGTCCGCTTAATAGGTCATATTCAAGTTGAATTTTCATTCCAGCAGCATGGCTACATCCTCCCGCCCCAGGATAAACGGATGAAAGCTGAAATGCAGTTGAATCTAAAATACAAATCCGCTTGAAAACAGAGGTGTATGGAGAAGAAATTCGTATAGATGAAGTTAATTTTTTATTTAGAAGTTTAGTCAATATATGTTGTAAAAACTGAATGGCCGCTTTATTAAACCGTTTATTCAATCCTTCCGGGATGATGAGTACTTCTGTGGATGCTTCTAAACAGCTAGATAACTGAGCTAAAGAGGTTGTAGCGAGATTTTGTACAAAAATTTGGAGATAAAAAACTTTGAATTTCTTGAACAAATAATTGTAATTCATCAGATACAGAAATAAACATACAAAAACGCCATCCTTTCCCATAATTCTACAGAAAGAATAGCGTATTTTTACACTTTAAAGAAGAGTAAGAAAAACATCCAAAAGAAAAGCAGATATTTAAAAAGGATTTTGAATCTTGATTATATAAAAATCTAAAATTTTTTATTCTTTCTGAATATTACTTATCCCTTTTACTAATCCTGTCTCTGTTCCTTTTTCTAATTCTTTCTCGGTTTCTTTTTCTAATCCTTTTACCAATTCTTTCTCTGTTCCTTTTTCTGTCCCTTTCTCCGCTTCTTCATTCTTCTTACTATGCCCCTCTAACATTCCCACTAATATTTCTGTAATCATTGACATAGGTACACCTTTATCCAATAACATTTTAAGAAATTCAAATATACTGAGACCCTGTGAGTTAATTGCATTATATTTGTTATTGATATGTTGTTCTATATTTTTTTCGGAAAGTTGATTATCCCTAGTCTTACTTTCAGGAATATATTTTTGATTATTGCTCACTATACGTGAAGTTGTAGTACTTAGAGAATTATTATTTACAGCTGTAGTATTTAAAGGATAAAACCTGTTATTTATGTTTGAACTGATTTTCATCTCTCATTTTCCTCTTTCTTTTTTGATAAATTTAATATGAAATTTCATCCCACATTGTTATATCACATATCCATTTATTATAAGTATAATATAAATTTCGTTTAAACTAAATAGAGCGTTATATATATGTTCTATTTTGCAATTCTTAAAAATCACTATAAATAGGTAAAATTCCATTCTTCTTTGTAGGAAATCTATAAATCTGAAATACATTTGAATATTAAATATAAATTTAGGCATAAAAACTATAATCTATTCTTATGTTTTGATAGAAAGAATAGATCGTGTTTTTTCATTTTTAAAAAGTGTACTAAATAGACAATTTAAGTAATGAATTTGTTTCACTTTAAGATGAGGAACAAATTTGAGCTTATCTGATAACGAAACAGAAACGGTAATAATGGCACAACAAAAAAATGGAATTTCATAGAAAATTCATTTTTAGCTTGATTGGCATGTGGTGGTACCCCACATCCATCGACTTAAGTGATTTTAATACGCCTAAGTACCAAAAAAACGTTATTCTTCCTAAACAAGCTAGACTAAAAAGGATAACGTCTATTTGGCTTTATGAGTAGTGAAAAACCTTAGTTTTATAACGATGTATCGGTGCCTTATATTTCTGTCTAATCATTATTTCTGTTACCTTTATATATTTACATAATCTTCATTATCAGTAGTCAATACTGCATAGAATTTTTGTTATGGAGAGATTTTATTACTTGGAGATAAGCTAATATATGTTCACCTGTGTTTTTAAGAAATAGCCTATTCTTGGTCCATTGGAGAAGTAATATTATCTTTATATGTGTCAATATAAATGTTTCCATTTGCTGCAAGTACAGCATACGTAACATCTTTGTAGCTAAGGTTACGTTTTTTTAGCTCACATTGTAATTCTAACTCCGGGTGATTGTTTTGCCTTAGGTTTTCTGTCATAATTTCTCCATCCATAATTAGCTCGATGGGAAGTTTACACTCTTTTTTTGTTGGTATATTTAAATCTTGTTTTGTAACAGTACGATATTCAGGTTTTTTCAAAACAGATATTTTACCATTTGTTTCAACTACGACATAAAGAACTTCTTCAATATTAAAAATACCATTCTCTCTTAATTGTTGGTTTAAATAATCTAGAGAATAGCGCATTTTCCGCATATTATTTTCTAAAATTTTTCCGTTTTCCATAATGACTGTTGGATTTCCAGCAAATACCTTTCTGCCTATCCGACTTTTCATGGATATATAGCTAACCATTAAAATGACAAATACTAAAATAAGAAAAGCTATAACTGCATGATGAGTTTTTACATTTAAATTAAATGCTAAATTTGCAATAATACTTCCGATAGAGATAGCA
Organism: Bacillus cereus group sp. MYBK195-1; assembly: GCF_051916605.1. NCBI lineage: Bacteria > Bacillati > Bacillota > Bacilli > Caryophanales > Bacillaceae > Bacillus > Bacillus cereus group sp. MYBK195-1. Next base: position 149,884 of record NZ_JBQAGZ010000008.1, on the reverse strand, counting down.
CCAATAAAATCAAAGGTATTCATTTCAGCGATAATCTGCTTTCCTAATATTTTAGCTCCGATAAATAAAATCGAGAAAGATAACAGTGTTCTCAAAATAATCTCTATATGTTCAGACATAAGTAGCTCCTCCTCTTAGGATTGCGTGTTCGTATTATAACGATTTATATAAGGATAGTATGTATCATTGTAAAAGAATTTATTATGTTCAATGACATTAAATAATTCTTGTAGATGAATTAATCTTGGTTCTGTTGTCAAGTTTCTCAAGAAATAAAAAGAGACATGAATGTAAGAGGAAATATAATGATGTTAAATGTTTTGATACAGAATATATCTTTTGAAATCGAATAAAATATGAATTATCAAAAAGAGATTGGATTCCCTTAAAGAGTAATAACTGGATAAATATGAACTGATTTGAATTACCGGAATATGTTTTCTAACTACAAAATCCTGTATCACTCTTACCTGTCCAGAAAATGATAAATTTTTCAACTGATGATTTCTTTGAGGAAAAGCAATCATGTGCCGACAAGTATTAATATTTTAAGAACATCATAAGAATATATTTTTGGTGTTTTTAAATTAAATGAGAAGTGAATATGATATGCATTGTTTTCTTATTATCTAAATAAGAATTTCTTAAATTACTTATATAAAAGCTAATGGACGAGTTTTAATACTTATGTAATAACTTTTATCTGATAAGAAAGGGGTATCAGATTTATGAACAACCTTAATTTTCTTTGTGAACAATTTGCTAAAATTCTTAATGGAAAAAGCAACATAAATCAGGGTGTTTGTTCTGTCTCCTTGCGCCGTAATATTAAAGTGCTGGTTCAAGGACGACCAAGCACCTCAGTGATACCGGTTGGGATATCTTTTGAATCGTTAGATCAAAATGGCAATGCGTTGAACTTTGGAGAAATCGCTATTTTACAAGAAGAAATTCCTTTATTTATGCAATCAATTGTTCAACAAGGGATTATTGTTAGCGCCTTACATAATCATTGGTTATATATGAAACCATTGATTATGTATATTCATATCCAATCTGTTGAACCACCATTGAGTTTTGCAAAAAAATTGGCAAATTCCTTTTCGGTTTTAAGTAGTTATCCAATTGCTGATAACGGGAGCTAATGTTCAGCAGATCCTATCTATTGATTTTCTATATCGAGAATTATGAGAATAAAAAAAGCCCTCCAGTTAAGCAATCTGGAAAGCATTTTTATAAATTTCTAGATACATTGAATTGCGACCTATTGTATTTTTCGCTTAGCGTGAGGGGTTCCGAAATGCTGGAGGTAGCCCCTCGCCACATAGTTATCAAGTTCAAATTTTTTAGTACCCCAAAAACGAATTTTTGTGCTAGCTTGTAACAAAACAGCTTATTTTTTGGTTTTGGGGCAATCTTGAATTCTTAAGTTGATAGGAATGTGGCGGTACCCCTTGTATAAGAGTTTGTTTTTAAACAAATCTGCCTCAATAGTATCCTGATATTACAAAAAAGAACTAAGATATTTCATCCTAGCTCTTTTTTTAGCATTATCAACTTATTATTTACATTCCTCAATCATTATTTTACTTCATTGGCAACAAAGAAATGTTCACATACACTTGAAATACGTTTTAAATCCACATTGCCACCTGAAATAACCGCTACTACTTTTTTACCCTGTACATATTTATCAACTTTGCCTGCCAGAAGTGCGGCTGTGGCTAATGCTCCCGCCCCTTCTACGACAGCTTTTCCGCGTTGCAGTAAGTCTTTCATCGCTACTTCTAATTCCTCTTCCGATACAGTTACAATGTCATCTACTAGTTTTTTTACAATTTCAAAGGTTAAATTTCCAGGTATTTTAACTGCACAACCATCTGCTATTGTTGGGGCATTATAATGTGATACAATTTCTCCAGCATCATAAGAAGCTTTCATACCGTGTACGTTTTCAGCTTGAACTCCAATAATATTAATGGAGGGATTAAATGATTTCAGTGCTACAGCAATTCCTGAAATAATACCTCCCCCACCAATAGGTACTATGACAGTATCAACATCCCACATATCATCTAGAATATCTAAGCCAATTGTCCCTTGGCCAGCCATTACTTCTACATCATCATATGGATGTAGATATGTTTCGCCTGTTTCTTTTATAATCTCTTCACATTTCGCTTTTGCATCATCAAACGTATCACCGTATAAAATAACTTCAGAACCATATCCTCTCGTCGCATCCACTTTAGCTTGCGGTGCAGAGGTTGGCATTACAATTTTGCTTTTAATTTTGAGTAAATGGGAAGATAATGCAACACCTTGTGCATGATTTCCAGCTGAACAAGCGATTACACCACGTTCTTTTTCTTCATTTGTTAGTTGGGAAATTTTATTAAATGCACCACGAAATTTGAATGACCCAGTTAACTGCATGTTTTCTAACTTTAAATAAATTTCTCCACCGGTTTTACTGGTTAAATAGAAAGATTTAACCAAAGGCGTTTTTCTAGCATTTCCATCTAAAATTTTTTGTGCTTTTTTTATATTCTCAATGTTCAGTGGTAAAATCTCATTACTCATACTAACACTTCTTTCAATGGCTTATAATCTAATTCTAGTGTTGTACCTAAATTCTCATAAGTTATTGTACCCTTATAAATATTTACCCCCGTCGCCAAAGCCGGTTTATTTTGGATTGCATTCTCTAATCCATTTTTAGCTATTTCTAGTAAATACTCAATATTTCCATTTGCTAAGGCCATGGTAGAAGTACGTGGAGTAGCACCAGGCATATTGGGTACTGCATAGTGGATCACATCATGTTTAACAAATACAGGATTATCATGAGTTGTATAATGATCAACTGTCTCTACCGTACCACCTTGATCTATTGCAATATCCACAATGACACTTCCTGGCTTCATAGATTGAACCATATACTCTTTAACAATTTTAGGAGGGCGAGATCCTGGTATTAAAATTGTTGAAATAAATAAATCTGCTTCTTTAATCGTTCGCTCTAAATTTTCAGTATTAGATTCAATTATATTTACTTCTTCTGTTGCGTATTGCTTTCTTAAATATGCAATTCTTTCTTGATTAACCTCTAGGATTGTAACACTACATCCAATTCCAATTGCCATATCACAGGCATTAGTTGCAGCATTTCCTCCACCTAAAATAACTACATTTCCGGCAGGGATTCCCTCAATACCTGATAATAAAATCCCTTCTCCTTGATGTTGTTTTTCTAAATAATATGCTCCCATAAATACAGCACGACGCCCAGCAATTGCACTCATTGGCTTTAATAATGTCAAAACACCATCTTCGCTAATTGTTTCTCCTGCAATTGCAGTAGTACCAGCATTTCTCATTGCTTCTACGCATTCTTTCGACGCAGCCAAGTGTAAAAAACCCCAAATTATAAGATCTTTTTTAAAGTAACGATATTCTTCAGGTAATGGTTCTTTTACTTTAACTACCATATCGACTTCCCAAGCTTCTCCTTGTGCTACTAAATTTGCACCTGCGCCTGTATATTCATCATTGGTATATCCTGATCCAATACCTGCATCTTTTTCTACTAAGATTTGATGCCCTTCTTCAACTAACTTCCGAACATTTTCAGGAGTCATTCCTACACGTGCTTCTCCCTTTTTTATCTCTTTAACTACTCCAATTCTCACTTCTAACACATCCTTTTGTAAGCAATATAATACCTGGGATTAAAAAAGTAATACATGATTTACCAAACTTATTATGTCCATTCATGTTATTTTTATCGCCTAACTAGCTTTTAAGGTAGAAAACATTCAATATCAATTATTGTTATAAGGATATGTAAACATTTTGAAATCCTAGGTCATATTTCTCCTTCCAAAAGTATCTGGAATTGATTCGGCGACTAAAGAGACGATGCACTGAAAGTAACTATGTCTCTTGAAGGTTCACAAACACTACTTAAGAACGCCTAATCAAGCGATTCTACAAAATAAAAGATAGAGATTGCTATCAATTATGATATGGTATTGATGAGATTCGAATCGGTAATAAATAGATTCCTAAAAATACTTCTATTACTACAAAAACCTTTTAACCATTTAGTGCTATAGAAATACCACTAAGGAATATATATACTGAAATTGTTGGGATAACAGCATTGCTATTTGTATTAATAACCGAAACTGTATTAGAATTCACATTGGCAAAATAATATACGAACTGATTCAGTCAATGACGACCTCATAAACGTAGATGTAAATTAAGAAACCACTTTAGAGAAAAAATCCCTGATTAGGGATTTTTACTGTGCTTTTACAGCAAGGCTATTTAAGAAATTACTAATTGAAGAAGCTTGAAAAATACGTAGGCTAAAAGAGCTGATATTATAATACTTTTCAGTAATAATAAGTATTGATGGAAAGAATTTAGATTCTTTTGGCTGCCAAGATTCGTTATGCCATTCCTGACTGTGGAAGTATAATTCATACCTATTTATTTTATCTTGCATAACTTTTTTGCTGTAAACTGACTTCTGGACTTCAATGAAGAATGGAGATTTACGCCAAATTGTAAATGCATCAGGTTCCATGAATTCTTTACCATACTTTGGCTCCACTTTAAACAGTTTAGGTTTTTCATAATAGATAAGCTGTTTATACACATCTACTATGCCTAGAAAGTGGGGAATCTTTTGGCTAGTTTTGCGAAGTGTGCTGGATTGAGGGAAGTAAATGTATGGCTGTTGCGAGATATTGGCATCCACATGACCATCTCTTCTTAATCGCTTCATCACTGTATTACAGCATGTCACCGCGTTCTTTAATCCTTGAAAATGCAAATCAATAATGTCATCACGAGACATGCATCTAAAACGTTTCAAATTGTTTAGTATGGCTTTGTCTCTATTCCTCATAATCTAACACCCCGAATAATTGATTTTCTTCTTGTGGTGGGTTTTGCAACTTTATATTCTCTTTCGGAACACGATAAGGTTCAACTATCTTCTTGGCTTTACTTAATTCTAAAAAAGGAGATTGTACTTTCTTTAATCCATTTAACTTTAATATCATTTGGCCAGATTGCTCCAAGCGTTCTGAACCAGGAGTACCCATAATATTACTGTTAATTGTACTATCACATTTAAAGCCCATTCTAACCGTCATATTGAGCTTTAACTTACCATCCATCACTTTTGCATCAGGGCGTTGCATACTTAGCATTAAAAAAACTCCAAGTGCCCTTCCGACTGCCGATATTTTTTCAACTATAGACATACATTCTTTTTCATCTTGCAACATGACCACTTCGTCGATAGCAAGTAAGATATATGGTTTCTGATTATCAGGATTTAATTTGTTGTATTTGTCAATATGATCTACTTCATACTCTTCCATCAATTTTCTACGTTCGCGTATTTCCTTCCACACTTTCTGCAGCATAATCTTCATTTCGATTTCTTCCATGCAAACCTCTTTTACGTGTTTCACCCTTCGCAAGAAATGAAATTCGGAATTCTTCAAATCGCCCAGGTACAAATGTAATTTATCAGGAGACATATATTGAATGAGTGTAGACAGTACAACGCGTACCATACTACTTTTTCCGCTCCCTGTCTCTCCTGCAATTAGAAGATGCGGCGTGTTTGAAGCAATCATGTCATACGTAATCATATTTCCAAATTGGTCACGCCCTACAATTACGGGAAGATGATGTTGTATAAGTAATGGATGCCACTTCTTATAACTGTAATTGTATGCTTGTAGCCCAGCATCCGAATGAAATACATTAAGTACAAACCTTTTAATATCACCTTCAATTGCTACATTACACCCTAATATTTGTTGAAAGCAAAACCACTTCTTTTCAATGTTTTTCGGATCTAATCCGTTTGGAATGGTAAATATGTATCGAACCTTTTCTTCCGAGGAAAAAATGTCATGTATCTTCGGGTAAATGGGTACTTTTCCACCTCTTGTTTGATGGTCTACATATAAACCTGCCTTTACAAATACCTCTATAAGTCGATTCTTCAAACTTTGTTTATGAAGCCAATTCTTTAAAATCCCCATGTAATTTCCTCCTTAAAACATCTCTACAATTTGAATGAATACATAACCAATGAAACAAACTCCACCTATCCTCATTCCATGATATATTCCATCACTTAATAGTTTCGCTGCTGCAACATGATCGTTTTTCACAAGATGCTTTTCTAACAGCGCCCCTCCAATTGTCATTACTCCTAAAGCTCCTAAAGAGATAAATGTAGTTAACATATAAATTTCCCCTTTATAAACAGAATTTTGAATGTTGATGATACATGGGCTTACAAACTTAGAAATTTGGTAGAGTTACCTTGATAGCTACTTTGGTAGCAACCTTGATACATCTTATTGTGAATAGCTTGTACAATATGCAAATTTTTCTTGGCAATTGCGTATAGTTTTTTGCATTTTGGACAAGGATGATTAAAAAAGATTATGGAGGAGATTAGCGTGTGGGGTAGAGGTATTGGGAGACATAGAACAAAGCTAGCTAAATTTTTAGCTAGCTACGATTACTCAATTCAGGATTTTTCTAAAGCTAGTAAAGTAAACAGAAATACATTAGGCCAACTGTGTAATGACAAGGATTATGTACCATCACCAAATACAATGCAAAAAATAATGAAGATTGTTAGAAAACATGATTCTCGAAAACAAGTAACTGACTTTTGGCATATATAAAGAGAATAAACTCTTTATATATCATTTCTTATGCAAGCTTGATATTAATTTTTATAGGGATACGGTAACGATTCCTTATAGGCATTTCCTTACTGCCCTCTCGTTCTCGCACAAAGCCTTAATTAATTTTTTAGTAGTGGAAGATTGTTTTCTTTTATTAAATCATAAATGAATTTTTCTAATACACTTTCAGCTGCTTCTCGCATTTGATCCGGTGTTGAATCATTAAACACCTTTTCTATCTCCCTAAGTAGTTGTTTTAAAGAATGGTTTTCCTTGCTATTTTCCAGGAATTCCTCACCTAACCCTTGAATAAGTGTACTAATAACAATTACCTTTTCCAATTTAGTTAGTTCCATCTCTATGTCTCCTAATCAGATTATCATTCTCATCAAACACGACCTCTCCCCTAATTAATAAAGAGTTACAAAAGTCTTGTTGTTATGACAAGATATGCATAGATATTGTCGATTCTCATGATTTAAGTATTATATATATATCCTGTGGTCTAATCTTAACGATATGCTCAGAAACTTCCCTAAATCGTATAATTTTCATAATAGACAAGTAAAAGTCTCTAAAGGTATTACTTTAAATTCAAATCACACGTTTGTTAGGATCTATAAATCCACACTAGAGATAAAAAGTGGATTTATAGATCCGTATTTTTGGACAAATTTACCGGCTGAATTAACAGAAACTTTGTGTTACTCTGAACTTGTTGAATATCCCAATACATTCAACAATGCTCAAAATTGCATATTTACTATGCAACCATCCACCCAGATACCTTAGTTAATACTTCTCCCTAATTGTCGTTATTGCTAAGGTATCTTTTTAGATGCCCTGTGTGTAGGGCTTTTTTCTCTCAGTGATAAAGCTATTTCCCCCTTGATATAATCCATTTTTTTAGTACACTTTCTTAACAAAATTCAGATTTGGTATTTTTACTACCATTTACTTTATATACAGATTTTAAGTTTTGAAGTTTTCCTCTTACGATTTTGAAATCTTCTGCTAAAATCTAAACATATTTTTGCGATCACTAAACTAATATATAAAAATTAAGTAAAAGACTTTTATATCACTTTAAATGGTTGCCATAAAGATAAGGCAAATATCCAAGTAGGATCTCCATTTCCTTGATAGCTTTGAACCGCTTCATAAAATTTCCCTTGATACTCTACTTTATCGCCCTTTGTATATGCCTTCTTTGGATCCCATTTTTCATAAGATACATTTTGATCTTTTGTTTTAATTAGAAGAATATCACTTTGAATCGATGTATTTCCAGCTGCATCTACAGCCCTCACTGCATATTTATATTCCTTATTAGCTGTTAAGTTTTGATCAGTAAACGTCGTTCCTTGTACCGTTTGAATCAATTGTCCATCACGTAACACTTGATATTCTTTTACACCCACATTGTCTGTAGAAGGATTCCATTTTAACTCTACACTGTTTGTTGTAACATCACTTGCATATAATCCTAATGGCTGTGTAGGAGCTTCTGTGTCCGGTTTAGGAATAACAATTTGATTGATTTTCTTCAGACCATCCTTTGTAACTTCATATATTACTTTTTTATCAAAGCTTTCGCGTTTATTATTATCTAAATTTGTTAATATTGCTCTCTCTGCACCTTCTAGGTGTGTAAGTTCAATAAAATTGCCCACTTTTACTGGGACTGTTTTTGATTCAGCATTTTGTTGGGTCTTCCCATAAACCTCTTTTTTATATACCACTTTACCTGATGTATCTTGTACTTTAATACTTGCATACGTACTATCAAAATAATTGTGTGGTGTACCTGCTATTAAACTAACTTGCAATTCTTCTGTTGATTTATTTAAATTAAGTTTTGCAAATTCAAAATCTCCTATACCCTTCATCGACCATGCAAACCGATCACCTTCTAAAATGTTTGGAGATTCATTTTTGATTTTTACCTTTTTTTCCACAGTTTGATCAAATATATCTGTTAATATAATTTTTGCATAAGTATTTGTTGGTAATGATATAGATTGACTGATTCCATTTTGATAAGATTTAATATCATTAATTACGTTAATCGGTTGGCCCGTCATATTTTCATTATTATAAATTTCAATTTTTCCCTTAAATTGAGGTGTACTACTATCTTTTAGTTGCCAAGATATATTTAATTTTTCATTTTCATAATACATAGACTTTACATCATAATCTAGTTTTCCTATTTCAGGTTGGCTAGGTTGATTTAACGTAAATGTTTTTCCTGTTCCAATAGTCGATCGAGAGTCTCCTCCAGCCTTAAACCAAAGATATTCTGAAGTAGCTCCCCCATCCCAATTATTATTCAATGGCTCTTGCCCCTCTATCGATTGAGTATTCCAAGATATCCATTTTTTATCTGAGATATTTCTTCCATATCCATTTTTTACACGTGCCTCTCTTACATCTTGTCCATTACCAGCCCAATCTTCTTGAAACAGCGTTTGTCCATAGTTAAATGTAACGTTAGGAACTGGAAAGTCCATAATCCCAATAAGCTTCCATTGGTTTTTTGAAACATCTTTTAACCACTGTCCAAATTTTGTATGTCCATTCTCTTGCCAAGAACGCATTGTCATACGATACCAATTAAAATTCTTCCAATCATATGTCGTCTGAATTTTAAGACCTGTTCCTTCTCCACCAAAATTACTTGCAACTGATGTAGGTGATACATATTCTGCTTTTATTGCTTCCTTAGAGGAAATAGGATCCCAAACTGCAAAGTGTAAAGTACGCTTTCCATTTTCATCAAAACCGCTTTGTTGTTGGAATCCAGCATAACCACCAGCTTCTCCCCCCTGGTTCCAGTTATGTACAGCCCAATATGTATAAGATGCTGTTTGAACAGGAGACCAGTCTATACTAATAATATCTGAAGAAACACTATTTTTAGGTGTAACATAAACTCCTGGAGCAGACGCCGCCTCTATGATAGAAATTGATGAGCCAAACATCGAAAACATCGTACTAGCTGCTGTAATTGCTAGGATTTTTTTGACGCCATTTCTTGTTCTTTGATTGAACATAATTTCCCCTCTCCTCCTTCGTTATTAATAACTATTTAAAATAATATCTCTCTATATACAATTGAACAAATTTCCCATGAATGTAGTACTATCTTAATGAAATGGATATATTTAAGTTTACTTTCACTGTTATTTAATAGGCAATTGTAGTATCTTATTATAAATTTAAATTACATATCACCAAATTCATCCTATTAACAATAGGAAAAATTCATAAAAATAAAAACATTTCATAACTTTTTAAGCACTTATTAATAAAAAAAACCCATTTTTCTAAAAATGAGGGCGTAATGAGTTAAAGATCTTATAGTTGAGTTTCTATATCTTACTTGTCTAATAAATATTGAATTCATTTTTAAGTATTTGATGATATTGTTTCTCTGTTATTTCTTTTTTAGTTTTCTTTCCATGCCGGGTTTCTGTAAAACTTTGCTTAGTAAGCGCAATGTGCCCATGTTCAATTAATTTGCATATAATATTCCCCTTATTTACTGGCGATTCTGGATGCTCTATAACCATGTTTTGTATAGCATTTACTTTCTTTTCATTAATTGCATTTAAATAAAAAGCATAACCGATAGACCAGGTATCACTAAGATCTGAATCAAAAAAATGTGAAGTTTCTCCATTTTTTCCTTTTTTCATTTCTAATACATGGGTTCCTTTCTCCGTATTTTGTTTACGAACACGATATTCGCCCGTTACAGAAGTCACGCTGGCACCATTAAAAGGTACAGGATATAAAGGAAGATAGGATGCGAAACCCGCATCTATTATATAGTTTTGATTTTGATGTTGTAAAACGATAAGTGCGTGGCCATCATCAGGGTTCCACTTTCTTGTTTTTGGATCATAAAGAGTTCCAGCTATTCGATACACATTAAATCCACAATCACACAAAAAATAATATAATAAAGAATTAATTTCATAGCATAATCCGCCACGTTTCTTTAAAAGTAACTTTTCTTCAATGTTTTCTCTAGAAAATTTTTTCGTATTTCCTTCCATAATGTCTATGTTTTCATAAGGTAATAAGTGCCCCATCTGTAAAAGAATTGTATGTAAATCTTCAAATTTCACATTTTCTCTTGGTGGAATATTTAATTTTGAGAAAAAATTTTTTTGTAATTCAGTTAACATTATATATCTCCTCCATTTACAGAAATCATATATATACCTATATATTACGACCATTAATTATTTGTGGCGTACAGCTTGAATAATACACTTTAGAAGAGTGTGTAGCACTAAATATTAGCAGACATTAAGGATCAAGTGCTCAAAAATCCCTTAATATTTATTCAAATGTATGTTTTTAATATTTTGGTATCTGTACTAATCCCCCAAAGCTGAGTTGATAAGAATTTTAAATGTAATGTCTAAAAGTGTACTTTATGATAAATCGAAAAATAGAGATTCTTAGATGCAGCTATTTTTCAGATAAACAACTATATAGCCTTTAACCCTTCTATTTATACATATAATACTCTTTATATCGTTCAAACCTCGATTTTTTTGTTTTTGCTGGTATTATGGGTGATCTTAATGTTTTAGAGGGTGCTGCTTGCTTTGGCATTTCTAATACTCCACGTTTCTTCAGCTCTCTATACAAACTACTCACTTTGCACCCTACTATTTTCGCAATATCTGGATATTCAGTCCCTTGATTAAATAATTGAACTGCTTGTTTACATCTTTCATCCCATTTTTCTTCTGTCGTTCGATTTTTAACTGATTTTTTGTCTAGCTTGATACACTTTCTTTCTAGATTCCCCTGCTCGGCATTATACTCTTCTGTATCTCCTTGACGATTACAATGCTCCTCCCTCTGTAATCTTATCATTTGTGCTTTTTTCGCAACTTCTTTCATGTTTCATTCACCTCATTTTGTTTGATAAATTTTCACACCCTACTGCGTTATCTGCAATTCCTACTAGTATTTCAGATAATTCTTTTAAGAAAGCCATTAATACTTCTATTCCATATCCCTTCTATCACAACTTTTAATTAATTATTTACAATCCAAATTAAATTAGCTGTTTACTCAAACTACTTACGTAACATCCAAATTGGTATACATTTTTTATATGTAAATATCCATTCCTTCTTGATGGCAAATAAAACAAAAATTTCTTTAAATCTTTATTAGTGATAAGTTTTAAAGAACAGTCCATCTTGGTTATAGTTTTACATAATTGTAAACTATAGTAAATTGATATTATTGATATTGAATATTCTTAATATTAATTCTATTTATAAACCTCAACAAACAAAACATTATTATTAATTTCTACCAGTTTTTGTAAACATACTAAATTATCGCCTTTTTATGGATTTACACACCTTAAATTTATATATTGTATTTTTATAGTATTAATACCTTTTTGTATTTAATATTTCTTTTACGAATACAGGTAATCTATCAAATATAGTGAATCTGAATAAGGGATATGCAGTTTATACATCTTCTTTAATTTCTATAATTACTAATTCAGAAAATATATAAGTAACCAACTATTTATCAATGTGTATAACAATTGCCCTCGACTCTTCAAGTAACCCATCAAAATTAATTTGTCTTTCAATAATTCCCTTTAGGCGTTCACCTACTTTTTCAAAAAGCATCTTTATCTTGAATAAATCCTTTTTACGTTCAAATAAATATTTTGTTCAAACTTGTGCGTGCACTAAAAAAATACAAGTGATTTTATCAGAGTCACCTTGAATTTCTTGCACACCTAGTGGAAAGAATCCGTTTTTTACTAACGGGTTCTTTTCATTATTCGTCATACTACAACTAGATTGTTACATTTTTTTACAGCTCACCCATACTTGAATAAATATTCCGTTCTTATAGATCCGTAAATCCTCTTTTCTTTAATGTTTTTTCGTTATTTGAGTCTATTCATGTAAATGTATTATTTATTTTCCCCGTATTCAATCGCCTTTGAACCTGTTGGTATAAGGTTTCTCTAGAAGTATAGTCTAGGATACATAGGATTTTTGTGTACGAAAGAAAGTATCGTAATTTCAACCAAAAACCATTTATTTACCTATGTTAAGTTTCTAAATTTGTATTGATAATTCTTGGCTTTAGAAGTATTCTATACATATTCAAACATTTGAAGATGTATAGAATACTTCTGAAATGTTAAATGTAAATAAATACTAGAGGTGTTTTAATGGGAACTGAAATGCAACAATTTAAAGCAGATTTCTTTAAAGCTTTATCGCATCCTTTACGAATAGGGATTTTGGAAGTTCTATCAGAAGGGGAAAAAAGTGTAAATGAAATTCAAAGCATTCTAAAAAAAGAAGGTTCTGCAGTTTCTCAACAATTAAGTGTATTACGAGCGAAAAATATTGTTGTTGGCACTAAAGATGGAAAACGAGTATTATACTCCCTTCGAGATCCTATGATTATGAATTTATTGGTGGTTGCGCGGAAAATTTTTAACAATCATTTAATTGATACAATTTCTATGTTAGAAGAGCTAGATGAAGCAAAAAGCGAAATGGTAAAGGAGGAATACATTGAGCAATGAGGCTAAAAGAGAAGATATCATCCAACATGGAATTGAGATATTTCACTCTATAGGAGCTCATCACGTTTGTAATGTTTGCATTAAAAGTGGATATTCTTGTTGCTTTTCATGTCAACATTTACAAGATGGTATTGGATGTCAAAAAAGGAATACAGCTTGTACAGCATGGTTATGCGGCATTCAGAACTTTTTGTTTGATCAAATAGGATTATTAGAAGAATGGAATCGTTTTTGGACTGAAATTCCAGGACAGATGTTTCGTAGAGATATTACTCCAGATAAAGTAAAAGTCACTACGTTTATTGATACGAAGAAGCTAGATAGTCGAGCTGGAGAACTTCTAGCGGAAAGATTACAATTCCATGTACAACAAGGTGGAGATATAGGAAAATTAGAACGTCATTTAAGCAAAACCTATAGTAAATATTAGGATGTCGTTCTCTTTTATGAAAATAAAAATCTCCTGTATAAGCAAATTGAAAACACATTTGTAATCCGGGTTTATTAAAAATAGAAAAGAAGGGTTTGTAATGAGAGGTTTATTTACGGGAAGGTTTAAAGGATATTCATTAGGGCATTTTCAAAAAGATCTTCTTTCAGGACTGATTGTTGGAGTTGTTGCGATTCCTCTTGCTATGTCTTTTGCTATAGCTTCTGGTGTAAAACCAGAGTATGGAATATATACAACATGTATTGCAGGAATACTTATTTCTCTATTTGGTGGTTCAAGGTATCAAATTGGAGGACCTACAGGTGCTTTTGTTCCCATACTTTTAGGAATTGTCATTACTTATGGGTATGAAGATTTACTACTTGCTGGTTTACTTGCTGGAATTATCTTATGCCTTATGGGAATTTTCAAATTAGGTTCGCTGATTAAGTTCATCCCACGTCCTGTAACAATTGGTTTTACGTCAGGTATTGCTGTTATTATATTCACTGGGCAAATTGCTAGTTTTTTAGGTTTAACAGGCATAAAAAAACATGAGGCTTTTATAGCAAACTTGAAAGAAATCAGTACTCATATCGGTACCACTAATTTTTATAGTGTAGTGACTGCTCTGATTTGCTTTTTTATTATACTCATAACACCCAAAATTTTGCCAAAACTACCCGGTTCATTAGTAGGTATTGTGATTTCAACTGTAATTGCAACTATATTTTTCTCAGGTCATGTGCCTACTATTGGTACAGCATATGGTACGATTCCAAATGCACTACCGCAATTCAATATACCTGAGATTACAGTAGAACGTATCCAACATTTAATTGGCCCTGCATTTGTTATTGCTATGTTGGGGGGCATTGAGTCTCTTTTATCTGCTGTTGTTGCAGATGGTATGACAAATAGTAAACATAACAGTAATAAAGAGCTTATTGGTCAAGGAATTGCTAATATTGTTACTCCGTTATTTGGAGGAATTCCGGCAACTGGAGCTATTGCGCGCACAGCAACTAATATTAAAAGTGGAGCTGTTTCACCCATGTCCGGTGTGATTCACGGATTTTTTGTGTTATTTACACTTCTACTGCTAGCTCCATACGCTTCGCACATCCCACTTGCTACCATGGCTCCTATTTTAATGGTTGTAGCTTGGAACATGAGTGAGCAAAAGCATTTTGCTCATATACTTAAAATGAAGACAGGGGATTCTCTTGTATTATTGGTAACTTTTTTCCTCACTGTATTTACCAGTTTGACAACAGCTGTGGAAATCGGTCTTATTTTAGCTATTATTTTATTTACAAAACGTATGAGTAATATGCTTGTCATGTCAAAAGTTCTTCCTGATCATACAACAAAGAATGAAAAATTATTACCGCATGTGGTAAATAAAGCTCATGATTGTCCGCAAATTAGTATTTATACAATAGAAGGCCCATTATTTTTTGGAGCTGCACAAACTTTTGAACAAAACATTTTAGCAACGATTCATTATAACCCTAAAATATTAATATTACGTATGGGCAAGGTTCCTTTTATTGATACAACAGGCGAATCCTACTTTAGAAATATTGTTCAACATTTTAAAAACCAAGGTGGCGTACTTCTTATTTCGGGGACACAATCAGAGTTGAAAACAACACTAACTAAAAATGGATTATACGCTGAGATTGGAAAAGAGAATTTTTTTGATCATACAGGAGACGCAATTAACTGTGCTTTAAGACATTTGAATACAGCAAAATGTGAAGGGTGTAAGCATTTTGCTTTTCATGAATGCGCTCAGCTCTCCCAGCAAGGCCAGGATATTAATACAATCAAAAACAAATCAAATGCATTAGAATTTTAAAAAATATATTTTATATACAAATTTACTTGTTTTGAATTACTCTTTTAAATATTTTATTACAAATAGAAAAGGATAATATTTAATTTAGTGAATGCGAAGAAAATTTTTATAAAGTTTGAACAAGAAGGATTTTCATACATTCAAAAAATGATCATTGCACAGCAAGAAGAGAATATATTCCTTACATTTCAATGCAAAAAAAATTGTACAACTAGTACCCTTTCAATAGATGATAAAAAGAATTACGAAAAAGCTATATTGTTTTTTTCTCATGTTTCTGGTGGTGTAATTATATGGGGAATAGATTCAATTAAAAATAATAATGGTGTTCACATAGCTAAAAAAATTCAACCTATCTCTAATGGAAAAGTATTTTTTAGTAATCTAAATGATTTAGTATTTAAAAATTCTAACACTACAAACCAGGATGTTAAGAATATATATATATTCCTTTTCCTAAAAAAATAAACCGTGGACTTGTAATCACCTATGTCCCCAGGAAAGACTATCTGTTAAAACTTAATGACTACTATACAAAGACCAGGGATAACTTTGCAATGATGATGGGACAGATTCTATTAAATGATATGTTAGAAAATAGAAAATTATTAAGGGAATCACTATAAATCATGCATATAAAGGAACCCTCTTGCTTTTACAAGAGGGTCTCACTTTACATTATTTTATTTCGGTATAAAGATAAATAAAAAACTGTCATTTGAATAAAGAAAACACTAAATACAATGTATAAGGGATATCCTGGAATATACATATTAAAAATAGGAGAAAGCACTAAAAATCCAATTGCGATGATTAACACATACCATACTGAAACAAATGCTGTACGACAAGCTCTTTCAGTAATTAACTTTTCACGTTCGTCTTCTAGGGGAAACAATAGTGGATACATCAGATATGAAAGGGCGTTATATTTCTTCCGCTGTATTTTATAAAAAATTGTTATTACAATACCTATAACTAATAAGAATAAGACTGGTGTAATATTTAATGATACTTCAAAGGCTACTTTCTTAGCTTCAATAATATTGGCAAGTTCTATAATGCTGTAATAAAGTTCTATGAATACCCAACATGCTAATGCCATAATAAGTACATTAATCACATAAGAAATCATCAATCTATTCATCCTCTTCTTCCTCCTTATTTAATACAAACACTTCTTCCATCTTCAAATCAAACACATCACAAATTGACAATGCTAGTAATAATGAAGGGACGTAATCCCCTTTTTCAATTGCTGCGATCGTTTGCCTCGTCACTCCAACTTTTTCAGCTAATACACTTTGTGTGAAATTAAAACGAGCTCTAATTTCCTTTACTTTGTTAAAAATAGTCAAGTTCACCACCTCTTACCCTCAATGTATACCATAATTAACAAAATGTAAAGTTAACTTAACATTCATTCCGCTAAAAATCCAATTTTATAAAAAGCGGTACTACCACATATTCATTAATTTAAAAATTGTATAGTGGTCCTAAAACAAAACGCTGATTCCGTGCTCTAAGACTAAATTATTTGATATAGCAGTAAACTTCAAATACTCCCCACCTTCCAATAGAATCAATTAATAACGTGGAAAAATCAAGTGAACTCTTGCAGTTCGAGTCGTTTAGGTACCTGAAGCTCACAAGAAAAAGAAGGAACCATATTTAAGTCTTAGGAAAGACTTAAACATTAGAAAAACTGTCATTAAAAATTCAAGTAAACTCTCTAAAAAGTTTTACAATTAAAGCACAGAGACTTTAAAATAGGAGGCACCAATTTATGAATCGAATTGAACGTGAAGAGAAAACAATTAGCATTATGATTGATATGTATTGTAAAAACGAACATAAACAAAATACTGTATGTGAAGAATGTCAAAAATTAAAAGATTATGCTTATTTTCGTTTATCAAAATGTCCATTTCAAGAAAAGAAACCAGCATGTCAAAATTGCAAAATTCATTGTTATAAACCAGATATGAAAGGTTTAGTTAAGGAAGTTATGAAAAAAAGCGGACCGAGAATGATCTTAAAACATCCATATCTCACGCTCATGCATGCTGTTGACACAATGAAGAATCCTCCTAGCTTACCAAATAGAAAAAAGTATAAAAAGAAAAAACGGTTTGTCTAACAAATTAGTTTTTTCTTTTTAGTCCTTTTCGACTAAAGAATTCTATATAAGTTTTAAACAATCTTCTTTTTCAAAATGCATTCATTTTATGTACCAGAGAACAAGGATTTGTAGACTATATTTAATCAAATCTTTTTTCAAAGCTACAAAGTCTAATAGAGCTTATCTATCACTATATCAAAGTAACATTTGCATTCTTTATTTTGACCATTTAATCTAATTAGATTAATATATTGATATAAATATTTTAAATTTTTATAGGAGGTCATATCTTGGCAAAAAAGAAACGTTCTTCAAAAACACAAAATGTTCAAAGCTGTAACCAAGGAAATTCAAACACTTCTTCTGTATCAACTGAAAATACTAACTCAAAAGAAAGCAATATGATTCTTACCACATTTAATCAAGCTGCTATTATAGTGCTAGTATTTACAGCTTTAGCCTACGCTTATGCTGCTTTATTTAAATATGGATACCATAGTTATTATGATTTAATCGATTATTCTTTATTAAAAATAGATACAAGTGATTTAACTCGATATTTTTTGGAAATATTTCCTTGGTTAGCAACTACTTTAGCTATTTATATTTTTGCAAGATATGTTTTCCTTATACCAGAATTACTGTTAAAGCGGAAAGGAGTTAAAAGTAAAATAATTCTATCATTGATGATTTTATTCTTTATCAGTCCTCTAATAGGGTGGGTCTTTATAATAGATATATATAGTAACTGGTACATATCAATCTGGTGTATTATTTATGTATTTACATTGGCATATTATTATCTTCCTCCCATTGTACAAAAATATATACAGGTGATTTTATCACCATTTAAACCATTTAAAACAATTGCAATTATAGTTTTTATTTTGGTGTTAGGGTTCATTTCTTTTAGATTAGGTGCAGAATCTGCTGAAAGACAAAGGAGATATTTAATCTTCAATCAAAACAATCAAGACCAAATTGTAATTAGCAGTAGTGGTAATTACTTAATAACCGCTCCTTTCAATAAGGATAAAGGAACAATAGAACCAACATTCTATGTTATGCCTATAAAAAATCAAATAATCTTAAAAACAAAAAAACTATCTAAAGCTCTAAAAGTTGCCTCAGTATATGAGAAATATTAATACGTCAAAAACACCTTAATGCAAATAAGGTGTTTTTCATATATTTCTTACTACAAATATGAACGATATTATGCTTTTTGCAGTTTTAAATTTAATCAAGTCTATTGTAATTACACAGATTAAAATATCTATTCGATTTCAAAAATAGTATAGGGAATGTATACAAAAAGATCACTTGTCTTGGAAACAAGTGATCTTTTTCATTAGATAAATTGCTACTTGCCAACAGCAGGTAGTTGTTATCCTATTCATATGTTCAATAGATATTATAACACATATTCTATTTATGTAGTCGGACTTGTTTCTAATGAAATGAAACAAAAAATATTTCAAAAGGTACCATTAATTATTTAGTAATTTAAAAATGCATTTTGTTACGTGAGAGGATTAGAAAAAAGACAACATGTATATTTGATTGTGGGCTATGCATTAAGTTAATCGTAGTTCTTTATGAATAAAAATAAATATTCTGGCAATGATGTAGACACATGGTTATCTTTCTCCGATTTCCTTATATGAGCAGTTAGCTTTTGCTAGCTGCTCTTTATTTGTACAAGATACTTAATTAACTGACTCACATATTAATATCCTGAGTTCCTGTCTTTATAAAATAGTCGTTATAAAATTTGTCCCGTCACGAGAGCGCTTTACTAAGTGCTTTTTTATGTTCCAACTTAATACAAAATGAATTTTTTGTGATGTTTCTCTACAATCCAATACACTTTTTCCTATCTACTATAGTTAGTGAAAAAATTTAAACCTCACTAACCATACTTGAAAGTGTTATAATTTAAATATTTTAAATATTTAAATTGCGGAGGGTTAGAAAATGAAAATTTCAATAGTTTGTTTCGATAATTTCACTGATATAGATGTTTTTTTACCATGGGATTTATTAAATCGTGTACGTCTAGTTGGTGGTGTTTCTGATTGGGAGGTCCAACTATTAGGAACAGAAAAAACTCATGTATCTATGTCTGGTTTACGTATACCCATGACAGGAAGCATATCCGATATCCCTTCTGCTGACGCTGTAATATTTGCAAGTGGTAAGGATGTACAAAATTTATATAAAAATCAACAATATCTTAATAACATTCATGTAGATCCTCAAAAACAATTAATAGGCTCTATGTGTTCTGGTTCACTACTACTAGGAGCTAAGAAATTATTAACTGGCAAAAAAGCAACTACATATCCATCCGTAGTAAAACAACTTAAAGAATTTGATGTAGACGTTATTGAACAAAGTTTCGTAAACGAAGGCAATATTTCGACTGCTGCAGGTTGCTTTGCTGCACAAAATCTCTCAGCTTGGATTATAAGAACCCTAATTAATGAAGAAATGGTTGATACTGTGCTTGAAACTGTTCAGCCCGTGGGCAAAGGTTTATATTTTTAATTTCAAATCATTTCATTACCCATTTGGACGAATTTACCAGGTTTTCTACCAAAAGATTCATGATATGGTTAATTAGTCGAGTACGTCATTACTTGACATTTACCCTTAGAAGCCCCGTTGATAAACGGGGCTTCTTTTATTCATGTAAAGATTTTAGTTTACTTTTGCTAGCTACCTTTCTCTTGTATAAACGCACCCTTTTTACATACAATATTAAAATCCAAATTAGTTCCTTTTAGGACGGTACCAATATGAACAAGATATTTAAATACATTTTAATCTTCTTTTGTGCAGTGTTTTATATTGCAATAACACCACATCACCATCGAGCAAAAAGAATGTATTCCTAAAAAGTAAAAAACGCCATCCTTTCTTATGATTTCTCAGAAAGAATAACGCTTTTTTTTAGGGGTTATTTTGTCTTGTCAAAAAGAGCTTATCTATCATTTTAGAAAGTTTTGGGACTTTGAGTATATTGCTTTATAGAAAAAAGGTTTGGGCTTTACAGGACTAGAAGAAGCAACTTTTAATTATAACATGCATAAATCTGATGAGAATTTAAAATTTCAAGAATGTTGGGTACATCGTGAATTTGTGGATGGAGAGGAATTAAGAACAGTTCAAATCACATATGAAGATAGTAAGATCAATAGAGCTGTTCGTTTATGGGGTTCTAAGAGAGAGAGATGGAAAAGTTCTTGCAATGACAATGGACTTTTTAAATATAAAAACCAAAGAACTTGAATGTGAAATTGATCTAATGAAAGATAAAAAATTTGAAGGTAGGAACCATAGAAATAGAGCCCTTTTTAATTAAGACTCTATTTCTATGGTTTCATTATAAACTTTTATATCCCACTACGTTTAAATAAACCAGATCGAAGCAAGCAAGAGTTAAAACGCTGGGTGTAGTTTATATCCCACACAGTTCAGATAAAACAATCTATCGATTTGCCAATATAGCATACGAACGCTACTTTATATCCCACTACGTTTAGATAAAACTTTGTAATTGCTAAATCTATTGAATGGGCAATTTTCTACTTTATATCCCATACAGTTCAGATAAAACCACAAGGGAAAAGATATTATGATCAATGATAATTTTATATCCCGTATAGTCCAGATAAAAAGCTACCTTGCTTACAAAGGTGGGTTAGCGCGTGGAGTCTTTATATCTCACATAGTTCAGATAAAACCTCTAAATCTGTTGATGTGAATGATAAAGCCTTTGCCTTTAAATCCCGCACCGTTCACATAAAACCACTTTATCCAGCTTGTGAGACATCAAAGAATAGCCTTTAAATCCCACATGGTTTAGATAAAAATGAATCGTCTTTTTTCTTTAAAGTTCTGTTATGATGTTTTATATCCCATACGGTTCAGATAAAACAGGACACTATGACCATGTACATGTAGGCTGGAAAGAGTTTACATCATACATAGTTCAGATAAAACGATATGAATGGAGCGTATGCGTTTTATATTTTTCACAATTTTAAATCCCACATGGTTCAGATAATACTTGGCATTTATATGGGTAATAACATAATGTTTAATGCCTTTAAATCCCACTAAGTTTTAATAAAACCTGTGCCGGTGCTGAAAATATACCAAAATCAGCAAACTTTAAATCTCGCATAGTTCAGATAAAACTCAACTTGAACAATGGCTTTACACCTTATATTGTATCCTTTATATCCCACATAGTGTAGATAAAACCTTCTCTATATACGGATGATACACATTATGTTAGCAATATTTTAACATATGTAGCAACTAACATTTTGCAGCGAATCATCGATCATGTTTTATAAAAACGAGGTTCACTGAAAATTACGGAAGTACAATTCCTATTCCCGTTATCTTTTCTTTATCAAAGTCATACTTACAATTTAAAGTGTGTATGTATTGAAGTCCGGGAATATCAATTTCCTTTATTTCAATTCCATATCGTTGAACCTGTTTTCTAGAAATAGAGGTTGTAAGCTTTTCGATTTGCATTCGTAATACTTTTCGCTGTTTTGAATCTTTTTCCTGTTTAAATGTAGTAAATAGCTCACGATTCTCTACATATATGGACCAGGGAATAACTTGATAATTATCAATATCACGCAGCAACCTTTGTGCTTCTGTATTTCCCATATCGTTTAGGGGAAGTGTATCCAGCACCTTTAAAGCTTGATAGAATTCATCTAAGTATTTTTTACTTAGATTTTCTGTTTTATATAATGTTTCGACGAGCTCCATTTTTGTTTTCTCACGTAGTTTTTGTCCGTTAAAAGACTCTAATAGTTTTAAACTGTTATGAACAATATCCTCATCGTAAACGAAACCGATCCCTTGTGCTTCTGTATAAACAAAGACATTTGGTTCTATACCTTCATAGGATCTTCCACGATAACAACGACCTAAACGCTGAAATAAGCTATCTAATGTAGAGATTTCAGTAAATAACAAATCAAAATCAATATCTAATGAAGCTTCTACAAGCTGTGTGGCAATCCAAATTCCACTTTGTTCTTCTCGGTTTTTATCATTTGGTGCGAAGTTCTTAATTTCCTCTTCTAATACGACGCGATCCTTTTGAATAAATTGTGTGTGTAACAGCCTTATATTTTCATTATTAAACAACGCATATATGCGTTTTGCCTCTTTTACGGTATTAGCAATAATCAATACACGTTTATTTCGTCCAGCTTCACGAATATGTTCTAAATCTTCGTCAATGATTGTTTTGCGTACAGATATGCGGTGACGAATTAAGTCATTATAGAATTCCTTTTTTACAAAATCACTTACCTTGATTTTGCCTCGTTTCTCCATTGTTTCCATAAAAACAGTAGGAAGTGTAGCGGTCATAATCATAAACTTCCCGCCTATCTGGTATATCATTTCCAATGCTTTGAGTAAAACAGCTAAGATTTTCGGAGAATAACCTTGTATTTCATCTAAAACTATCTTAGAGTACGCCATTGTGGCCAAGTATTTCTCATATCCTCGAAATAAAAATGGAAACTTCAAAATTTGATCAATTGTGCTAAATGTTAATTTTTTACTCAATAAACGAGACTGTTCATAGATAAGCTCATTGGTTTTGTGATCATTGTTTAATGTTTGTAGAAAATCCACACTACCACTGTGTAGCAACCCAGCAATTGCTTGCCCCTCTTCATCTACATATCTCATTCCATTTGTTACACGCTCATACAAGGCATTTAAACTTACACGGATAGGGAGTGTAATAAAACCTTTAGCTTCATCAATCCAAAATAAAGAAGCTTCTGTTTTTCCCATACCAGTTTGTGCGACAGCCACAATATTCTTGTTTCGATTCTCGTAAGAAAAGAGTTGTAGATTGAGTGGTTTATGGCCATTCTTTTTTAGGAATTTATCGACATAAGTCCCAATTCCATTGTCCGCATGATATTCCACAAGTTCTCCTGCAGAAGCCGCATGATCTACACGATTTAAAAGTCCCTTTACAAGCACAAGAAGAGGATATTCTTTATCTTTTTTCTTAATTGGCTTCCAACCTATAGTTGTAGTATCAAGATCTTTATTAATAGAACAGCACAATTCTTGCTCCAAACGGTCTATTTTCCCTTTTAAATCTGGTAAAACTGTATTTAGTATTTGAGCATCAAACATTACGTTTCGTACATGATGATGTGCAATTGCCTCTTTCACAACCCGTTCTGTACTTTTGGAATAATGTAATTCTAAAAATGGAACACAAAGCAAGGAAATAAAAGCATGAGGAACATTAGGATACTTTTTTTCTATTTCTTGCTTTGTTAAAGGAGATAATCCCATATTAAGTTTAATAATTTGTTGGAATCCCTCATAAATCTTTCCCGCATCATGGTATTGGGCAGCTACATGTGCAAGTTGCCAAATCTCTTCTGAAAACAGGGATTCATACGAGTGTTTTAGTAGAGATAAATTTTCTAATACCCGTCCTGTGTGTTCTTGTAGTGTTTCAAATTCTCCTGTTTGCTGGTCCCACTTTGCATAAATGTAATCCTCCATGTTTCCCTCCTTAAAAAAATCCATGCCTACTTATAAGGCATGGAAAAATACAAAATAACCATCTTCATCTTCCAAATACTTTGGTGAATTTAATCCTTCTCCTTTACGGAATAACTGCGTTTGAACCGTCTCCCAAGTACGAATTCCTTGTTTCACTTGATATACCGTATTTAAACGATAGGAAACCCCTTTATAATTCATATAATCAAGGCGATCAACAATGCAATGACGTGGTATATAAAAATCATTTTTGAGTTTGATAATTTCTTTT
This sequence comes from Bacillus cereus group sp. MYBK195-1, assembly GCF_051916605.1. NCBI lineage: Bacteria > Bacillati > Bacillota > Bacilli > Caryophanales > Bacillaceae > Bacillus > Bacillus cereus group sp. MYBK195-1. Next base: position 125,277 of record NZ_JBQAGZ010000008.1, on the reverse strand, counting down.
GTATGCCTTTCGTTCAACGTTACCAATTTCACGTTTTCAATGACTGCTAAATCTTCACGTCGGCCAAGGCTTGGTGCTTCATTGATATTTTCTAATGCTATTTGTAATTGTTCCATTACATCTTGTGCGGCACGTACATGGAAAATAAGGGAGATTTCTTTTAGCATATGAACATGCATGGGCATTGTTGTAACTTCTTTTGACTTGTAAAAATGGTGTGTTTGCAAATCAAACAGCTTTCCCTCATGAGTACCTTGGATGCTAATTTCCATTGGAATTAATTCATTTGCACCTAATACATAATGTAAGAACCCCTTTACCGTACTGTATGGTGGGAGAGGATAAGTTTCCTTTGCTTTTTGTGCCATTGGTTTCTTATAACAAGCGGTTTGTTGGTACAACTTTACTTGTAATGCTGCACTAGCCGACATAATAATTCTCCACTTGTTGCAATAGATAATCGAGCATACCTTGAATTGTATGGGTTGAGTCGCTTGAAACAAGGTTTCGTAGCTCCTCTTCATTCGCGAAAACACCAGATAACAGACCAACATGCGTTTGTTCTTGTACAGTATGACTTATACTGCGGCGCTCTAAAATTTCTTGTAGCATAATAGAGTCTAAACGGTATTCACGTTTTGCCGAAACTAATTGTGTACGACCTAAGAAATAGGGTTGATTAATAGCATATAGACCACCAATTACAAACAAAGGGGATAAATCCTCTTGTCGCCCTCGGATATTACGATTTAAGGAAAATACAATTTCTAAGAATTCTTTGATTCGTCTTGCCTTTTCTTCAGGTGGTAATTCAATTTCTCCATCTACACCAATTTTATCTAAATCAATAGTAATGGTATAAGAATACAAACTCGTATGCCTCTCAGATGTTGCAATATTTGGGTTTTCTTTGATACGTGAAGCATGTCCTAAATTTGTTAAAAATTCTAAGTCTCCTCGGTATGGTTCAAGAGAAACAGCATGAGACAAACGAACGCTAGCTGGACGTTTGTTCCCCATATCACCTTTTACAGTTTTCATGTAACCGAATAAATCCATTTCTTCTGATTCCTGAATAGTAGCACTAGGAGAATATTGAACTACGCTTTTGTTTTTTCCTTCCCCTTCCCCTTTGTCACGGCCAACTGTATCTAAGTTCCAAGCATAACGTTCAGCGCCTAAACGAACCATATCGTATCGAATAGCTTGTCGTGAAGCAAATGTATGAATATCTCCATTTCCACGATTAAACTTCTTTAATTCTGAGACGTTACCGATCCCTTCTCCATAATTTAATGAATCTCCTTGAAACACGATTGTTAATGTTAATCCAGTCATTAGTTTGTTTCCTCCCCTTCTTTTTTATAGGGTTTGTCATTTAATCCGGATAGTAAAGCACTTGCAATACCTTCAAATTCACTACTATGTTCCCTTGTAGCATCCACATACATAGAAGTGTTCTTTTCCACTAATAAAAAGGTGCGGAATAATGTTTCAAAGAATTGTTGACGGTTATTGGTAGTTAAGGCATTTAACAGACGGTAAGTAATGCCTGGAATCTTATTCTCCATTCTACGTTCAGTAAGCCTTCTACGTACTTCGCGTCCATCCATTAGCGCATAATGGATTCTCTTTTGCATAGATTCATATTGCGCTTCTCGTGTTTCGTTAGACATGCCATAACACTCCTTTATCCTATTTAAATGAAACATAGCCAAAGTGGCCGCATACGTATCATAACTGGAATAATTGTTATCTACGTTTTTCCTCAATTGAATAGTGATATCACGAAAAAAATGCTCTCCATTTAATAATTTACGTAGGATTACGTTCCGAAACTGTGGATATTTAATATGATCGATCTCTCTTCCTCCACGCTCTTGAAGGTATTGAATGGCATGTTCTGATAAAAAATTCTGTGTAAGGGTCGTCTTTTTTCCACTATTTTGGAATTCAACAATTAGCATATTTTTAGAGATCCACTTTGCTTTATCTTTAGCTTCTTTTAATGTGTCGTATAAAAACACTTCAAAAGGATTGTTTTGCTTTTTATTGGTAACAAATAAATCATTTACTTCTGCTAGCGCATCGAAATCTTCGTCTGTTTGAATGAATGAATAGGTTTCCCCATCTTTGTAAAGTCCAAAAACAGAACAAAACATAATCAACCGGTACAGATTGGATATAGGAAACGTTTTTTGATTATTCCACGTGTAATTCGTTGCATTTGCTAAACTGACTGCATTTGGGAGAAATACCGCTTCAGTGTAATCTGTAAGAGCAAATTGTCCCTCAATAACAGGACAATACAGTAATTCATCCTTCTTCAGTTTCGTGATTGTTTGTTTCCCTAACTTTTTAATATCTTCATCATTAGATTGTTGTATCATTTTGTTTAAGTCTTCTATTTCTTCGTTAGGGCTGTTAGAAGACTGAAGAACAGCAAGAACCTCTTGTTCTAGTAAAATAGGTTGAACAAAGTCTTTTGCAAGAAATTCTTCATGTTCTGAGCGATTCAGGGTACTGCGTGATCTTTGTAAAAAACTTGTTTGACCATGTAATTCTCCTAGACGAAACCGAATCATATTTAATGTTAGTACTTCATTTACTTGTTCTTGCTTTAACAACTTCAGATAACCTTTTGTGATTGTCTTTAATTCTTCAATGGTTGATACATCTTTTTTTCTGTTGAACAGTTCTTTTAGGGTTCCACCTTCAATTGGCAAACGTTTACTTAACTTATTTTCTGTACCTTTAATATCAGCAAAGATAAAGTCTTTAAAGCGTTTGAAATTGGATGTAGCGTATGTCAAATAAGTATTAATCTTATTTTCTTTTTCATTAGTAACAGAAAACATATCAAAAGCATAATTGAAAAACCATTCGGGAAAGTCTTGAAGTAATTTTGGATCAAAGTCTATATATGTCTCTTCGACTTCAAATAAATCTGTTTTAGCATGCTCTAAAATACGATAAAACCCCAAAATACCAGTGTTCGTAGCCCAATCTTCTAAATATAATCGAATCATTGGTACTCCACGGACAAGCAGCCGTACCCTTGTGATTTTTTGAAGGATGTACCAATTTGACGAAGGATTTCTAAGTCCTTTTGATCTCCTTTTAACAAGAATGTACCTTTATAAGCTTCAAAGTGCTGGTGATTAGGGGTATTATCAAATTTTTCTTTTACAACTTGTTTTGTTAAATTCATAGGTATAAATTGCAAAGGTCTTTTCAAGCCTTCTCCATGATAATTAAGTAAAGTCATATTACAAATATAATTGAAACTCTCTTCATAACCTTCTTCTGTTGGAGCAAGAGGTTTCCCAGCTCGGTCTTTAATAAAAATAGGAGAAAGGGTGCGGAATACTACCGTATCGCTTTTCACTTTAACTTCCGGTAGTATAGATATGTTCTTTTTCTGTAGTTTGTATCCTTTGTACTGAAATTCTTTAATTTCGTTTAAACCATCTACTAAGTAAGAAATGAATTCAGGATCAGGTGAACTAATAATCCAGTCCAATCCGTTCTGAAGGAGGAATTCATCATTTTCTAAAATATAGTCTTTAAGATAAACAGAAAACGTAAAATTCTTGCTTTTTTTATTCGGTTTATTCTCAAAGATATATAGGTTCTCTGCATATACTGCGTTTGATGTTTTTAGAGCTTCTTTGATAAAGCTCACAAACATAAAACGATACGAGAGAGGAATTACTTTGCAAGTAAAGTTTACTTTAAACCTCATCATTTCCCTCCTTAATCTTCCATATAGAATTATTATAATGTATATAAAAATCAGAATTCAATAAATGTATAGAAAAGATAAAAACTATGCAGTACTTCCGTAATTTTGCAGTGAACCTCGTTTTTATAAAATATGTAGAAAACCTTACTATGACAAGGTCTTTCAGCATGTTTGAAGGGAATTCAAAAACATGATCGATGATTCGCTGCAAAATATGGATTGATACCCATGGTAACATGTTGCTATCATAAGGTGTATCACCTGTATATAGATGGGGTTTTATTTGACTATATGGGATATAAAAGTGTCATTTAGAGGTTTACCGTCAACCCTATGAGGGTTTTATCTGAACAATGTGGGATATAAAGTATTGTTGCGGTGATATAACTTATGTTGACAAGGGATTTTATCAGAACTACATGGGATATAAAATTGACACTGACCGTAAATAGATTAGAAATTGTGATATGTTTTATCAGAACTATATGGGATATAAAAATGGATGTTATGTATTTTACACAAGGTGATGGCGGTATTTTATCTGAACAATGTGGGAGATAATGTGTTCAACAAATATTTCTAGCATTTTGTTTTCAGTGTTTTATATTGACTATGTGGGATATAAAAGGCGGAGATGCAAATTGTAAAGGTGAGATTGAATTTTTTTACCTGAACAATGTGGGATATAAAATACAATATTCTAGCTGCAATAGCACGAATTTTTGGTTTTATCTGAACAATGTGGGAGATACTGAAACAAGAGTAATACAAAAGGAACTTGTAGCAATCACTACAAGTTCCTTTTAAGATAATGTTAATAAGACAAATTAGTATTTTACTTTTTCTTCATACAGTTTAGCAAGTTTATAAAATCAAGAACGTTTGATGCTATACTTTTTCATGGCTTCTACTGCTGTAATCATTAATATCATCCGGTTTATTTAAACACAGTGGGATATAAACCGCGTTATACGTTTTTTATCAGATAGCTGTTCTTGTGTGTTTTATTTCAACAATGTGGGATATAAATGTTTCATGTGCTACAATGAAACCTATCCGCGGTCTTGTTTTATCTGCACTTTATGGGATATAAAGCAACTTATTATTAAATCGGTTATATGAGCATTTAGAGTTTTATCTGAACGATATGGGATATAAAGATTTGAGTTGTTGCACCGAACATACCTTGCGCTAAATTTTATCTAAACTAAGTGGGATGTAAAAATCGGAGCATATTTTGGACCGATTGTTTCAGGAGTAGCTTTATCTGAACAATGTGGGATGTAAAGTTCATGTCATAAACTTTAGCTTTCAACATAAAAAAGTTTTATCAGGACTATATGGGATGTAAAGTACCATAGCACAGTAAAGGTCTTTGTCGCGTGCATTGTTTTATCTAAACTATGCGGGATATAAAGGAGCAATATGAAAGTGATGGTTTAATCAATTTAATAGTTTTATTTAAACTATATGGGATATAAACAAATCAGCGAAGGCCAAAGTAATATCAAACGCATTGTTTTATCTGAACGATATGGGATATATAGTACGTATGGGCTGGAAGGGCACCACCAAATTTTGATGTTTTATCAAAACTAAGTGGGATATAAATTCGGGTAGCTTGTATATGTGACTATGGATTAACTTGTTTTTATCAAAACTATATGGGGTATAAAGCAATAAGAGCAAAAACTACAAAAAGAGTATAACAAAAGGAACTTGTAATGATTACTACAAGTTCCTTTTTTAGATAATGTTAAAAAAGGTGAAACAAACTATCTCATAATTTGAATCGGAGCAAACACTATAACCACGGGTAATTTTATTATACACCAAATATTAATATATACACTTTTAATGTTTGGAAATTATGTTAATTGAGAAGGTAAGATATTACAATGGGCTGTAAGTTCCTAAAAATACTAATTACTCATTTTATACAAAACACTTTAAATCAATATCTATAGCATAATAAATTAATAAAAATGTTTGCATAGGTAAATAGAGTAGAATGTAGGGTTCTTACAGAAAAACGTATAATAATATTCAAGATTAATTAACTATAAGAAAATGAATTTTACGTTATAACTAATTATAATTCCTGAATATATGTAAATGGGGTATTCTTATTTTTTTATTTATGTGATGAAGAATTTTGGCGTAGGAGAATTATACAAACGTTTGTTTTAAATATTTTAGTTATGAATCAATGTATGAGGCATGGATGAGTTACAGTATTCAATTGTCTGCTTAGTTAATTTCTCATTTATTATATAAATTTTATATAGCAAAGAAAAAAACATCCTCTATGGATGCTATTAAGTCTTTTCTATAATATAAACCAATGTCTTTTTTGATGGTGCTACCCCAAAATATAAATGTTATTATAGTTGGAGATCTAGTATTAATGATTAAAACTGAAATAATTATTTTGATGGAGTTGATGTATTGTTCTATAAAGTTTTAAACATGTTTAGTGTTATAGATTTTAAGAAAGAAGAATTTGAATTAATACAAAAAAATATAGAAAAATCTAGAGGATACGTATCTTATGTTGATGTTCAAAAAGGGACAAGAAAGAACAATCCTAGATATGAAAAATATTTAGCAATCAAACAAAATCTTTATAGTCACTATGCGCCGCGAAGACCTATAGAACAAAAGAGTGGCTTTAAACATATGTACATATCTCTAGATTCTAAGGATTCTGATAAAGAAAAGTTAGAAAAAATAAAAGATAAATATGGAATACTTAACGATTACATAATTGAATATGAAATACTCAACGGCGAAATTGAAGGAGAATATATTGCAAAGCATATATATAAGCCTCTTGAATATGTAGCACACGAAAAGTTAATTAGTATGGATGATAATTTGATGAGACTCGATAAGGCAAATTTAAGAGATGAATTTATAATGAACAACTATAAGCGTTTTTTACTGCTTCCTTTTTTAATAAAGGATGGGGATAATTATACGGAGGCCTATGTGATTGCAAACATATATAAAGAAGGAGTTATTACGCTACAAGTTACTTTATCTTTTGAACACGACAAAGTAATAGCAGTATCAGATAATTCACCTAGACAGCAAATAATATCGGAGGTACATTTTTACAAGTCAAAACAGAGTTACAATACCCATGATTATTGGGAAAAAGATATTCAAAAGAATATAACGATTGATCAAATTATGCGTCATTGCATCCGACAATTATGTGAATTATGTAAAACCGAATTTAAAGAAAATGATTATGAACGGAAAATCACCTGGATATTTGGTGATTATGAGATGAATAAAAGAGCAAATCATCAAGAATTTATAGAAAAGAATAAAAAGCTATATGTGAGTCATCTTGAAAATGGTGGTAAACAATTTATTGATATGATGCATTCAGATGATATTGATAAAGTATTACAAGAATCCAAAGTTTTTAATCGTAGAGAGTTAGTATATATGTGTAATTCTACATTTTCAATAATTAGTAATGGCTCTAGGATTTATCGTACACAAATAGAAAAATACCTTAAGCAAGAGGAAAATCATTTAAAAAAGATGAGAGTTTATGATGACCGAATATTACAAATTTACAAAGACCTTACTTTAAAACAAATGTTTGATTTTATAAGGTTTTACGAATTAAGCCTTATCAAGAAGCATTTTGTTAGCCAATTGCTTAGCAGTATGTCCGAGAAAAGTGTTAAGACTACCAGAGATTATAATTTATTAAGAAGAGATTTTAATTTCTTAAAATTAGATTATAACGAGGAAATTTTGTTTAAAGATGAAGGAACAGCAAAAGTTCTGTATAGCGATATATTAGATAAAACTAATACCTCTTCATTACTTACTAAAGCCGAAGAACTATTTAAAAACATACGAGAAGATGTTCTAAATCACAAAGAGATGGAAGTTAAGTCAAACGAGACAATAATTCTCATTATTTCATCCATAATAGCAGTAGTTTTGGGTTATAATGGGATAAAATTAATTGTAAATGACATATTAATGAATCTACCATTTATAGGGGCATTTGTCTCGCTTCATCCTTTACGTTATACATTAGGGATATGGGGCTTTTTAGTATTTATCATGATTTATTTAAATATAAAGCGATGGTTTAAGAATCAACAATGATATCTTCTTATTTATCAAACATCCTGTATTGATATACAGGATGTTTTCTTGTTCAGTAATAGGGACGCATTTTCTCAAGAGAATATATTAGAATATTAGGGGTACGAAAACTATTCTAGGTATAAGAGAGCCCTCTTGTTTCTTATTCCTCTAATCGTTTTAGTAACCAATTTTCAACAAATAAAAAAGAATCAAACTTAAATTAGATTCGGAATGTATCAAGTACATTATCTTTTTCTTCTTTATTAATTCCAATGTATCTTAGTGTAATTTGTGGTGTACTATGATTCAATATTTCTTGTAACATAGCAATATCTTTTGTTTGCTTGTAAAACCAATATCCAAATGTTTTACGCATGGTATGAGTACCTAAAGATTCTACCCCGGCAAAATCTCCGGCTTTTTGTAATTGTCGATAGGCTTGAATTTTACTAATGGGTTTATCCCCTTTTCTAGAAGGAAATAGCCAGGTACTTTTTAGATTTTCAGCATATGGAAGTACTTCCTCAAAAATGGATGTAATATTTATGATACGCTCCTTGTTTGTCTTTCCTTCTTTCACTTTAAATTCTTTCCGTTTTTTTCGCTTTAGTTTTAAAATTCCACTCGTTTCCATTTTAAGTAAATCACTTACGCGTAACCCCGTATTAATACCAATTAGAAATAAAATGTAATCACGATCTGAACAATGACGTTTAAGAGACCATTTCATGTCTTCGAGCTGTTCTTTGCTTCGAATTGGTTGTACATCAATTAAATGTTGCTTTTTATCCATCTGTTTTTCAATCCCTTTATTTTCAATGATTTGAATGTATACTTTTTTGTCTGTTTTTATAATATCAATGAAATAAGACGGAAGTCAATGTTTGAGGGGAAATGAAAGTAAACTTTTGGCTAAAAGTTTACATTGGAGTTTTGAATCATTTATAACTAATTTTGTAATAAATTTCTCAATATAGATATACTTGTTAAGTATGGTTCTAATATTCAAAATTAACAAAAAATAAATTATAATAAAAATATGATGGTTATCCTTTTGTTTACTCCTTGTGCTGAAGATAAGATCGTGTTCGCCGATCTTATCTTTTTTTATTTGTGATTTTTGATAGGCGTATCACCAACATTTTAACGAAAATATACGCTAAGCAAAATTCAACATGAAAAAACGTTGATTTTACTACTCTAAGAGAATCATCTGATCTCAAAAACGTATGTATTTGACAAGTGCGTTCCAATGTAAAAGGTGCTGAAAAGAGCCTAAATAGTGTCTCAAAACTCATCCTTAAATCAAAAACTCAATTCAAATCGTGTTATTGAGTTTTGAGAATCCCTTAGCGTATAAAAAAGTTAAAATGTGCGTGCTACCCCTTAATAAAAAGTTAGAGGTTGCGATTTCGCAGCCTCTTTCGTAATTTTTGGAGAATGCTGGTTTTTGGATAAGGAACAAAAAACCGACACCTAATATTTACTAACAACTAAGGGAGGAAATATAAATGATGAACCAAGGGGTAGCACTACAAACGAAAGAAGAAATCAGTGTGGAGGACAAGTTACATATCATCTTAGAAAAAGCGGAGAACGGTGATCCACAAGCGATTGAAACGTTAGCAGCAATCAATCGAACGTTATTAGAAGAGGAATTTATTTTTTAAGAGCTTCGGCTCTTTTTTTATTTTAAAAATAAAAAGGAGTAAATAAATTAATTATCTACTCACTTTAATAAATATTATAATCTTGTGAGTACATCATCACAGTTTTTATCAAGTAACTCATAAGGATCACGTGGGTATTCTTCAGCGTGCCATTGTCGACATTTATCTTCTGCACGAAACTTAAATATTTCTCTGAAACCTCTTTTAGCAACGTATGGTTCTCCTAATTTATAAGGTATTTCGGTGCCAATTGCACAACAATAATGTTTTTCAATACTAATGTGTGGCAGTTCTATTTTAGGCCAAAATGATGGATTTTCTTTTTGAGCCTTTCCATGTATATCAACAATCATATCACGCAGTTTATCAACATAATCTAAAATCTCATTCATTGTATTTTCAGGTACTATATAATTTCCATCATCATCAATTTTTACTCCATGCTCTAATTCTTTCAATGTACACCCTCCTTTTTGCACTCATCAATAATATGTGTGATTTTTTTAATAAATATTTAAATGATTAATTGTTAATTTTTAACACAAATAATTCTTGATACTTAAATTATGAAGTATGTAAGTCTTCGATTCCTGCGACTAGTTGTCGTTTTTCTAAGCACGCCACTGGTTATCTTATACATCTCCTAAATAACCATATTTATTTGAGAAATCATCATCTTCTAAAACGTTCTTTTTAATTCTTCATCTTCTTATGAGAAAAGACCAAAATCAGTCATATTAGGACCAGTATACTCATCACTTTCTAACCAGTTTTGAAAGCGTGTTTTTAATAAAAAAATATGAAGAACATATTATAAAAAGCATAAGCATATTAATTTTTTAAGATTTTTGTTATAATCTTTTTAGTACTACAGTAATATTTGTTTGTCCATAATAAAAAGAGAGATGTTGGCGCATCTCCCTTGGTAACTGATATCGTAAATCGATCGGTTGCTAAATATTATTTTCGTTTAGAAGACTTCCCACGCTTCGCAGGCTGACGGGAAGTTTTCTTTTTTTTATTTTTAGAAGTAAGTTTCTTAAATACGAAAATTACTACTTCTTTAGCAATAGTTTTTAAAACTTCTAAAGCAATCAATATAGCGATCTCCATGCAAACACCCCCTTCCCCTCTTTAAATAATCGAGAAAGGATAACAATCCGATCGCCTAACGTTATCAGTTGATTTCATCATAACATAAAAAAGAATTAATTTTATAATCCTTATTATCAAAATTAAACCTAATTACATTTTTATAGAAAATAAATTTATAATTAACCCTTGCTATTACGGTCTTAGTTATATTTTGGTGCCCATTATTGTTCTTGCTAGCTATCAAGTTACAAGGACGCGGTCCACGTGCGAAAAACATTTCTAACTTCTCATTTTTTGTTTTAGAATAAAATTTCACATGTCATAATGAAAGTACTTTTAAAAGCTTTTCAGTAAACTGTTTAAGAAATTTTATACCGCATATTTTATGCCATTTTTTCGTAATAAAATATAGTGAATTCTCGTGACTAAAAAGTGCTCAATTTTATGACGCATTTTTTTTACAACAAAATTTGTATTTTTTATCGATTTTGTTATACTTAAAGTATCACATTGACGAATTAACGTATGACTTTGGTAATACCGAAGAATAAGTTTGTTCATAATAAAAAAGAAGAGATGCGCTAACACCTCTTCTGGTAACAAATATCTTAGGATAATTGGTTGCTATATATTATTTTCCTTGAGAATCGTCTTTTTGCTGGCCGGCATTTGGGACGGTTCTTTTATTTGAATCATTGTCATTTTTATCTAATAATTTATATGCAAGTCCAATGAAATATACTCTTAAGCCTTCCTGCATTGGATCATGCAACAAACTCAATGAGTAATCAAACAAGTCATTTATCTCCATGTGTATCCCTCCTCTCCCTCTAAAAATATCAGAGAAAGGATAGCCACTCAATTGTCCTTCGATATTGGTTAATTTCATCATAACATGAAAAATGATAAATTTAATAATCCTAATTAATAAAATTTCTTACGCTAATTCTTACAAAGTTATTAACTTTCCAAATTTAAAAAGGTTTTCATTTTCTATTACCGAAAGTATAGTGCGGTAGAGCGAAATTTATTTTTTGTAGGTTAGAAGTATGTCTAAAATTAAAAAGCCTGTTATGACTTCTTTACAAACAACAGTTGAAAAAATGGTGAAGGATTTAAATTTTCCTGTTGCTTTAATATAAGGGGTACCGCCAGCATTTCGGAAAAAAAACACGCTAAGCAAATTTGAAGATGATAACATATTAGAATTACTCGCATATAACAAACGTAATATATTTATTGATATGTATAATCTTTTCTTAGATTTTAAGAAAATGGATCCACAGAAATTCTACCAATATTTAAAGGAATTAACCGAAGAATATCATGCCTATTTTAAAAATATAGCAAGCGAATAACAAATCCCTAAAGTTTCAGTACCTGAAGGCACATTTAACAATATTGTTTTCTATTCTTATGTTCATAAAATTAATGAACATAACGAAAAACTACAACAGATATACAATCAAATAGAAGATGTTTGTGATGAAGTGTTTTTATATCTAGCTATTCTTTAATCTTTCTTAAAAAACGTATTAGATGACACTGAGCATATTTATTGGTTCGACAAAATAATGCCAATGTTCAAATATGCACCGATCTTAAGTTTTGATCGCGGGCGTAACCAACAAGGTTTATTTATATATCAAACCTATTTAAACTATATAGCTGGAATTATTAAAACTCCTATGTTACCTCGACAAAGGATCTGGTCAGATAAAATCATTATCATTAACAATAAAGAAAAAATTCTTGAAGAGCTTGATTTTATGGGGATTAATGAAAAATTCATCTATGGAGATTATGATCATATTGCTTCTTACATAAGAAACAAACGTCGATAAAATATAGATTTTGTTCACTTCTACGATACATTTATGAAACATTCATATGTTACGTTATAAAAGTCCTTTTTTTGAATCATTTTCATTCTGTTAAGAAGTCCTAGCCCCTCTAGGACTTTTTACGTTTAAATAAAGAGGTATACCAAATTTCTCAATGACTAACATTACTTAACGTGGTAAAGTAATATTTGGATTGGCGTCCAATACATATTATTAAAATTAAGATGGTTCAAGTCGGAGGAAGGCACCTTAGGGTGTCTTTTCTTTATTTACAAAAGGACCTGCTCAATTCATCCTTAAAAACATAAGGTAAAGTAAACCCATTAAACGCATGGAATGAACCCTAGTTTTACCCTCTGATCTAAAGGAGGAACTATTGTTATGGGATATGGTGGTACTTGCGGTGAAGGCTGCGGTTTTGCTGGAGGATTTGCGTTATTAGTTGTATTATTTATTCTATTAATCATTATCGGATGCAGCTGTTTCTGCTAAAAACTATGGGAAAAGACACTCTTATTTGGGTGTCTTTTCTTTATAAAATTTACATTAAATTAATTAAACTTTATAAAGAGATGTAGTAAAATATAAATTGGGTGGAACCCAGATATATTTGTGCTGTAAGAAAAGTCTTATGTAGATTGAGTAGAGGAAGGCACCTTAGGGTGTCTTTTCTTTTGTCCATTATATCCATTACGTACGCATTGATTTTTTATGTGCATTTGATATAATTACTGTATTAGTATTACAGTAATACAGTATGTATATAATAAAAGAAGAGATGCGCTAACATCTCTTCAAGTAACTGCTACCGCAAGGTGAGTGGTTGCGACTAAATACTACTTTTTAGATTTAGAAGACTTCCCACGCTTGCGAGGCTGACGGGTGGTCTTCTTCTTTTTATTTTTAGAAGTAATTTTCTTAACCACGAAAACTATAAGTTCTCGTACGATCGTCTTAATTACCTCTAATACTATTTGAAGAAATAGATCCATTGGCTACACCTCCTTTCCTCATTAAATGAGAAAAGGACAGTCGTAACCGCCCACCCTACAATATACAGTTGTTCTTATTGGCGTATCACCAACATTTTAACGAAAATATACGCTAAGCAAAATTCAACATGAAAAAACGTTGATTTTACTACTCTAAGAGAATCATCTGATCTCAAAAACGTATGTATTTGAGACAAGTGCGTTCCAATGTAAAAGGTGCTGAAAAGAGCCTAAATAGTGTCTCAAAACTCATCCTTAAATCAAAAACTCAATTCAAATCGTGTTATTGAGTTTTGAGAATCCCTTAGCGTATAAAAAAGTTAAAATGTGCGTGCTACCCCTTAAATCACTTAATCTCTAAAATCATTGCTAGATCGATTGCATAATTCGTGCGAGTTCTTTTTCTAAAGCAGCGGGCTCGTTTGCATAATTGTAAATCCCTAAAAACTTCTCTATAGCCTCTGGATGGGAACTGATTAGCTTGTTGACAGCATCCTGTTGTTCAGATATGCGTTCATTCTTCGAAATTTGGCATCCCATGTGAAACCGAACCATAAACTCATCTTCTATTGCCTTTTGATATTCTTCAGACATTTGATTTGATTGATCGGATTGTCCCTTATATTTTGATAGAATATTGGATAATATACGTGCTCCACATATAGCATCATGGATACCCTGCGCCATGCCAGGATCTTTAAAACAAACTGCATCTCCAACCAACGCCCATCCTTTTCCCATTCCTTTATACCAGTAATTATCATATCCGAGAATGCCTTTGACCGGTTCTACTAGTTCTGCATTTTTCAAGCGCGCCCCAATTGTTGTATTCGGAAAGTTATCTGTAAAGAAATTGCGTAGACAGCTTTCCGGATTTAATTTCAACCGTTCTATCAATTCCTTATTTTCTAATGGGAAAATGCCGACAATTACATATAAATCATCATTCGTTGGAAAGAGAATGGCTGTGTTATCTTTTATCTTGTATACTTCAAATTTAGGGACATTATCGTGGCGAAATCCAGAGAAATACCCGAAATAGATGCCGACTGTTGCCGGAATACTTATTTTGAGTTCACTTTTTACCAGCTTGCGAATAATAGAGGATCGGCCGTCTGCCCCGACTACCAGGCGAGCTAAAAATTCTTGTTTCTCGTTGTCGCCGTCTAAACCTTTCACGCCTATCACTGTTTCGTCATCACGGATGACATCCGTCACACGAAATCCTTCTAAAACAGTTACATTCATTTGGGATTTGGCTTGTTCAAGTAGAATATGATCGAGATAAGTTCTTCTAATACAATAACAACTTTCCTCTCCGTAAACCTCAGGGATGAGACCTTCTATCACGGTATCCTCAAATTGAAATTTAATATCCCGTACCGGCGGTACTTTTGTTTCCAATAACTTGTCCAAAACACCGGTTTCTCGAAGAAGAGCGACAGTATTATTGAAAAAGGTATGGGTTGATAATGTGTCCCTTGGAAAATTCGCTCGGTCCACTAACAACACATGGAAACCTGCCTTAGCAAGATAAATTGCCAGGGTAGAGCCGGCACATCTAGCACCGGTAATGATGACATCATACGTCTTATTCATCGTATCACTCCATTTTCAAGTATAATTATTAACTTGCTTATCCATTAGCAGAGTTCTAAAGTTAATGCCCCTACGAGTTAAAGTAATGGGGAAAATTGATAAGAATGCACTACATACATAAAGTATGGAAGCTAAAACGAAATAAGTACAGAAAATTCTCACCTGCTATACAATTAAAAAGAATTTGTGGTAAAAATCGGAATGATAATTTAAGTATTAAATAAAGGTCCGTTTACTTGTCTCGTGAAGAGTTAATAGATGTATATTCACAAAAATGGTTGTCAAAACATCGACTCCAAACTCCTTGTATAAAGTTTTGGAAATCAAGTCCATTTGCTATGTTAAATGCGCTATAATTTTGGGGTAGTCGTCCTTATCATATGTTGAATGAATTATATCCAAATCGTTTTAAAGAGTGGGAATTAAAAAAACGCCTACAGGATTCTGGACAAAAGAGAAGGGACTCCATTTAGTAGATGAGTTCAACATAAGATTCAATGTAGACTATTGATTATGTATCTTGTTTTTTATTAAATATTACGGTACGTGAAATTTTAATATCTTTACTAAAAAAGCCCCTTGAAAGGAGCACTTATTTTACAAGATACTGTTCTATTTCTTTTATTAATAGTTCTGCACCTTCTGGGCTTAATGTGATCTTACCATTTGCTAATGCCATGTTACGATTTGACACTTCTCCTGTTAATGCACAAACATGACCAGGCTGATACTTCTGTAAAATGATGTCTTCCCCTTCTACAAAAATCTCTAATGGTGATTTTTCTTTAATCCCAAGCGTATTTCTAAGTTCCTTTGGAATCACTATACGCCCTAATTCATCCACTTTTCTAGTTACTCCGGTTGCTTTCATCCAGCATATTTCCCCATTTCATTATCAATTTGTACCCAATTTATTCTTTACTATTGTAACAGGCTTTCACCATACATGAGAAACATAATGAACCAAAAACAGACAATCATAATAAGAAACTCTTTAAACCCTTGCTGAAAGGAAATAAGACCTTCTTCCATCCTACACGCCCCCTTTTCTCTACAATTTTTTATATGTTAAAATATAGAGGAAAGAAACCAGCCAATTTCTTTCCTCGACGGTCACTCATGACTTTGCTCTTTGTTTGCTTCTTGCAAATGAAGAGCTTTTATTTTACGTACTTAAATTTGCTTAAAAAGGAGATAGAGATTTTGAAAAAGAATTTAATACTGATCTTTTGTCTATCTATTTTATTCATATTGTCTGCTTGTCAAAAAGAATACAAAGGAAAATATGTGAAATGGGGCGACACTGTAGAAACTGTTGACACAGAAAGGTTTGAAAGAAACAACATTCCATATAAAGTAGAGGGCAATAAGGTGTATGTTCCAGAAGATGCATTTGATGATGCTGTAGTGTGCTGTTCTTAGGTGAGCATAAAACCGTAGAAATGGTTAATTTCTATGGTTTTTATTGCATTAATTTAAAACTCTTTCGTAGTGGCCCATCATACCTCGAATCGTTTCGTACTCCAATATGTGATAAATAAATGGATAGAAGCGAATAGAGGATTTTTGGCACGATAACAAGATTAGTAACCGAAATGAAGCAATTCGTCAGATCGTAGACAAAGGGTTAAGTCGTAAATAATGGCTACCCTTTTTATTTTCCCTAAAAAACCTAAAAACGCATGTAAAGTCCGTTTCTCCCTTTACATGCATTTTTACACCAAATACAACTCATTGTATTGATGAGAGTATAAAAGTCTCATACAATCAAATCTGAAGAGTCATTTTTAGTTAAACTGACTTTTTTCATGTATCCTAGGGAAATCTCCAACAGTAATAAATTTAGAGACACTCTTTGAGAGTATCAATGAAGATGACGTTTTAACCAGGTTAATGACAGATCATTTAATTGAAGAAGAATCAGACAAAAAAATTGGTATATATTTTATCAATCGGCCTTTGCGAGAAATGGGCAAAAATACCCAGAAAAATATCAAATACTAGATATGCTTTATATCTAATAAAGAAAGAAATCGTATAATTATTAATCATTATATCTGCATTCATGATAATATTAAAAATAAGGTAACTAATACTGTGGAGGGCTACAGCATGAAGAAAATAAAAAAACTCTTAAATAATCCTTTCGTGAAATATCCATTTACTATAATTTCAGCCATCGCAATAATAAAAGTAGGATATGATTTAGGATCATTTTTAATAGAATTAAAATATATTTAAGTAAAAGAAAAAGAGCCGGATTTTCATCACAGCTCATGTATGAATTGGTTCTGTATGTGTACATGTGGGATATTGTGAACAGCCAAAAAACATATTTCCTGTTTTATTCGAATTTCGGATGACTAAATCATGTTTACATGTTGGGCATTTCCGTTCTGCAGGCTCTATCCCCTGATATACATCTTCAGCCGAATGCTCCGGGTTGATTTTATTTATTAATTTTTGAAGTTCTACACGATCTATAAGTTTTACATGGCATGCCTCCGCTAATTCTTTCGCCTGTCTTGTATATACACTGTTTGTTACAACCCAGCCCTCGTGTGCTTTGTAATAGGCTTGTGCTGCATATATCTCTTGTACGGCACTGATGCCGACTCTATTTTTCATCCCGTAGCGTTTTGCCTGGATGACAATACGATTTTTCCCCTTCAATACCAGATCCGCCCCGAAATCATTTGACTGTTTTGTGACTGTTGGAGAATAACCCAACTCTCGAAAGAGAGCTTTTAGGTATACTTCGAATTGATGTCCGTCCATTTTGTCTATATAACGAATACCAGACTTAGCCATTCGCTTTAATATTCTTCGCTCCTGGATCTTCCGGTACATGAATTTACAAATACGAAAAAGAACATAAAGGATAAAACCATACATCAAAATTTGTAATATGTTTGGCATTTCTGGTAGATTAGACACTTCGCTCCACCTCTTTAATTGGTTTCATTTTCTTTGGTTGGGCTGTTTCTTTTGCCTGTTGCTCATTCACTTGTTTCTTCCGGACATCGTTCCAATCTTTTTCATTCGTTGGAATATCCTCTTTAAGATCGACAAAGCATTTCATTGTCTGAATGAAGTCTTTCCCAGCCTTATCATTATCAACTGCCATGATAACCTCTTTAATATCGTGCCCTTCTTTTTTCGCATCCATTAAAGACTGAATCACTGTTTTGGACTTCAATCCATGCATAGAAACCAGGCGAGCGTTTTGGATATTATTTTGCTTGATACTCCAATGAGATAACATGTCGATTGGATCTTCATAAAAATAAATCTTATCCGGTTTACCCACATCAACTGTAAAACCAGCATTGATTCTTTCGTAATTCGGGACAATTTGCTTAAAGCTTCCTCTTTTATTCTCCATTTTGACTGTACCTTGACGGTTCATGCCAATAACTTGCCCTTTTCCTCCTTCTTCCCTCCATTTAAAAACCACATTATTTTTCTTATCCTGGGCGATGAGATCCTTTTTAATCAGCCAATTCACCAAGCGAGGATCTATTTTCCGTTCATGAATTAGATATTCTTTTACCTCTGTTTGTTTATTTACTTCCAGGTGTTTTGGATAACTAAATGGCTGCTGCTCTTTTTTGCGATCCTCTTCAGCTTTTGAACGATCAAACTCTTTGTAGTCCCCATTCTGAATGTCCATCACAGCTTGTGGAAATGTCATGTCATAGTACATCATGGCAAAGCTAATTGCTCCATATCCTTTTTCTCCTCGACTATTCCAGGCGTACTGATTTCCTTTAATGATGAGACTATCATGCTCCGTATGACGATAATAATTTCCTTCTTTCTTAAACATTTCTCCTTTTGCTTCCAGATATGAAATCAAGTCAACTTTTCTTGCTTTCATCGCATCCTCCGCACTGACATATGCCATTACGGAATCCCCCCTTTACTCTATAAGATGAAATAAAAAAGAGGACTATTCCGTTTCCTAGTCCTCTTTTACATGCATACAATTTTTATTTGCCGAATAAGAATTTTAATCGCTTCTCCTGTACGCTGTATGATAAACGAGCGTCAAATTTTTTCCCGTTTTTGTTCGAGATAAACCCTTTAATCTGATCCGTTACATTCTTTTCTAATAATTTTTTCACATGGTTACTACTTAAATTTTTACCAGAGAATGTACCAAAAATAATGAAATCACAGCCTTTTTTGTATTTCTCACATAAGTAATTACTTTTCCCTACAAGAACTCTACTCTTACATAATGGACACTTACCAATGGTACGATCTTCAGTTGTTGGAAAACGGAATTTCAAACTTCCGTCCGCTTCCATATAGATAGCTGCTGTAAATTCTCCCTTTTCTCCTTGAAATCCGTTGATAAAATCTGTTGTTTTATACTGAAGTAGCTTCTTCATTTGATTACCAGGGATTGCTTTCCCTTTCATTTTGGCTGGTAACATAAAATCACATCCGTTTTTATGCTCCGTGCATCCATAAAATGTTTTACGATGAAGCATATCCCCTTTTTTACATTTTGGACATTTGCCAAATGACAGCTCCTCTTGCGTTGGAAATTGGAATTTAACTTTCCCTTCATGTAACACTAAATAAGCTGAAAACTCCTTCTCATTGGACTTAAATCCTTTTAAAAAATCTGTTTTCTTATCCTCGAACAGCTTTTTCGCTTGCGCTTCCGGAATCGCTTTTTCTTTAATTTTTTTCGGTAAGGAGATTTCACATTCCGGATAATTACTGCACCCATAGAAACTACCTTTATGAAGGATTTTTCCTTTTCTACAAGGGCATTTACACACTTCAATTTGTTGATTCCAAGTATTAATAATGCTATCCGACACTTTATCATCCATTGCGCCTAATTGTTCCACTGTATCTTTTACAAACGTATTTGTTTTTTCCACAAATTCTTCATAATTCATTTCGTTTTTTTCGATCATGTAAATCATCCCTTCCATTTCAGCCGTATAAGCTGGATTTTTAATTGCATCTACCGGAAAAGCATCTATAAAAGCACGACCAATAGGTGTCGTTCGAATTTGATTATTGGTGACATCAATATAGCTACGATCTAACAGTTTCGGAATAAATGTTTCTTCCGTTGCGACTGTCCCAATCCGTTTTCCTTTCATAAGTTCTTTCAAATGTTCATCATCTAATTTACGCCCTGCCGTCTCCATAAAGGTTAAAATGGAACTTTCCGTATGAAAGGCTGGTTTCTTCGTTCGAGACTCAATCAAGTCATACTGAACGATTCTGAAAGAATCTCCTTCTTGTAAAATAGGTATCTGGAATGCTTCAACTGATCCCTCTTCTATATCCTCTTGAAACACACTTAGAAACCCTTTCTCTTGTAGGATCTTTTCTTTTGTACTGTATGTGTTGCCCTCTTGATCTATAAAATGCACTTCTCTTACCAAGTAGATTGCTGGTTTCATAAAATTTCCGATAAATCGTTTTACAATTAAGTCATATAACTGTTTTTCTAATGGTTCTCGGTTGGTCCCGACATATAATTTTGTTGTTGGGATGATGGCAAAGTGACTACTGACTAATTCATCATTAAAAGTAGAATGTTTTTTCGTAATAGAAGATGGAGATACTTGTTGTACAAGATTTGCATAGGCGCTTTTTTCTAATGCTGTCATTACTTCTTTCACTCGTTCCACTTGTTCTGTAGGTAAGTGCCTGGATGAAGAACGAGGATATGTGATAAAGCCTTCTTCATACAAACTCTGAATATGCTTTTTTGCTGTTTCCGCATTTATCTTCAGTTTGGCGTGAGCATCTTTGTAGATATCCGTTAAGTTATATAATAATTTTGGTTTCTTTTTTCTATTGCTTTCTTTAAATGCCGTTACAATTACATTCGTTTCTTTCAAGCTATCCCCAAGCTTTTGTAGTGGCGATGGATCTATCAGTTGATCTTCCGTTTTCATTACTGGTGATAAACCATTTTCTGTTAGTAGCTTTAAATTGTAATAGGTTTGTTCTTTATAGTTTTGGATAGCGACTTCTCTCTGACGGATTTCATTCAAGATACACATTTGAACACGACCAGAAGCCAATAAGAATTGGTTTCTTGCTAGTTTGGATGTACAGCCCCTTGTAACATTAATTCCTAGGATATAGTCCAGGTATTGCCTTGCTTTAGCGGATTGCGCAAGCCCGTCATAGTCTGTTCCTGGTTTTAATCGGTTTAAGGCTCCTTCTAATTCTGCGGCCTCATAGGAAGAGATAAAAAGACGGGATTCTCGTTTGTCCACACCTGCATGTTCAACTATCTCACGATAGATAAGCTCACCTTCCCTATCCGCATCACAGGAGTTGACCACATGATCTACATCCGGACGATTTAGAAGCTTCACTAATATTTGAATTTGTTCAAGACTATCCGATTTCGCTTTATATTCCGGCTCTAAAATAATTGGCAAGTGATCAAATTTGAATTCTTTGTATCGTTCATCCATTTCTTCCGGATGTTTTAGCTCTAATAAATGCCCACGGCACCAACTAATAATGTATTTTTCATTTTCATAGTAGCCATAATACGGCTTGCTCCCTGGATACCTTTGTGAGTTTCTAAATCTAGGTGATTTTAATAATTCAACAGCTACCTTTGGCTTTTCAGCAATAAATAACGTTTTTCCCATACGTAATCCCTCCTATTAATCTGCAATTTCAGTTTTACGCTTCCATTTCTTATTTCTTCGCTTTTTCATCATTCTGTGAACGAATAATAACAATGTGTTCAAAAAGACTGCTACAAGGAACATACAGCTCGCAAACAGCCATACATTCATGACATTCTCTCCTTTCGTTTTACAAATGAGAAAGAGGGCTTTTCCTTTTCCCCTCTTTCATTTCTAGATATAAAAAAATCACTTTCTGTTTTCTCAATTGAGTAACAAAAAATGATTTAATCTGGCGTTCCTGCTATACAATTTTTCATCGTTCCATTTCCATTGTTTCTCTTTTTCTACTTGATTTCTTTGTAACCCTTGACTGGTCTACATTACCTGGACCAATAGGTTCTCGCTCCTTTTCTTTTTCCTTGTTGTTCGTTAGTTTTCCGTTTAATGGTTGAAAACTTTTATCTACATCCATTTCATTTGAAGTTGTAGACTGATTCACCGTTATTCCTTCTTTCCCAAGTTTCTCATCCACCCGATTTTCTAATTTCACAACGTGTTCTTGACTTACCAACTCATTATCAATCGAAACATACTTTGTTGTATAATATCGCTCTTCAGCTTTTACACGAGTGACAATACTATCAATATTATCTGGTGTTTCTTCATATTGTGAACGTCTGTATGCTTCGAATTTTCGGCTTAAATCTTTATCTAATGTAGTTGGTCCCTTTTCTTTTAAAGGCTGAATTTGTTGATCTAGAGAAGCAATAGGTGCATATCCATCTGCCTTCATTTCTTTATATAATTCCACTTCTTTTTCATTAAATGAGTAATCTTTTTGTCCCTCCGCTTTATCAACTAAGAGTCCATATCGTTCATCTTTTACGATTTCATCTAGACTCATATTTGCATCTTTTTCATAAACAACAAATGACAAATTCCCTCTCCCATCAAAGATAGAACTCTGAACCTTTTCATATAGATCTAGTTTCAAAATGTTATCTAAATAGACATTTTCTCGTTTCCCGTTCTTTTCCATTAGGGAAACGTATAAATCGTCCCGATCTGTTTTATCTTGATTCCATACAGACAAATAATTGATATCTTTCGTAACTGCATCCATCATGTGGATTCTTGCCAGTTCTTCATCTTGTATACCATTTGCTAATACCTCAATTGTAACTAAGTGATTGGGTGTCTCTTTCGGTTTTTCTAATGGATTTTCCTGTGCTTTTTCCATCGGTATTTCTTTGTTATTTCTATAATTCATCACTTCATCTCGTAACGCTTGTTTTACTTCATCCGATAAATACCTTTTCTCGTTTAATACTTGTTCATATGGTGTCTTGTAGTCCCCATCTCCCATATCCAAACGATCCATACTCACAAGCTCCATTCTCCCAAAATCTCTATCTACTTCTTTTGGAATGGCAATATGATAACGAGTTTTATCATATGGTACGTATTCATCCCTTTCTCTTGCTTCCTCTTTTGCTTTTTCAATATTTTTAATGACTTCAGCCATTTTTTCATTGGCCTCTCCAAATGGAATCAACTGACTACCTTTAAAATTTTCGTTTTCGCTCCACTGAACTAACATAGTTGGACGATTTATTTCATTTTGATTTAGTGCTGCATACTTTTCTTGATTCGCTTCGTTAAATGCATCAATAAATTCTTTATCACTCAATTTTTCTGCGCCTTCTACGGGCTCAAACGCTCTGTTTCTATCCGCTTGTTCCCTTAACTCTGTAACGGAAACAAGCTCTTGTGTTGTGTTACTTAAACTCATAAATTCAACCAACAAAATATTTTTTTCGTCCTGCTTTTCATTTCTATTTGCCATACTTTCCACCTCTTTTTCATTTATTTGTTCTTTGTCCCTTTCTAGTGTGTTTTCAATTGTTTCAATAAATTCAATCGAAGTTTCATGTACTTCTTTTAATAATCTCGTTTTATCCTTCATTTCTTTTCCTTGTGTCCAGCTCGCTAAATATCCTAATGAATATTCGCTTGTATCAATTCCAAAATAAGAAGAAACGGCGTAAGCTGTCATTTCTGCTTGAAACTCTTTTTCTGGTGCTGTGTAATTCATATGTGTCTCTGCTGTATGAAGTTTGGCATGAGCCAATTCGTGAAGAAGTGTTTTTACATTTTGTAATTCACTGTTCCGTGGATTCAAAGCAACCTCTTTCGTTAAGGTGTAACTAACCCCCTTTGCGACCCCAAGTTCTTGCTTCGGTTTAATAATTTTCACACCGTTTTTTTCTGCAATGGCTTCCATTCCTTTATACAAACTCTTGTAATCTGTAACACTTCCTTCTAGCCAACGATTCGGAAAAATACGAGGTAGATCTTCCGCTTTTGCGTTTGTTTGGGACACGTCAAACACATGGCCGACAGCAAAATATAAGCGACCTGGTTTCACTTCTACACTTTTAGATTCAATTTGTTTTTTCTCATCTTTGTTTGCCTTTGTAACGGATTTCCATGTCCCTTTTTTGTCCTTAAATCTTGCTACAGTTCGGTTTGGAACAAGAATTTTGATTCCTTTATGTCCTACGCCTGTTACAACAGGGA
This sequence comes from Bacillus cereus group sp. MYBK195-1, assembly GCF_051916605.1. Taxonomy (NCBI): domain Bacteria; kingdom Bacillati; phylum Bacillota; class Bacilli; order Caryophanales; family Bacillaceae; genus Bacillus; species Bacillus cereus group sp. MYBK195-1. The sequence goes on along the minus strand of NZ_JBQAGZ010000008.1, from coordinate 100,998 downwards.
AGCCTGCTTTTTCCCAAAAAGAAAAAGAGCCCACTGCTTGGGCTCCTGGAAATTGTGCTTGTATTAACGAAACATTTTGTGGTGAATATTTATAAAACTTTGCCATAAACGTTAAATATTCTTTCATATCTTCTGGTGTACGAAAATAGCCTTCTACGTTTTTTTCCATCTTTTTTGTTAAAGCTTGAACCTCTTCTCTTTTTTCTTCCGGTGATTTCTTTTGATACTTTTTCTTATAACTTTTACTCATATTCTTCTCCTACACTTTCACTCGCTTTTTGTAATTCCTTCATTTCTTCTTCATTCCATCTCTCAGCTGTATCAAAGAAAAGCTCATGAGTTTTTACATTGATCGGAACTAACATATTCTCTTGATTCATGACATGAACTGCAAGTTCTCTCACTTGTTCTCTTGTAATTTTAATTGTTAGTTCTTCCTCTTTTACAAGCAACACAATATCATCTTCTCCAATTTCTTTAATGACTCCTAATGCCATATCTTCATGAAATAATAACATCCTACTAACCTCCTATTTTTTATAAAAAGAAACAATGTAGCTTACGTTACATTGTTCTTTGATGCCTCATGATCTAAACGTTTTTGTCTTGCGTTACTAATCCGTTCCGCTACAACTTCTTTTGCTAACTTCACACTTCCCATCTCTTGTTTATCAGTCGTAATAAGACTATCTACACCCTCTAAAAAGAAATAGCCATTTAATAACTCAATTAAAATTTGCGTATTTCTATCCGCACTATTTGCACCAAGACGTATCTTTGTTAACTCATTTTTCAGCACATCGTGTAGATTTTTTGATACAATTTCGGAAATATAATTCAATGACCATTCTGTATTTTTTGATGCTTGATGCTCCATACAAATTTTCGATATAGCATCACCAGGATGAGTAATATTATTTTCATCCATGTAGTCTTGAATGTATTGATGGACATTTTCATTTAATGATAACTTCATTCGTATTTTTTTATTCTCCATGATCTAACCCCTTTCATTTTCATATGCATTTTCCCTTTGCATACGCTCATAATACTTTTGATTTTTCCAACTTTCATATTCACTTTTAAAGGCGCCTTCCACTTTTCTCATAGAATACTGAATAGATACATTCTGCTGAAATTTTCGAAATGACTTTGATTTTTTCATGTAATGGATTCTTTTTTGTTCTTTATCATATGCTTTCATTTCTTGTAAAAAAGCGTTACCCATCCTTTTATACAGATCACTGATTTTATTCGTCTTGTAATTTTCATATTGCTTCTTATCATACTTTCCTTCCCCATATGCTTCTTTGAAAACTTGCACTTCTTTATCTAACTTTTGGAGAAACTGATCGTAATCTTTTTTATGATGATATTGAATATACCGACTGCTCAATTCATCAATTTGCGGCTTTAATGGTTGAATCGTATTGTAGCTATATTTCCACTGTCTTTTATCACTTGGTAACTGTTTATAGATTTGTAAAAACAATGGTTTCAAATGTTGATTACGCCAATTAAAAACGGAATCTTCTTTTTTCCTTCCCACCATATTGTTTCGAATCAGATCATTAATTTGTTTTTGTTCCTGCTTACGATCTAACAAATTGTTTACGACTTTCCCCTTCATCGCATCTAATGTTTTTGGTTTTCTTTTACCACGTTCTCTCGTTGGAAATGGTTCAACAGTTGCTACATGAATATGGATATTATCCGTATTAAAGTGAATGGCTGCCGACCAGATAGAGCTTTTTTCCAACCCCTCTCTTTTTTGCATTTCCTTCATCGCAAGCCGTGTTACATCCATTAACTTTTTTTCATCCAATGTTTTTGTTTTCTCATCATAAATTCCTTGTTTCTCTAACCAGGGATTATGAAAAGAAATGACATCTTGCCACATGATACTTTCATTCTCATGAGCGGTTTTAAACATTTCCTTTAAGGATTTTTTTTCACTTTCTGTTAAACGATTTGCATGTTCCGTAAATAGTGCTGATGTCTTTTCTGAATTTCCCATATAGTCTTGATACGTTTCGAACATTTTCGGATTCAGCTTCACTTCGCTTTTCGCTTCCTCCCGATCTACATAATCAATATAGTTCTGAAACGCATCGGAACTTGGTAACACAAATTTCGTTTTTAAAACAACACCCGGTGTGACGGAAGACTGAACAGGAACCGCATTACTCATTTTCAACATCCTGCATCATTATTTGAATAAACTCATTCATTTTTTCCATTACGCTATAACAATTACTCATCATATGGATGTTCTTTTCAATGAGATTTTCCAATTCCATTTCCCTTTTATTTTGTTGCTGAAAAAATGCCAGCATTTCAATTTGAGCTTTCAAAAATTTTTGCCGAGATAATCCGTTCCTCTTTGCCATTTCATCTATTTTCTTTACGGCAATTGGATCTACTTCTCTTATCCTAATTTCCACTTTTCCCTCTCCCTTCTGCAAATCTGGGTAGAGATCAAAAAATAGCGAGAAGAGCATAAGGGGTTTTTGTTCCCACCTAAGGTGTGAAGCTAGGCGGAGCCTAGCAAAACGATGGGAACAAGGAAAGAAGTTGAATGTCCCCATTACGTCCCTATCTTTTTTATTAATGTCTCCATCATGTCCCGTTATTTTTTCTTAACGTCCCTTTCATGTCCCCTTATTTCACCTCAATGTCCCCATTGTGTCCCTATATCTTTTTTCACTTTTTATTAATTTCTTGTTCCTTTTGCTCTAACTTTTTGATTTTATCTCGTGCAATTTTTTGTTCCCCTTTAAACAATTCCACGTTCTTTTCTGATGATTTTATTTTTGATTCTAGTGATGCTATTTTTGATTGTGTTTCCGTTTTTTCTGCTTCCGTTTGATACTTCATTTCATCTTGTAATTCTTTTACTTTTTCATAAACTGTCTTCGCATTTTCTTCTTCCAGTTTGATTGCTTTCCCATAATTTTTTATCTTTGTTTCAATATCCTTTTTGTCTCTTTCTATAAAATCTCGCTCATATGTTTTTTTATCTTCAGCTATCAATTCGTCATTCGCTTTTGTTTTTCTTTGATCGGTAAAAATCGTCTGAACTAATTTATTCGGACTTTTTGTTGCTGTATTTTCTTCCTCGTATTCGTTAACATCTTGAGTGAATTTACGAATATCCATTTGTTCTTTCTCACCATTTTTATTGTAAATATCGAAAGCTAATGCTCCCCAATTCGGAGATAAATCTTTTACTTCTACTACGTATTTTCCGTTCTCCTCATACAATACTTTGACAGGTAATTGAACACCTGGATTTGTTTTTTGCTGTGCTTTAAATGTATATCCTGTTTCCTCATATCCTTCTAATCGAAAGTAAATTTGTATAAAGTTTTTGTGTGGATTGTATCCCCTTTTCTCTACAATCAATTTCCCCATACCCGACAACTTAATTACTTTATTTGTCTCTGTATGAAATAGTTTTTCATCGTTTGGCATGTAAATTTTAGATGTTAAGAAAGCGAAAAAACCTAAAAATAGAAAGCTGATAATTGTTAAGTAGATCCACGACTTATTTTTTCTTAGATTGATTCTTTCACTCTCCTTACCAATTGCACCTATCACACTCTCACCCCACCTTTTTCGTTATAAAACTTTCATATTTAACTCTTCCACACTTGTAACTCGCCATGTTTCCTTTTCTTTTTTCATGATGATTCGTAACACATTGTTTACTTTTTCTTCTCGATTTTGCGTTGAATCTGTCGTGACATTTATAAATTCAGCTAACACATTTACTTCCTCTTTATCCGGTTCATTTTCTTGTAAATAAAACTTCATTTCTATTGGTTTTGTTTTATACGTATCTCCTACTTCGTATTTATCAGTTGGATAAAATTGTTGTAAAAGTTCTTCACTCATAATGGATTTTGCTTTTTCTTTTCGCTCACTGTAGCCTTCTTTTTCTCGATGAAATGATAATTGAATAAACGTTTCGGCTGTCGATAAATACGCCCTTCTCTGTTGTTCTTGTGCGGAAGGAAGCACCTTATCCAGTCGTTTTTTTAAGTCTTCATTTTGCTTTGTTAGTAATTCATTTGAAAGTTTTAACTGCTTTTCTTTGCCATCACTCATTGATTTTTTTCTCAAATAGATATTAAAAGCTGTTACACCTACAACTAAAATGACAAACACAATAAACAAGGACTTCCGTTTATCTTTCATTCTTTTAGTCTCCTATTCTTTCGGTTTTTAGAACCTTCTTACATGACCAGAAAAGACCTTTTTCCAATACGGATTATTTAAATCTTCAATAGATACCCCTTTATTCGTTTGACAACCAATGAAGTGATCCTTATCTATAACCAAACCGACATGCCCATCTTTTTTATAAGTATCAAAAAATATTACATCACCAGCTTTCATGTCATTTGGTGATACCTTCTGACCAATTTTATTTAGTGATTCTGTATTAACATCTGTTACAGGTCCTAGATCTCTTCCTACTTGCTTAAATGCCCAATGCACAAAACTTGAGCAATCAAATATATTTCTATCAATCTCACTTTGCTTTCGTCCTCCACCGAAAACATAGGTACTTTTTCCTATCAATGGACGACCAACATCTACAACTTTTACACCGCTACTTCCTCCGCTTCCGGAATTGCTTCCACCACCAGATACAACAGAACCAGGCTGATAATATTTCAAAACCGCATCAACGTACAAGATATCCCCATAACACGCTTGAAACGGTACAGCTTCCGGCCTAAGGCAATGATACATACCAGTGTGAGCTACTTTTTTGTATTGTTCTTGCGAAAATTTTATAGCTATTTCTTTTGTATATTTACCACCATTTGAAGCAACAAAATCAAAAAATCCAGTACCAAAATTGTAGGCTTGTAGGGCTGTTTTTATATGATCCATGTCACCAGGACTCGTTACACCAGCTCTTTCTATCGCATGTTTAAATTCTTGTACACCAGCCCAAATACTGTAGTCTGGATCTGTAATACAATTAGGCTTTTTACAATACTTTGTATTAAATGCGCCTTCGGAACTCTGCATCGGATCACTACCACGTCCTCCGCTTTCTTGCATCATTTGAGCAAGCATTAAAGCAACAAATGGTTCCACACCAAAGGCTTTCGCATGCTTCCGAATCGTAGGTTCCCATTTTAGAACTTCAGGCGAAACATTCATGACTTGCCCTTCACCTGTATACGTAATATCACCTGTGTCTGTTCCACTATCGCTCCCCATTGCTGCTATGAAAATACTAACCACTCCAAGTAAAAGAAAAGAAAAAAGACCCATCACAAGTAGCGCTAAAGTGATGAGCCATTTCTTTGGTATAACCTTCAAAACTAGATGCATGGTATTAAGCACCTCCCCCGAATAACATCAATTCTTCGTCTGTTACTTCTACATGAAAATGAATATTTTTTACAGCCCCAATACTTAAGATGACATCCCCTGTTGGCAAATGTGGAATCGCTGCAATTTCACTTTCGCTTAACTGTCCTGCAAATACTTTTCGTAACATATCTAAACTGTTATTATCTTGCTGCATAATAAATTTGTACTGTGTAAGTTCAAATAACTTTTTAATTTCATCAATCATTTCTTGTGAAGATCCTTCCGGTACAAAATCTCGAATTGTATGACTTGCATATAAAAGACCAGCAAAATATTTTCGATCTTCTCGGCTAAATTTAGTTAAAAATTGTAGGGCATGAGCGCTTTCTTTTTTCGTGTTGATAATATGATGAGCCTCGTCAATAATAATGAAATAACGAATTACATCTTCAAAAGCAAGTTGTTGTTTAGTATATGCCTCTAATTGTGGCGCACCATTGGATATCATTTCATCCCATATTAAATTAAAAACATTAAAAATTTGCGCTTGGAATACTTCCGGTTTAAAATTTGAAATGTTTCGTAAGGAAAACGATACAACTTGTTCTTTTTTAAAGTTTTCAATAGTGGAATGACCATCAAATAATTGTGCATATGCTTCTACTAAATTCGTAAGATTTAATTCAATTAATTCTAAACGATGAATTCTACTATCTCCTAAATTATCATGATGTTTTTTAGCTTTTACATCTTGATATAATTCTTTGCGAACAAACATTAAAAAGTCAGAGAAAATCGGATATTCTTTTGGTTTTCTTGTTGTAATTTCATTTTTCGCTCCTTTTTCATCATTCCATAATCCCATACGAATATATAATTTACGAAGCAAGTTTTCATATTCTTTAATTTCATCATCTTTTGCTTCTGGCGCAATGAATCGATAAAAAATTGTGAGTTTAGATAAATGCTGAGTGAAACTAACTTCCTCAAGTTCTGCTGTCTTATATACTTGAAGTGGGTTAATTTGACCTTGTGAACCATCTAATGCAATTGTTTTCCCGTTCAGATCACGTACTGTTTCCTCAAATTCACCTACAATGTCAAAAATACGAATAAAATGACCTTTACTTGCATAGTCTACCGATTTCTTTTTTAGTAATGTTGATTTTCCAGCACCAGGCTTTCCAATCATTACACCGTTATAAAACTTTCTTTGTTCGTCTTTATGAAAAATATCAAAAATAACATTTCCTTTTGTTTTCGTTGTTCCATAATACGTGCCGTATGGATCGTGCAAATAGGAATAATGAAACGGACACCCACCAGCCAAACTGACTGCCGGAATTTCTTTCCCTTTTCTTCGGTTCACATAATTTTTTTGTGTATCAAAGCTCGTTACGAGTGCATCCCATTCATACTCTTGTTCATTTAAAAAGACAGCTCCTCGAAAGTTATAAGACTCTAATGTTTCCATGATTTCTTTTACTTGTTTTTCTAACTCATCTAACGTTCTAGCGGAAACATAGATACGGATATGAATACGTTTCATAACCTCACCTTGTTTCAAATCCGTATAGAGAGCTTCCAGCTCTAAAAATTCATTTTTTGCATCGATCCGATCTATATTATCCTTCGCTGTATCATGCCGAACACTTTGTTCACTCATGGATTTATTAATCGATTCAATAACTTCATTTCGATTATCACTCATGACATCTAATGTTGTGATCACATTCGGCATATTCATAATTTGCTCTAACCAAAAATCATTTACTTCTGTTGGATAATCATAGACATGAATGCAAGTACCTAATCCATCACCTGTTTGAAAATAACTTTCTTTAAAACTAATTCCCCCTTGTGGCTGAACTCTAGCCACTAAAAAGGGGTTATAACCTTTCTTCTTTTTTAGTTCCTCTTGTTTTTCTTTTTTAGATTTTTTACTCTTGAACGCAAACATATTGTTGCCCCCTTACTACCATATATTTTTCGTTCCTAATTTTGCATTTTGATTGAACAATTTAAACATAAGCTCTAACTTTTTCTCTTCATCCACCTCTAATAGTTCAGTAGAGCGCTTGATATATCGTTTTGCTGCATCTACACGTTCTTTTACGATTAATTCCGTTTCTCCATAAATAAATAAGAAGGCTTCCCGATTGGTTCTGCCCCATTCTAAAAACTGAAGTTCTTTTAACTTTTGATTTAAAATTCGTTCATACAAAGGACTGGTACATTCTTTAATTTTCTTCTCAATATATCTTTGTTGTTCGGTTGTTTGACATGGGAAGTTTAAAAAAACGAGTTTAATGGACTCTTTGTAGGCTTGATAAAAATACGCATGTGAGAAGATAACAAATGCTTGCTCGTCGCTATTCTTAGAGAACATATCATCACTTTCCACTTGAAGAATTTCTAGAAACTCCTCATTTTTCAGTTCAAATATGCCATCCTCTGTCATGTCTACAATTTGCATAATTTCCGCAATACTTTTCTTTACCTTTGGTGGTGCTTCTTTCTTTTTTCTAGATAAAAAACCTAACAGTTTTGGATTTTTCTTTTTCGAATCGTCTTTCTTTGGCTTTTCTTTCTTCTGTTTTTTTACTTTTGGTTCTACCTTTGGTTTTTCTTCTTTCTTTTTGTCGGGTAGCACCTTCACAATTTCTTTTGGTTCAAAAATTGATTCTTTTACATTTTTTTCGTTAAATCGAAAAGCATTTTTCTTCGGTCTTTCTAGTTGTTTTGGCTTTTCTTTCTCTATATCTTTTTCGCTGAATAACGCCATATGTGATCCCTCCCTTATTGATCGTTATCAATGGCGCAATATGCACCTTTCCTTCTTAGCAATGTAATAATCAATACTTCATACATTCGTTTTTGTGGATTCGTACTTGGTCGCCAAATCATGATAATTGCAACAGCTACCATGAAAAGAATAAATGGTAGCTGAAAGGACTCATGTACGAAGTTCCTAAGAATCATCGTTACAACTAATAAACCAATTAGTAAAAAGAAATCTATTAAATAAAGCACTTTATTAATCCGTAATTCTGTACTGATTTCCTTCGGAATCCGATAGCTTCTCATCGGGATTCCCTCCTTTTCGACAATAAAAAATAAGCGTACGATTACGCTTATTTTTTATCTGTATTCTTTTTATTTTTGTTTACAATATCTCTCCAACTTTTACCCGTATTTTGCCCCATCTGATAAAAACGCTTTGTATTCTGTACCGTTTCAGAATTATGAATGCGCTCTTGCACTCCTCTTACCTTTTGTTTCATGGATGATGTTGTATTTTTAACTTTATCGGTTGTATATTGTCCTAATGTCCGTGTTTCTTGACTTCTACTTGCTGCCACTTCTTTATCACTTTCATAAGGAATAATTGGGCTACTATGTGTCACCGTTACGATATCGGCTGGTACCGGGCTTCCTACACTTGATGCTGATCTTGGTGTTTCCATTGGTGCCGGGCTACTTCCACTTGGTACTAATCTTGGTGTTTCCATTGGTGCCGGACTACTTCCACTTGGTACTGATCTTGGTGTTTCCACTGGTGCCGAGCTACTTCCACTTGGTACTGATCTTGGTGTTTCCATTGGTGCCGGGCTACTTCCACTTGGTACTGATCTTGGTGTTTCCACTGGTGCCGGGCTTCCTCCACTTGATGCTGGTCTTGATGTTTGACTTCCTTCACTTGCTCCTTGTCTTACTGTTCCTGGTGTTTGAACTCCTTCACTTGTTCCTTGCCTTACTGTTCCTGGTGTTTGAACTCCTTCATTTGCTCCTTGTCTTACGCCTCCTGGTGTTTGACTTCCTTCACTTGCTCCTTGTCTTACTGTTCCTGGTGTTTGACTTCCTTCACTTGTTCCTTGTCTTACTGTTCCTGGTGTTTGACTTCCTTCACTTGTTCCTTGTCTTACTGTTCCTGGTGTTTGACTTCCTTCATTTGCCCCTTGTCTTACTGTTCCTGGTGTTTGAACTCCTTCATTTGCCCCTTGTCTTACGCCTCCTGGTGTTTGACTTCCTTCATTTGCTCCTTGTCTTACGCCTCCTGGTGTTTGAACTCCTTCATTTGCTCCTTGTCTTACGCCTCCTGGTGTTTGAACTCCTTCATTTGCTCCATTTGATTTTCCAGCCTCTTTCATTTCATCTTGAAGACTTGTTGTTCCCGATTCTTGCCCATTCGCTACCCCAGGGTTTTCGTTCCCTCCTTTTTTCATGTCTTCTTGAATAGATGGCGTACCACCATTCTTTTTATCTTTTTCCTTATTTAAGTTACCTTTTTCTTTTTCTTTTTTTGCTAAATCATTACCTTTTTCTTTTTTCTGATCCGCTTTTTTCATTTGATCTTGCAAGGACTCTTTATTTTCAGACTCATTCCCTTTTTTCAAACCGCTTATAAGCCCTGCCACGCCACCTGTTGCCATCGCTGCCGCACTTGCTGTTTTAGCTGCTGCAACACCAGTTCCTTCTGCTGCACCTTTCGCTCCTTTTCCAATCATATTTCCGAGACTCTTCATAGGTTTTGAATTTGCAAGACTGCCAATTCCTTTGCCAAGTGCGAAACCACCTACTAACATACCCCAACTGCTCTTTAATCCAATATCTATACCGAATAACCTTTCTACAGCTGCTGGACCATCTAGAACAGCCATACTAAATGCGGCTAATGCAATCAGATACGGTACACCATTTAATTTGTCATGGAGAAAAGCTGTTCCTATTAGGTATAGCTTCAAAGATAGGAATATCATAATCGTTGCTATAAATATATTGAGGATATTAGATAATACAGCTTTTAACTTTTGACCATTCGCAACATCGGCTGGTGCTAATATGTTCGCTAACAAGTAGTTAAATGCTAATTCATAAAATAACCTAGCTAGTTTAATACTCACCAATAACAAAGTTAATCCTGTTATCAGTAAAGTAAAGAATATATTCCAAAAGTTCCAGTGCCAGCGATAATACTTTTCTGGAAAGAAATCAAACCATCCATCCTTCAATTCAGCTAAAGATGCAACTCCTAACGCATCCATCACCCTTTTATTCTGTAGAATTTTTTGACCACCATCTGATAAATCCTTGTCTTTTGTAAATTTGAAATCGGAATCAATTTTTTCTGTAATATCTATTTGTCTAATATTTTTTTCTGGAATGTGATTCTTCGGATTCATATCTTCTTTCTTTTTCCATTTATTTTCATCTATTACTGCAATATCTGTTATGTTCTTCTTAATAATTTCATCACTTAAAGAACCCTTTTGTTCAGATTTCACAACTGCTATGGCATCATCGGTGAACTTATCAACCTTTGTCATACCCGTACTTAATAAACAAAGTACACTCAATGTTACGAAAATATTGATGATAATTTGAGAACGATTCATTTGTTTGTTCATAATAAACATATAGCCAATATATAAAAACGAAATGGCTAAAAGAACGACAAACAATGGATATAACATATCAACAAAATTTTGTATTTCCGGTGAATTAAAGAATCCTTTAATCCCCAGTATGGCATCTGTCACACCTTCTAAAGCATCTACAACTAAAGATAAACCTACAATTAGAAACCATCCTAGCCAACGTAATACATAATTCACGATGTCTCCTACTTGAAGATAATCCGAGAACGTTTCTAAAACCTTTAAAATCTCTTCATCTTTCACGATTTACCCTCCTCTCATACTTGCTATTGTCCCAATACTTCTTTTGCTGTCCAACTCACTCTTTCATTTAATCTGTCGATACGAATAATCAATTTCCCTTTTTGTTCCCGATCTACTGAAAGGAAAAGAACCGCATCTTCTAGACCAAGAATGACCTCATTTTCTTCTGTCACAAATGGCGAGTAGCTATCTAAAATCAATTGCATTTTATCCGTTATTGTCGGTACACACATTCCCTGTTCCTCCTTTATGTTTGGAATCAAAAAAGCACTCAATTATTTGAGTGCTTTCTAACTTGTTACTTTTTCTTCTAAATCCCGTAAGATTCGATTAATCTTGTTTTCGACTGCTTGATAAACACTTTTGTCGATGTGGTCATTGTGAGCTAACATTTGAAATTCACTGTAAAACTCGCCCATTTCTTGATTTTCAACTTCAACTATTGATTTACCTAATTGCTCTAAAAAGAACTTATCAACTAGTTTCAAAACTGCTAAATCAGATTCAAAAAATTCATTAACCGTTTTTTTCTTCCAATTTTCAATGGAGAGAGAATCAAACGGGCTATCTTCCTGCTGAAACGCCTCTTCGGGAATCTCTTCATCAATTCCCATCATGGTTGATTCTTCTATTGGCTGCATTGTCTCTACTGGTGGTAAATCTTCCTGTTTCGGCTCTGATGGTTTTTCCTTTCTTTCTCCTAAAAAATCTACAATGAGTGAATTTGGATTTACGTCATCATGTAGGGAATCAATATCTATATCTAAAATAGATTTATCTGTATCGAATTCTACGCCTAAGTACTCCCATCTGTATTTTAAGGCTGTTTCTCCTGTATTATAAATTGGGCGAGGTCTAATCCGTTTTCTGTTATTATCCTGACGTTTTATAACACGAATAACGGCACTTTCACCTTCTTTAAAATTCATAAGTTCATTTGCTGTTAGCAGTGGGCGTTGATCTAGACCTTCCGTTTTATTTTTATCAGTAGAAAGACCTTTTCCGCTTCGAGAAGGTAGGTTAATCGTCTGATTCCCTAGTTTTTTGGACACTTTTTCGGCGGTTTCTTGATCGTTAGTTAGAATGTAAATGGTATTCCCACAGTTTCCATCAATCGTATCTGCATCCTCACCATACTTATTTTTTAATTGTGAATATGCTTGAATGATAAGATTAAAGCGAACATTTCTACCGAGACAAACCGTGATAATATTCGCCATCCCTTCAATACTTGGCATATTACCAAACTCATCCAGGCAAAAAACCACCTCACGGTGACATTTCCCTCCACGAGCGAGGGATGCACCCTTTGCCAATATAAAATAAAGCTGCCTTACAAAAATAGAAGCAATCACATGGTTCGAAGAATCAAAGTCTGGTGTAATCATAAAAATAGCGACTGGCTTATCGAAATAATCCACTTTTGTTATTTTCATATCTTCATTTTCTTCTACCACTTTAAATTCTGTATAACCCGTTTTTTCATCTATTTTTGTAATAGTAATAGATGTTTTCTTTTGAGGGTTTTCTTTTTCGTTACATTGAATGGTATCTCCAACTTGTATTACTTGTTTGAAATCTAATGCAAAACGTCCTGTAATATCTGCCTTGATAGACTCCTTTGAGCCATCTGGAAATACAATGTCTACTCGTTTTCTAGGTGTCACTTTTCCTTTTATCGTTTTTCCAAAACCGACACGTTTTAAATCCACACTATTTTTTGCTGTCATTTTAGCGATCTCATCAAATGTAAAAATAGAAAGTCCGTTCATTGTTTGAGTGAAAATCCCACCTCGTGTCGTTCCTTTTGAAAAGTTTGAGGTTGCATATTGCATCTTCGCAACACTATCCGCTGGTAAACCTTCAAAGTATAAATCTAATGCATTTTGGGGATCAGATTCCGGATCTACAATTACTTCTTTTGAACCAAGTTCTGATAACATATTTGCAACTGCATACATTGTGATTTTTTCTTCTGTACCTTCCGCAATACATTTATCTGTAACGGCTAATATCATAGCGTTACACAAGCTCATAGCGCACTGTTGCCAAAAAGGATCTTTTACAGTTGGGTTGTAATACAAAGTGTGTGAGAGTGTCTTACATAATGCCTGTGCCGTTGAATAATCTCCATCTTTATAGGCATCTTTGACAAGCTGCAATAAGTTATAGCTCATAGAATCAAGTGGAGTTAACAGGTTCAAAACTTCAATGTGATAGCCTCGTTCTTCCAGCGTTTCTTTCGATGCGCTGAACAATTCCCCCTTTGGATCATTAAAAATTAGGGAGGGTTTATGTTCCGCTCTAGAATAGACATCAATTGTAGGAAATACATAAGTTTCCCCTTTACCAGAGCGTGTTGTACCAATAATTAAGTTGTTTACCGGGCTATCATCAATGAATACCTTATCACCTAGTCGGGAGATAACAACACCACCGCCACCTTTAAATGATTCCTCTCGATCTGGTACAGCTCGGTATTGCTTTTTCAACTCTTCAACTGTTGTAAAACGACTAGAACCTTTCTGATGATTATTTAAGTTTTTAAAGGAAGATTTCAGCTTATACACCGTTCTTGCAATAGTTCCAATCACTACAAGGAAAACAAGCAAGTAGTAAATTGGATGCTCTGCAATTGGCATCCGAAAAAGAAATCCTATCTCCATATGAAACGGTTTGGGATGTAATAAATCACTAAAAGTTGTTTCTATCAGTTCTAAAGATAAGTTGAGTAAAAAATTAGCGATCAAAAACATTCCAACAAACAAAAAAGCACTCAATGGAATGAGTACTTCTTTTTCAGCTAATTTATATTTGATTGATATCTTTTCACTATACATATCAAAGTATCACCTCTGTTCAATCCAGCTTCAAATTAAAAAGGTACTCTTTTTATGAGTACCTTTTTGGCAAAATTAGTTGTTTTCTCTTTATTTACTCGCTACCATCTTTTCATTTTGTTTCAGAACTGGCTTTTCTTGATTCGTTGTTTTCTCTGGGTTTGTTGGTTTTTCCGGTTCTGTTGGCTTCTCTGGTTCTGTTGGTTTTTCCGGTTCTGTTGGCTTTTCCGGTTCTGTTGGCTTTTCTGGATCTGTTGGTTTCTCTGGTTCTGTTGGTTTCTCTGGTTCTGTTGGTTTTTCCGGTTCTGTTGGTTTCTCTGGTTCTGTTGGTTTTTCCGGTTCTGTTGGTTTCTCTGGTTCTGTTGGTTTCTCTGGTTCTGTTGGTTTCTCTGGTTCTGTTGGTTTCTCTGGTTCTGTTGGTTTTTCCGGTTCTGTCGGTTTACCTGGATCTGTTGGCTTTTCCGGCTCTGTCGGTTTCTCTGGATTTGTTGGTTTTTCCGGTTCTGTCGGTTTACCTGGATCTGTTGGCTTTTCCGGCTCTGTCGGTTTCTCTGGATTTGTTGGTTTTTCCGGCTCTGTTGGCTTCTCTGGGTTTTTTGGTTTTTCCGGTTCTGTTGGCTTCTCTGGATTTGTTGGTTTTTCCGGCTCTATTGGTGGCTTTGGTTTTTCTGTCCCTGTATTTTCCGTATTACCATTCTCACCCTCCGTTATAATTGGTGGGTTTACAATTGTATCTGGTTTCTTCTCTGATGGAAGAATATCACCTATACTCGCTACTGAAGAATCAATATTTTGATCACCGAATGCAAAATGATCTCCATTCACGGTGACTTGTGGCTTATTATCCGTAATAGCTGCAATCACATTATCTTTTGTTGTATCTTGAAGTGTTTTATCTGTTGTTTCTTTATCAAAGAGTGCTAGAACACGAGAAGTGGTGTCATCCCCATTTTGAAGATTACTTACAATAGATTTTTCTTTAAAATTAATTTTTGATTTATCCAGTTCTTCGAGTACATAAGCAACTTCATTATCCTTACTTTGAATTGCATTCTCTGTAATTGCTTCAAAATCTTGTTTGTTCAGATCTTCTTTCTTTTCCTCCGGCTTATTCTTATCTACTTTTTTTGTAATAGCTGATTTACTTTTTGATGATTCCTTACTTCCAAACCAACTGCAACCTGTCGTACTTAATATTAATGAACCACCAAGAAAAACAATTCCCATTTTTTTGTACAGATTCTCATAATTTAAAGGCATGTTATTCTCTCCCCCTTAGATGTTCTGTAGATCTTTATCAATTTTTTCAATCTTAGCTTTCTTTTCCTCTTCACTTATCGTAGATTGTTGAATATCTCGTTTTTCTAATTCTTTGACCTCTTTCATTACATTTTTATTTCCTTGCGTTTTAGCAAAGGAATAACAATCTTCATATTTTTTTAGATTTACAAAAGCTTCAACAATGAGTTTTTCACGTCTACCGTCCATATTGACTTTATCCTTAAGCTTAATTACCTCCTCATATTTCTTATTAAGTGCTGCTTTTTCAAAATCGATTACATCATTTTTGACATCAATTTCATTGATTTTATTCATGTTGTCTATCCCAATAAAATAAGCAACCACACTTTCTGCAAATTTCGGTTCATATTGTAATGCCTTATTTGCCTTTCCATTTAATAAATAAGTAAATAGAACTGCCTTCTGACTATCTTTATCTAATTCTGTGTAATTGACCTTATCGAAGTATTTAACGGCTTCTCCATACTGCTGAATGGCTGCCTGTTGTAATCCTTTTACTACATATTGTTCAGAGCCAGCATTTGCACTTGAAACTGGTTCGGAGGAGAATAACTTAAAGGCAAATATGGCACCAGCTCCAATTAACACCACACTTCCTATGACACTCGCAATAATCTTGAATCCTTTTCTATTTTCCTTTCCAGGCTTTACTAGTGTTTTTACTTCATTCGCTGAACTATAAGAGGATTCTTCCTTCCTTTCTGATGATTCTTCTTGATATTCATATTCTTCATGAAAGGGAGAATCATTGATTTCCCTTTCTAACGTTTCTAACAGCTCCTTTTTTTGTTCCTCTTGTTCTGGATCTAATTGCATCACATTCATTTTTTTAGAAATGTGATCAAAAATGTGATCTGCATATCTCGAACCAAGTGATAACGTACCGTTATAAATTTCATTAGAATGACCATCTAGCAAATCGAAATCAATATGTTCTTGCCGCCCTGCCTCTCTATAAACTCGTTCTAATCGCCTCGTTAAGATATAAGCTTCATGAAACGAATATTGCTTACCCGACTCAATTTCTGTTCCATTGCTACTCTTAAAAATGACAAACATGGCTTCTCCTTTCTCACATCTACTTTAAATTCCAATGAAAAAAGGCAACAAAAAAAGCCATACCTTTTGCATAGCCTCCTCATTGCCTTATTTATATTTTTTCACTATTTCATCCAGAAAAACGGGAATAAGATTTGACCAAATTTTACATTGCTATTTACGCTCTCTGCTAAGTATTGGCATCCCATTACGATAACAAGTCCGGCTGCTCCACCAAGAAACCACCAAATACATTTATGTCTTCCTCGTTCACCGCCCCAAATTAATAGATAAGCGCCCCAGCAAAATACAATCGCTGTACTAACCATTGCCCCTCTTTGCATCCATGCAATAAAAGAATTACCTGTATTAATTAGACCATCCATCGCATCACCTAACACTAACATTTGAGATAATGTTTCCAACATTGACATATACATTCACTCCCTTTTCATTTTTAAATGCTTATACGTTACTAAGCTGACTTGATTCATTCGCCTTGCTATCTTCCTTTACTTCTGTTGATGTTGCTTTATAAGCTTGCAAAGCCTTCATTACTAGATCTTGATTTTCTTCAATGTATTTCTGATGATGTAAATGAAGCCAATGGTTATAATCCTGACCATTGGCTCTTAATAGGTTTGCTACCATATCTTTTTCTTTTTTTAATTCCCTTTGTGTAATCGCCACTGTATCACCACCTTTCAATGATTATGTGATTACTTCTGATATTGCTCTTTGCAATTTTGAACAAAATAGGTAACTTCTTTTTCAAGTTCTGGAAGTTTATCAATTGTAAATTTAATCTCTTTTTTCACCTTACCTTTTTCATAATATGCAAGAGTATCCCTTCTTTGCGATAATCCCCAATCATGAGGGTTACTTGTACTTGGAATATCGTCACGATTTTCATCTAAACCTTTTACTTCAATTTTTTCTTTTTTAGCTATTTTTTTTACAAGAAAGATCCACTCTTCACTATGCCTCATGTTAGACGTTAGCATAACAAAACCTGTGCCATCCTCACTCATGAACTTCTTCATTTCTAACGGACTAAGCTCCATTACTTCCCCTTTTCCCGAACTAAAGACAAATGTTGAACCAATACCAATTGCAATTAACAGTCCAACAACAGCGGAAATGATCCACCCTTTACGACTCATGTATGTTCCTCCCTATGTCATATTTTTATAAGCGATTTTGAAGTGTGATGAGACACTTTTAAACTCCAACATCTGTCTTTATTTTATAACATTTAAAGGAAAGTGGGATAGAAAATGGAAATACCATTTATGGCTGGAATGACGAACCCTGTATTGGTATGCGTATAGAGACTAATCCCGACCTAGCTTCTATATGCCCAATACCGCACTACGTATTTTGGCGTGAACGTAGAACCTTATGTATCTACTGTTGTGATGTTCCTCGCTTCTTCAGAATGTCAAAATGGGATATTCCTCACGAGTACTGACACAAACAGGTCTTTGATACACTGCATTTCCCAGTGGTCACAGATGAGTTTTACGATCTTACTCACCCAACGATAATCGTATACCTAACCCCTCTAGTGACCTTTCGAAGGGAGGCACGCATATATATTGTATATTTCACCTTTCTACATCATTACTGAAAGGAAGAGATACACAATATATATCTAAATTGTCAAAGAACAACTTACTTTGTGCTATGTTCTCAGCACACTTCAAAATCGCTTTTTTTATTTACATTTTTGTTTGACAGCTACTAATTCCGCATGTTTATTTTTTCGTTTAGCAATTAAGTTTTGATGTTCATCTCTAACCGAGCGCACTTGATAATAAATTTGAGCCACCTTTTCAATGCTTCCTGTGCTATTTTCAATTGCGATGGTGCCTTTCAGTTCGTATGTTTTTCCATCAAAAGTTTTAACACTATGAGCTTGTGATGCCGCAATATCATAAAATGTGAGTCTTTTTTCTTTTCCCATATGAACGCCTCCTATTTTTGATTAAGAAGGGAGAAAAACGATTCTCCCTTGTCTAGTTTTCTAGCCATCTAGATAGGATGAAATAGTGAACGAGTGCTTTAGATCATGCTAGGATTGTTGTGTTATACGTGGTTATGATGCGTTGCGCTGCTTCTTTTCCGTATATGTGTTGTAATGCGGATTGAGATTCAACTACGATTGAATGCTGAATGTGGTATGTTGCGCTTTCTTTCAAAAACTGCTCCATATGAGGGATCGGGTACAAATCATATTGATGAAATACCAGGTGAATTGGTCTTATGTTCTTGCATTCTGTTAGATACTGAAGAAAATTAGATAATGCTTCTCCTCTCTCTTGATACGTACTTGTTTCCGTTTCTACACTGATGTACACAACAGATTTTTGTTTTAGATCCATTTGTAGCGTTTCATAACCAGTTAGTAAATCATGTTTGATGATGTGATACCCTTGTTTTCGTTTTTCGTGATGGGTATCTTCATAAAAGATACCTTTTGGATCAAAAATGAAAATAAAATCGTTGGCGTTTTCTTTTACACCTTCTATGACCGTTTTATACGCCCCAAATCGGGCTTTTATCACACCTGCAACCTTTTCCCCTTCATTCAGTTCTTTCAACGCTCTAATCACCTTTGTATACTTCTTAGCTACGCCTAACATGTATTGCACTCCTTCCTATTTCATTTTCCTCTTCTGACTGCTACTGAAACCAAAAATACTCTTTTTGTTCCCCTTGCTTTTCACGTTGATGTTTTTCAAGAATGTATAGCAAAGTGACAGTTATCGCATCCCTTGTTTCTTTTGAATAAAGACCTAGCTCATGAAAAATATGATATGCTGGATGCTCATTTTCGAGCGAATTTATTACCTCTACCAAGTTCGCTTCACTCTCATACATTTTTTCCGTGAACTCAATAACTTTTTTCACATCTAGGTAGTATAGTTTTTTATGCCGTTGATCCAGATATAAAATACTTCCTGCCAATAATTTTGTAGCGGATTCTATCCAATAATCATGTTGCTTTAATGGTTTAATTACAGTTTGAGCGATTGAAATTGCTTGCATCAATTCTTCAGACAACCAAGCACTCTTGCGCTGCATAACGTCTTCCCCAAGTTTCCCTATTTTTTTCATTTTACCGACGTGGATTTCTGACATCTCATTTCATCTCCCTCTCGGTTTCTTATATCTTGCTCCCTATCCAAAAAACAACGATCCAAATGGGAATAACGAGTATACATGCATTCCGACATCCAATAGCAAAGCCTAACGGATTTTCATCTGATTCACTAAAATGAGCTTCATATTCTTTCATATCATGATTGAGCTTTCTTACGGTTTCTTACTGCAAATACAGCTCCAATTGAGCCAAGTACGACACATGCAAGACCGATCCATTTTATGTATGGATTTTCGGCTTTACCGCCTGTTGTTGGAAGATACGTTTCGATTTTCTTTGGTGTTTGTTCTAGTTGTGGTTTCATAACAATCTGCTGTGGTTTCTCTAGTTGTGGAATGACAGGTTTTTCGGTTACTTTTGGTTGTTCCGGTACCTGCGGTTGTCGTGCTTCTGGTTGCTCTGGTTTTTGTGGTATTTCTGGTTTTTGTGGTTGTTCTGGCTGTTCTGGTTTTGGTGTCTCTGGTGTAGGTGGTGTCGGTTTCTTCTGATCCTTTACCGTATGCTTAATAATTTGACCATCCTCTTTAATTTCAAAAGGGAATATCTCTTCATTCAGTAAATAGCCGTCTGGTGCGAATGTTTCTTTATACGTATACTTTCCATATGGAAGCTTGAATTTTGCAATGCCGTTTTCATCCGTTTTTCCTTTTGCAACTTCTTTTCCTTGTTCATTAAAGATAGTAAATTCAGCGTTCGGAAGCTTGTTGTTTCCATCCGCAATATCTACCTTACTAATCTCTAACTCTCCTGTGATTTTCTTATTTTTTGCTGTTAGCATGATTGTCTTTCCTTGTTCCGAGATACTAAAAGGAATAGATTCTTTCGTTAAAACATAGCCAGTTGGTGCTTGCTTCTCAACAAATGAGTATGCTCCAAATGGTAAGTCTTTTACTTCAATCAAACCGTTTTTATCACTTTTGTGTTCACTAATTTTCTTACCTTTACTATCTTGAAGAATGAACACCGCACCTTCTAATTTTTTATCTGGATTCTCTCCATCTACTTTTAGAAGTTGCACGTTTCCTTTTACTTCTTTATTTTCAACCGTAAATGTCAGTGTTTTTCCTTGCTCTTTAATCTCGAATGGATATTTAGTTTGATTAAGAAGGTATCCTTCTACCCCTTTTGTCTCAACAAAATAATACTTTCCATACGGAAGATCCTTCACTTGTGCAATCCCTTGCTCGTTTGTAATTGTTTTTGTGATTTCTTTTCCCTCTGCTGTATACACTGTGAACTCTACTTTTGGAAGTGTTTTTCCACTGTCACTTGATTTCTTAATCTCGATGTTTCCTTTTACCTTCGTATTTTGTACTGTAATTGTTGCAACCTCACCTGTTTTAACTTCAATTTGTTGTGGCTGCCCATTCAGTACATAGCCAGTAGGTGATTTTACCTCTTTAAGAGTATAAGTTCCGATTTCTAAACCAGAAAGGCTAGCAATTCCTTTTTCATTTGTAGTAATAGTACCAACCTTTTCATTCTTACTATTAAACACATCAAATACCGCATCTTGTAATACTTCTTTTTGTTCTCCTACTTTAATAACTTCTAATTGACCTACTGATTTCCAACTCACATTTAAATCCGTACTTACTTTTTCTTCACTACGCTCTAATAGTACGGTAGCATCTTGAATTTTATCAGTTCCTTTGTAAGCAACTGCATGTAAATTGACTAGGTTAGAAGTGATTTTTAAGGAAAGATTACCTGTATTGGAGGATTTCGGAACCAAAATACGGAATTTCTCTCCTAATTGGAATTGTTCTTTCATTTCTCCATTCTCAGCTACAATTTTTGTACCATTCGGTGCATTTTTAAGGTTTACAGTGAATACACCATTTTTAGCGTTACTTTCTACTTGGTACAAACTCGTTTCAAAGTACTCACCATTAAGTTTTGCTTCTTGTTTATCAGTTTGAATTACATTCATGTAAGTTTCTTGTGTTGCGTTACTATGATTCACCGCATAAATAATTTCCTTAGCTGCTTTTTCAACATTAGCATTACGATGCTCAAGCTCCCAAATAGATAATTGTCCTAATGCATTCCAAACCGCTAATTGCGTTGCATAATGAGCTTCCTTCCAATTCGAAACACCTAATTCTTGTGGAGATTTCTGTGGGTATCCATTCATTAAAATTCTATATACCACATTATCTGCTCGCCCTACTTCTGGAAGATCCTCACCATTCGGTGAACGTAGTCCATATGTAAGACAGTACGCAATTTGCCCATTAGAATTTTTGAGGAGTTCCGTTCGAACATCTTTCCCATATTGATGGCTATAACTCCAATCCATTTTATATTGCTCATGCTGAATTACTTCAGCACTTACCTTAGTAAACGGAAATAGGAAGTTTATTGCTACAAGAAGCGTACTCATTGTAATGAGTATCATTTGATACGAACGTTTCAACATGACTAACAGCTCCCTCATATGATATACAATTTTCAAAGATCATTAAAAACTAAATTTTCAGTTTTATTAACTTGAAAAATACTAATTAAGTTATCCTTTTTCTGTATTGTTCATTTACAATATAGATGTATAATTATTGTTTAACGAGTAAATGAAATTTGTTTCATTCTAATCTTGCTCGATAGTACGTAGCAAAAAAAAGTTTTTCAATTGGTTCATTGAAAATATCGGCAAGAAGTTTGGCCCTATTTTCAATAACTCCTTTTGTACCAGTTTCAATGTGATACAGAGTTTTCACGGGTATTTCAGAAGCCTCCGACAGCTCTTGAATTGTTAACCCTTTTGATTCTCTAATATTGCGTATAACAGTCAATTTCTCACCCCCTTAATCACATTCTATTCTCCTTAAAGTAGAATGTCAATCCTTTCGGGAAACTTTTTTATCCCAACGGTGAATTACTATCCCAAAGGTGAATAAATCGATTGGAGTGAAATAAATGATACAGAATTATTTCGGGGAAAATGTTAGAATTCTAAGAACACTTAAAGGATTAAATATGAAGGAACTTGGTGATGTTTTAGGAGTCGCTAGTAGTACTATTTCCAACTGGGAAAATAACAGGAAAGAGCCAAGTTTTGAAACGCTCCAAAAGATCTCCATTTATTTTAATGTAAGTACTGATCGACTCCTAAATCATAAAATTGGTGATAGTGAAGCTCTTACAACAGAAGATCGAAAAATAATTGTAGAACGTTTAGCCCAAGATTTGTACGAAAGTTATAAAAATGTTCCTGATAAAGATAAACCACTATTAGAAAATGAATTGATTGAGTATGCAAAATATTTAACGCATAGAATTGAGACTAAAAATAAACTAAAAGATAGCTGAAATCCATTATTCTTCTTGGAAATTTCCAATTAACAGTAATAATTCACGATAAGTTTCTAAAATTTGATTGTCCTGGTCAATCATTTCATTAAACCATTCTTGATTAAGATTCATTATGTAACCCTCCCGTATTTACGTGAATTTTTTATATTTTCATGTGTTAGTGGCACGAAATTTTTACGCTTTTAAATAATGAACCACCATTATAAAGTACGAAAGACGCTACCTTTTAGTAGCGTCTTTCTTGCTTAAACGGCTTAACCACCGCCGGGGTCGACCATTCTTTGCATAACATATTTATTTGTATCTTGCACTTTTGCATGTTGTGAATCTGGTGTTTCTAATTGAAAAAACGATGTCAATAGCATTACGGTATATAACGTAACCGCTAAAAATTTATTCACTTGACTTCACCTCTTCTTTTAATAGCTCTTTCTTGACGTATTGCGAATAAAAGATATTACCTGTCAATTCAAAAGATTCTAACGATTCTTTTAATCCTATTATATCATTATTTATTTTCGAAAACGAATACTGTTGAAAAGCCGTGAAATTTTTGCCATCTTTTCTCAGTTCTTCATATAGCTTAATTCCTGTTTCCCTATCACCATGCATACATTCAAAAAAAGCTTTCTCAGATAAATGAATAAGATCAAATCTTATCTCATCCAAATTAACACCATTTTCTATATATAAATGCGCTAGTGTAGTATGAAACGCTACATATTTTTGTGTTTTTTGTGGAACTTGAATACTTTCACAAAGAGAAATAGCTTTCTTAATATACTTCTCAGCTGTAGATGGGCATTCAAATGTGAAACTTTCTCCTAAACAACACCACGCTGTAGCTTTAATAATAGAAATATCTAATTCAGAATCCAGAATTTCATAGCATGTATTGCGACATCTTTCTAAGTCATTTCTCATTAAGTATATATAAGCCAAACGCTCTTTATATTTCATTTCCAAGCATTGCTTAACGTACTCTTGTTTTACTTCTTTTAAAATAACATCTGTGCGATCAGCATAAGGGATAACAGCATTATAATTTTGCTTATCATACATAGCTTCCATATATAAAATGTTTAAGGCTGCTTGGCACACTGTATCTGAAGAGAAATCTTTAACATACATCTCATCCAATAGTTGCTGACCTCTTGCTATGTTTTGATTCCTTTTGTTCTGTATTTTATAAACCGCTAAGTACTTCTTTAATCCTTTTGTATCTGAATGTTTTTCTATAATATCTGCTATTAATTTGTATTCTCCCATTGCTTGGCAATAGCATAATGCTTTTTGTACATTTAATGGTGTTTTACAAAGAAGAATATATTCATGAATGATTTTTCCTTGCTCTTCCGAACTATCACAAATGGCTTGAACTAACTTTAAGAAAATCTCAAATTTAAACTCTTCTGTTTTACATTGAAGTCCGTTATCAATTGTTGTTTTACTTGTTCCAATTTCCTTTGCTAGTTGTCTACTACTTATTTTCTTTTCAGTTTTAATTTTCGACAATTTCCCCATTAAATTCTTCAATGTAAAGCCCCCTTCCAAGCACAAGACGTATCACCCAATATAAATTATTTAAAAGACATTTTAATCTATAGTGTAGTATTTTGATATATTCTTGGAGGTTAATAATTAATTTTTATAATCGGGTAATCAAAACTTGTCATTATATAACTTAATATTTTTCTCATAAATTGTATAATTAGAAATATTTTAACACGAAGGTCTTATAGTTATGTGTAAAGTGCTCATTATAAAAATTTTATATTTATTTATCAGAAAATTAAAAAATAATAAGAAAATACAAACTTTTAAATTCAGATATGCTTTTAGCGTGAATAAATCCACATGTTTTTTACAGATAGGATAACAAAGGCTACTTGAGGGGATTGATATTATTTTAATAACAATATAAGATAAAAAGAAAGATTGTATTTTGAAGAAAAAATGTTTTTTTTAATATGTAGACAGAAAAAAAACCCCACTATACTCAGTTTTAAATTGGTCTCTAGTTTGGCGACATGAACCAATTTAAAACTCCTAGAATAGCAAGGGTCTTATTTAACATTTTTAATGTTCACTTATGACGATAATTATAACATAAGGTGAATTTAATGTGAATAAGAACCTCTATTTTTCCATGTTTTTTCTGTATGTGTTTAGTGGGAGAAATAGGAGGTTTTTTTGTGATTTCACGAAACTTTTTGTTAAGTCGAGCAAAAGCGGAACTAAGTCCCCACATTCATCACTTATCTAAAACTCCTGGAGCTATCAATCAAGAAATCAAGAAAATAATTTCTTATATTGATAGTATTGTCCTAGAGTGTGAAGGTGCTACCACAAAAGATTATCTTACCAAAAGGAAATACGAAGCTTTAGAGACTGTTTTATCTTATTTAGTACAAGAAGGCTATAGTCAAGTTAGACAAGAACACATCAGCAAAAAATCTGGAATTTCAAAACCTATTATTAATTACGTTTTTAATTGGCTGCAAGATTTAGGAGTATGCCAACAAATAAAGGTAAGACGACATGGAAAGATCGCCCCCTCTGTTTACATCTTAACAATACATAATAACTATTTAAAGATTGTTGAATATTTCAAGATAAAATGGGCTGTAGCAATTGATGTTTGTGCTACTTTTACTAGATTTTTAAAGAACAAAATTAGTAAAAACTCTGATGTAACAAATCTTGAATTTATGCAAAAAAACAATTTTAAACCTTCACCTTCCTTAGATTTTTTCAGCATTGAAGAGCAATCAAAACCTGCTGTCAATCATGAGAAACAAGGAAAAAATAATAGATTACAAGAATTAAATGATTATTTGAGTGAAGATCAGAAAAGAGCGTATTACTACATTTTGAGTCAAGAGCTAACATACCTATCTGAAAATGATGCGTATACAATTGTTTTAAGATTGCCACCGGATATTGATCGCTACACAAGATAGGATTTTGAAGAATGTGTGCAATGGTTCCAGTTTAATAAAGCTGAAAACAGTAATCCTGCACATTTCATAAAAATGTTTAATCAAAAATCTAAACAGAAGCAAGAACGTAGAAAACGTAATGCACAAAATACAAGGTCACTCTCAGATACAACTAATAGTCATACATTTGTTTTCTATAATTTTCTAGAAGAACACGATTAAAATCAAAAAAATCCAATTACAAATAGCCTTGCTGAAAAAAAACATATACAGCAAGGCTATTTGTAATGTCTTCCTATAGTTCTTTATGACCTTGTTGGTCTTCAATTAAACAACTCATAAATCATATATATTTTCTATGTACTATAGTTTTTTCTTTTTAATTCAACTATAAAATTTAAACCTTATGAATACAGTATATTCAATTATTATTTACTAAACTATTTACTTAGAAATTTACTAAGTAAAAATCTCCAATACCTTGATACAATAACCATTATGGCCCAAATATTAATTCTAATGTTTTTATTTATTTTAATTTCTAAAACAAGATTTATTAAATATAGTACTTTGCATCTATTTGTAACTTTTTAGGGAGGCTTAGCATATTTTCTAAAAGATTCCCTAACTTTTTATATAATTTGGCATAATTCATATTTTAAACAATCGATTAAAATATGATTCTATTGGTTATATAACTACACTGGTCTTTTGTTATTCATCAAAATTGTTCAATAATATTGAATTAACTTTTTCTAAATTACCTATGTTCTTTAAAATCTTCGTACTCATTGATTTCACTCTTTAAAAGGTATAATAACTTATTTTACGAATTGTCTTAACAACTGATTTCATTATACAAGCGTCTTCGTCCCCCTCTTCAACTATAGTACAATCTACATTTTGTTCTAGCATCTGTTCTATTACTTTTAACGACTCTTGAAATCCTTCACCCTAATTACTAGTAAGATTAATAAACGTCTAGATTTATTGCCCCCCTTTTCATCTTCCTATACACATCTACATTTCATATCAAATTTATAATGTATATTATTCAGAAATCTGGTCCATACTAATACAAATGAAACCTCAAATTAAGTTTTTTTAGCTATGATTATTTAATATTTAATTAATATATTTCATCTCCCAATATCCTCATTACTTTTCACTTATAAAAATAACCCTGTTTGAGATTCAAAACCCAACAAATAATATCAGCATCTTTTAAAAATTCAAACAATACCTATACATGCTTTCATACAACAATAAAACGCTACTTTAACGCATAGCGTTCACATATAAATAAAGCTTTTTAGGCATATGTACTATAAAAACCGTACTTAATTGCTAATTCTATTAATGAAAGCTTTGATTCTATTGCAAATATCTAGTAAAATTCTTATATCAGCAACAAACTTCTAATATTAATAGTTAGTTTTAAAATAGTTTCCTATGTACATTAATGTTGTATAAATACTTGTTCACTTCCAACAATGAACGCTATTAGAACGAATAGCGTTCATTGTTGGAAAAATATTAACGCTAGATGTATAGACTGACTTAATATATAAGTATGTATACAAACAAACTGATATGAGTACAAATGATTAGATGGCTGCCTATAAAAATTTCTACTCTTAAAGGAAAGATCTTTTCAAGAACGAATCAATATCTAACATACAAATAATGGAGGTGTGAAGTTTGGAATATGGATATTTTGCACAAGAAGTAGCAAAACAACTAGATATAAACACCAATACACTTCGCAGATGGTCAATTGAACTAGAAAAAATGGAATATATATTTGAAAGAAATGAGCGTAATCAACGAATTTACTATGAGAATGATATAGATATCTTAAAGCAAATGAAAGAATACTTAAATCAAAACTGGAAACTAGAAGAAGCTGCAACAAGAAGTATGGAAAGCATGGAAAATACTGAAGAGAACGCTCAGAAAACGGATAGCGTTCATGAGGAAAATGAAGTTCAAGTAACGCTCAGAAAACGTTCAGAAACTGATATTTTGATGATTCAAGAAAAATTTTCTCACATGCTTGAGCAACAAGATAAAATTGTACAACAAAACCAAGATATCATTAAATTGTTATTACAGGAACGCTCAGAAAAAGAAGACAAAGATCTACAGATTCAGTTATTACAAGAAAAACTGGATAAAGCAATTGAACTATTAAATGAAGATCGCCAAGAACAGCAAGATAACACCAAAAAAACGTTCATTCAACGTTTATTTAATTTAAATTAAATCAGATATACGTTTTTTATCAAATATATCTAATTGAGCAAAAAAAGCGGTAGCTACCGTTTTTTTTTTGCTCATCCTTACAACACGAATATGTAGTTTTGTAAAAAAAAATTCTATGATACGTTTTTTCTTGTTAAATTTCGAAGAGTGTAGTTTTTTACAACTTGTGTTACTAATCCTAACTAGAATAAATAGCCTGTGATACATGATGCTATTATAAGGGTTGATTAATTACATAAACTTTCTACTAAAATCATCAAAAAGCATCATGTCATTGGTAAAGAATACTTATAATTCAGTGGTATGCTCAAAAATAGAAAGCTTGTAAAAGCGATTAGTGACATGTCTTGGTCACAATTTCAAACAATGTTGAAATATAAAGTAAAGTGGTGTAGTGAACAATTAGTTGTAATATCTAAAACATTTGCTTCTAGTCAATTATGTTCCAATTGCAACTATAAAAACATAGATGCTAAAAATCTAAACATTCGTGAGTAGGATTATCCTTATTGTGGCACACGTCATGATAGAGATCGTAACACAGCGCTCAATCTTAGAAATGAAGCTAAACATAAGAACTATCGGGATAGCCTACTGAATTAGAAACCGTTTGGCTTCTGTACTTAGGTATCCATTACCTCAAGGATACTAGGTACTCAGTTGTCCAATATATTTTTCTTAACATATCTTATTGGACCTTTCTTATGGATTCAAAAAACTCTTTATATCGCTAAAAAAAACATGTTAATCCTATTTCCTAAAATTAGTTAAGTGTTTACTTTGTCAATTTTTAGGTAAGATTGACAAATCCTCTAATTTCTTAACCACATAATAAACCTGTATAGGAAACTCCATGTTTTTTCTAGTCTTCTTTAATTCATTTTGCCAGACTAAATTTTTTCATATAAATGTCATCAATCACAGCATTCATTATTATTAAATCCTATGCGTTATAAACGCTATTATTAAAGGCCATATCTTTTACTTCTAAAGTTACATTATGTCGTCCTTAAAGGAAAACTACTATATTTATGCACTGAATCTCTAATGAACGCATAGCGTTCATTATTTACAAAACGTTAAATTAACGTTTTGTAAGCGCTCATAGCGTTTTTTTATTGTATTAAAATACTTGCCATCTAATATCCTTACAGATCGTTTCAAGTTCAAAACACTAAACAAAGAAAATTTTCCATTCTTTAATTTGTTAGGCCGCTATCACATAGCTCCTAGGCCTTTTAGACGATTCTTATCGCTCTTATAATTTAAAACTTTGCTAATAAGATATGTGCCATAGGAAGAACACGCCAATTAATGTCTATATTTCCGTAATCATACTTCGAACATAGTCTACTAACATCAACTATTTTTAATTTAGCAACTACTTTATTTCATACCACTTGCTTAAAATACTTTATAACATATATAGCATAGTCAGGGTCGTTATTATAACGTTCATTAATTAGTACAACATAGAAACATCCAGCTTTATTATGGACTATTAATTGATACACCCTATCAGATTTTATATATTGCTTTAGCATATATTGTATCCTTTAAACAACTCAGGATATTGATATTAAAGAGATAAACGCCAAAAAAACGGGTAGTGTTCACATAAAAAACACTTAATAACACTTAAGTTAAAAAGATTTTAGCATAATCACAACTACTTATCCCTTTGTCCTGCCTTATGGATTCCAAAGATACTTCATATATCTCCAGCCTACTTTAATAAATTTATCAGATTGTATTTGTTATATTAAGCTTAACATTAACTTAGGATACATCTTAAGATTTGTAATGATAAAAAAGCACCATACCATCGCAGCGTTCATTATTACTAATTTATACGCGTTATCAACACTGTTAAATAAGACATATCTATCCTAAAGCCACATTATACGTTTAGATATAAATATATCTAAACGTATAATATTAATGTGCCGAATTCCTTGTGAACGCTATGCGTTCACGTTTTACGAATGGTTAAATTAACGTTTCGTAAGCGTTCATTTTTTTATTCCTACAGTATTAAACATCTTGCGCCTCAAACAGCCTGTAAGGATGTTTGGAGATGCAAGATTATTAAATAAAAAGACACTCCATTTCTTATTTGTTAGGTGGCTATTCTCGTAATTCATATACTTTATAAATAAAATACTTCCTTCTTATGATTTAAACTTGTGTTAATACCTTTATCATAATGTGTGTTATAAGAATGAAACTCTCATGAACATCTATAACACAGCTAAAATTAGTGGATTTCTTGAAATACGCCCTTGGAAGATTATACTTTGCTCCTTGCAAGTTGATCCCTGTTTAAAGAATTTAATACGATATATTTTTACTTCATTTAGTTGAAATTGTTTTTATAACATTTAGTACTAATTATAAAATATATTATATTATAATAATTAAGTAATATATAGAATACTAATTTATGTATAGATATATTTTATTTTTATCATTCAAATGGAACAAAACATCATATGAATCCTTATTTTATTTATTCATACATCTGTTAGGTGTAACACTCTTTAAATAACTCCTAACGTTGTAGTTAAGGGATTAGTCGGTAAAATAACGGATAGCGTTCACGTGAAAATAAACACTAAAATAACACTTTGATAACGTTTAGATTCTCCAAGAATCCCGATACCTTAAAATATTCACTTAACCTTTATAGATTATAGTTAGGATTAATAATTTAAATTTATAACATCTTCGATTTGGTAACATCATTTAAAAGCATAGTTGCTTAAAAGTAGCACTCTCAAAATTATTGCATAAATTTTATCAATCTCTGACAAAGAACCATTTCCTCAAAAATGTGAACGTGGTAGGTGTATGCCAATTGACGTAAGCCAAAATGCTTGGCTTGTTATCATATAATTGTAGATATTGCTTTTTATGAATTCTTAAGATAGGATGTTGGTTGCAGAAAACTCATTGCAATTGTAAACTATCGTCCCATGCTTGACGAAATTATGAAAAACAGGATAAAACAGTAATCTCATATATTAAATAGATCGCAATATTGTTAAGAGGTCACAGTTTCACATAAATAGTATTCTCATATTAAATACATCCTATACAAAAAATTGTTAGTAGTGTTAAAAATATTTTCTGAGGGTTTCATGACCGTTTTTATAACGTTCATGAAACCCTCAATGTGTGATAGTAACTTTCGTTACACTCATAAATCCCATTATAAAATTTTTCTATTTTTTTATAATTATATTGTAAAGCTAGAAATGAATTGATTTATTTTTTTAGTTAATCCTTGATTAATATATCTATTATAGAATATGCCATAATAATGAAAAATTCATTCGTAAAACCTCTAAAATAAATGCCTAAAGCATGCGATTAGATATAACTATAACTTTCTCCTCATTACATTTTGCCTTCGACTCCAACGTTATTGAAATTACATCTAAGATACATCAAAAAATTATTGCCTTCTTTAGACTACATATGCCAGTTCAAAGTATCATTCGTTCTTCTGAAAAGAATACGTTTTGTTTTTATTAGCTAGTTTCTACTGTTGGAACAAATTTAGCTTTTTTATAAATAAAAAGACTTCTTTTATTCCTAATCCCACATCATTCTCAACAGAAGTACCAATTTTCATTAATTCTTTTATGTATCATCTAACAGTCGTACTAATTCATAGGCTTTACAAACAGCGTTCCACTATAGATTATAGATATTTTTGTTTGATCATCTATTATAACCATATTTCCGTTCGTTTGTTTCTTTTGTAGAATTTTATTTTGTTTGGACTAGAGTAATTCATTTCAAAAAACATATGCTTATATCCATCGTACTTCTCTCCGGACTAAGATTTCTATCTTGAATCTCCTTATATAAAAAAGAAGATTCTTTTAAATTACACTCATATTATCTCTTTACCGAAGCTTCTGCTCTATCCATCAAAAACATCGAATTAATTAATATGTAAATATGCAACTAAAAATTGATTCAAGTAGGCCCCATTACAAAATAACAACGCCTAAATAACACTTCTAAAACGTTCATATAATAAAACTATTGTATTTAATGTAACTTAAGAAACTTAAATATATAATTTTGGTTAAAAAATTTGATGTCTTACCACAAAAATTTAGAGTTAATTTCAAAAATAAAACAAGAGCACTGAAGGTTATTCATTATCTATTTAAATATCTTACTTTTAAACTTTAAGCCAGCATTCCTGTGATCCTCTGTGAACGCTATGCGTTCACGGAGGATCACTTACTACATTCCTACTATAAACAGTAAAAGTATGTAAATCGATTAACACCCTAGATATATATCCAATCCCAAATCATATTATATTAGTTGCTTCAGAAAGTAGTTTTATTTTTCAAAGTATGTTACCAATGAACCTCCTAAAAAACACCTTTTCAACATAGCTTTATATTGCCACTATGATTTAAGTATGTATGTAGAGACTACTTTAATATCTATGTGATTTTTTATATAGAAATACTTCAATTGAAATTCTTTACAGCCTATATAAACTACTTTTTTATTATTGAGCTCGAAAAATAAATTTATAGGTTTTATCATTACGTAAACCATTTTCTCTTTAAAACCACCTTTAAATGTTGCTATTACAATGTTTAACGCTTTAAAAACGCCTAGTGTTCATCTGCTAAGTTCGCCAGATAAACACCATAATAACGTTTGTTTAGCAAATATATATGAATCTGTAATTAATCCTGTTCAATTTTTATATTCAAATCAAATTTCATAGATTCTCTATTCTTTTAAAGGAGTGCTGCAGATACAAATAGAACATATACAACAAAATACATATTGTAACTTGATATGTAGAGGGTTAATTTGCATACTACTTTTTTAGTCTTTTAGTTATAGTTATCATCAAAATAGCCAAAAACAAACTTATATAGTAAAGATCTCAGTTTAAAACCGTCTTTCAATGCGTTACTACACCAAAAAACATCTAATCTTCCAATCTCATTTCTTTTATCAGCTATTTGTTTATAAAAAACATTGAAATCGTTGATATAAAGGGGTTTAACGCATTAATAACGCCTAGCGTTCACATAATATCAAACACCGAAATAACACCTTTATAACGTTTATTCGGCTAACCATTTTAACTATTCAAGTATGTATAAGTCATATTCGTAATTAATCTTATTTGCTTTCTAATTTTCTTCCTCCTGATTAAAATGTATACCTCATTCCACTAGATATCCCTTGGATTCCCAAAATATATCATCAATAGTCTATTCGTAAACCATAGAAACAACATGATATTTTAAAAGGCATCTTCGACAAACGTATTCCTCCCACCAATAACGCCTTTTATATTTTATAGATATCCAAAAGATATCTAATACATATCTAAAAAATACAAAAGATCAGAAATCTCCCGAAACAACCCAACACATCTCGATTTATTATCTATTTTTATATTTATTTTATATTTATTTTATATTTATTTTATATCTATTTTATATTTTAAGTATATTTTTTATTCATAAACCTTATAAAACCCTTGTTGTTAAAGGTTTTATAGGTTATAATATATTTATTAGATATAAATTAGAAATAAATTTCATAGAGGTGATGTATAATGGCAAGTTTAAAAGGCAAAACTCTTCATATAGACATAGAAGGTGATATTGGGAACGATTCATTTAAAGGTTACATCAATGGTGAATACATAAAAATGAAAAATGTATATCAAAGTGTTTACTCAATGCCTAATGTTACAGAGACAAACATCCAAAAAAACGTAGTTAATTTAGTAGATAATATGTTCGTGAATATTGCTAGTAAATCAATTCGAAGATCCGGAATGTATTTCATTGGTAATCGAGCGATGTTAACAGGGAAAAATCCTAAAAACATGAACATTAAAGTCGGTCAAAAATACAATGATGATTTGCCTCTAATTAATATGCTAGGATTAATTGCAAACAAATCAGTTCAACTTGAATGGGAACGCACAGAAGAACTACCACAATCAATCAATGTGACTGTCGACCTTATTTCAGCTATCCCAGCAAGCCAATGGACACCCGTAAACGCTAAACATTTAGAACAGCGTTTTACTAATTCAAATCATGTTGTAGTGGTTTATGTAGGAGAAGAGCAGGTAACGGTTAGCTTAACATTTAATAGTGCAAACATTACACAAGAGGGTGTTCCTCCGTTATTTGCAATTCTTGAAGGGGAAGAGGAGATGTTTACTGATTTCACTAAACTATATGCAAAAAAACTTGAAATCAAAAAAATTGACGGCTCTTTCTTTAAAAACAAAAAGATTCTACATGCTGATATTGGGGATGGAACAACTGAGTATATCTATACAGTTGGCGTGAACCCCGTAATTGATGCTTGTAGCGGTGAAAGACGTGGTGTCGGTCATGCTACAGAAGAAGCTGTAAAATTATTAAATCAAGAACGTGGCACAAACATTAAACGCCAACAATTCTCTCAAATTCTTCAAGATATAGATCATAAATACCATGAAGAGGCAACAACCCACTTTAATATTACAAAAGTGGAACAAGCTGAACTAATCCTAGAAGATACAGATGAAAAATATGTAAACAATACAGCCAGTGAAGCTGAAGTTTTATGTGTGTATGGTGGGGGAAGTATTACTTTTAAAGATGAATTATATAATCAATTATTAGAGTATTGTGAGCGAGTTGGAATGTACTTATTGTGGATTCCAGAGAAATACGCTGTAGATATGAATGCTAAGGGGATGCAAATTATCAAGAAAATTCTTTCTCGAAAAAAGGTGAAATAGTATGTCCGACAAAAAAAGAGAATCCTTCTTCTGGAACCTCAAGAAGATTGAGAATGAAGAATTCTTTAAATGGTTCGAGTCACAAAGCAATATAGCCGATTCTTTGTATAAACTTGTTTGCTATTTTATTGATAAACACGGTTTACAAGACGTGGCTGATTATAAGATACAGCAACAAATGCAAAAAGAAATTTTACTTCAAGATAAAGACTTTTTAAATGATGTTAAGCGTATACTTTTAAATAATTCAAACCTTACTATTCAAAAAGAAAGCCAAGCAATTGAAGAAGAGGTAGCTGATTCAAATAGAATAATCTCATCTAATGAAAAGAATTCTACTTCTAAAGATACACATATAGAAAATGAATCAACAACTGAAAAAGCAGTACTAAAAGATGAATATGAAGATCTGGATACGGCCAATTTATTTGGTAGCTAGCGTTATTACTCCATGATAAAAAAGAGTCCCTATTTTAGGGACTCTTTTTTATCATGGAGTTAAGCTTTTTCTACATCTTATCGATAATAATTTGTCTTTTATACCACTGATTTAATTTATCTTTAGCCGTGCCTGAAAGGCGTTTTGTTTTCTTATTATAAAACCTAGAAAGGGTAGGTTGTGATATACCTATTTCTTTTGAAAGTTCTCGCATTGTAATATTTTTATTCACATGGAAGAATGATATTTTTTCTCTAATTGAATTTTCATAATCATCAACATCTAAAGTGTTATTTTCTATTTTCACTGGAGACTCTTCTTGTATGATCTCTACTGTTTTTTTCTTCGCTATTTTTTCTATTGAATTCATTAATTCTTTCGGCGGTAAAATGATTATACCTAACTGAGCATAATAGTTCTTAAACCAATTCTTCTTTGTTAACATTTCCTCTTTTAAATCTTCACTGTACTCCCAATGTGATATTACCTTTTCCTTCTCTAAATCAATAAGAACATTTTCTAACTGTTCACGGATACGATTTGGCTTTTGATTTTGATTTATACCCATGACAGCCAGTAATCCCTTATCTCCTCCTATAGAGTAAGGCCTTTTTAAACTAGAAAACATTTGACGAATTCTCCATTGCCAAGTTAAATAACGAATCAATCTCTTATGATATTTATGTCTATAACTATTATATTCTAACGCTTTTTTTGATAATAGTGCCGTTGTACTACTAGAACCATATAAATAACTTGATAAGAAGCTCCCTGGCTTAATCCTGCAAGATTCTATCCCCATATATTCGTTAGTGTTAGTATCTCTCCAGAGTACCACAGAATCTAATACAAAAAGCCTCTTAATAACTTCTCGCTTTACTTCATAATGTTTACCTGCTTCAGCTCGATCATTTAATACAACTACCTCATTATCATCATTTAAATAGATAAAAATACTTGCTAAGGCAGCAATACGTTTGGCAACCTTTATTTTATCTTCTGCTCGATAATATTCTGTGTTATTAGCCTTTGCTTTAGGTATGCTACACATTTCTAATACCTGATTATATGAAAAATCTATGAATTCATCAGGAGACTTTGCCTCTTTTAACCACTGAATAGTAATTGCATCTAAACAGTCAGCAGTTAAATCATCCATATTACTCATTACACCATCAACCAATGTATTCCAACGAGCAGCTTCTTCAATATTTATTAATCTTAAATCTTCATCTTTATGTGAAGAAAGTTGTGCAACTCCACTACTATCTTTCGTTTCAATTGGATAAGATTTCAACTTTGTATTTTCATCTTCTTCAAATTGATTCTTTGCTATGCCATCTCTTAATTTATAATAAACCGCAGAATTATTCACTTCATAGTAATTCTCGTGCTCTAAACTTGTATTAGATTCCTTTGGTTCCTGCACGGTTTCATTGTTTGCTCTTGAAAACTCTTGCTCCACAAATAATCCTATCGCCACATCAATTTCAATTTGGTAAGCTTCTATGTTGGTGAATATTTCCAAAGAGGAGATTCCCTTTTTTTGTTGCTGTTCAAGCCACTGTACAAGCATTGAAAATGATGGGGAAAAATAGTCCGAAGTTACGATCCTACTAGTATCTTCTTTAACTTCTAAGTAATAAGCATTCCATTTATACCACAATTGTTCATTATGTTTATAGATAGGTGCTGATATTACTAATGCATCTTTAAACAATTGTAGAACATTATCCATATATATCCTTCTCCTTATTTAATTTACAATTGAGAATGATTTAAACTTAAATCTATATAGCCTTATGATGTTCCTATTCATGAAAATAAAAAAGAATACAGTAAGTTCTAGCCAACCATCCCTTAGTGATAATCTAGCACGTATGCTTATAACCACTTCTTTTACTGATTATACAAGACTGTATCCATTTGGAAAAGGCAAGACGTTATAAGAAACCTAATATTTTTCAAGGAATTAGCTGAAACATGAAATTTTTTTGCGATATCATGTCCCTTTTGATTAAACATGAAAAAGCTAGGTTATTCATGTTTTAAAATTGCCCTTGTATATATGGTAATACTCATTAAAGTTTACATACAAAGTGAAAATTTATAGCGGTATCATGTCCCTTTTGACTAAAACATGAAAAAATCCAGTCTTACATGTTTCATGAAATTAAACTATATATTTTTTTTCATAATCTTTTCTACCCTTGATACAAAAGGGTTTCTTCTATATTCAAGGTATGAAACAAGAAAATTTATAGCGGTATCATGTCCCTTTCGTGTTTAATAAATCTTCTTAAATCCCTTATATACCATGCATTTATACAACATCTCCTCAAATTTCAGGGAATTATAGAACATGAAAATTTATAGCGGTATCATGTCCCTTTCTATCTGAAAAGATGAATCAATCCTAGCGGTATCGCGTCCCTTTTATAGATAACAAATTTCATATAAATCCCTTTAACATCAATGTTTATTAACGATTTTCACGTGAATTGTAATAAATAGAAATATGAAAATCCACAGCCCTATCATGTCCCTTATGTTTTTATGAAAATAAGCTTCCAATCCCATTAGGACAACGTTTATTAGCAGTTTATAACTCATTTCCTTGTTTATTTAGAACATGAAAATCCATAGTGATATCATGTCCATAAAAAAAATAGAACAAAACCCGAAACCCCTTGATATGAAAGGGATTAACGTACATTTCATTTTTTCATGTTTGCTCTTAAAGGGACCCATTTCATCGAATTTTGATTTGCTATAATTAAAATCGGTATATTTTATATTGTACGGATATGTATATTTTAATTTGTATAGGAGGTGAAAAAGATGAGCAAATCATTTGTTATTCGTAATCAACGTAGTCTGAATGGACAATCTACTAATGCGGTTATCGTTACATTAAAATCTTGGCAAGCACTTGTTGATGCATTGGAAGGAAAATACTATAGCTATAAAGATACATACCTTGAAGATATTATTAATCAAATGTCGTATGAAGAACGTATTGCGGATATCGATGGATTTGTTGCACAGGCAAAGCCATCTTTTTCACGTCATACTATTTCAAAGACAATGGGAAGAAAACATAAATTGTACGGTATTACAAATGCAGATCTTGAAGTATTCCTTTATCTACATAAAAAATGCTATACGAATGGTATTATTCCAAACGTAACAGTACATATGCTTTGGGAAGACTATAAACAATACAAAGAAGAATTGGCATGTATACAGCATTCTCAATTCTATATTGCATTAAGAAAATTAAGCCTACATAACATTATTACGATTGAAAATGAATTAGATAGTCGATACACAATTAAAATAACTCATTTTATGAATGAAGAAACAGAAAAAGCAAATCCTTATGTTTACATTAGTCCTGTAGTCTTTACAAAGGCTTTCTTTGAACTTTCAATAGCATCTAAGAAGCTATTCTTAGATATTGCTATGCAACAGCATAGAGAAACTACATTAAAACGTTCTTTAGACAAACAGGATGAAAGAGGTAATAAGACTCACTTTGGTGGAATGTACCGCTTTCTACATAAGAAGTATCCACATCAAATTCGTGCAGTTATGAAAGAACTAACGACTGTATTGCCTTGTACAGGAACTCCACTATTCAAAATCTGTAAACTACAAAAAGGGGTTCAAAACAAGAAAAAATACACGACTTTATTTTTATCTATTCATCCAGACTTCTTATGTGGAAAAGAATCAGGCGAACTACAGTATCGTGATCCTTTTACTCCAAAGGTTACATATGCCCGTAAAGCCCGATTTATTGAATCTACACTACAAGAAATGCATATTGGGGAATTTACACGAGACATGAATAAATTTATTCATGTACTTAAAAATACCTGTCATCGACAAATCCGTAGTGTAATACATAGTTTGCGTGACATGATTGATCGCACTGAAAAATATCCAAGTAAGTTAGTATATACACTGAAAAAATTACTGAATCAAACATCACAGTATCATATTCTTGATACCGCAGCTAAAGAAGGGATTTATCCTCTTATTACACAACACGTACCAGCAAAACAAAAAGAACAAGCTATATTTGATTTCGGATTGCATTTCTCTATGTACTCTCGCCGAAGCATCAAGAAGCTGTTCCGTAAAACATTTGAGTTATTAAAGAACAAATTTGCCGTACCTGTTACAGAGGAATCTTACCATCGTAATTATCTAAGATATCAAGAAGAAACATTATTTAGAAAATACGCTTATGAACAAGGTGCAAATCTAAATGCTTATATGGCTTTAGAAATAGAAATGCGTGAACTTCTAAAAATAAAAGGACATAAGGAACGCTTTATTCCTAGCGATGTACGTGAATTGTTCATTGAAAAGATAGATAAATTACCAAAAGAAAAGCTAAGGGTAATTGAAGTACCTGGTAGCATAAATTTAATTACCTTTATACGTGCCTTGGAACAGCTGATACGTACTGGAATTCAAGTAACATCAACTGAACAGGTATTAAAAGTAATGGAAGAAATGTAATCATTTTCAGCTCTCTATATTTGAAAAAAAATCAAAGTAGAGGGCTATTCGTGTTGGCTCTATCATTCAAAGTCTTTCTATTAGATACATTTATATACTTTTCTAAAAGATTCTATTGAAAATAGAGTCTTTTTTTATGCACTTTTATACAATAAAAGTTATTCATCATTCTTAATTTCCACAATAGTAACTTGAAAAGGTATCCAATACCTATATAAATAGAGATTTTACTCTACATAAAATCATAAGAAAAATTAAATTTTTAGTGGATATGTTTATAAAAAGTATCATTTGTGAATAAAAATATCATACCATTGTTGTTATATAAGGGTTCCATAAGTAAATCTACTAAAATTCATCAAGTTTTATGTGATTAAATATGAATAACTGAATTAAGTGGACTAAATTATGATTATTGTGTATAGATTGTGTACAAATAACTACAAATTGGGGACAACTATCGAGAATATCTTCTTATTTATGGGTGAATAAATATACTTATCAGTGAATTATTTTTCTTCATTTTTTATGTAGGAATAGTGGTATTATTTTATGATTTTATGTAGAAAGGATGGTACAACAAAGTCTATTTTTACACTCCCATTACATACCATTTATGATTTTTTACAGTAGGGCATGTTAAAAACATTGTCATAGCAAGCTTTATTCTATATTTCATGAACCTATATAAGTTTTATCTTTATATTTTTAATATATATATAAGATATATATTTATATAAGATTTTAAGAAAAGGGGGAATATTTCAGATAGGATGGGGACAAACAATATATTTTTAAATAAAAAACTATTTATATTATATATACTAATGTTTTTAAAATTTATTAATAAAAATTTTTAACTACTAAACACATTAAATAATAATAACTAAATTACATATAAGTGTTAAATATCATTTTAGGTATAGTTACCACCACAAAGAGATTTACGTACTATAACAAATTAATAGTTCTTTACACGGAGATGAATTACTGTTGCTTTAGGAAATTAATAGTTATAAACTTATAGGCAAAGTCAAGATCCTAGCTATAAGTTTGTAAAAATAGAGTATAAATTTATTATACTTTATTAAATTTTTTATACATGAATAGGAGTGATATTTATGCAACTAAAAAATGTAACACCTATGGGATTAAATGATGATGTATTCAAAACAATTATTAATAAAACTGAAAATACATTTCCATCATTTTTTTTCATTAATCCGTCAGGTAATGTTGTCATACCAAAATATTTGAACAAGGATATATGCATGTATGCAGTTTTCGGTGAAACAATGGTTATAATTGATAATGAAATTGAGATATTAAGGCATCAACAAATATTGTATTTTAATGCTGAGGTGTACATTGAATTGAGAAATAATACAACTGAGAATGTAATTGTATATATTGATGGTGTAAATAAGTAATTATTGATTAGAATTATTATAAATATTTGTGAAATACTTCACAAAAAGTACACAATAAAAAATAGTCATTTCATGTATAGTAGGAGTAGTTGAAAATTTCATATTATTATTTGTGAAATACTTCACATGATTTGAGCTTTTACTTAATAGGCAAGATGAAAACAATAAGTTCCAACATTTTAAATCTATTTTTATAGTGATCTGGAGGCTTTAATATGACAAACAAGACAGATGAAAAAGAAGTACAAGCAATGGTCAACGTAGTAATTAAAGATGAAAATGATGTACAAGAAGTTGTTAATACTTTAGTTGAAAATGGAAAAGAAGCACTAAAAGCACTAGAATCTTATACGCAAGAGCAAGTAGATCATATTGTTCATGAAATGGCACTATCTGGATTAGACCAACATATGCCATTAGCAAAAATGGCGGTAGAGGAAACTGGTCGAGGTGTGTATGAGGATAAATGTACAAAAAATATATTTGCAACTGAATATATTTGGCATAGCATAAAAAAAGATAAGACTGTAGGAATTATTCATGAAGATCCACATGAAGAAGTCATTGAAATTGCCGAACCAGTAGGTGTAGTTGCTGGTGTGACACCAGTAACAAATCCCACTTCAACTACTATGTTTAAAGCAATTATTGCAATGAAAACAAGAAATCCAATTATTTTCGCTTTTCATCCATCTGCTCAGCGTTGCTCTGTTGCAGCGGCTAAAATTTTAAGAGATGCTGCAATTAAGGCAGGGGCACCAGAGAATTGCATTCAATGGATCGAAAAACCTTCTGTTGAGGCAACAAAAAGATTAATGAACCATGAGGGGGTTGCACTTGTTCTTGCAACCGGGGGTGCTGGAATGGTGAAATCAGCATATTCTACAGGGAAACCGGCCTTAGGAGTAGGACCTGGGAATGTACCTTGTTATTTAGAGAAATCAGCACATGTAAAACGAGCTGTAAATGATTTAATTTTATCAAAAACATTTGATAATGGTATGATTTGTGCTTCTGAACAAGCAATCATTGTAGATAAAGAAATCTATAATAGTGTAAAAAAAGAAATGCAAGACAACAATTGTTATTTTGTTACCGAAGAAGAGAGAATAAAATTAGAGAAGCTTGTTATTAATGAAAATACATGTGCAGTAAATAGTGATATCGTTGGGAAATCAGCACATTATATTGCATCATTAGTAGGCATTAAGGTACCAGAAGATACAAAAATACTTGTAGCTGAAATTAAGGGAGTGGGTGCAGAATATCCACTATCACGTGAAAAATTGAGCCCAGTATTAGCTTGTATCAAAGCAAATTCACAAGAAGAAGGATTTAAATACTGTGAAGAAATGTTAAATTTAGGTGGCTTAGGGCATTCAGCGGTTATTCATTCTACAAATAAAGAAGTACAAAAACAATTTGGTTTAAGAATGAAAGCTTGTCGCCTTATTGTAAATTCACCATCAGCACAAGGTGGGATTGGTGATATATATAACGCATTTATTCCATCTTTAACATTAGGTTGTGGATCATACGGTAAAAATTCTGTTTCTCAAAACGTAACAGCTACACATTTAATAAATGTAAAGCGTTTGGCGAATAGAAAAAATAATATGCAATGGTTCAAATTACCACCTAAGGTTTTTTTTGAAAAACATGCGACACAATATTTAGCTAAGATGCCAAACATTTCACGAGCATTCATTGTAACGGATCCAGGAATGGTAGAACTGGGATATGTGGACACAGTTACACATTACTTACAACAGCATTTAAATGATGTAAAAGTAGGTGTTTTCTCAGAGGTAGAACCAGATCCATCAGATGAAACAGTATTCAAGGGTGCTGAGATGATGAGAAGCTTCAAACCTGATGTAATTATTGCATTGGGCGGAGGTTCAGCAATGGATGCAGCAAAAGGAATGTGGCTATTTTATGAATATCCAGAAACAAAATTCTTTGGAATCAAACAAAAGTTTTTAGATATTAGAAAACGTACATGTAAATTTCCAACACTAGGGCAAAAAGCACAATTTGTTGCGATTCCAACAACATCAGGAACAGGGTCAGAAGTGACACCATTCGCGGTTATTACAGATAAAAAAAATAATATAAAATATCCACTTGCTGATTATGAATTAACACCAGATGTAGCAATTATTGATCCACAGTTTGTAATGACAGTGCCACCTCATGTAACAGCAGACACTGGAATGGATGTGTTAACACATGCAATTGAAGCATACGTGTCTATTATGGCAAATGACTATACAGATGGATTGGCCTTAAAAGCCATTGATCTAGTATTTAAATATTTACCAAGAGCATATAAAAATGGAAATGATGAAGAAGCACGTGAGAAAATGCATAATGCTTCTGCAATTGCAGGTATGGCTTTTGCAAATGCATTTCTTGGTATTAATCATAGTTTGGCGCATAAGCTTGGACCAGAATTTCACATTCCACATGGACGCGCTAACGCAATCTTAATGCCGCATGTAATTCGCTATAATGCTATTAAGCCGAGAAAACATGCATTGTTCCCAAAATATGAGCATTTTGTGGCAGATGAACGTTATGCATATATTGCAAGAACATTGGGGTTGCCAGCAAGTACAGTAGAAGAAGGGGTAGAATCTCTGGTACAAGCAATTATCAGCCTTGGAAAAGAATTGAATATTAATATGAGTATTGCAGGACAAGGAGTAAAACAAGAAGCATTTGAAAATGTTGTGGATGTCTTATCGGAAAGAGCATTTGAAGATCAATGTACACCAGCAAATCCGAAACTCCCATTGATTTCAGAATTAAAAGAAGTCTATAAACAAGCATATAAAGGTGTGTAATAAGTTAAGTAGGTATAACTTTTTAAGTTCATAGATTTTGTATTTGATATTTGTAAATATATTGTATATGGGTGTTAAGGGGAATATATATTATAAACAGCATTGTTTTAAATAGAACATCTAACAAAAATGCTGCCTAGATGACCTGTATGAAGGTAAGATGGGAGTGTACAAAGCTATGTCTAATTATAAGAAGTTAAATCAAGTAATTGAAAAAAAAGAGGAATTAATATCGCTTGTTAAGCAGTATGGATTCACTCATGAAAAGGTAATTTGTTATAGTAGAGAATTAGATTTATTACTAGATGACTTGATGAAATCTAATAGAAATAATAAATAAATAAAATTTATATAAAAAAAATATAAA
Source organism: Bacillus cereus group sp. MYBK195-1 (assembly GCF_051916605.1). Taxonomy (NCBI): domain Bacteria; kingdom Bacillati; phylum Bacillota; class Bacilli; order Caryophanales; family Bacillaceae; genus Bacillus; species Bacillus cereus group sp. MYBK195-1. The sequence continues at coordinate 56,692 of NZ_JBQAGZ010000008.1, read as the reverse complement.
ATATAAATTTTTAAGATATTTTTAAAATAAAAAGCACTCTCCTACTTATAGGTGAGTGCTTTTTTATCTTAATTTGATTTATTTGGTGAGGGATTTTTAATTGCTAAAAACTTATGCGTGATAAATCTCACAACATAAATGAACATATAATTTTACAATATAGTATGTAAGTTGATGGGAGGCTTTCGTTTTGACAAATCGTGATTATAATAAAAACCCATTTATTGTAATATGGGAGTTAACAAGAGCATGTGAATTAAAATGTCTACATTGTCGTGCCGAAGCTCAGCATTATCGCGATCCTTTTGAGTTAACATTAGAAGAAGGAAAAAAACTAATTGATGATATATATGAAATGGATAATCCGATGCTAGTTTTTACTGGTGGGGATCCATTAATGCGTTCGGATATATATGATATTGCTGAATACGCAGTGAAGAAAGGTATTCGGGTTTCCATGACACCCAGTGCTACTCCAAAGGTTACTAAAGAAGCGATTAAAAAAGCAAAAGATGTTGGGATTGCTAGATGGGCATTTAGTATAGATGGACCAACAGCTGAAGTACACGATCATTTTAGAGGAACAGAGGGATCATTTAAATTAACAATGGATGCAATTCATCATTTAAATGAATTAAAAATCCCTATTCAAATTAATACAGTTGTGTCTAATTATAATTTGAGTGTACTTAAAGATATCGCAAATTTAGTAGAAGAATTAGGTTGTGTGTTGTGGAGTGTATTTTTCTTAGTCCCAACAGGACGTGGTAAAGAGAAAGATATGATTTCACCAATTCAACATGAAAGAGTGTTCCGCTGGCTATATCAGCTTAGTAAAACTGTTTCTTTTGATATAAAAACCACAGCTGCTCAGCACTATAGACGCGTTGTTCTTCAAGAAAAAATGAAGGGAATTAAAAAGATAGATCAAATTATTCAATATAGAGATGTACTGATGGAAGGGATGACGGACGGAGTTAATGAATTTGGACGCGCTCCAAAAGGAGTAAATGATGGAAATGGAGTTGTATTTATTTCTCATATTGGAGATGTATACCCAAGTGGGCTATTGCCGATTAAAACCGGGAATATTAAATCAACACCGATAGCTGAAATTTATCGAAACTCTCCTGTTTTTCAAAGTCTTCGTAATCCAGACAATTATAAAGGCAAATGCGGTGTTTGTGAGTTTCGATATGTTTGTGGGGGATCTCGTTCTAGGGCATTTGCGATGACGGGGGATTACATGGAAAGCGAACCTTTTTGTGTATATGTTCCAAGAGCATTGCAAAAAAAGTGTAAGAATTGAGCATATCCCTCTTTTATAACCTGTTTTTATAAATTGTCTTATTGTATATTTCCAGTATTTATGAGCAGATACTTTCCGCTCATAAATACTGGGTTAGTGATGACTAATAATTGAAAAAAAGCAAGGGAATTATACTTATTTTAGGCGTATAATACGTTGATTTGAGCTTCCGCGAAATGGAAGAGTCAAATCTCTTTTTTGGATTTCAAATCTTCCATCAACTAAAACATCTCCATAATGTAACAGCTCAATCATATCTTTGTTTTGTGAGTTTTGTATCTCTTCTAGTGTATAGCCAGTGTAAATCCAAAGATTTTTGTTTAAACTTTTTACAGCCTTTGCAACTTCTTTGACCTCGATAGCTTGAAAAAATGGGTCACCACCTGAAAATGTTACATCAGTTAGAGGATTTGTGGAAATTTCTTTTATAATTTCTTTCACACTCATCTCGGTACCATTATAAAGATTCCATGATTTGGGGTTATGGCAACCTAAACAATGATGCGGACAACCGGCAAAAAACACAACTGTCCGTAATCCTTCACCATCTACTACACTATCATGAATAATATTCATTACCTTCATTTATGTTTCACACGATCTGCTTCTTCACTACGCTTTGCATTGTTCCATTTTGACATGTCCCCTACAAGATATCCAGTAATACGGCGAATTCTTTCAATATGATGATCTTCTATATTTCCACAGCTAGGGCACTCATTTTCAATCACTCCATTATAGTCACAACATTTACAACGATCCACTGGGTGATTAATTGAACCATATCCTACTTCATACTGTGCCATTGCTTGAACAATTTGTTTTAAAGCCATTTGATTATGCGCTGCCGCCCCATCTAGTTCAATATACGTAATATGACCACCGTTACAAAGAGCATGAAACGGTCCTTCTAAACGTATTTTATTAATTGCTTGAATAGGATAATAAACTGGAATATGAAATGAATTTGTATAGTAATCATGATCGGTTACACCTGTAATAGTTCCAAACTCAGCACAATCCTTTTTGATAAACTTCCCTGATAGTCCCTCGGCAGGAGTTGCAATTAAAGTGAAATTCAAGCAATGTTCTTCTGTTGCTTGGTCCATCTTATTTCTCATAAAGGTAACAATTTCTTTTCCAAGTTGCCATGAATCTTTATCTTCCCCATGGTGTTTTCCTGTTAAGGCAACCAAGCATTCCGCAAGTCCAATAAAACCAAGGCTCAATGTTCCTTGCTTTAAAATCTCAGTAACTGAGTCTTCCGGTTGGAGTTTTTCTCCATTGCGCCAAATCCCTTGTGAATATAGGAATTGAAAGTCTCTTGCCTTTTTTGTGCATTGATATGAATATCTTTCTAGCAATTGACGAATGCCAAGTTTGATATAATGATTTAACGATTCGAAAAATCCCTCTTTTGAATCATTCATTAAAGCCAATTTTACTAGATTAATAGAGGTAAATGATAGATTTCCCCTGCCAATTGCTGTCTCCTCACCATGAATATTAGACATCACACGAGTACGACAACCCATATAACATACTTCACTTTCTGGGTGCCCATTATAATACGCTGCATTAAATGGCGCATCTAAAAATGAAAAGTTAGGGAACAATCGCTTTGCTGTTGTTTCTAATGCAAGTTCAAATAAATCATAATTTGGATCTTTTTCTTCAAAATTCACACCTTTTTTTAACTTGAAAATTTGAATGGGGAAAATAGGAGTTTCACTTTTTCCTAATCCCGCTTGTGTTGCCTGTAGTAATTGTTTAATTAATAGCCTTCCTTCCTTTGATGTATCTGTTCCGTAATTAATTGAAATAAACGGAACTTGTCCACCACCACGGCTATGCATACTATTGGAATTATGAATAAATGCTTCACATGCTTGATATGTATCGTTTTCTGTTTCTTTCCATGCAAACACTTCGATTTGTTCCTTTGTTAGCGGATAGTCTTTTAACTTTTTCTTATTTTTTTCAAATGTTTTCCTCACATATGGTGCTAAATCTATATCAAACATGGCAAGAGATTGCCCACCATGCTGCATATTTTGATTAGCTTGAAGAATAATAGACGAGAGTGCTAATGCACTTTTAATATCTTGTGGTTGTCTCATATGGCCATGTCCAGTGTGGAACCCTTTTTTTAGCAATTGTGCTAAAGGAATTTGTGAACAAGTGGTTGTTCCTGTTGCATAAAAATCTAAATCGTGTGGGTATAAAATATTTTGATTAATAGCTTGTTTTACTTGTTTAGAAAGCAAATGTTCCTTTACATAAAGTTTTGCGCTCTCTGATGCAAATGTTCCCATCATTCCCATTGGAGATCGACCATCAACATTTGCATTTTCTTGCATTAAGTCTTGATCGTTACTGTTTATAATTTTATCAAAAGTTGTCCATAAAGTATTTTTTTGCTGTTTTACATTGTCTGAGTTGTTCATAAAATTCACTCCTGCTCAATATATAGTATCTAACATCGATAAATAATACTATATACAGTGCGTTTCTGCAATGGTACTAATAAATGAAGTATGTAATCTTTTCTGTTTAGAAGAGACTAAATCTAGAAGTATATCGTATTACCTTGCTCATAAAAAATAAAAAGATATAGAATGATTCAATTATTTATAGATAAAAATTCTTTTGTTTTAGGTTCAAAGAGTGAGGATATGAATAGAGAGTAAAAACACACTGAACAATGTTTTATTTTATCATTTTAGCCAAGAAGACTCCTTCCTCAAGGAGCGTGAAGGGTCACAGCACAGTGAGTAGATGGGAGATGAATTGTTCGACATATAGAAAGTGTTACTCCACTATCTATCGAATATACGTTCGGTGTATAATGGTCATATACCGAAATGGAGGTGAATGAAATGATGATTAATAAAGCCTATAAGTTTCGTATCTATCCAAATCAAGCACAAGCAATTCTAATCAACAAAACGATTGGTTGTTCTCGCTTTGTATTCAATCATTTCCTATCCTTATGGGATCACGCATACAAAGAGACAGGAAAAGGCTTGACCTATGGTACATGCTCTGCCAAACTACCTGCCATGAAGAAAGAGTTTGTTTGGCTAAAAGAAGTGGATAGTATTGCGATTCAGTCGTCTGTCCGCAACCTTGCGGATGCCTATACACGCTTTTTCAAAAAACAAAACAGCGCCCCGCGCTTTAAATCTAAGAAAAACAACGTACAATCTTATACCACAAAACAAACAAATGAAAACATTGCTGTTATAGAAAACAAAATTAAATTGCCAAAACTAGGGCTTGTTCGATTTGCCAAAAGTAGTGAAGTAAAGGGACGTATTGTAAATGCTACAGTTAGACGGAACCCTTCTGGTAGATATTTTGTGTCATTGTTAGTTGAAACAGAAGTACAAGAACTTCCGAAAACAAATTCTTACATTGGAATAGATGTAGGACTAAAAGATTTCGCTATTTTGTCAGATGGAAGACCCTATAAAAATCCGAAGTTTTTCCGATCATTAGAAGCTAAGTTGGCGAAAGCACAGCGTGTTCTTTCTAGAAGAATGAAAGGATCTTCTCGCTGGAATAAGCAACGAGTAAAGGTAGCTAGAATTCATGAATACATTTCAAATGCTAGAAAAGATTACTTAGACAAAATCTCAACTGAAATCATCAAAAACCACGATGTTATCGGTATTGAGAATTTGCAAGTATCGAATATGTTAAAGAATCATAAGTTAGCAAAAGCAATTAGTGAAGTGTCTTGGTCGCAATTTCGATACATGTTAGAATACAAAGCAAAATGGTACGGCAAACAAGTCATTGTCGTATCGAAAACATTTGCTTCCAGCCAATTATGTTCTTGTTGTGGATATCAGAACAAAGACGTTAAAAATCTAAACCTACGTGAATGGGACTGTCCTTCTTGTCGTACACACCATGATAGGGATATTAACGCAAGTATCAATATAAAAAATGAAGCGATAAGGCTTCTAACCGCAAGGACTGCGGGGTTAGCCTAATCAACTAGAGTTCGATAGAACTCTTTACTTAGGAATCCCTCACTTCTAAACGAAGTGAAAGTGGGGGTAGTTCAAAAAATAAAAGGTATAAAAATAAAATGCAGTGATTTCACTCACAGTATTTTTTTAAAACATGGTTTATCTTATAAGAGAAGAGTGAGTATGAGAAATTCATTATATTTTACTATTTGGGATGGGTATTCCCTAAATTGGTGGAGTATGATTACCAGTGGGGGGGATTCTCTCACTGGTAAAGTTTTTTATCTATAAATTTAATGATATACATGCTAATTCTTATCATTCTTACGTAACATTTTGATAAAAAATTAAATGTGAGGTGCGGAAGAATGAAGTTAATTATTCCAAAGCAGCATGGAGCCTGGGGAATGCTGCTTATTCCATTTGTTTTAGGTATTTTAACTGGTAAATGGACATGGTATCATATACCTCTTTTTTTAGCGTGGTTTTTTGTGTATTTAGCTACATATCCCTTATTAATGTATGTAAAACAGCCGCGAAAGAAGTATTATTTGTATTATTTTTTTCTGTACTTTGGTGAGGCTTGTATATGTACAGCTATTGCTCTTAGTTATGAATGGCGTATAGTTTACTTTTCTATTATTATGCTCCCGTTTTTTTGTATAAACATTTATTTTTCTAGCAAAAAAAATGAACGAGCCTTATTAAATGATGTATGTGCAATTCTTTTGTTTTGTATAGGGGGCATTATAAGTTATTACTTCACAATGAAAACAGTCGATAAAAATATATTGATAATAGCGACTATAACATTTTTATATTTTATAGGAAGTACGTTTTATGTAAAAACAATGATACGTGAAAAAAAGAATCCAACGTATCGCATTCTGTCATGGTGGTACCATCTATTACTTGTGATTGTTACACTTATTTTATCACCAACGATTACCATTATTTTTATCCCAAGTTTGATACGGTCTATAGTACTGTATGGAAGGAATATTTCAATCTTAAAAGTGGGGATTTTAGAGAGTATAAATGCTATTTACGTTTTTATTACAACAATAATAGTATTTAAATATTTTGTCTCGTAAAGACTAATAATGATTCATATTGTTTATGTTATATTCATATATTAATTTGTTTGGATTAATTGTTGTATTAATGTTTTCTCCAATCCTGGATGTAGAAAGGAATGTATAAATAATGACTTTTTACCAAAAATTAATGCCGTATTATGATGAAATTTTTCCAGAAAATGAAAAACAATTGAATTTTATTGCTTCATATTTACAAGAGGGGGACTCCGTAATTGATGTAGGTGCGGCAACAGGGAATGTGGCTAATGCATTAGTTGAAAAAGGAATGATTGTAACTGCGATGGAACCAGAGAAGAAAATGGCTGATAAAATTTCTGAGAAGGCTATAGCCCATAAGGGAAGACTTTTTGTAAATACACTTAGAATGCAGCAAATAGACGATGTGCCTGGGATATTTGATGGTATTTATTGTATTGGAAATACGTTGGTTCATTTGGACAATGTACAGGAAATTACTGATTTCATTCAACGTTCTTTTAAAAAACTTAAGAAAAATGGAAAGTTCATAGTTCAAATTGTAAACTATGAAAAAGTATTAAATCAAAAAAATTTCATATTTCCAGTAATTACGAAAGAACATTTCTCATTCAAACGAGATTATGCAATAGTGAGAAAAAAGGTACTATTTACTGTAACATTAAATACAAATGGTGAAGAATTCTCAAATAGTATAGAGTTATATCCAATTACAAAAAAACAATTACTTCCCATATTAATAGATTGTGGATTTGAGTCAGTAGAAACTTACGCTAATTTTGATAAAAAAATATATTCACTTGATGGTCCGGCATTAGTAATTGTAGCAACAAAATAAATTTTAAAAACACCTGAGTAGAAAGCTGTTACTCAGGTGTTTTTTTATTAATTTTTTTAAAATGTGATTCTAGTCCTCTTTTAATTATAAAAAAGTTTATATAATTCAGTGGTAAATCGAATCTGATTGAGGAGGAATTGAGTTATATGGGCAAAGAAATTCAGTTAACTAAAGATATATATTGGGTAGGAAAAGTTGATAATAGAGAAGTTCCATTTCATCGTTTAATCTTAGCAAAAGGAACAACTTATAACGCGTACTTGCTAAAAACGGAAAAACCAACAGTGATCGATACAGTTGATATAGAGTTTGGAAGAGAATTTGTAGAATCATTAAGTAAATTAATTGATCCACAAGAAATTCAGTATATCGTAGTGAATCATACAGAACCCGACCATTCAGGGGGATTGGCAGCATTAGCATCAAGAGCTACTAATGCAACGATTGTATGTACAGAAATTGCAGTACCAGAAATACAAGAGATGTATAAACTGCATAATCGAAAGTTTTTAGTAGTAAAAGACGGTGATACATTAGATATTGGTGGAAAAACATTGAAATTTAAAGAAACGCCATACCTTCATACTGAAGAAACAATGATTACCTACTGTGTAGAGGATAAAATTTTATTTCCTTGTGATATTTTTAGTACTCATATAGCAAATGACGAGATTTTCAGTGATAAAGCGAATGTAGATATTACGGAAGACTTTATTGGTTATTATAATGCCATTATCCATCCACATAGAAGATATGTAAGAACATTAATAGAAGCTCTAAAAGATTTGGATGTACAAATGATTGCACCATCTCATGGCTACATTTTACGTCAGGATATACAGAAGTATATTAAATTATATGCGGATATGAGTAGAGATACGAATCAAGATAAGAAAGTAACAATTGTATATACAACAATTAAAAATAATACAAAAAAAGTGGCAAATATTATTAAAGAAACTTTAGAAGCAGATAATATTCATGTAACAGTATTTAACGCTGATAAATCAAAAAAATTAGAGGTTTTAAAGAGTATCCAAGAAGCAGATGCAGTCTTCATAGGATCTTCAACTAGATATGCAGATATAATTGGTAATTTAGAAGACATTTTAAAAGAAATCACAGAAATGAACCTAGAAGGGAAAATTGCAGCTTCATTCGGTTCATATGGTTGGAGTGGAGAGGCAATTGAAGTGATACAAGATTACCTCAATGAAACAAATATGAATGTACAAAGCACATCAAAAGTTATCAAATCTACAGGTATGACTCATGTTGAATTTCCTATTCGGATTAGATTCTCTCCAAGAGATGAGGAGAAAGTAAAAAAAATCCAACATGCAACAACATTTGTTACAGATTTATTATTGAGTTCTATTTAATAGAAAAATGGAGGTGAAAACATGGAAAAGAATTTTGTTATTATTGGGAGTGGTGTAGCGGCTGTAAATGCCGCTAAAACTATTAGAGAGTATGATAAAGGATCAAATATATTTATTTTTGGTGAGGAGCCATCACTACCTTATAAAAGAATTAAATTATCAAAGGATCTGTATTCAGATTTACACAGTGAAAAAGTGTTAATTAAAAAGAAAAAGTGGTATCAAGATAATCACATATCAGTTTTTATAAACACAAAGGTGGTAAAAATTAATACAGATGAGCAATTTATTGTTACATCCAATGAAGCGGTATTTTCTTATCATAAACTATTAATTTGTACAGGAGCGAATAATAGAAGATTAGAGATAAATGGAATTAATAAAAAAAATATTTTTACTATTAGAGACATGAAAGAAGCAGATGAGCTTAAAGGTCATTTAGAGGACAAAGAAAGTGTTGTGACCATTGGTGGGGGTGTACAAGGGTTAGAAACAGCATGGTCTATTCTGAAAGCTGGTAAAAAGGTATCCATTGTAGAAGTAGCTCCTTTATTAATGAGAAGACAATTAGATACAAAATCTTCGCTTCTCTTGAAACGAAGAATTGAAAAGGAAGGAGTAAAGGTGTATTTAAATACTTCTATTGATTCTATTCTCGGGAAAGAATCTGTAACTGGCATAAAGATGAACGACAATTCTCAAATTAATTGTGATAGTATTGTTTACTCAATTGGCGTTACTCCGAATACTAAACTTGTACATGATACGGCTATTAAATTAAATAGAGGAATTGTTGTGGATGAGGAGATGAGAACAAATATAGACTCCGTATACGCCGCGGGAGATGTTGCAGAAGTAAATAATGAAATTGAAGGCTTATGGGGGACTGCCTTGGAACAAGGCAGAGTAGCAGGTAGTAATATGGTCTCTAAAACTGCTATTTATAAAAAAGAAATTCCAACCACTATTTTTAACGCATTCAATGTATCTTTATTTTCAATTGGAGTTGTTAATGAAGAGCAATGTGATACAACAATTGTTGAAGAAGACGGTAAGGAGAAGTATACAAGGTTATTTATTAAGGATAATAAAATAGTCGGTGTGATTTCATTAGAAGGAGTTGCTGCATCTATTTCTTACAAATCTGCGATTGAAAAGCATGTGTCGTTAGAAGGAATAGATTTATTAAATACAAACATAAGTGAAATAATGAACAAGTTAAAAGAAAAAATATAAATCTGTACAAAAAGGAGAGGAAATCATGAAAAAATACATTTGTTTACCATGTGGATATATATATAACCCAGAGGTAGGGGATCCAGATGAGGATATAGAACCAGGAACAAGTTTCGAAGATTTACCAGAGGACTGGGTTTGTCCTGTGTGCGGAGAAGATAAAAATCATTTTGCACCACTAGATGAATAAGAAGGAAAAAACAATGAGAATACTGCACAGTATTCTCATTGTTTTTTATATTTTTGAATGTGATTCTGGTCACAGAAATATTCTTAAAAAAATTCTATAATAATTATGTAGCAGATACTTATACCGATTCAGCCATTCTCGGTACACTCTATATGGCCCTGACACCACCCTTTCTCCTCAGGGCCATATTTTTCTATGCCATATCAAAATATGTTTATGAAGATAGTGTATATCACTGTCTTCATAAACATATAGTTGTGATTTGGGTCACTGCAATATTTGATAAAAATGTCTATAATAACCTTGGATATCAGTATATTTTTAATTCTATAGTTAAAGTAAGGTGAGAAAGTATGGACGATAATCATAAAAAATCAAGAGAGCTTTGCCCAAGAAAAGTACTAATTTTTAAGACCCTTTCCGAAGAGGAAATTAGTAATATAGCTTCAATGACAAAACATAGGAAGTTTAAAAAGGGTCAGCCATTAATTCTTGAGGGAGATAAATCAGATACATTATTTATTATTAATAGTGGACAAGTAAAGCTATGTACATTAACTCTTCAAGGGAAAGAGCAAATATTGCATATACTAACAAGTGGTGAATCCTTTTGTGAATTAAATATATTTAATTATGATGAAAAAAGTAATTTTAGTGCGTATGCTATAGAAGATACTCATATCTGTATGCTAAAAAAAGAAAATATGGATTATATAATGGAACGAAATCCAAGTATTGCATTAAAGTTGTTAAAAGTTGTCACAAAACGTTTAGCTAAGATAGAGAATTTAGTGCAAAATTTAGCGACAAACAATCCTGAAGTTAGAATTGCTCATATACTATTGGAGTTTTGTGATAAATATGGCAAAAGTACAGAGGATGGAATACTTATTAACTTGCCATTGACACGAGAGGAATTGGCAAATTATGCGGGGGTAACAAGAGAGACTATTAGTCGTAAATTGAATAAGTTTGAAAGTTTAGGGCTCATGGCCTCTGTTGGAAATAAGAAAATAATAATAAAAAATCAGTTAGCTATTAGAAGACTTATCAGTTTCTGACAAAAGACCCCTTTCTCAGAATATAAAAGAGGAGTTATTACAAATTAGTAAGTATTTTAATTATATGAATTCTTAAAATTATTATATATGAGTAAATCACAAAAAGGGAATATGTGTTACCAATCGGTTTAATTGATAAGGTATGGATTTTTTGAGCCGCAAAATATCACATGCCTTATAATCAAACTTAAAAAATAAATTTCAAATTATTTTATCTTATATTTTTGATTTATGCGAGGGACACACCTTAGGTACCACTCCAATGGTATAGGTGTGTCCTTTAATTTTATATAATTAAATAACGTTAGTGATTCTCGTGTAAACTAGGGATTATTATATAATAATTATATAATGAGAAATTAGTAATTTAAAGTTTATCTCAAATCTTATAGCTCTGTGTTTTTTTAAGGAATGATAGTTAGGGCTTGTCTGCCTAATTGAACCCATGCTTCTTCAAAATCCTTCTTATCAATTCTTTTATTTTTTTCCGTATCTAATGGATCATTAATGTATACATATTGATCGGTGTATCCAGTTAGTAAAACACTATGTTGACGGTATGTAACCTGTCTCTCACCCATATTTGTTTTCCAAGTACGAAATTCATAATCAGGTAGTTTGCGAAAGCTCGCGTTTGTTAAAATCCAAACAGGGTGTTCTTTATCAATTGCCTTATATAAATCCTCAGGATTACTTCCGGTTAAGTCTATAATACAATTCTCTGATATGTATAATTTGGCTAACTCTAAAATCGGCTTAATATGCACACCTAAACCAGGCATATCTATGTCATACATATCTCCAACAAATCCTTCGTCCATATTTCCCATAAATCCATTGTTTTGAAAAGGTACATATTTAATATTTTCAGCTAACTCTAATTTATCAACGGATAGACTGTTAAAATTTAAAAGCATTGCTAAACTTGTAACTTCGCATCCACGTTCTAATTCTGGATTTTGTAAAATCAAAGGGACTTCTAAAGGATTATTCTCTTTAGAAGATAGTTTTTTTTCATCAATTTTAACAAGTTTATCCATCTCATATGTTGTATTTTTAACGCTATTATTTTCACCTTTATGGACTAGAGTTATTATACATAATACCGTGCATAAAATAATTAATAGATAAATATTTTTGTGTCGTTGCATTTTAGTATGTCTCCTTAATTAAATTAATACTTTAATTTAATACGTAACGGGGTTGCAAATGTGTCAATATTACAGTGTTCTCTTTAACACGTTTTCAAAGGTTTAAAACTCTTCTTAAACAATTATTAAGAAGAGTTTTTTAGATAAAAGTTATAAAGAATTAGTTTTAATTAACTAAGAAATTATGCAAAAAGAGTATTTGTCTGTACATTTGTTATATGCTCGGCTAATACAGTAGCTTGTGCGTGGAGGGGGGCTGGAAATCCTAATGTAATACCATTGTGTTCAGTGCATTCACCAATTGCATAAATTAATTTATCATTTGTTTGCATATACTTATTAACAACTATGCCACGTTTAACATATAAGCCAGCTTTTTTTGCTAAATGTGTATTAGGTCGCCTACCAATAGGTATTACAATTAAATCGTATTTTTTAATAGTGCCATCTTCGAATTGGATCCCCTCTGCATAGTCTGTACCTAGGATTTTAACCGTGTTTTTTTCCATGAGAAATTGAATCCCTTTTGCTTTTAGCTTGTTACATAGTAATGAACAAGCCAAGATATCTTGTTTTGCCATTAAGTGTGAACTGAAATGAACTACGTGGACGTCTATTCCAAAATCAAATAATTTTTGTGCAATTTTTAGACCGAGCAGGCCATTGCCAATAATAATAGCTTTCTTTGCATGCTTCTTAATATTTAATAGAAATTGGATTTCTTCAGTTGTTCTAAGTTTATTTACTCCAAATAATTGCAGTCCTTTAACGGGAAAAATAAAAGCAGTAGATCCTATTGCAATGATGAGTTTATCGTAGAAAACAATACGGCGTTTATCTGTCACAATGACCTCGTCCTCACGATCAATTTCTATTACCTTTTCGTTTGTAAAAAGCTTAATATTATGTTGTTTGTACCAATCATATTGCTTTTGCATTCTATTTTTAATATCTAATTTTAATGAGATAGTGTTTATTTGATTGTAGAGAGGATAGAGTTCATCACTGAAAATAGAAATGCTATACATATTAGGATTTTGTATTAAAATCTGTTCAATACAGCGTAAACTAGATATACTATTACCGATTATTACTAAGCGTTTTCGTTTTCTCATATCAATTTCTCCTTTTTGATTGTGAAGTATTGAGCAATGATGTTTGCTCATATTATATCAATTTTAAAAAAAGAGTGCTTGATATGTAGTTTATTTTAAAATATGTCACAAATTATCTTTATTCGAGTATTGGGATACAAATTGGATTCCATTAAATTCATAGGTTAGAGCCAAATTTTTAACGAATTTCCCGAAAGAATTCTCCTTCCACAAGCGTGTGAAGGGCGTAGCCAAAAGGTTTTCCTTTTTATTTTACCTCTGATATAATCAGTCTTATAAATTATAAAGGCTGGTATATAAATGAAATTAGATAGTAATAATCATTCAGTATTCTTGTTATATTATCACCTTGTGTTGGTTGTGAAATACAGAAAAAATGTATTTGATGATGATATGTCAGACTATGCAAAAGATATGTTTGTTCGACTATCTGAAAACTATAACATCACGTTAGTTGAATGGAATCATGATGTAGACCACGTTCATATTTTGTTCAAGGCACATCCTAATACAGAAATGACAAAATTCATTAATGCTTATAAAAGTGCAAGTTCTCGACTTATTAAAAGAGACTTTCCACAAGTGAAAAAGAAACTTTGGAAAGAGATGTTTTGGGCAAGAAGTTTTTGCTTGCTAACTACTGGTGGTTCGCCAATAGACGTAGTAAAAACATATATTGAAAATCAAAGTGAAAAGTGAGGTGAAATGATATGACAAAGCAGAATAAAGCATATAAATTCCGTATGTATCCAACAGAAGACCAAGCACATCTTATGCGTAAAACCTTCGGTTGTGTACGTTTCGTGTATAACAGAATGTTAGCTGAACGGAAAGAAGCGTATGAAAAACATAAAGATGATAAGGATCAACTAAAGAAACAAAAGCTTCCCACTCCTGCAAAATACAAAGCAGAATTTGAGTGGTTAAAAGAAGTTGATTCATTAGCTTTGGCAAATGCTCAACTAAACTTGCAAACTGCCTATAAAAATTTCTTTCGTGGTCAAAATGACTTCCCAACATTCAAAAGCAAAAAAGACAGAAAGTCTTATACAACGAATGTAGTGAACGGAAATATTATGTTGCTTAATGGTCATATCAAATTGCCAAAACTGAAAATGGTACGTATCAAACAGCATAGAGAAATACCACAAGACCATATAATCAAGTCATGTACGATTTCTATGACACCTACTGGTAAATACTATGTGTCCATTTTGACTGAATACGAAAAAGAGATCGTACAAAGAGAAGTAGAAACAGTTGTTGGATTAGACTTTGCGATGGATCAATTATACGTCAGTTCTGAGGATGAGAGAGCCAATTATCCTAAGTTCTATCGTGAAATGTTAGACCGATTAGCAAAGGCGCAACGAGTATTATCAAGACGTACAAAAGGTTCAGGGCGTTGGAATAAACAACGTATCCGTGTAGCTAAGCTGCATGAAAAAGTAGCAAACCAACGTAAGAACTTCCTTCATCATAAGTCTAAAGAGTTAGCTACTCATTTTGATGTTGTAGCTATTGAAGATCTAAATATGAAGGGAATATCGCAAGCATTTCATTTTGGAAAAAGCGTCGCTGATAATGCTTGGGGTATGTTCACTTCTTTCTTAGCTTACAAACTAAATGAACAAGGCAAACAGCTTGTGAAAATAGACAAATGGTTTCCTTCCACAAAAACATGTAGCAGTTGTGGAAATGTGAAAAATATGTCATTGTCTGAGCGAGTCTATTCTTGTATATGCGGTGTAAATCTCGATAGAGATTATAACGCAGCTATCAATATCAAAAATGAAGCAATACGCCTATTGGCGTTAGCATAGATAGCAATAAAATAACCCTTGGAACAAGGGAGTTAGCTCGGCTGTCTTAGGACGAATTCGTTAGCTACCAAAAGTAACGACTAACCGAGAAGCCCCCACTTCAAACAGTCCGTTAGGACGTTAAGTGGCGGGTAGTTCACATTACGTACAGTTGTTTTATATGAAATGGTTCTGCAATATTTGTATCATCTATGCGAACAATATAATGCATTAAGGGCTAAAGGGAATTTTCATCCGCTCCTACTAATTCCTCAATTTATCTTAAATTTCCTATGTATTTATCCATTTAATAAAGGGAATGGCAAGTTAGCAATAATATTAATTCAATGGTTATTAATTGAAAGTGGATTTACATTTGTAAAATATACATGTATAGATAAATATTTCAAAGAATATGAATCAGATTATTATGATGCTCTGTATAAATCTGCAGCTCACTGGTATCAAGGCGATCATAACGTAGTTTTCTGGATGAAAAATTTTTTAGATATTGTTTTAGTTGCATATAAAGAATTGAATTATGTAATAAAAAATTGTATTAGCACTCATACTAAAAGAAAAAGAATTGAAAAATACATAGACAGACAAGATAATCCTTTTACTAAAGAAAATATTCGAAACATGTATCCAGACATAAGTGAAAGTACTATAAATAAAACATTACACGCTTTAAATTCACAGGGATACATTAAATTAGTTTCTAAAGGTAGAAATGCAACATGGATAAAGCATAAATTAACTTAGGGTAAAGAACTAGAACACTGGCAAATAATAAACAAGGAGAACCCAAAAAGGGTTCTCCTTGTTTATTATTTGTTAGACTAATGTATCTCTTAGAAGGATAAAGAAGTAAAATAGACTATTTATTAATTGCAATCTAATCATAAAATTTTGTATCACATCTTTAAGAAAGACTGATCTACTCGTTATGATTTTCTAAACCAAATTGTCCCTTTTTACGCATAGTGTAATAAATAGGGAGGCCGAGTGCAGTTAGACCTATTCCACATAAAGCTAGCAGAGGTTGGGTGAATAAGGTATTAATAACAATGAACAATCCGCCAATAATAGCAACTAATGGTATAAAAGGATACAATGGAACTTTATAAGGTCGCACAAGTTCGGGTTCCCTTTTTCGTAAGATGAATACAGCAAGGAATGTCATTGTGTAGAATATCCATATTACAAATACCAACATATCAGTAAGAGTATTGAATCCGCCGACGGCCATCATAATAATTGAAATAAATAGCATAAATAGACCAGAATTATAAGGGACCCGACTAGTTTTAGATAATGTAGCAAACCATTTACTAAATGGTAGTTTGTTCTCAATAGCCATGGCATAAGGAATTCGCATTCCTGTCATAATATAACCATTAATCGTTCCAAATACGGAAATTAAAATGCCAATGGTAACTAGTTTGCCTCCCATAGCTCCAAAAAGAATTGTAGCTACTTGAGAAGCGGGTGTATCAGTACCTGCGAGCGATGTTGCAGACATGACCATTAGAAACGCGACATTAATTAATAAATAAACAACCATTACTGTTGATAATCCTAATACGATTGCTTTAGGCAAGTCTTTTTTAGGGTTTTTCATTTCTCCAGCAATATTGCCTACATGAATCCATCCATCATAGGCGAACATTGTTGCGAGTAAACCAGATCCAAGGGCAGATATCATAGATTTGTTCGGCCCTGCCTCAATTGGAAAAAGCTGAAAAGTAACGTCACTTTTGTGTAGTAATCCAAAAATAATAATCAATGCTAATGGAACCAATTTGCATATAGTCGAAGCCATTTGGATTCCACCAGCTGCTTTAGCTCCTAAAAAGTTCATAAGAGTTACAAATGTTGCTGTGATAATTGCAATTGCGATAATTAGTATTTTGTGTTCATTAACATTTAGGCCAAATAAACTAACCGTTTGTGTCCCGAAAATAATAGCAAGAGCTGCAATATTTGCAGGGAAGTATATGACAGTTTGTGCCCAGCCAAGCAAGAAAGCAGTTAAGTTTCCATAAGTCCTCTTTAAATATGCCATCATTCCCCCCGTTTCAGGAATAGCGGCAGATAGTTCAGCAGCAGTTAGTCCTGCGCAAACGGTCAAGATACCACCAATTACCCATGCAAGTAATCCTAGGCTAGCTGTTCCTGTTACTCCATATAATGCAGTGGGCTTGAAAAATACTCCGGCGCCGATAACGGTACCAATAACTGTGGTTAATGCTGCAAAGAAACCAATATCCTTTTTTAGTTGTTGTTGTGACAAAATAATCACTCCCAATTAGAAAAATATATAAATTCTCTTATGAATTCTTTATCCTGTTTGTTAAATTATTTGATAGTATATCCTGTATCCATACAAATAGCCGCCCCTCATCCTTACCAGCTAGAGAATTTGAATACATTTCAGATACTAAATAAAAAAGAAATTAAACGTATAAGTAAAGAAAGTTTAATTTCGCCTCAAATCATGTGAAAATTTTCACATGATTTGAGGCGAGTAAAATTCCATGAATTATACATTAAAAGAAATTCTTTAATTTAACCCGAAACATGAAGTTAAAAACGAGATTTCTTTTATATGAATAATAAGAATAAATGAGGTATTTTAATATTTTGATATAGTAAAATGGTAAATCGAAATTCAAAAGAGAAGATATATTCTTGTGAAGAATATCACAAAGTGTTGAGGGGTTCAATCATATTTTCGATATAAAATATAGAAAATCAACTAAATAAAACATTTTGTGAAATGTTTCACAAAATTGTTGACCTCTTATTTTTACTAATGGTATCTTGTAGGTGCAATCCAATGTTATAAATTAAATTATATTTGAAAAATATTGTAAGGGTGAATATTTAGAATCTTATTTTTATCTGACAATAATTAATTTAATTTATAACTCACTCTAAAAAAGGATGTGTAGATATGAAAATTGGTGTAGTGAAAGAGATAAAAAAAGGGGAAGCTCGTGTAGGGATGACTCCAGAAAATGTTCAAAAATTAGTTTCAGCTGGAAATGAAGTTTTAGTACAAAAAGATGCTGGATTAGGTTCTGGTTATACAAATGATGAATATATAAATGCAGGAGCAAGCATAGTAAATCAAGGCCAGGCATGGGATGTTGATATGGTAGTAAAGGTAAAAGAACCACTACCTGCAGAATACCATTACTTTAAAAAGGATCTAATCGTTTGGGGATTTTTACATCTGGCTGCGTCGAAAGAGTGTGTAGAAGCAATGAGAAATGCTGGTACTACTGCGATTGCTGGTGAAACTATTAGTGAGGATGGAAATTTAGCATTATTAAAACCTATGAGTGCAATTGCTGGAAGACGTGCTGTATTTATGGGAGCATATTATTTAGAAAAACAACATCAAGGAGAGGGGATTTTATTATCAGGTATTGAGGGAATCCCAGCCGGAAAAGTTGTAATCCTAGGTGGAGGGAATGCTGCAACTAATGCCTGTGATATGGCAATTGGAATTGGATGTAGTGTTACAATCCTAGAGGTTAATCAAGAAAGAATTGCATATTTAAGAAAGCAATACGCAACAGAAGAAGTAAATATAATTGAATCTAATACTGAAAATCTAGAGCGAACGATTAAAGAAGCAGATTTATTTATTTCAACAATTTTAATACCAGGATCTCGCCCTCCTAAAATTGTTAAAGAGTATATGGTTCAATCTATGAAGCCAGGAAGTGTCATTGTGGATATCGCAATAGATCAAGGTGGTACAGTAGAAACTATTGATCATTATACAACTCATGATAATCCTGTATTTATTAAACATGACGTAATTCATTATGCAGTACCAAATATGCCTGGTGCCACCCCACGTACTTCAACTATGGCGTTGGCAAATGGAAATATTGAGTATTTATTAGCAATTTCTAAAGATGGATTAGAAATTGCAATTCAAAATAAATCATCATTAGCATCTGGGGTAAATGTATATAAAGGTATTATTACCTACGAAAATTTAGGTATGACGCTAGGTTTGGACTTTAAAGAATTGAAAGAAGTGTTAGTATGATTACCAAAAACGTATTGTTAGATATCACTGACATTAAAAAAGCCAAAGAAATTCTTGATGTAAATGCCCGAAAAACACCTTTGGTTAAATCTTTCTATTTAACTAGTAAAGCGGGTGGAGAAATTTATTTAAAGCTGGAAAACATGCAGTTAACGGGTTCATTCAAATTTCGTGGTGCATTTAATAAAATTTCCCAACTAACAAATGAAGAGAAAGAACGTGGTGTAATCGCTTGTTCAGCTGGAAATCATGCACAAGGTGTTGCATTATCTTCCCATTTACTAGGAATTAAAAGTAAAATTGTGATGCCAACCTCTGCACCGCAAGCTAAAGTGGATGCGACGAGAGGATATGGTTCTGAAGTTATTTTATACGGTGATACATTTGATGATGCAAAAGCGAAGTGTGAAGAGATTATAAAAGAAACAGGCGAAACATACCTACATCCATATGATGATGTAGAAGTAATGGCTGGCCAAGGGACAATTGGGTTAGATATTCTGGATGATATGTGGGATGTTGATACTGTTATTGTACCTATTGGTGGAGGAGGAATTATTTCAGGAATTGCTGTAGCGCTGAAATCATTTAATCCTTCCATTAATATTATTGGGGTTCAAGCAGATAATGTTCATGGAATGAAAGCTTCTTATGATGCGGGGAGAATTTTAGAACACTATGAAGCACCAACAATAGCGGATGGTTGTGCGGTAAAAATACCAGGGAATTTAACTTTTGAAATTGTAAAAGACCTAGTAGATGATATTGTAACTGTATCGGAAGAAGAATTAGAAGTAGCAATGAAAGACTTACTGCAACGCGGAAAAGCTGTCGTAGAAGGCGCGGGAGCATTAGCCACAGCCGCTCTTCTAGCAGGCAAAGTTGATAAATATGTACAGGGTAAAAAAGTAGTAGCGGTTATTTCAGGTGGCAATGTGGATTTAAAACGTATTTCAAGTGTATGTGAGCATTTCTTTGTTGCCAATGAGGTAAAATAACGATTGAATAATCTTATAAAATAAAATTATTTACTTAAGGGGAGCTAGGAGACGATATCTTAGCTCCTTTTTAAATAAATGGAGGCGTGTGTTATGGCCAACTTATTTAGGAAAAAATCAGTAAGGAAATTGTTGCAAGATAGTGAAAGTAAGACTTTGACAAAAACATTGGGCGCATTTGACCTTACCATGCTAGGGATAGGTGCAATAATTGGTACAGGAGTACTTGTATTAACTGGATTAGTAGCCGCAAGAGATGCGGGTCCAGCAGTTATTTTTTCATTTATGATTGCCGCAATTGTTTGTGGGTTTGCAGCCCTATGTTATGCGGAAATCGCATCTGCTCTTCCAGTCTCGGGTAGTGTATACACCTATTCATATGCGACGATTGGTGAGTTTGTAGCCTACTTAATGGGATGGACTTTATTGTCTGTATATATAGTTACAACTGCCGCAGTAGCGGGTGGATGGACAGGCTATTTTCAAAACTTATTAAACGGGTTTGGGATTGAGATACCAAAATCACTTTTAAAAATTCCAACACAAGGTGGAATCGTTAACTTACCAGCAGTAATCATTACTTTGGTATTAACTTGGTTATTATCAAAAGGCACGAAAGAAAGTAAGCGAGTGAATAACGCAATGGTATTAATAAAAATTGGTATTGTTGTTTTATTCATTTCAGTTGGTATATTTTACGTAAAACCAGAAAACTGGATCCCGTTTGCACCTTATGGTATAAGCGGAATCTTTGCCGGAGGAGCTGCAGTATTTTTTGCCTTTTTAGGATTTGATGCGTTAGCAACATCTGCTGAAGAAGTAAAAAATCCACAACGTGATTTACCGATTGGTATTATTGCTTCGCTAGTTATTTGTACAATTATTTATGTTATAGTTTGTCTTGTTATGACTGGTATGGTTTCTTATAAGGAATTAGATGTACCAGAAGCAATGGCCTACGTATTAGAAGTTGTAGGACAAGATAAAGTAGCGGGTATAATCGCAGTTGGAGCTGTAATTGGTATTATGGCTGTAATTTTCGCTTACATTTATGCGACAACACGTGTATTCTTTGCGATGAGTCGTGACGGTTTATTACCAAAATCGTTTGCGAAAATTAATAAGAAGACAGAAGCACCAGTATTCTCAACTTGGTTAACAGGCATTGGTAGTGCTTTAATTGCTGGATTTATCGATTTAAAAGAATTATCGAATTTAGCGAATATTGGAGCGTTATTAACATTTGCGATGGTTGGTGTGTCAGTTATTATTCTTCGTAAAACACATCCAAATTTAAAACGTGGTTTCATGGTACCACTGGTACCAATCTTACCGATTATTTCAATAACATGTTGCTTATTTTTAATGGTAAATCTACCTTTAAAAACCTGGGTTTATTTCGGTATTTGGTTATTTATAGGGATAATAGTATATTTTATGTATTCTAAAAGACATAGTCAATTAAACAAACTATAAATGAGATATATCAGAGAAAAAGGTTATCACGACCTACATGTTTGAGCAAGTAGGATCCTTCTCTTTTGGGAAGTACCTTTTCTTTTTATAAAAAATTCAATTAAAAGAACTTGAAAGTTTATGTTATACGTAAAAAAGCGAATCTATTTTCAAAATAGATTCGCTTTTTTATCTCCTAATAACTTAAAAATTAAACTGAAATAGAAAAAGGAATTAATTATTCGGATGATAGTAAATGTCTTAGTGATTTCAATGTATATATGACAAATCAATTTGTATTTATTTCATTGATAGGATTTTACATAATATTAATTTTTTGTGAATTATTAATCTGAAAATAATTTGATTTAAAGTATTATTCATACGAAATGAATACCTTTATGTAATTTATTTGATTTATAAGATAGTTAAGCATACCAAATCAAAACATAAAAGCTCATTATTGATTGATATTTTATAAAGTTGTATTAATATGTGTCATAAAATAATATCAAAATATAATTATAAATAGAATAAGGGAGGACTATGTAAAAAAGTAATAAATACAAGTTCATGAACTGTTTTTGCACGTAAATACATGCTAAAGAAACCAAAACTATTAAATTGATCAAGGAAATGAGAGGGAGATACTATGGGGAATAAATCAAAGTATAAAACCAAAAGAATACTAGTAGCTACTGCAACATTAACTATAATTGCTTCTGGAATGGCTTCTTCATCAGATGTCTTTGCAGAGGAAACGCAGCAACAAAAAAATTTATCGACATCACTGCAAAGTGAAAAATCAGTTAAATCAGAAAATAGAACATTTACAGTCCCAGGAAAAGGGGATGTTGAGATACTGAAACAACAGGAAAGAAAAAGTATGGCATTTAGTCCATATGAACCAACTGGTTTATATGCAAAGCCAAATGAACAAATAACGATTAATGTGGAAGGTAATCAAGATATTCAGGTATATATTGGAACGTATTCGTATGATGCTTCTTGGAGAGAAGATTCAAAGATAAAATCATTTACATTAAAACCTGGTATAAACACAATCCAATCTCCAAATGGGGGGATGATTTATTTTTATAATAAACAACAAGGGGGTACCATTCGAACAACAATCACAACAGGTGGAACGACTATGCCTTTCTTTGAACTAGGAAAGCATACGAAACAAGATTTAATAAACATGCTGGACCAGTATCCTAATGCACATGCAGTGGAGTTAAAAGGCGAACGTGTATTAATTACGGCCAGCCCTGCACGTGTTAAGAAATATTTGTTGGGTTCTAATACAGATCCTGTACAACTCTTAAAAAAGATGGATGAAGCTACTCGAATTCAAGACAAAGTAGCTGGATTATCTGAAGAACAAGTAGATAAACATTATGTTCATTACGTAGAAGAAAATCATTCTCCTGATTATTATATGTATGCAACTTCTTATCGAACAGCATATGTAGGAGATGCAATCCAATACGTGCTAGATATTAATAAATTTGTAACAGATGGCTGGGGCCCTTGGCATGAGGCAGGACATTTGAGACAACAATCGCCCTGGAAGTTTTATAATATGACAGAAGTACAAAATAATATATACAGCCTTTCTGTAGAAAAAGCATTTAATCAACCATCCAACTTAGAGAAAAGTGGAATTTATCCAAAAGCATTTCAATATCTAGAACAAGGGAATAAAAATTATGATGAAATTAGCGATGTTTTTGTAAAGCTTGTTATGCTTTGGCAACTACAGTTAGCGTATGGAGAGGATTTCTATCCTAAATTGCATCAATTGTATAGAGACATGCCTTCAAGTGAACTTCCACAAACCGATGAAAATAAAAAACAATTATTTATGATTTCAGCATCAAAAGTAGCCAAACAAAATTTGATTCCTTTCTTTGAGAAGTGGGGATTACGTCCAAATAACGATACCATTCAAAAAGTAGCTGCATTAGGATATCCAATTTTAACAGCAGAGATTTGGAAGGGGACGGATTCTAATCCAATTAAACCAGATATACCTAATGTAAATAATATTTTAGAAGGAAACCAGTTTGCATGGTCGCTGAAAGGGATTGGAGATTTTGAATTCGCAAAAGTAAATTTAAATAAATCAACAGAAGAAATGCAAATTGATTTAAAAGCAGGTGTACCACATAACTACTTTGATAGTACATATGCAAGTATTAAAGTGCAAAACACATCAGGTAAAGTGGTCTATAATAAAGAGATTTATGGAAACAAACAACAAAATGCTGAATCGCAAAAAGTTTCGGTCAAGGTAGGAGACTATATAGAGTTAACACATCTAGAAGGTGTGCATAGAGCTACTCTCACAAATGTAGATAATAGTAAACAAGAGAGCTTTGGAAAAAAAGCCATATACGAAGTTACAAAAGAAGGTCTAAAGAAAGTAGAAAAAATGCCAGAAACAACAGTTTTAGATGGAAATCAATTTGCATGGTCATTAAAAGGATATAGTGATAGAGAAATTGCAAAAGTAAATTATGATAAAACAGTAGAAGAGATGAAGGTAAAACTAGAAGCAGGTGTACCCCATTCCTACTTTACTAGTACGTATGCGAGTATTAAGGTCCAGAATGCTTCTGGCAACGTTCTGTACAATAAGGAAATCGTGGGAAATAAACAACAAAATGCTGAAAGCCAAACTGTGCCCGTTAAAATAGGGGATTACATTGAACTTACTCATATAGAAGGGGAAGCAACAAAGGAAAAGACGCGAGCGACTTTAATTAACCTTGAAAATAACAAAAATGAAACCATTGGAAAGACAGCAAGATATCAAGTTACAAAAGAAGGCCTGAAGAAAGTAGAAAAAATGCCAGAAACAACAGTTTTAGATGGAAATCAATTTAACTGGTCTTTAAAGGGATATAATGATCGAGAAATCGCAAAAGTAGAGTATAACAAAGCAACAGAAAAAATGCAGATTAAATTAGAAGCGGGTATCCCCCATTCCTATTTTACTAGTACGTATGCAAGCATTAAAGTTCAAAACTCATCGGGCAATATATTGTACAATAAAGAAATTGTAGGAAATAGACAACAAAATGCTGAAAGCCAAACCGTTCCAGTTAAGGTAGGGGATTATATCGAGTTTACTCATATAGAGGGAGAAGCACAGAAGGAAAAGACCCGTGCCACACTTACTAATCTTGAGAATAGTAAACAGGAATTTGTAGGCAAGAAAAAAACATATCAAGTTACTCCTACAGGATTATTAATAAAATAGATAAAAAGGATGTCTAAAAAAATAGAATTTTTTTAGACATCCTTTTTTATTATTAAAAAATGCTAATTATTAATAGTGATATAGGATGAATTCTATAGCCCACTAACTATTATATATACTCAAAAAATCAAGTTATAGCTAATGTTCCAAGGATTGACACATCTATTCTTAGTTAATCATGTTATACTTTTCACAAGTGAAATGCTACAATATCAAATCCTAGTTTTATGACATCCTTCTGTTGCCACGGTTTATAAAAGGTCAATTCCAATGGGATTGACTTTTTATAGTTGTAGCACAAAGTTATAAACGCCCATATTTATTATAAGATAAATGTTGTAATTTCACGTACCGTATTTATGAATGTATAAATAATTACAATATGAAGAACTAAGGTATATGATTGTGATTTTTTTCACAAATATATACCTTAGTTCTTCAAAATTATTTCAAAAGGAGGTTATAAACAATGAAAAGAATTATAACACTGAGCACTTGTAAACTGCAAGATACTATAAAACATGGTGGGTGTGGTGCATGTCAGACATCTTGTCAGTCTGCTTGTAAAACCTCATGTGGAGTTGCAAATCAAAAGTGTGAAAATACAATAAATAGATAGGAAACAAGTAGTATTGTACTCAGTTATATTTTATATGGGCGGCAATCTTTATGAAAAAGGAGTTTGATTATCCAGTATGATTCATCAATATAAATTAAATGGATACAATATCGTGTTAGATACTTATAGCGGTTCGGTACATGTCGTTGACGATCTTGCTTATGAAATAATTATGCTATATGAGAATACTCCTATGGTAGAAATCCTGTCAATGATGCAGGAAAAGTATAAATATGATTTCCACGTTTCCGAGAAGGAAATTCGAGAAACAATTGCAGATATTGAAGAACTAAAAAGAGATGGGAAGCTTTTTACCGATGATGATTATAAGGACCTTTCAATTGATTTGATAAATCGTCCCACTTATGTGAAGGCTCTTTGCCTTAATGTTGCGCATACATGTAATCTGTCGTGTGAATACTGCTTTGCTAGCCAAGGAAAATACAATGGAAATAGGGCCATCATGAGTTATGAAGTTGGAAAAAGAGCCATCGATTTTCTATTAGAAAACTCAGGTAATCATCAAAATCTCGATGTTGATTTTTTTGGTGGGGAGCCACTCATGGCGTGGAAGACTGTCAAACAGATTGTCGCCTATGCAAGAAATAAAGAAAAAGAGTACAAAAAAACTTTTCGTTTTACCTTTACTACAAATGGTATGCTGCTTAATGATGAAATTACTGACTTCTTGAATCAGGAAATGCACAATGTTGTATTAAGCCTTGATGGAAGAAAAAAAGTTCATGATTATCTACGTAAAACTGTCAATGGGAAGGGTAGCTACAATCATATTGTTCCAAAGTTTCAGGAATTTGTTGAGAAGCGTGGAGATAAAGAATATTATGTACGTGGAACCTATACCCATAATAATGTCGATTTTACCAATGATATTTATCACATCGCTGATCTAGGTTTTAATAAGATATCAATGGAACCCGTTATCTGTAATCCAAGAGAACCATATGCGCTCGGTGAAGAAGATCTTTTGGAAATTTACAATCAATATGAAATTCTCTCGAAGGAAATGCTAAACCGTGAGGAAAAAGGAAGCGGTTTTACTTTCTATCATTACATGCTTGACCTTTCAGAAGGTCCATGCGTTCAAAAAAGAATTTCTGGTTGTGGTTCTGGGACTGAATACCTTGCTATTACCCCATGGGGGGAGATATTTCCTTGTCATCAGTTTGTTGGGGAAGAAGAATATAGTATGGGGAATATCTGGGATGGCATTACAAAAACAGAGATACAGTCTCAATTTAAGAAGAGTAATTGCTATTCAAAAACGGAATGTCAGGAATGTTGGGCACAGCTTTACTGTAGCGGCGGTTGCCCAGCTAATACAATACATGCAACGGGTTCCCTTAAGGGAACACATGAGTTCAGCTGTAAAATCTTCCGCAAGAGGATAGAATGTTCTATGATGGTTAAAGTAGCTCAATCCATTAGAGCTATGAAGAAGGAAGAACAAGCCATAGTTCAGTAAATACAAAAGTGCACAAGCGTTGTTATAGCATAAATTTATAAAGATAGTTACAAACAAAACTTCTTTAGTCCAATTTAGAATAAATGAGTTTAAAAGAAGATAGCCATTTGTAAGGGCTATCTTCTTTTGTAAAAAATATACAATTTATTCAATTATTTTTTCGATAACAGGCATAACAGCGATTGGTGGAATAGAGTGAGTCCATCCTACGGAAAATATATTTAGTTTTTCACCTACGCTATAGTTATCTTTGCTAGTAATAGGAACACGTAAAATTTTATTCTGAGAAGCTAATTCCCACCAATTATTTTGATAAGAAAGTGCCTCCTCTTTTGTATTAGTGTCAGCTACAACCAAATAATTATCATCTGCTGAAATAACATATCCAGTGAAAGGTATTTGTATTCTTACTTGTTCTTCCTTAATAGGAGTAGGATTACTTATAGAATCTGCCGAAGTAGGAGTTAATCCGAAAGCTAATCCACATCCTAGCGTCAGAGTGGTAACCACTGTTACTAATTTTTGTTTTTTTGAAAACATAATATAAATCCCCCTTATATTTTATCCGTACACCATCACCTTTCTATTTTTTTATATAGAAAGCCTTTTTAAATCCCTACATTTAACAATTATGTCACAAATAATCCATTATTTTTTTGAATAGGTATTATTTAAAGATAATATATGTTATAATTCACCAAATTAACTATTAATTGTACCTTTATCTTCTAGTGAACCTATATTTTTGAAAAGAATGATAGCGTTATCTTTTGTAAATGTTCCTATTTGCATGATTACCTAATTTTTATGTACAATAAAGAAAAGAGAGTTTCTTAGACAGGAAGAGGAAAGTCATGACCAAGTCATTAGTAAATTTACGAATTGATTTTGCTTTTAAGCAATTATTTGGGACAAGTGGTAGTGAGGATATTCTTATCACATTTTTAAATGCCATGCTAAAGAATTCATTAGAATCACCTATTATGTCACTACAATTAGAGGATCCACATTTACATCGAGAACACGAGGATGATAAATTATCAATTTTAGATGTCTCAGCCACATTAGACACAGGTACTAAAGTAAACGTAGAAATTCAGCTGAATAATAATCACGACATGATTAAACGAAGTTTGTATTACTGGGGTAAATTATATACTTCACAGTTACAAAAAGGGATGCCTTACAGCTCTCTTAGTAAAACAATTACTATTAATTTGTTAAACTTCGTACTTTTTCCCGAATATGAGGAATTTCATACAACGGGAAAGCTATGGAATGTACAACAGCAAAAGCAGTTTAGTGATGATATAGAGATTCATGTTATAGAGCTTCCTAAATTAATGGAACAATGGCGGGAAGAGAAGGTTAATCCGTGGGAAGATTCATTTGTTCGTTGGCTGTTATTACTTCCGGCAAATGAAGATGAACACTTAACTCAAACATTGGAGGACATTGCGATGAATCAAGATCCGATTTTACAAAAAGCAATGAATAAGTGGGAGCGAATGAGTCAAGATTCGACTTTCAGACAAGCCTATGAAGCGAGGGAAAAAACCCTAATGGATGAAGCTGCAAAGTTTGCTCATGCAGAGGAGCAAGGAATCAAAAAAGGTATTGAAAAGGGTATTGAAGAAGGGAAAAAAGCCGAGCGTATACAATTGGTATGTGGTATGTATAAAAACGGAATGTCTGTAGAGGATATTGCGAAATTTACGAAGTTACCTATAGAAGAAATAAGAGAAATTATCCAATTATAAATAAAAAAGAACACCTACAGCATTTTTAGGTGTTCTTTTTTATGATCAATAATGCCCATAATTATTAGTTGATGTATCGTCAGGAAAATAAGAATTTACAACATTAAATATTTTTTAAAGAACTATACATGGATGCTACGCTAAATACATGCTCTATATTCCATCATAATATTGTTAATAATTGTTTGGACGGGCAAAATCTCTTTGACTTCATTTACTCGTGCACCTGCGAAAACAAGACCATTTTCACAATCACCATCCATAGAGGTTATCAAAGAATCTAGCGTGCAGAAACGATAAGAACAGTTTTTTAAGCAATTTATACACTTTTTTATTTTTATTTTTTTATTATTATCAGCTATTAATTTAGTAAAGTTATTTTTTACCGCACGACCTTGGAGACCGACAGTTGTTTTGACTAATATAGTATCTTCTAATCGAGCATTTATATATTTTTCCTTAAAGGATAGTGGTGCGTCACACTCATTACTTGCAACGAATCTTGTCCCCATTTGCACACCAGATGCACCCATTTTTAAGGCACGAGCAATATCTTTCCCGGTCATAATTCCTCCAGCAGCAATTACGGGAATTT
Source organism: Bacillus cereus group sp. MYBK195-1 (assembly GCF_051916605.1). Classification (NCBI taxonomy): domain Bacteria; kingdom Bacillati; phylum Bacillota; class Bacilli; order Caryophanales; family Bacillaceae; genus Bacillus; species Bacillus cereus group sp. MYBK195-1. Next base: position 27,302 of record NZ_JBQAGZ010000008.1, on the reverse strand, counting down.
CGACTGCTGCAACTACTTCCGGTAAGATATCGAATAAAGGTCGCTCGGTACCCAGATGTCCTCCTGCTTCATGCCCCTCTACTACAACAGCGGCTGCACCTAATCGTTCAGATAATTTAGCGAGTTTGGCTGAGGAAACTATTGAAATAACTGGTATGCCGGCATTTTTCCCCCAAGTATACATATCTCGCGAAATGCCAGCACCAGATATGATGAAATCAACTTTTTCCTCAATGGCTGCTTTCATTTTTTCAGCAAAATCATTCATTGCAAAAAGGACATTTACTCCAATATAACCAGTATTCCGAATCTTTTCTTTCGCCTTCCTAATATGCATTCTCATTTCATCTATGGAAATACCAGTTCCTGATATTATCCCAATTCCTCCAGCATTTGCAACTGCAGATGCAAGTTTACTTAATGAAATGCCTACGCCCATTCCTCCCTGTAGAATTGGGACCTTTGGCATCATATGCCCGATTTTTAATTGTGGAAAGTTCAAGTAAATACCCCATTTCATTAATGTTATTAGAGTAGATCTGTTAAACCCCTTCAGTTTAACACGGTGTTTGGAACAAACACAGGAAATTAATACCTACTACTAGTAGTTTGTGATGTTTTTTGGTGGTTTTCACAAAATGTTCGAATAGTGCGCTATAAATTTTAGAATAATATCAAATGTATATTAAGGCTTCTGGATAAAAAACAACGAAATTTAGAATTTCTAATAAAAATGTCTTTAAAGAATTGATTTGTCAAAAATGAAGTGGGATGTAATCATTAATTATTTTAAGCGGGGATATGAACAGAGCTAAATAGAAATTTATCTCCTTTTTAATAAAAGTAATTTTTGTATTATAAGTGTTAAATAATCAATAGTTATAAAGGGGAAAATCTATGTTTTTAGTAATCTACACGATTGGATTAGAGACAATTAGATGTGTAGTACATTCTAGAAGTTTTAAATATCAATATTCCAAAAATCCTGATAATCAATATGCTTATCAAATTTTTTTAGTATTCTAATGATTTTAGTTGCAGATGTTAAAGTGGGAATACGATCCTTTTTATTTGCTAAATCACTTATCAGAGATTTACTTAATCCAGTTCTTTGTACAAGCCATTGTTGTTTGATTCCTCTGTGATCTAAATAATCACCAAATGGAGTTCTTTTTTTTCCTAGACCAAACATAAAGAATCCCTCCTAATTAAGAATGATGTATAAATAGCTTGTACAAAATTCCATAAATTTAAACTTTTGTCCATAAATATGGAATTATAATTTAGAACAAAGCATAGAATAATATAAATATAATGAAAAAATATGGAATAATTTTGAGGAATCTAGCATTCATAGTAATAGCTACAAGTTGCTGATACACTATCCTAATGGCAACTTGTTGCAAAGGGTATTACTAAAATAAAAAAATCTGAAACTCCTTATGCCAGAAGGGGTTTCAGATTTTTTCTTTTTTAGGTCTTTGATTTGTAGATACGTATTTTATAGATTATGATGCATAATATGGCGAATGATTAGAATGGATTAGCCGCTTATATAGTTTGATCGACCTTGTCACTAAGAAAATAGCTCTGTTTTAGATATGATGAAAGGAAATACTAACAAAAAATGTGAAATAAACAGATCAAATAATGGACGTTTAAAAATTTAGCCGCCTTTCGGTGGTTTTTTATTTGTGCTTACCGTGTGGGGACTAGATGTATTGGGAGTGGTAAATGTGAAGAAGAAAAATAACCACATTGTTATTCCATGAAAGAGGCTTATTTTCCAGTTATAGTTTTTCATCCTATACTGTGGTTATAAATGGAAGGTGTTATCCCATGTTTGTATGCATTTCCCTAGTTAATCAAGTTGGTGACTAAATTTATTCTATTAGTATTTCGTTTGTCCTCATTCACTATTAAATGGACTACTTCTTATCAATCTTCAAAATAAATTAAGTATTTTAACTTGTATTCCAGTTTTTCTTACCTATTTTAACGAAACACCACATATACACTCCAGATAAGCCCTAATATCTCTAGATAAACTCCAGATAAGCTTCATATAGACTCTAGATAACCTATATAAAATACAAATTATCAAGGAGGTAAGGAAAAATGAACTTTATGAAACGTGCAATTCTCAGTATGAAAAAAAGAGTCGGGACATCATTAATTTTGATGGCGGTCTTTCTGATTGTTACAAATTTAGTATTGGCCGGATTCGCAATTCAAAATGCATCAAAAAAAGCTGCGGATGCAGCAAGAAAAAAATTAGGTGCAGATGTCACTTTAGGTCTTGATTTTGATAAATTAGGTCAACAAACTAGGGAAACTGGAGAGATGCCTAAGCCACCAAAGCTCAACATTAAAGAAGCAGATCAATTAGCGAAGTCCAAGTATGTAAAAGATTATAATTACATAACCAATACTTTCGGAATTTCGGATGGATTTAAACTAGTAGGTGCTTCAGAAGGAGAAGATGAAGGAAAAGGTAGAGTTGGAATGGTGGCAGCAGCGGGTGGATCAGGTTCGGGCTCAGAAATAGATATGAATTCTTCTCTTATGATAGAAGGAGTTCGTAAAACTGTATTACAAGAAAATTTTAAAAATGGAAAAAGTAAAATCATTGATGGGAAACCAATTACAGAAAAGATGAAAGATCAGAATGTAACTTTAATGGAAAAACGATTAGCGGAACAAAACAATTTGAAAGTAGGAGATAAGATTAAAATTCAATCAGGGGATAAGAAGCAAACTCTTGAATTTGAAATTATTGGTATTTATGAAACAAATGAGCAACCAATGGGTCAGCATGCTCCTCCTATGATGGATCCAGCTAATAAGCTATATATGCCTTACTCTACTTTAAAAAAATTAGAAACAGATGACGGTATGGGTAATAGTTTTCAAGCCGTGTACTTCTTGAACGATCCACAATACATTGATGGATTTAAAAAAGAAGCAAAAAAATCTGATATTGATTTTAATTATTTTAAGTTAGATGCACATGATTCGTTGTACAAACAAATGATTGGTCCTATCGAAAATATCGCTTCTACTTCTCAAATGATTATCTATATGGTATCTATTGCAGGTGCAATTATCTTAGGATTAATTATTATGTTATCGATTAAAGCACGTCGTAAGGAAATGGGAATTTTATTGTCCATTGGAGAGAAAAAATGGAAACTGATGGCGCAGTTCATAGTAGAAGTAGTATGTATCGCTATTTTAGCATTTGGATTATCTCTAACAACAGGAGCTAAAGTTTCTCAATTCGTAGGGGATAATTTACTTTCGAGTGAAGTTGCTACAGCAGGCGAAGAAACAGACACTTCACAAAATGGGGCTGTAATGGTGGCTGGACCAGGTGGAACTGTACAAAATCAAAAAGAGGATCCAATAGATAAAATTAACGTAAGTGTAACAGGAGAAGACGTAGGGAAAATGGGAGGGATTGGACTAGCTATTGCTATATTAGCAACTATTTTGCCAGCATTATCTATTCTACGCTTAAATCCAAAACAAATTCTTTTAAAAGATGAATAAGGAGGCTCGATATGGAGACGATTTTACAATTTAAAAACTTAGATTATTATTATGAAAGTAACGGAAAAAAAGTAAAGATACTAGATAATGTTAATTTTTCTTTTCAAAAAGGGCATTTCTACACGATTTTAGGACCATCTGGATCTGGTAAAACCACCACGCTTAGCTTAGGTTGTGGGCTTGATATACCTAAAAATGGTTATGTACTTTATAATGGCAAGGATATTCGAAAAATTGGTTTGGATCGATACCGTAATCAAAATGTATCCGTAATTTTCCAATCCTATAATTTAATTACCTATATGACTGCCATTCAGAATGTACTAACGGCAATGGAAATTACAGGTGTAAAGGTGAAAAATAAAAAAGCAAGAGCATTAGAATTATTAGAGAAGGTAGGACTCACAGAAGTAGAAGCGAAAAGAAATGTCTTACAACTAAGCGGTGGACAACAACAACGTGTAGCAATTGCCCGAGCACTATCTTGTAATGTTGATTTATTGATTGCGGATGAGCCGACAGGAAACCTTGATGAAGAAACAGCAAATGACATTATTGATTTGTTCCAGGAGCTCGCTCATCAAGAAAATAAATGTGTAATTGTTGTAACGCATTCTCAGGAAGTTGCAAAAAAATCGGATCGAGCTGTTTATTTAAGTCAGAAAAAATTAGCAGTAAAAGATGCACCTAGCATCTAAAAAACAAATACCACGACTAGAAGAGTGTGTGGGGTATGGAAATCGTGAAAATGATAAATAACTAGTTAATTATTTTCCGAAAAAATATATGATTAATTTAAAAAGGAATGGAGATAAAAATCTCCATTCCTTTTTAGATAGATAATTAAACCTTATTTAACAGCCTCTTTTAAAGCTTTTCCAGCTTTAAATCCAGGTACTTTTCCTCCTGGGATATGCATTTCTTCGCCCGTTTGGGGATTGCGACCAGTACGTGCAGAACGCTTACGTACTTCAAATGTACCAAATCCAATTAACTGTACGGATTGCTCTTTTTGAAGAGATTGCGTAATTTGATCTAGGATAGCTTGTACAGATACGGTAGCCTCTTTTTTAGTAAGTGATGTTTTCTCAGATACTTGGTTAATTAGTTCTGTTTTATTCATTATGAACCTCCATTAAATAATATTTGTTAATTTAATTTTATAGTATAGTATGTTTTCAAGAAAGGGAAACTTCTATATAAATATAATATAAAAAATGAAGATACTTTTAGAGTTTTGTATGGGGGATTAGGTAATCTATACAATATAAATAGTTAAATAGGGGGGATTGTATTGTAGAGAAGATACAGGCTACCCATTTGCATAATTTTAAACTAGAAATAAAAATTAATTAATTGAAGTAGTAACACTTAATTATAAATTTAAGAGGAAATAGACCCAAACAAAAAATTCACACCTTTTAATTAAAAGTGTGTGAATTTCTTGTTTTGGGTGCTTAAAATTTTTAAGTCAATGATTAAACGTCGGAAATTAAGTTATATATTAGACTTCTCAGCAATATTAAACATATATGGCGTAAAGATTAAAAAGAAACCCAATATCACCATCAAAGAATTTAATGAAAATAAAGAAGAGTTGTTAATGAAAGATGATCCAAAAATAATTACAAAAGTCATACCAGTTCCACGCAAAATAGATTTAAAAGAAACAGAATTTGTCATCATTTCAAATGATTTCAATTGTAAATTTTGAATTGATTTAGCTACTTTGGTTTTCGTGTTCAATCCTTCTTTCTAAAAAATAAGGTATATACTATATTCATTGTATTCCTGGGTGTTTTGAAATTCAAATTTTTATTTTTGTGTAACAAATCAGTGGGTATTAGGAAGCAGGGTAAATTGCTTTATATGTAGGAGGGAACCGAAAGATATCTATATCTTCTTTAAGATAATGACTTAGCTTTATAGAAAAAGAAGAACGCTTTCTCTTAAACTGAATCTCTCTAATTTCGACTTGATAGTAATAGGATTTTCTCTTTAATTTAGTGAAGAAATAGACGTTCTCTTGTATGAAAAGAAGCGAGCTTGATATAATCTATAAAATTAACCGATTGTACTTGTAAATAAAAATAGCATGATAGCAATTGATAAAAACAGGTATATTATATAAATTGTCAGCAATATATATCATCCCTTTCTATTGATATACGTATCATACAAACATAATCTGTAGTATATATGGAGTTTATGGGTAGTTAGTGTAATGATTATTATAATAATTTTTTAGTTGTGAGAAAGAATAGGAGAATCAACTATTACTTATTGATTTTATATCGTTATTTTAAGAAAACAGAATATGTTTTACAGTCAGTTTTTCTATGCTATAAGTATCATTAAGATACGGTAGTTACTGCTCATTGGTCATAAGTAGTTATTTGAAATCAAGAAGGAACGCCTTTACTATAAATAAATTATATATAGAAAGGTGATATGATTATGTATTTATATGAAAGTAACGGGGAACGAAACCAAGAAATGTTATTTTCTATATAATGTGTTTCCGCGAATAAAGTTGAAATAAATCAATTACCAACATGGAATGAAATTGTAGTTATTGTACTTTTACTTTTAGGACGTTCAGCGGTTTGTTAATTTGTATTTTAATTATTTTTATAAAATAAAACATTTTAATCTAAATATGAATTGTTTCCAAAAACAAAAAAGAATCTAGTGGAATTTCTAGATTCTTTTTTATTTTATAATCCTAAAGATATGTCACATGAAATTTTTTTAAGTTCACTGGATTCTTTATTTCCTTTAATATAGCATACCTGGAGAGACTGCTCTTTTGATACATAAGGTAATTGAACTTCTTAAGCCGAAGGAGGGATAAAGAAATCCTTTAAAAAATTTAATTGGTGATAGCATATACTTTTACTGTAAATGGGTGATTCACACCACTTGGATTTGCGATATAATATTTAGAATTTGTATCTGCTGCAGTCCTGGACTCATTTGAAATATTGCTCCAACTAACACGATCTAGACCCAGAGAAACATCGACCATAATATTGAAAGAGATACTGTCAGAAGTCTCTCCCTGGGTAGGTTCAATAATCCATTTTAAACCGATTGTCCCTGGGGGTAAATTATTTATACTAAAGTTTTGGCTGGATCGGTTCTTTTCTCCAGGCAATGGCTTAGAGTCAGAAGAAATTTGGGAAATTAATATCTCTTTTTCATTAACGTTTATCCCATTTAATTTAATGATACTATCTATTAAACCTGGACCTGGAAAATCAGCTGCAATGATACCAGAATGTCTGATACCACCTTGTAGTATGAAATCTGTCCCCATTGTATTCATTCCACCATAAAATACTTGACCGTTTGTATCACGAGGGAAGTCTTTCCATTCATTTGTTGTGTTTTTTTGAATTAACTGTGGGTTACTACCAGTATCTCGATTTTCCTTTCCACTTGCAACAAACCAAGGATAATAATTATTCCATAATGCTGTAGCGCCACCTGTACCACTAAAATGGTTGAGATAGATATGATTATTGTTAGAGTCGTTATTTGCCTTTAGAAGCTGGTTTTTTACTGCACTCCATTTTTCATACATTCCATCCGGTCCAGCGCTAACTTCAAAATTATCTTGGATATTTAATGATTCATAATTAATACCGTATTCTTGAGATGCTGCGAAGTTTTGTAGTATTACAATTTTTCCGCGGATATCTCCTAACTTAGGGTTATTTCTTTCTGAAAATGGAACAGAATTAGGTTCCCAAAAGTAGGACACATTACGGTCTTTATAACTTTTAAATATCTCCTCGAATGACTGTGAGCCGTTCTCTGGATCAGTTTCCTCTTTTAAGCGCATTAAAATTGTTTCATGAGGGTTGTCTCTTAAAAATTGGATTGTTTCTTTTAATACATCTTCAAACATTGCTTTTTGATTTACAATACCATGCTGCATGGCAAAAGAATTTTTCACACGTTTAACACGCATGTCTACATACCGTATTCCTGCATTGAACTGCTGAGGTAGGGGCATTGTTTGATTTCTTGTCAAATTCTCATCAATAAAACTCGCTCCATGTAAAGCCATAGAACCATGAGTACCTGGAATAGATAATTCGCTTATTCTTTTTGTATCTTCCAATTTTGACATCCAGTTTGGATTTCGATAACCTAAATCGGAGTCATATGAATAACCTGAATGTCTATCAGCAAATACTATTGAAGTTGTACATAAACTCGCTAGTGTAAAACAAGTAAGAATCCCGAATTTTAAGTGTTTTATAATCTTTATTTTCTTCATTATATCTCTCCTGATTTTAAACAGATTAGTCTTATATAATAATTTAGGTGCTTTTACCATATGCATAAAGTCCAGCATGAGAATAATAGACTGTATTAATTTGAAAATTTAGTTTTTATAAATAGTGCCAAATTTATAATAGGTACCAAAAGGTTTGTAAAGTTAAAAAGAAAGTAAGTCAAATAAGATAATATGTTAGCTACCATCAGATTTACTATTTTCATTTGCCTTAAAATATTGTGTTAGGTTTAAAATTTAGAGTGGGATATTCTCATTTAGATTTGCTCAAAAGCCATCGTGCACTGGGAACATAAGTTTAGAAATGTAATCATAAAAGGGTGGAAAGGCCAAAATAATCATGTGCAAGTTTAGTGAAATGATGACAAAGTATATTATCATACTTCATGTACTTTATAAGGCATACAATTCAAATCTAATATTATACAAAGAAAACAGAAGTCTTAAACTAGACGTCTGTTTTCCGAAGTACAATGAATTATTAAAATTGGTAATGTTTACATAATTATTAATGTAAATTTTTATTTGTTAAGATATTATGTGACAAAATTATATGAATTCCATATCTGAGATCAAAAGACTTTTGGGGAGAGTCTCTCTCTTATTACTGCATTGAATTTAGAAATGGATTTGTTACATATAATATCATTTTAGAAAAACTTACGAATAATACTTCTCTGTAACCCTAAATAATGCCTGTAAGCTTATTTCTCATTAAAGCTTAAACTAACTGCAGTAGCAATAGATTGTCCTGCATGTTCCCAACTACCATCGATAACTTTTCCAAGTTGTTGACCGAGTGAATTTAAATCATTTGGATTAACAGGAATTCCGTTATATGCAGCAAGAATTGATAAAAGTGGAGCTACAATCGGTGTCCAGCCCCCTCTATCAATATGGAATTCGAATCCCGTTACCTCACCATCTTTTTTTGTGAATTTATAGTAAAGTTGATCATCTGGACGGAAGCTTAAATGATGAGAGATTTGTCCGTATACATCTTTACCAGCTGCACCTCGATCCACAACTTCAATTTCTTTTACATTAAATTCATGCTCAAATACTTTTATTTTTTTTACTTCGGGGCCATTTAATGCAGCTTGAACAGCCGTTTCTAGATTACTTTGTGCAAACGGTTGAATACTAACTTGTGATTCCTGTTGTTGGATAGGAGCAACTGTCTCAGCAGCAAATACTGATGTTGTAGGTAATGCAGCTGTAGCTAATGTTGCAGCCAGAGCAGTTGCTGTAATGATTTGCTTCTTCATAATTTTACTTCCTCCTTTTTAATATATGATAATTAACTATAAATTACTGACAGATAAATTATTTCTATACATAGATAGAAAAACATTATTGTGGGTAATGGAAGTTAGACTGACAGATAATTTATATGATAATAGTATCAATATGCATTTGATTTCTCAATTTTCAGTCAATGTATTCAATACTAACCAATTTTAAGTAAGTTTTAGAAGGTAAATCTCTAATAGCAATCTACAAACATGGTAATATTAGAGTGAAAATGCAATGATAATAATAAAATATTTTATGATTATCAAAAAAAATATAAAAAATTTCACATATATTTTTATTTTTATATTATTTTTATTATAATGTATAGAAATTAACATGTTTATGTAAATTAAAAATGAAGAATATTAAAATAATCGTTAAAATTAACGAAATGTTCAAGGTTTCAATCTCAAAATATGAATATTAGTTATATAATCATTTTAAAGGGATAATTCACCCTTCCTTTAATGTTGTTGTTTACAAGTCTATAGTTCCAATGTGTTGAAGCTACGATAAAAAGAACTTGTAATTATATATTACAAGTTCTTTTTGTTTTGATTTTTTTGAAAGGTACCTTAACTAGTTATGTTTTTCATATTTTATTAAGAGAACGGTAGAATTCTATCGGAAGCATATGTACATTATCGTAAAATAAATAGTAATGTGTATATAAACTAAGTGATTCTTAATCGTATTCTAATAACAAAAGGAAAGACCAACTAAAAATATAGTTGGTCTTTCCTTTAAGTTGGTGTAAAAACAAATAAATAAAAGATAGGTGAGAATTAATGCTGCTAAGCAGTATTGATTCTGAATTAACTATAACACACTTCCTAAGAAGTAGTTGTGTCGGTTGATTGAACATTCATCCTTCCTTTTTTAACAAATAAGTATCTAAAATACATCACTTAATTGACAAGGGATGCATTTTAATCGAGACATAGATCAATGCTCAAGATTTAGAAAGTAAATAACGAAATGTTCGAAGTGACAGATACCTGCGAACATCGACGTATTTACCAGCTTTCTTAGTAGGTTTTGTCAGTAGTTCCTACGCTGAGAACTGAAGTATCTTGTGCGTTGACGTAACTTCGATAAGTATGGGACGATAAAACATATTTTTTAAAATGCCCCTTAAACTAATTATAAATCTTTTTTTGCATATATCTTCAGTGAAATTATCATTGATATAATGCTAATAACTATTGAAATGAGACAAGGCATCCATGCCATGATAATTGATGGAAATGGAAGAGGGAGTGTAAAATTTAGATGGCTCAACTGAATTTCTTTTATAAGAGTAGGAGCTACAAAAGGTGTCAAAAAGACAACAATAAAAGAAATCATTTTTGTTTTATCAAGACCAAATTTAAATTGGAAAGGGAGTAATATTCCAAACAAAATACTAACAACTAAGAATGTTATTCCGAGAGCGTTTATACTAAGATTCTCGATACCAGATGGTATAATAATTGAAATTATCATTCGAATAATTGAGGCACAAAGAAAAACTACCAATAGAAAGAGATATTTTGCTTTTACAAAGGCACTTCTAGTATATGGTGTTGCACAAAGTAAAGCTGCTCCTTTGTATTGGTCTTCGAATTTCGATATTGTACCAAACAAAATATGCTCCATAAAAACTACTGTTAAAAGAAAACCAATAAGTCCACCATCGTTGAGGTGTAACTGAGTAGAAAGATAGATTGGTGCAATAGCTGCGAAAACGAGTAAAATAAAAAAATATCTTTTTACTAATAGTATGTCTTTTACAACAAGATTAATAAGCATATGTATTTCCTCCAATATAAGAAAGCATTATATCTTCTATAGTTGGTCTTTCCATCAAAACACCAGGCATAAGCCGGCACACATCATCTATTTTATGAGTAATCCCTTCAAATCCATATTTAGTTTGACTCAAATTCAAAAAGAGTTTTTCTGTTTGATTATTAATCAATTGATTATCACCTTTTACTAATGCATGTGTTTCCACTAGTGCATCTTTTTCTTCATCAATTAATATTTGACCATCATCTATCAAAATAATCATGTCTGCTATTTTATCTAGATCTGAGGTAATATGAGTAGAAAAAAAGACACTCTTTCCTGGTTCTTTCATAAAATCTAGAAGTATGTCTATTAGTTCACTTCGAACCAATGGATCAAGTCCACTTGTGGGTTCATCCATTATTAATAGATCTGCGTGGTGGGATAAAGCTAGAGCAACTGCAAATTTCATTCGCATTCCTTTGGAGAGGGTAGAAATTTTTTGTCCTAGATTTAAATTAAATCGTTTAATATACTTTAAAAAAACTTGCTCATCCCATTCAGTATAGGAAGGGGCGATTACATTCTTCATTTCTTTTAATGTTAATTCATCGTAAAAGTACCCTTCGTCTAACACGACACCAATTTTATTTTTGGATTTTCGTTCATGTTTATCTATATCCTTTTCTAAAAAATTAATTTTACCCGAATCTTTGAGTACGAGCCCGAGGATAGCTTTAATAGTAGTAGTTTTCCCAGAACCATTAGTACCAATAAAACCAGTTATACAGTCCTGGTTAAGTGAAAATGTCACGTCTTTTAATGAAAAATTCTCATAAGCTTTGTTTAGATTCTTCACTTCTAACACTGCATTCATTCTTCATTTTCCTCCTTTAAGATTAAATCTAACATCGAATAGAGTTCCTCATTATGGATTCCAATACTTCGAGCCATTTTGCACACTTCTGTCAATTTTACTTCAACCATATGACGCTTAGATTCCATTAATAATTCCAAGTTTGTAGATGCTACATAAGTACCTTTTCCAACCCTGGTAACGATAAAACCTTCGGATTCTAGTTCCGCATAAACTCTTTTTGTGGTTAACATACTTACATGTAAATCATTAGCCAATACACGGATTGATGGTAATTGTTCACCTTCCGTCAATTCATTATTAAATATAGAATCTTTAATTTGTTCCTTTATTTGTTGATATAAAGGTTGATTTGATGCATTATTTAAAATAATTTTCATTTAAATACCTCTCAATCGACAAGTGTGACTGTCTATGATGCACACCATACACACCATACACAGTTAAGATTATAAGTTATTGAAAATGGTTTAACAAGTTATCTTGTTATAAAGTTCACAAAATTTTCATTTTAGAAAAATCTATAACGAAATCCTCATATAAATTTCTTACTTTTTTTATTAATATAATGCTAAAATCTTAAGTTTTAGATACTGGGGCAGAAGAGCTTAAATGGTGGAATTATATTAATGACTTGTGAGACATATGAAAAGGAGTAATAAATATGTAAAAATGGGGGGGAAGGATAGATGAAAACAAGCTATTGCTTCATTGCTGAAGTTGCTAGCTTGTTTTCATCTATAAAACTTTGTTTTTTAAAATATTTCTAGTGAACCTTTCAAGAATGAAAGGAATTGAAAAATAGAGATAAGATAATTGATGTGTAAAATAAAAGAGAAGAAATAAGATAACTATTGCTAATAGCCTAATCACTTTAAAAATAAATAGAATTTTTTTTGCTTGCATAAATATCCTCCTCTAAAACCTTAAATTCATTTTTAAACCAATAGCATTTTTTACTGTTTTTCTATTGTTATTAATCGTGCCAATTAGTTATTAGATATTTCTCCCATCAAGAAAATATAGTTTGCTGTTTATCAAGTTAAGCTTTCATTTTAATTAAGTTAAGTTTAATAATATTAAGCTTTATTTATATATCCTCTGAATGAACTTTTTATATATTTATTTGGATATAAATCATTAATCATTGCGTATGGGCTTCCATTCCAGTATCTTACTACAGGTGTCCATAGTCTATGGCTTTTAAGCCACTGCATTGTGTATTGCTGTAATAATTGATTATCTGTCAGCTTTTCTTTTTCTTCAATTGTCCACTGTAATGCATCTAGCGCTTTTTCTCTCGTCCAAAAACCACTAGGTGTCATCTTAAATTCCCATTCTTTAAATTGATTTGGATATAAATCATTAATCATTGCATATGGACTATCATTCCAATATAATTGACAGGCTCCACGCAATCCTGATTGGGCTAACCATTTATGTTCGTATATATTCTTCAATTGATCCAGATTTAATTTTTCTTTTTCTTCAATTGTCCATTTTAGTGCTTGTAATGTTTTTTCTTTCGTCCAAAACTTATTAGGAGCCTTATTAAATTCCCATTCTTTAAATCGATTTGGATATAAATCATTAATCATCGCATACGGGCTTCCATTCCAAATCACCCTTAGAGGTGCACTTAGTCGATGTTCAATTAACCATTTTTGCCCATAAATTTGCAAGAGTTTTTGAGGTGGTAATTTCTCCTCTTCTTCAATTAACCATTTTAATAATTGTAGGGCCTTTTCTTTCGTCCAAAAATTTAATGGTGTCATTCTAAATTCCCATTCTTTAAATTGATTCGGATATAAATCATTAATCATCGCATATGGACTATTATTATATTTGTGCTTCAATACACCACGTAATCGATACTTTGCAATCAATTTGTTATTCCAATTCTGTTTTATCTCTTCTTCATTCCAATTCAAAATTTTTGTTACTAAATACTTTGTTACTCTTCTGGCCATTTGATTATTTCTATCTAATTTCCAAGTATTTGGTGGAAATCTATTTCTTTTTCCATTTAATATCTCCTGATAGATGTCTTCTATAGTATTAGTGTTCGTCTGCATCTTAAAACCTTCTTTTAATTATATATATAGTTAAAAAGATTTAAATGTTAGGACTTTCGTCCGAACTATTAATAATGTAAACTTTGTCTTAACTTAGAAAATATGATGCTTAATCAAATCATAGTAATGTAAAATAAGAATTACCTATAGAAAATATATAGTCTAGGGCAAATGAAAGAATAGATTTGTAAAATATAAATTTCAATTCATAAAAGACATCAATCTGAAAAGAAAGATGTCTTTTATTTAATAGTATTACGGTTTATTTAATTACTTTCCATAAAGCTAATGAGAAAATCCAATTTGGATCACCGTATCCTTGATAACTTTGTACTGCTTCATAAATTTTACCTTGATGTTCTACTCTATCTCCTTTTTTATATGCAGCATACGAATCCCATGCCTTATACTCAGAAGAGGGGGTATCTTTTGTTGTGATTTTGATTTCATTACTCGCAACTGAAACTTTTCCTTGAGTATCTATAGCTTTTACCATATAGCTATATTCAGTACTAGCCAGTAAATTTTCATCTGTATAGTAAGTTGAAGGACTTGTAGCTATTTTCGTACCGTTACGATAAATCTCATACTCTTTTATACCAACATTACTTATGGATTCTTCCCATATTAAATGAACACTGTTTGTAGTAGTTTCTGATGCTTGTAATCCAGTTGGAGCTGTTGGAGCTGTTTGTTCTGGATTCTCTTCCTTTGTTGTAACTGAAACTTCATTGCTACTTTTTGACTTATTTCCTGCAGCATCTGTAGCTTTAATTGTATAATTATATTTTGTATTGGCTTGTAATCCCGCATCTTCATAACGTGTTGTTTTTGTTGTTCCTACTTTTTTTCCATCACGATAAACTTCATATTCTTTCACACCAATATTATCTGTGGAAGCCTCCCACTGTAGCTCAACAGTTGTTGTTGTTTTACTAACAGAGCGTAGGTTAGAAGGAGCTGTTGGAGCGATTACGTCAATTTCAGTACTACTATTAAAAGCAGAAAATAGTTTAGAAAAGGCACCGTCGTCTACATCGGGTAATCCAGAAGCATCTCCAGTTGCCTGACCAATTTGCCAACTTTCAGTAGCCTTTTTATCACGATACACTGACCACATACTAATTTCCCCAATACCTTTTTCTTTGGCAAATTGGAACAATTCTTTTGCATTATTTAATGTGAAAGTTTCATTTTGAGTATCATTTTTTCCTATCATAGGTGTAACAGCAATCATTTTCCAAATGTCAGAATCTTTAATAGTACCTTTATATAAATTAGTTAACTGTCCATGCAAGCTATTAATAGCATCTATTGCAGCTTGTCCCATTTGTTGGTTTTGTTGTCCGTAATCCATAGTCATAATATTAATAGAATTTAAATCTACATCATGTTTTATAGCGCTTTGAATCACATTTATCCCATCATTAGTTAGGCCATAAGGCATTACTGGTAAGGTATAACCAATTTTTACATCTTTACCTTCAGCTTTTAATTCCTTTTGTAATAACGCAATTGCTTTTGATCTTCTTTCGATAGATTCTGGGTGAGCGACTAAGACTCCTTCAATATCAAAATCCATGTGTGTTAAATGTAATGTGTTAATTACACTTTTATAAGCATCTTTTAATTTATTTACATCTGTAATAGCTGCGGCAAGATCTGCACCTAATCCAGGGATATTACCGGCATTTGCTCCACCAAAAGATACTTTAACATCTCCACCTATTTTTCTAATTTGTTTAATTTGATCATCTAAGTTACCATCTCCAATAGGGGTATGACTTCCTCCCCATACTGGATTTCCATTTTTATCAGCCACTATAAAGGAAAGCGTGAAGAAACTAGTATTTGTTTCTTGGGCATATTTTAATAGATTTTGAGGATTCATGCCGTTATCTACATATGGTGCAAAAACATGAGTTGGCCAAGTGATTCCTTCACCAAATAAATCATTTGGATCGCTATTGTCAGGTATATATTCTGAACCAGTATATAATTCCCAACCGCTAAATTGTTGGGTAGGTAGTGTACCTGCATTTACCCAATATAAAGAATGATAAATCTTACCTTCATATGTAACGTAAGATTCACCTGGATAATCTTTGTTTTTATTCCAAAATGTTGCTACTTGTTGTTGAGATTTGGTTATATTTTCTTGAGCATACGCAAACGGTTGGCTAATGGCTTGGGATGTAGGAATAATAATAGTTAATGCAACAGCTGTTTTTGCTAGAGTACGAAATGGGTGTTTTTTTATAATCATAATAATATCTCCTCACTTCTGATTTATAATTTTAAAAAAATTATATTTGGCAATATAAAAATCCTTTTAAAATATATTCTGAAGAATTATTGCCGTAACCTCCGATACTGATATAAAAATTATGAATGTCTTTGATATTTTTAGTTAATGCTAATTTTTATATGTGATGATTACCCTCATTTAGTAGGATAACAACTTACAAAAAATGAAACAAATTAGGGGGAAATGTAATGATATTCATTCAAAAATAGTATATTTCTTCTCATAAACTACAGGAAATCGAATTAAAATGTATATATATATACCATTTTTGTAAGGTGAGAAATAATAGTAAGCTAGAAGTAATAGAAATGTACACAAAAGTGTCAATTCTAATAATCTAGTTTAGCTAAAAAATTGTTATCTTAAGTAGAAGACTAACTACTATTTTGACTGAATCTAAACAATATGTTGTATTTTTTAGTAATAAAATGAGATTATTCTTTCTAGATCTTCTAAAACTGTCTTAATTTAGTTAAATAGGTAAACTGGAAACAGCATAAATTAAGTCTATTACTTCTCCTACATTTTTTATTAGTTATATCTTTTTAGTATTCTCATATAAACTATAGGGAGTTTGAAAAATTGACACATAGACTTTTTGTTTTTATATGTTAAGATGGTGTTGCTAACCTATTGTTTATAATAAAAACAGCTTATTTTATTATTAAAAGTATAGGACTAGAAAAAACCTCATAAAGAGGTTTTTTCTTATTTCTATATTTATCTTTGATGTGAAAGTTCAGTTATAAAATTAATTTTGACATAATGCTATGATTCATTTAAATATTTCGTGCTCTTATATGTTGGATGAAGTCTTCAGATTATTTCATGATATATACAATTTTAATGCTTATTTAGTTTCTAATATATAGTATTGTAATTTTGCTAAATTCTTAAAAGGACACATACAAAATTAAATAATGTGTAATATACACTTAATTAATTTTTTGGATTGTAATTTTGAACTAATTTTTTTAATTTATACTCAGTAGCATAAGCATCAGCAGCAATAATTGCATCAAAGACCATTTCTGGTGAAATTTCAAATGGCATATTATGTATAGTTTCACCATCTTGACAGGCAGCTTCAGCCACTTTCATCAATTCTTCTTTACTTGCATCACCTAGGTTCAAATCTTCAAGTGTAGTAGGTAAGCCAAGCTTGATACAGAAATCAATGTAGTTATATAGTTCTTCAGTTGTCCAAGATTCCAATGCCATTTGTACTAATGTGCCAAATGCAACCTTTTCTCCATGCATCAAATCATGAGTCTTATCATGTAAAACAGTAAAACCATTATGGATGGCATGAGCTGCAGCTAACCCCACACTTTCAAATCCAAGGCCACTAAGCAAGGTGTTTGCCTCTATTACGGCTTCAACTGCTGGAGTAACAGTTTTTTGTTTAACTGCTAAAAGAGCAGCTTCTCCATATTGAAATAAGGTATCCCAACAGAGTTCTGCAATCTTAGCAGCTGCTAGGGTAGAGAGTCCTCCAGCCATAGCGGGTTTTCGAGATTCTAAATTTGCTCTAGCTTCAATCCATGTAGCCATTCCGTCTCCAATCCCAGCAGCTAAAAATCTGGATGGAGCTTGTGCAATGACTTGGGAATCTACTAAAATAATATCCGGATTTTTTAAATAAAATTTGTATTTCTCAAATACTCCATCATCAGAGTAAATAACAGAAAGAGAACTGGTTGGTGCATCTGTTGAGGCAATAGTGGGAACGCTTACAACTTTGGCCGAAAGAATTTCTCCTACCGCTTTTGCTGTGTCTACTGATTTACCACCACCAATACCAATGATTACATCAGCACCAAATTCTTTTCCTATTTTCTCAATTCTTGCAATTTCATTTTCAGAACTTTCACCATTAAAACCGACTTTTTCAAAGCTTAGATTTTGTTTATGAAAGCTTTCCATAACTTTTTCACCAACAAGATGCCAAACACATTCATCTACAATAACTAATAAATTGGTTCCTAGAGGTTTTACATACTCTCCAATTTTTTTAATTACATTTCTTCCCTGAATATATTTTTGCGGGCTAATTAGGATACGTTCCATGATAATCACTCCTTGATTTTTTTGTAAGTAAGCTGAAAATCTAGCCTTGAATCTAATGTTATCAAAATTCTGAGTACAGAATTATGAATATTTTATGTATATTTTTCGTCTGTTATATGACGGATTAAAAGATAGTGTTATGATTATCAAAAATCAAATACTATTTCTTAAGAAAGGTGAAATGGGAAAATTAGTATTAAAAACCTATATTATCAGGTTTTGTATAAAAAATCTTATTATGTAATAGTTAGAGTTTTAATAATGAAAATAAAAATACATAAAATTCACTGGTTGAATTTTATGTATTTTTATGCACATATTATTATGAAATAGGTTCTTATGATACAAAGGATTGAAATTAATATTCATACTAAAAATGGTCCACATGCTCGAGCCGTAGCTACACTTATAGCAAAATTGAGCGGAATACTTTTAACGATGAATCTATTCATGAAACACAATCATTATTAGACCAATTGACTCTTGAAAAGAAAAGAATAAAGTATTTAGAATGTGAATTGTCGAAATATAAAAAACTAAACAACTCTTTTCCAGACATTATTATTTATAGTGACACTTTAATGAAGACGCTCTTTGTTGCGAATGAAGTGGCAGAATTAGATTCTACGATTCTTATTACTGGAGAGAGTGAAACAGGAAAAGAACTTATAGGTAAAGGTATCCATAAAGCTGTTTTCAGAAAGGATAAGTCGTTTATTCTAGTAAATTGTGCGGCTATCCCCCCTAATTTAATTGAAAGTGAGCTATTTGAGCATGAAAAAGGAGTATTCACTGGAGCACTTCACATGAGGAAAGGGAAATTTGAGCAAGCAAACATTGGAAGAATCTTTTTAGATGAAATTGGAGGCTTAAAGCTAAATGTCCAAGTGAAATCATTATAGGTTTTTATAATAAAAGGGAATTGTAGGAGGGAATAAAATTATAAAATTAAATGTTAGGGTACTAGCGGCGACTAATGGAAAGGAATAGATGCCATGAAAAAATTTATTAATAATCCAGAAAAAGTAGTTAGGGATATGATTGACGGAATGTTGTTTGCACATTCTGATAAACTACAAAATATGGCTGAAACAAATATAATTATTCGAGCTAATAGTCCATTTCCAGGAAAAGTGGCAATTGTCAGCGGAGGCGGGAGTGGTCATGAACCAGCGCATATTGGATTTGTTGGTAAAGGAATGCTTGATGCTGCTGTAATTGGCGAAATTTTTACTTCTCCTACACCAGACCAGATTTTGAAAGCAATTCAAAAGGTGGATACTGGAAGTGGGGTTTTGTTAATTGTAAAAAACTACTCAGGAGACATAATGAATTTTGAAATGGCTGCTGAAATGGCTGAAGCACAGGGAATTCCGATTGCTACAGTCATTGTTAATGATGATATTGCTATTGATAATAGTTCACACACTATGAGAAGAAGAGGAATTTCTGGAACAATATTTGTACATAAAATAGCTGGAGCAATGGCTGAGAAAGGGGCATCGCTTAAAGAAGTAGAAGATGTTGCAAATAAAGTAATTGCTAATATACGTAGTATGGGCATGGCATTAAAAACGTGTACTATACCTGGAGCTGGTACAGTTGGTTATAAAATTGATGAAAATGAAGTAGAGGTTGGTATAGGTATCCACGGTGAACCTGGAACTCATCGTATTAGTATGATAGCAGCTAATAAAATGGCTGAACTCCTTTTAGAGCATATTTTAAGTGATATGCAATTGAAGATTGGTGACAAAGTTGCAGTAATGGTAAACGGCTTAGGTGGAACGCCGTTAATGGAATTATATATTTTAAATAAGATGATTAACATAATATTAAACAAAATTGGTATCGATATCTGTAAAACATATGTTGGGGAATACATGACAGCGATTGATATGGCCGGTTTTTCTATTACTTTATTAAAACTAGATGAACAATTAACTGCTTTGCTTAATGATCCAGCAAATACGACTAACTGGCGTGTACAATAGGAGGGCCAACATGTATATTACACCAAGACATATCATCAATTGGATGCAACTTACTGCAAAACAACTTGAGTATCAAAAAAAAAACCTAACGCAACTTGATCAATTCATAGGTGATGGAGATCATGGTATTAATATGAATAGAGGGTTTAAAGAGGTTGAAAAAAAGATATCATATACAGCCTATGATGATATTGGAAATGTATTTCATGATATTGGAATGATACTTATTTCAAAGGTTGGAGGTGCATCAGGTCCTTTATATGGAACAGCATTTTTAAGGGCTGGTAGTGTTTTAAAAGGGAAAAATAAAATTACAATCAATGAATTAGGACTTGCTTTTCAAGAATCTGTAAATGGCATTTGTCTAAGAGGAAAAACTCAGATTGGAGATAAAACAATGCTTGATGTTTGGGATCCTGTTTTGAAGTATATCCAAAGAAATGGAGAAAAAATAAAACCTATTGGTCTTATCATTTTTGCAAGAGAACAAATGGAAAAAACTAAGCCATTATTAGCTAAAAAAGGACGTGCTTCTTTTCTAGGAGAAAGGTCTATTGGTCATTTAGATCCAGGAGCAGTCTCATCTTTTATTATCTTTGAAACTCTATGTTTATCTCTTATAGGTGAAAAAGAAATTGTTAATGAACTTAGGGAGCAATTGTGATGACTAATGCAGGAATTGCTTTAGTTTCTCATGTTTATCTACTAGTTAAGAGATTTAAAAGCTTTACTCGCCCGATTAAGTTCCAATGTTTTTAAAGTTTCTGCAGGAGTAGTAGATAACGATAAGTAGGTAGAAGCGTCAGATAAATTCAAGAGGTTATTTATAATGAACGAGTTGTAATTGTATTCCTAAATTTGGGAGGCGCTCTAATTAAGAGTGATTAAATCAAAATAGCAGATTCACTATTAATAGAGGGTCCTACGTAGCACTTGTTGAATTAGGGATTGGCAAAACTTTAGAAGAAATCTTTAAGATTTAAGGCTGTACTTGAAGCGAAAACCATTATAAAAATATAAAAGGAGCTAATCTTATGAGAATCGAAAGAAAATTGATTGTAACTCGTAAGGATGGAATTCATGCAAAATCAGCAAGTGAAATTGTAGATGGCTTAAGGGATTATGATTGTTCGGTTAAGTTTATATTTAAAGATAAAAAAGTTAATGCAAAAAGCACTCTTCAATTAATCGGTTTAGCAGTAAAAAGAGGAGCGGAAATACATGTAATTCTTGATGGGGAAGATGCTGATGATGCCCTTGTGTTTATACAATGGTATTTGAAATAACAAAAGGGGGTCATAAATATGTCTTCATTTATGGGGGAATTAATTGGAACCTTAGTTCTTATTTTATTAGGAAACGGCGTTGTAGCAGGTACTTTACTAAAAAAATCCAAAGCACAAAATTCCGGATGGATTGCAATTACTCTTGGCTGGGGATTAGCAGTTACATTTGCTATATATATAGTAGATAACATAAGTGGAGCACATTTGAATCCTGCAGTTACAATTGCTTTTGCTTGTATAGGGTTATTTCCTTGGAGTGAAGTTCCTTCCTATATTGGTGCACAGTTGATGGGGGCTTTTTTAGGTTCAATATTTGTCTGGCTCCAGTATTTTCCGCATTGGAAAGAAACTAAAAATCAAGAAATTATATTGTCGGTGTTTTCTACAAGCCCTGCAATAAAAAGTTGGCCGTCCAATTTGTTAAGTGAAATTATTGGCACTGCAGTATTTGTATTTTCAATTTTAGCTATGAGTCATAATAAAGTTACAGATGGACTACTTCCAATAATAATAGGAGCGTTAATAGTATCTATAGGTTTATCTCTTGGTGGAACAACTGGATTTGCTTTAAATCCAGCTCGAGATTTTGGCCCAAGACTAGCACATCAAATCTTACCAATATGTAATAAAGGCTCTTCGGATTGGGGATACGCATGGATTCCCATAATTGGTAGTACCATAGGAGGAATCATAGGAGCTATATGTTTTCAATTGATTTATTAAGCAATTAATATATTAAACTTCAATTAGAAATCAATTAGTTAACTACGTTTACTATCGATCATATAATACAAAGGGGTATTTAAGTAAAAAATGTATGCTAAAAAAAACACTATATATTCCTTATAATGTGGAATTGTTTTATTCATAAAATGTTCAATTTATATCCATTGTGAAAAAATTCACAATGGATATAATGAATATATAACCGTTGTAGAGGGTGATAGTGGTTTTATTCATTTGAGAACTGATAAACGAGCTGCTTTTATATTGTTATATTCATGTGTTTTTTTATAAATATTATTATTATTTGATACATACTCTCTTTAAAGTTGAGCAAATATCCAATCTAACCAAGATCAAAAATACCAATGCCAAATATTCTTTTTGCGACGAATCAACTCTTTTATCAAATTTCTGTCTACAACTACAAACTGTTTTCTAAATAGCTATCTTTAGCAAACTTCTGACTCGTAAGAGGGGGTTATTGTTTTTTTGTTTGTTATTTTGTATGCAGGCGATATAAATCATCTTCTCAGATAGAACGGCAATGTTTTTAGTAAGTGGAATCGATTTCATTATACGAATAACAGTGCTTTTCTTTATTTGGGAAAAGGATAAATATGTATAGTCTGTCATTCCATTGAACTTTTGGTGAGTAACATATGCGTAATTAAAAACTTGCATGGTATTTTTATCATTCGAAAGAACTTTAAATTGATTTCTGTCATGTTCGTTTGCATTGATAATCATGTTTTTCGAGATAAACGCTTTCCTTATCAATGAGGCAATTCGCAAGTGGAGTTTTACTCCTATTTTGGTTTGACGCAACTCAGTCTATTTATAGTTGATTAGGTTTAGAGTAAGTGTATTTGAAACAACGATTTTCAACGGTATGTTCTTTCTATATTTTGAAAGCGTTTTCTTGTATTGGGTTGTTTTATAAGATTATGAACCTTTTACCTAAGAAATTATGTGTTTTAAGTAATGATTTGAAAAATGATGAATTGGAGATTCACAAACTCATTTTTAGTAGTAAACAAAATTTTATAAAAGAAGTGAGATTTAAATAGCCTAGGAGGTGGTTTTCTCAAGGATAGAAAAAGTTGGTTTTTAATAGTTAAAGA
Organism: Bacillus cereus group sp. MYBK195-1; assembly: GCF_051916605.1. Classification (NCBI taxonomy): domain Bacteria; kingdom Bacillati; phylum Bacillota; class Bacilli; order Caryophanales; family Bacillaceae; genus Bacillus; species Bacillus cereus group sp. MYBK195-1. The sequence continues at coordinate 3,921 of NZ_JBQAGZ010000008.1, read as the reverse complement.
TTGATGAAATGAAGAAGAAAAGTTGTATTGGTTGCGTCAATTCAGAAAAAATTAGGATGAAATATTTAGGAGGTAGAGAGATGGTAGGGATTATCCTAGCAAGCCATGGCCAATTTGCTGAAGGCATTTTACAATCTGGCGCAATGATTTTTGGAGAGCAAGAGAATGTTAAGGCTGTTACCTTAATGCCAAACGAAGGGCCAGACGATTTGAGAGCAAAAATGGAAGCAGCAGTTGCATCTTTTGATAATCAAGATGAAGTATTATTTTTAGTCGATCTATGGGGCGGTACTCCATTCAATCAAGCTAATGGCTTGTATGAAGAACACAAAGAAAATTGGGCGATCGTTGCTGGTATGAGCTTACCAATGGTGATTGAAGCTTATGCATCTCGTTTATCAATAACATCCGCTCAAGAAATCGCAGCACAAATCGTTAAAACAGCAAAAGAAGGGATCAGGATTAAACCTGAAGAGCTGGAACCCAAAGAAAATACTGATACTGCAGTTGCTAAAGATGGAAAAGCAAAAGGCAGACTTGCTCCCGGTACAGTAGTTGGTGATGGGAAAATCAAGTTTGTTTTAGTCCGTGTGGATTCTCGTTTATTGCATGGTCAGGTAGCGACTGCATGGACAAGGTCTACACAACCAAATCGTATTATCGTAGTTTCAGATGCAGTGTCTAAAGACGATCTTCGTAAGAAATTAATCGAACAGGCGGCACCACCAGGGGTTAAGGCCAATGTTATTCCAATCAGCAAAATGATTGAAGTTGAAAAAGATCCCCGTTTTGGTAATACTAATGCACTGGTATTATTTGAAAACCCACTAGATGTCCTGAGAGTTATAGAGGGTGGTGTGGATATTAAAGAAGTTAACGTTGGTTCTATGGCTCATTCAACTGGAAAGGTTGTTGTTAATAAGGTTCTTTCTATGGGAAGAGAAGATGTTGAGGCTTTCGAGAAAATGAAAGCAAAAGGCATTCATTTTGATGTACGTAAAGTACCTAATGATTCTCGTGCAAACATGGATGATATTCTAAAAAAAGCGAAGGTTGAATTATCGTAGTTACATAGCAAATTTAAATGAAATGGGGGATTATAATGTCTACTATAGAAATAATTTTAGTGATACTAATTGCATTTCTAGCCGGTATGGAAGGAATATTAGATGAATTTCAATTCCATCAACCGCTAGTGGCATGTACACTAATCGGTTTAGTAACAGGTAACCTGGAGGCTGGTATTGTTCTTGGCGGTACACTTCAAATGATTGCACTTGGATGGGCAAATATTGGAGCAGCCGTAGCGCCAGATGCTGCATTGGCATCAGTTGCATCAGCGATTATTTTAGTATTAGGCGGGCAAGGTGTTAGCGGTGTTGCATCAGCAATTGCAGTAGCGGTACCACTTGCAGTAGCAGGACTTTTCTTAACAATGATTGTTCGTACACTTGCTGTTCCTATTGTACACATGATGGATACGGCAGCTGAAGAAGGAAATATAAAAAAAATTGAAGTGTTACACATCGCTGCGGTGTGTTTACAAGGTATCCGAATTGCAATTCCTGCCGGAGCACTTTTATTTATCCCTGCACAAAGCGTTCAAGGATTCTTGGAATCAATGCCTGCATGGTTAACTGATGGAATGGCTATTGGTGGCGGAATGGTTGTTGCTGTTGGTTATGCATTAGTTATTAATATGATGGCAACAAAAGAAGTATGGCCATTCTTCATTATTGGTTTCGTAATAGCTGCGATTTCTCAATTAACACTTATTGCTCTTGGTGCATTGGGTGTGGCTTTAGCTCTTATTTATTTGAGCCTTTCTAAAATGGGTGGTTCTTCAAATGGTGGTGGAGGTAACTCTGGTGACCCGCTTGACGATATCTTAAACGATTATTAATTCAGGAGGAGGAGAAGACAAATGGCAGAAAAAATTCAATTAACAAAAAGAGATCGTTTAGCCGTTGCATGGCGATCTACATTTATTCAGGGTTCTTGGAACTACGAACGTATGCAGAATGGTGGTTGGGCCTTCTCGATGATTCCAGCGATTAAAAAGTTATATAAATCAAAAGAAGATCGAAAAGCAGCATTAAAACGTCACTTGGAATTCTTTAATACACACCCTTATATTGCTTCACCAATTCTAGGAGTTACATTAGCACTTGAAGAAGAACGCGCTAATGGTGCAGAAGTTGATGATGTGGCAATTCAAGGGGTTAAAGTTGGGATGATGGGTCCTTTAGCCGGTGTTGGTGATCCGGTATTCTGGTTTACTTTACGTCCCATGTTAGGTGCTTTAGGGGCATCATTAGCAATGGGGGGGAATATCCTTGGGCCAATCCTTTTCTTCTTAGCTTGGAACTTGGTTCGTTGGGGATTTATGTGGTATACACAAGAATTTGGTTATAAAGCTGGTTCTAAAATTACTGATGATCTTTCAGGTGGGTTATTACAAGATATTACAAAAGGTGCATCAATCCTTGGTATGTTTGTACTTGCAGCCTTAGTGGAACGGTGGGTATCAATTAAATTTAAGCCAGTTGTATCTGAAGTTCAGTTAGATAAAGGTGCGTATATTGAGTGGGACAAACTTCCTGGAAATGGTGAAGGGATTCGTCAATCTTTCGAACAAGTAAACTCAGGAATGGCCCTGTCACCTACAAAAGTGACTACCTTGCAAGATAACTTAGATCAATTAATTCCTGGTTTGGCTGCATTGCTTCTGACATTCTTCTGTATGTGGTTACTTAAGAAAAAAGTTAGCCCAATTGTTATTATTCTTTCATTATTCGTAGTAGGGGTAGTTGGTCACGTAATCGGACTATTATAATTTAAGTTTTTGACGTTTTCAATTCTTAAGGTTTATTATTTAGGAATTGTTGAGGTTGAAGTGTAGATTAGTAGCCTGTAAATCGATAATAGTTCGTATACAAAAGTGGCTGTCGATTATCGTTTCAGCCACTTTTTGTATTGACTTAATTGTTTGAAGCAACGAATTATTAATAGCATAAATGAAATGGAGCGGATATGATGGTTCAATCAATTAATACAAAGGTAGATTTAGTAATAGATGCTACCGCTTTTACGGGACTTACGGACTATGGGAAAATTATGATTGGTGATAAAGGGTTTGAATTTTATAACTCTCGTGATACGCGTAAATTTATTCAAATTCCGTGGGAGGAGGTAGATTACGTTATAGCTTCTGTAATGTTTAAGGGGAAATGGATTCCACGTTATGCTATTGAAACCAAGAGAAATGGAATCTTCACCTTTTCTTCTAAGGAACCTAAGAAAGTTCTTCGGGCTATACGAGAATATGTAGATCCAGGTCATATGGCACAATCTCTAAGTTTCTATGATGTTATTAAACGTGGTCTTAAATCGCTAGGTAAAAAGAAATAATAAAATGAAAAGAAGGGGTGTATTTTTTATATAGGAGCTAACATGGTTTTGGTGTAAAAATAGATTAACTGATTATGCTCCTTTTTAGAGTCATACTATCAGTATGTTCAAGATTAAGATATTAGTTGTAAGAGCCTTGGGATTTTTGCAATCGTGCTGTGTTATAATTCTGAAATACTGATATATCTAGTAGGACTTAAAGATTTCGGTTTATCATATGAAGTGGAAAATTAATCCATTATATTTGAGGGTCAGGCTATGATTATTTAAACTATTATTTAGACTAAAAGAAGTACAAGGAGGAAGGTATATCTATTAAAGTAGTGAGATATACCAAATTCAAAATGAATATTAAATTTAATAAAAAAGTAGTAGCATTTACGGCAGGATTAACGGTATTATCTTCACCATTGGTATCGTTTGCAGAGGAACAACAATCAGTAAACAATAAGCAATCTACAAGCCTTCAAGTGCAAGGTAACACAGACCAACTTCAAACAACAGATGAAC